>DATDWN010000001.1:0-59163 GCA_036517395.1 Minisyncoccota bacterium
ATGGTTCGAGCCGATGTTTTTAACGGGTTCTTTTGCGGTTTTGATTCGTGCGGCTCCGCCGCCTTTCCGGATTTTCGCGGGGGGACTTCCTCGCCGCCGCAGGCGGCGAAAGCGGTTCGGACTAATTCAAGTATTCTGCACTAGTGATCATAGGACAGAAAAAAGACCTAATATTAGGTCTTTTTTCTATTGTGGTGCGCCCGGCAGGAATCGAACCCACATCCACGATTCCGAAGATCGGTACTCTATCCATTGAGCTACGGGCGCCACTTAATCCTATAATACATTATTTTTTCTAAATTCTCCAACTAAAAGCTGTTGCCAAAATTGCATTTTTCTAAGTAAATGCATGCCTTTTGAAATTTCAATTCTCATACATCCCTTGTACATTGGTCGCTTTTTATATCCCAAACCACTTGGTTTATAGACGGTTTTTTTAAATTTAGACAATGAAATACCAGTTGTTTTTGACCAATATTCCTCAAGATTCTCACTCTCAAACAACCTATGGGTATACAATCTCAAACTTATATTATTAACTTCTTTCAACAAAAACTTCCTGCACCACGATATCATAAATACTACCATTTCAGGATCCGAATTCATAAAATGGAAGGTTGAACTTCGTTTGGACCCTTCTGCCCAGTAAAGCCCAACGCCGACAAAAAACATTGGGTCATTCTTAAATACTTCAAATTCTGATTTTGCTTGTATAAAGAGCTTTTTTTCTCTATCTAGCCTATTCCTTCTTATGGCAGTAGCTGATTTTATTCGTCCTCTTGATATATTTGTATCTATCCTTTCTTTTAGGAGTTTTTTCTCTTCTGAAGTAATTGATAAGTCCTTTAACCAACTTGAAATAGTGCTTTTAGATACAAAAACTTGTGATAGAATATCTTTGTAACTATTGCCCATTTTTCGCAACTCAATAGCCTTTTCTTTTTCCAGAACCTTCGTTTTCATAGTATATAACTTGATTAGTATAGTTCATATGATAACATTATTATAATTACAAGCAAAATAATCAAATGAAATATTTCCCCATCCCAAAAGAAGTTTCACGAGTAACAGAAAAGCTAGAAGAAGCTGGTTTTGAGGTTTTTCTCGTGGGTGGGTGTGTTAGAGATTTGATTTTGGGCAGGGAACCCAAAGATTGGGATGTCACAACCAATGCCAAGCCCGAGGAGATAATAGCACTATTTGACAAGACATTTTATGAAAACGACTATGGAACGGTGGGTGTAGTCATAGCCCGCGAAGGCGAAGATGCTGAGTCAGCAGGCGAGGCATTGATTGTTGAGGTCACTCCCTACAGAATCGAATCGAAATATTCCAACAATAGACATCCGGATAGCGTCGTTTTCAGCCAGAAACTGGAAGATGATTTGAAAAGAAGGGATTTTACAATAAACGCTTTGGCCTATTCTGTTCCTGCCTCGCCGGTAGGCAGGTCACATGGCCTGTCTGCGCAGGCAGGAACAATCACCGACCTATATAGAGGAGAGAAGGATATGAAAGACAAAATAATTCGCACGGTGGGGGATCCGGTAGATCGTTTTACAGAAGATGGCCTACGTATACTCCGAGCGGTCAGGCTTTCGTGTGAGTTGGAGTTTGAAATAAGTCCTGAAACGGAGAAAGCAATATTTGAAAATGCTCATCTTCTGAAAAACATATCAATGGAGCGTATTCGAGATGAATTTACAAAGATAATTATGTCGAATAGGCCCATCGACGGCCTGTTGACCATGAAAAAACTTGGTATTTTGAAATATGTTGTGCCAGAACTAGAAAAAACTGTCGGGGTTGAGCAGAATCAAGCCCACGCCTATGATGTGTGGGAGCACTTGATACGTTCGGTGCAGTGTGCCGCTGATAAAAATTACCCCTTAGAAATCCGTTTGGCGGCTCTATTTCACGATATTTCCAAGCCAGAGTCGCGAAGACGAAACAATGAACAGAACACTTGGACTTTTTATGGGCATGAGGTCCTTGGCGCACGTGTGACAAGAAAAATCCTAGAAAATTTGCGTTATCCTAGCAAAATAATTGAAAAAGTGGTCACACTGGCTCGTTGGCATATGTTTTTTTCTGACACTGAGCAAATAACGCTCTCAGCGGTCCGTAGAATGATTGTAAATGTTGGACGGGATAATATTTGGGATTTGATGAATGTACGCATATGCGACCGTATAGGCACTGGCAGGCCTAAGGAAGACCCGTATAGGCTTCGTAAATACCACGCCATGATAGAGGAAGCGCTCCGCGACCCAGTTTCTGTCGGAATGTTGAAAATTAATGGCAAGAGATTGATGGATGTTACTCATGAAACAGCTGGACCAAAGATTGGATATGTTTTGCACGCTTTGCTCGAGGAGGTTTTGGAGGAGCCAAAGAAAAATACTGAGGAATACCTAGAAAATCGGGCCAAAGAGCTTGTTTTGCTTCCTGAAAATGAACTGAAAGCCCTAGGTGAGCAGGGGAAGTTGAGTAAAGAAGAGGCAGACGAGGAGGAAATCAAAAAAATACGTGGAAGGCATTATGTAAAATAAGGAGCGTAGCGACTATATTTTACATAACCCCGTCTAAATTTTGCCTTATTTTAAGCCACAAAATATTCAAACAACACCAGATTTATTCTTGAAAATAAAATCTGCGTGACCGAATAGGTCATCCCTTTTGTCCAAGCAGATTTTTTCTAAATTATCTCGCAAAATTTGGAGCGGGGCTGGGTAAAATAAGTTTCCCTCGAAAAATTTTGCCGATGGCAAGATTTTGTCTCAGGATGATTTTTGTGTGCAAAAATCAAAAAACCGCCCAATGAGCGAGAATCGTTACATGTGTAACAACTACCATTCATTGGGCGGTTGGGCTAAAACCGCAAATCGGTTCGCCCGATCCTAGAACTGACAAAGTCAGTTCGGATTTAGGGGAGAAGAGTCATCCAGAGTTCCTTTGTGAGGACTAGATGTTGTAACTTAATCCAAAATAAATAAGTAGATAGTGAGAATTAGTTTGTACACCTACTTCCTGAGGATTACCAGATGGTCTTCGAGGAGGCCTGCCAGAGGCAGGCGGGGGAGTCGTACGGCTCCCTACCCAAATGCTACGCACGGCGTGGCAATGGGTTAAAAAAGAGTACTCTGACAAAGAACCAATTCCAGAATTTCCGTCCTTTTTGTTGAAAACTTTTCAAGGACATTCAATCTAGGTTCTGATGTAATTGTATTTTTTCTTAAAAGACATGTCAAGGACACATGGGGATAACTCTTTAATTTTAGAAAAATTAAAGATCCTGAGAGTATTATCGAAGGATAGGATTGAAAATAAATTTTGTTTTTAGATAAAAGTATAGTGGATTTAGAAGTTTTTTCATAGTAAAGTTTAACAATGCTTACAGAAGGTCAGTCTAAATATATTGCGACTCTATCAGATGATCAAAAAATGATTGTTAAACCTTTTAATCCGAAGGGTCTAGAAGTTGCTGACCAGATAATAGCGGAGATTCATGGAGTGGAACCTGATTTGGAAATTATGCTTTTGGGTTCATTGCCTTTACGTATTTCTGGTCAAGAGGATATAGATCTGAGTGTCTGGTGTATAAAATCGGAACAACCAAAGTATCTTGGAAGTTTTGTAAAGCTATTTGGGGAACTCACCAAAAAGGGTGAAAATACGATTCGTTGGGACTTTCATAGAGATGGTTTTAGTGTTGGTCTGTGGCTTACTGATCCAACCATCCTAACTTCACAAACACCAAGTTAAAACTTTTAATCTATTGAAAAATAATCCTGATTTATTGAAAGAATACGAAACAATCAAAGAAAAGGCCAAAGATTTAAATTATAAAGAATACCAAAGAGCAAAATATGAGTTTTATAATAGGATTTTAGGGATTGAGGCCGAGAAGGAGAGCGTAAAATAAAATTTATCTCTTGACCTTATCGTATCATTTTGATACGATAAGGCACATCAAATGATACGATAAACTATGGAGAATTTAAGCCCCAGAGAACAGAAAATACTGGATATCTTGTCAAAGCAGGATAAAGCTCAGTCTTCAGATATTCATGCATTATTAAAACTTTTGGATGAAGATTTGTCTCTTGTGACCGTCAAAAGAGTCTTATCACGACTTCAATCATTGGGGGTTATTATTGTAAACGGTTCTGGCCGATCAACCTCATATACCATAACCACATACGGCAGACTAGTTTCAAATATTGATGCTCACTTATACTGTCTCAACGAGCCAGACAGGCGTCACGGTAGAAGTGGATATAATTTTTCACTTTTTGAAACACTAAGTTTTAATCCACTTACAATAGACGAAGAAAAGGTCTTGGATATGGCCACAAAAAAATATCATGTCCGCACAAAAGATCTCTCGACTACAATACAAGAAAAAGAGTTGGAGCGTTTTATCATTGAACTTTCGTGGAAGTCTTCAAAAATCGAAGGTAATACATATACATTACTCGACACTGAAAAACTAATTCGAGAGGGGATTGAGGCCATGGGACACAGTAAAGATGAAGCTAAAATGATTCTAAACCATAAAGAAGCTTTCAAATTTATAAGAGAAAATTCATCTGAATTCAAAACATTAACCAAGAAAAACATAGAAGAAGTCCATAAAATTCTGGTCAAAGACCTAAATGTAGACTTTGGTTTGCGTAAAAAACCTGTCGGGGTAACAGGTTCGCTATACCGTCCACTTGATAACATTTACCAGATTTCCGAAGCAATGGAACAACTATCCAAAAGTATTTCTCGTATAAAAAATCCGTACACCCAAGCGCTTGTGGCACTCGTCGGTATTAGTTACATCCAACCATTTGAAGATGGGAACAAAAGAACAGCGCGACTTATGGCAAACGCTCTACTTTTAGCTCATAAATGCGCCCCTCTTTCTTATAGGAGTGTAGACGAAAATGCCTATCGTGAATCAATGCTCGTGTTTTATGAATTAAACTCTCTTGTGCCATTTAAAAAAATATTTATTGAACAATATGTTTTTTCTGCTGAAAATTACTTGGTAAAATCATAATCAATAATTCTGTCATTGATAATTGTGAGCCATTGAGCTATGCAGTTGCATTTAAAAAATACAGTATAATTTATTTATGATTAAGAAAATTGTTTTGAAGTTAAAGAGTATAAGTTATTCTGGAAATTCAATAGGTGATGATATTAGGCTGGAAATTAATATTTTAGGAAAACCTTTTAGTCTGAAGAAAAAAATAAAAGTAGGTACAAAACAAGAGTTCGATAAAATAATTGGTGAATTTGATACTGATAGAAAAACATTTTTTGAGGCAGAAAAATGGAAAGTGGGTATTTACGATATTGAAATTCCTGATGCGCCACATGAGGGCGGTATAAACTATACAAAAATAGCTAAGTTTGCCAAAGTTTGGTTTAGGGTGGGCCACAAAGACGCAAAATATCTCCACACAGGTATGCATTCGCTAGGTTGTATCACAGTTTTAGAACAAGATAAATGGGACGAAATCTTTCATCAACTTATTAAGGCTCGCAAGGGTGATGGTTTAAGTGTGGGTGTCCTAGAAGTAGTTGATTAAATATGACCAAAAAACAAGCCGTAAAAATAATAATTATTCTTTGTTGCATAGTTTTTTTGCTTTTGGTGTGTTTTTATTTTTTTTCTAATCCGCGTTCTGTTAAATCATTTGGCCCATTCAAGTTGGGCGATCAAGCGCCCATTGTATCGGAGAATGTACCAGAATATGAATTTATTTATAGTTTGAAATATAAATTTTATATATATGCCATGGAAAAGAATATGAGTTATTGTGCGTTAGAAGATTGTGGGATGAGCGGAACTTTCGTTAGTTGTATGGGGGGATGGCTTTCCGCCGATGGCTTAAGTGGTGACGGTGGTGCAAACGACTATGGTTTAGTGGAAGAAGAGGTCGTGGAAGGAAAATCATCCATTATTTTAGTCGCAGATAAAGACAAGAAGATTATAGGTATATATCCAAATTATAGAGTGCAAAATATTCCTTATATTTTAAAGAACTATCGCGATGTATTTGAAAGATTTGATTCGTGTTATGAAATGGAAATGCCAACTAAGTGGTAAGTACCAAGTTTATTAAACTGTCATTTTTTAAACAAAAGAAAACCCCTAGCGAACTTGTCGCTGGGGGTTTTGGCGCGTGGGAAACGAAGGGGAGGACAAAAGTGGCGACCGTGACAGCTCCGACGAAGCAACCGAACGCAAACGACACCATCGCCACGATGATGAACCATGGAAACATTTGACACTCCTTTGTTTAGGAACTTTATCCCGTAGTGAACTTCGCTCTACTACTGGGAATCTGTTTCGTTCTTTCGAACTCATCAGGCAAAGTACACACTTTGCTACAGTAAGAGTTTTTGTACGGACTCTTAAACCGTAGATACATAATTCCCAGTGTTGCATCATTTCTGGGTAGGAAATGCAAAAATTTTATCTTGCATATTCCTTCAGTTTTTGCGGTCTCGCCCTGCCTTATTGTTGAACTGGTGGCTAGCCAATTCTGATTTCGTGCAGGATCCCCGCTCACACTTTGTTTAGTGGGTTTTATTGTCTAGGAGTTGTCCTTCTCCACCAAGAGTCAAGCTTAGTCTCGTCCGGTTGTTATCGGGCCCGAAGGTCCCCTACTTACTGCCTGTGGAAGTTTGCAAACTACTCGGCCATTATCAACCACCTTACCAATAAGACTTCGGAGATTTTCAACCGCATCTTGTGGCAGTTCACGTTCTGCGATAATCTCTGCATCTCTACAGCTACCGTCACATGTTGTGATTACGCGACGGTCTACTATTGGTGGTGCATAGATCATGTTGACATGTATTCCATCAACACAGTAGTCCATTATTGCTCCTGATGGGACAGGAACGTCTCTCGCTACCCTGAAGAGTCTCATTGTAGGCATCCTTTTCACCTCCTTTTTACCCTAAGAGCCATCAAAGGGCTTTGTGTACATGTGAGAGATTATCCCTCTTTCTGACATAAGATTAGCATGAATTATGACTAGTGTCAAAATAAATGACATAAAATTATTAACAATATCAAAAGACTATCATACTATATATGGCTAGTAACAAGGATAAAACAGACTACTTGCATAGTTTTTACTATTTGCTATAATACTGTCATCTAAAATGACAACAGTAAAAACATCAAAAGATCCACAGATTTCTGACTACCTAGTGAGGGTCATGACTAATGTTGGATTATCTAAAAATCAGGCTTGTGTATACTTGGCTTGTTTGAAACTAGGGAACGCATCTATTTGGGATATTTCTGAAACTTCTGGGGTTAAAAGAACCACCTGTTATGTGGTTATAAATGATCTGGTATCCAAAGGCATAGCTAGTGTAGGTGGAGATAGTAAGAAAGCTATGTATTCTGTCATCAGTCCAAATGAATTTATATTTAGTTTCAAAAACAAACAAAATCAACTAGTGGAGTCAGTCAGTGAACTAAATGCTCTAATAAGTAAAACTTATTCCAGACCTCATCTCAGAATGTTTGAAGGGATTGATGGAGTAGAACAAGCTTATAAGCTGACTCTCAATATTTCCGAGGGAAATGAAATACTAATTTATGGAAATCCTGATGTTGTTATCAATTATCAAGGCATGATTGATAATTATTTGAGACAAAGGGTGAAAGATGGAATAAAAGTCAGAGCGATTCTGCCTGATACACTACTAGCTCGAGAAGTTATAGGGAAAGACAAGGAACAATTGAGAGAAACTCGACTCCTATCGAAAAATACTTTTGACCAACAGACAGAAATAAATATTTTACCGGATTCAATCATTTACATCGCCCATTCGGAAAATAAACCATTTGCCACGGTTATAGAAAACTCCACTTTAGCCAGAGAAGAAAAGGGAAGGTTTGAGATTTTGTGGAGTATGGCAAAACTAGAAGATGTTTGACAAACATATACCCAAGTATATACTTTGGTATATGACTTCAGCAACAAACACAAAGACATTGTTAACAGTGAAAATCGATAAGAAGCTAAAATTGGCCGCGCAAAAAACCGCAAAGTACATAGGTATCCCTTTGGGTACTTTTATCAATTCCAGTTTAAAAGATTTTGTTCGTACAAAGGAAGTTAGACTTGGTGGCGAGACCCCAAATAAAAAGACCATACAAGCTATTCTACAAGCTGAAAAAGAATTTGCTCGCGGTGAATATGAAGGACCATTTACAGTTGAAGAATTGAAAAAAGAATGGAAACTAGTCTAGTCGTTTATTTCCATGACATTTATCTATACAAAGCAGTTTGTTAAAGATCGTAAAAAACTATCTAAACCAATACAAAATAAAATAATAGAACGCCTTGAATTATTTTTGAAAAATCCGACTCATCCTCTTCTTAATAATCATTGGCTTAATCCTCCATGGCAAGGTCACAAAAGTATAAACGTAACGGGTGATATTCGTTTGATATATAAAGATGAAGGTTTCGCCTGTCGGTTGGTGAGGGTTGGAACACATCCGCAACTTTACTCATAAATTGGAGATACCAATGTCTAACTCGATAGGACAGTGATCGGAGCCGAGGACGGAGGGGAGGATGCTGGCTGATTTGACTTTGTTTTGGAGGGTTTTACTTACGAAAATATAGTCAATTCTCCAACCAATGTTTCTCTCTCGGGCATTGGCAAAATGACTCCACCATGTATAGTGACCGGCGCCTTTTGTGAACATGCGAAAGGTATCGAGAAAACCCGCGTCAATCATTTTCTCTATTCCTTCGCGCTCTTCCGCGGTAAACCCCTTTTTACCAATATTTTCTTTTGGCCGAGCCAGGTCGTCCTCTGTGTAAGCCACATTTAAATCGCCACAAAATATTACCGGCTTTTTATTATCAAGCTCTTTGACATATTCTAAAAATGCAGGGTCCCAGTGTTTGTGTCGGAGGGGGATTCGAGACAGGTCCTCTTTTGCATTAGGCGTATAGACAGTGACTAAATAAAAATCTTTGAATTCTGCTGTTATGACACGCCCCTCGCTATTTGGGTCGCCATATTTATCCTCCATTCTGTATTTTTTTGTAATATTTTCCGGCAGACCCAAAATAGCTGACAAGGGTTTGTGCTTTGTGAAAATTGCCGTGCCACTATATCCAGCTCTTGAAGCAGAGTTCCAGTACTCCTCATACTCTGGCAAATCCACCTCACTCTGCTCTTGTTGAGCCTTGGTTTCCTGTAAACAAATAATATCCGGCTTATACTTCTCCACAAAAGGCACAAAAAGCCCTTTCTTGTAAACTGCCCGTATGCCATTTACATTCCAAGAGATAATTCGCATATGAAATAGTCTACCATAATCAAAACAACACTAGATCTCATAGAATCACTTCTCGCCCCGTACCGAGATCAGCTCTGGTACTGGGGTTCCAAGAAATGATTTTCATTACAGATTTTTAGTAATAAAAGACCTCGTTTAATGAATAGAAAATATCTTTCAACTGTTCGCCGGTGATTTCACCTATTTTTTTAATCATTCTTTCTTTTGATATGGTCCGGATTTGAAAAGTTATAATTTCAGAATTTTCGCTTAGTTTATTGACTTTGTCTTTTGTTAGACTAACACAACCTGCATAATTTTTTATTTTACTTGAAATGGGACAAACAATGTAGACACCCAAGTTTTTATTCATGGCATTTCCAGAAATAATAACCACAGGTCTTTTGCCCTTCTGCTCCTTGCCCTTTGTTGGGTTAAGATCTGCTAAATAAATATCTTTTTGAAGCATATTTATTTTTCGAGATAAGTAAGCTGTTTAAAATAATCTCCTAGGCCGTCTTCGGCCATTTCTTTTATATCTTTATCCATGGAAGCTCTTTTGAAAGAAGAAGTGTACTCTTTCCTACGAGCTGACTTGCGAAACTCTGTCAGAGCTGTCTCTAAAACAACCCTCATCGTCACTTTTTTTGAAGCCGAGTATTTTTCCATCCATGCCATAAGATCAGGCGACAAATTGTTTGTGAAAGTTATAGATTTCATATGATATTTATGATTTATACTTATAGAACATATTTATTATACGCAAATATAATAAATATGCAAACTTTATAAAGTTGCTTTTTTTGTTTTACTTTAATAAAAGAAAATCCGCCTCCGATGAGAGAGGTGAACCTCTCCCGCTCGAAAGCGGACGAATGGGGCGGGTCAGAAAAAGCCGAAGACCCTACCATCACGAGCCAAGAGCTTGTTCGGTCGCCAGCACGTCACATACCACTCGAGGTAACGGACTGAACACATAAAGCTGTGAAGTCGATCTCGGGGTGTGAGAATGCTACTCATACAAACCTCCCGATATATAGTAACACAAGAAAACCAGAACTAACCTTTGTTCAGAAATCAGGAAAACTGCTTTAGATGCTAGGCGGGTGAAATTTTATTTGCGAGCCGTACTTGTCGTACGGTGAGAAAATAAAATTGAAACACAACAACGCAAATGAAGTAGTTTTACTGATTTCTGTTGTGAAATTTCTTGTGTATATCGCGAAGGTGCTTATCCGTCACATGAGTATAAATCTGCGTCGTTATAATACTTGAATGACCCAAAAGGGCCTGGACAGAGCGGATGTCTGCGCCGTTTGAAAGCAAGTCTGTGGCAAAAAGATGCCTTAGGGTGTGAGGAGTTACCCTTCTCGAAATGCCAGATTTGATAGCGTGCTCTTTTACGATTCTCTCGATTGATCTTTTGTTTATTGGCCCTACTGCTGTCATAGCTTGCACCTTGTGCCCTCGGTTTTCTATCGGGAGTCTCACAAAAAGCGCATCACTCATATCTTTACGCACAGCCAAATAATCCCTGACGGCTTTCTTGGCTTCATCGGACAGAAAAACCACCCGCACTTTGCCACCTTTGCCACGAATAGATAGCTCATCTGATTTTAGATTTATATCTGAAGTCAAAGAACATAGCTCGGAGAGGCGTAGACCGGTGGAAAATAAAAGTTCGAGGACGGCTTTATCGCGCAGATTTTTTATATCATTGCCTTTTGGAGAGTCAAGTAGACGCTGAAGTTCTGCGGGTGTTATTAAATCAAGAGATCTTTCTCCAACTTTTGCCAGTTCTATTCGTTCTGGTTGAAGAGATTTGATTTCCTGTCTGGCTAAATATTTTAGAAAGGCTCGAAGAGCGATGAGATAATAGTTTTGAGTTTTTTTGGAAAGAGTCTCCGATTTTAATTTGTTGTGTCCCGTCGGCTGTCGGTTAAGCCAGAGTCGAAACTCACGGACGGAGTCTGGGGTGATTTTGGAAGGGTCGTCATTTTTTAAAAAGTCCAGAAATCGGCCGAGCTGGTGATTGTAATTTTCAATCGTTTTGAAAGAGCGGCCTTTTTCTATCTCGATGTATTCTAGAAATTGACGCTTGAGTTTTGACAGAGATTGGGACATGCTATTTTTGTGGAGCAAAACCAATTTTATTTTTTGGTTTTTCTTTTTCTGTGATTAACTGACGAATAGCGTCAAAAACAGCGCTGAACTGATGGTCATATTTCTTCTCTAAATCGTCCAACCTACGGGCAATATCTTTGTGCGATAGCATTAATTGACGAATCCGAACAAAAACACGCATGATAGCAATGTTCACTTCGATTGCCTTGTTGCTGTTCAAAACACTGGAAAGCATGGCCACACCTTGTTCTGTAAAAACATATGGCAAGTAGCGTCTTCCACCGTAATCCAAACTTGAGGTCGCAATTTGCGACCTCAAGTTCAAGGTCACAAATCGTGATCTTGAAGAAATAAGATCCTCAGTTTCTTTTATACTAAGTTGAAACATAAAATCTTTTGGAAATCTTTTTTTATTTCTTTTGACCGCCTCGTTTAATCTTTTGGTTGATACTCCATACAGTTTGGCCAAATCACTATCCAACATGACTTTATGCCCACGAATAAAATATATTTTTCTTTCGATAAATTCAGTCGGAACTAGGGATTTAGAATTGTTTTTTAGCATATTATCTATTATAGCAAATATTGTGCGACGTTAGTATGTTGCACAATATTTGCGACGTTGGTATTTCAGACAAACGAAAAGGCCGTCTCCTTCCTCATGAGAGACGACCTGTGAAATAGAGCACCGCCAGCGCGCCGGCGATAGCCCCGAGAACGAACTCGTGGTGCTCGCGCCACGCCCAGCGCATGAAGCGGGTGATCTGCCGTCGGGCGAAACCGAAACCCCGACGCAGTTCCCTCCGATACGCGCCGTGAGCCCTCGGACCCATGGCCCTCATCAAGAAGTCGAGGCCGACTAACATGATGAGGATGGTGAGTGAGAAAACCACGAGCTGGTTGGCGATCGGACTGGTTACCATGATGACCTCCATTTATTATGATATCATATATAAAGTATAAAGTCAAGTGCAGGATTTAGATAAAAATGGGATTAAAAAATCGTCTTGCAAAGGGAAAATTTTTGTGATATCCTTAGTCCAATGTTAACCAAGACAAAAAAATCAAAAATCGTCAGGGATGTTCAGATTCACGACACAGACACGGGTTCTCCTGAGGTGCAGATTGCTATTTTGACCAAGCGAATTGACGAGCTTGCTCTTCATTTGAAAAAAAATGCCAAGGATAATCACTCACGAAGAGGACTTTTGCAAATGGTTGCCGACAGAAAAGCTCACATGAAATATCTTGAGAAGAAAAATCCTAGACGATATAATGCACTAACAAAGAAAATCGGTTTAAAGAAATAGTTTCTCAAATTATTCTAATTGTTTTAATTGACCTAATTAACCTAAATAAACCGCAATCACCAAGCCCGAATGTTCAATTGGGTTTTTAAGTAGTATGATTAATGTATTATTGGAGTTTGTTTATTTTTAGAGTAATTAGAATAATTAGGTTAATTAGAAATTTACATATTTTATATGTCAGTTATAAAACACAAAAATCAGAGGGTTGGTATTTTTATTGATACGCAGAATTTGTATCATTGTGCCAAAAATATTTATGGAGCAAAAGTGAACTTCGACCAAGTGGTCAAAGACGGACTGGCGGGTAGATCTCTCACTCGAGCAGTCGCCTATGTCACAACGACAGAAAGTGGTGAGGAAAAAAACTTTTTTGATGCGCTTAGTAAAATGGGCATCGAAACAAAAACAAAAAATCTTCAGATATTTGCCGGTGGATCGAAAAAGGCAAACTGGGATATTGACCTTGCACTCGATGCGATTAAACTGGCACCAAAACTCGACTCGGTCATTCTGGTAACGGGTGATGGGGATTTTGTCCCGCTAGTTGAATATTTACAAAATGTTGGATGCCAAGTGGAGGTGATGTCATTTGGAAAAGCAACGTCAGCAAAACTTATAGAAGCTTGCGGCGACTTCATAGATCTCGACGAAAATCCACGGAAATATCTCATAGGATTTGGTGGGCCTAGGCGAAATCGCAAGCCACTGTTGCAATAAGAGACCCAAGCCAACAGCACCGAGGTCTTGCCTTTTATAAAACATTCATATAGAATTAATTATTCTTCAGGGCGACCCCAGAGAGGAAGGTGTGGTCTCATGGTGACCTCCTCACACCTTCCTCCGAGGGGTTTCCTCAGAGGCGTTCCTTGCAGTTTCGTCTACATTCGTCGTCGCTCTCCAGCGCGGGTTGTCCTATCGAGGGCGGCCCCTGTACTAGAACAAAGTTCAGTACAGGACCAGCCCTGTATCGAGCTCGCTCTGATACAGGGTTTTTTCGTTGTGAAAATTCTGTTATAATAATTACAAATGCCTGAAGATAAAATTCCAGAAACCTCGCCCAAACCTCAGTTTAAATCCCTCCGAACATATAAAGGAGATGTGGAGGAAGCTATAACAAAAAACAACTATTCTACTAGCTCTATTTTTCTGGCGGAACAGAAGAAAAAAGATTCCACCCTTATTGTTCCCCAGAAGCCGGAGAGTGGAGCCAGAAATAAGTTTTTTATTCTTGTCGGAGGAATACTTTTGTTGCTTGGAATAGTGACCCTAGCCAGTATATTTTTCTTAAAATCAAACCAGAAAGAAGTAGTCATCAAAAGTGAGGCAAAAACTATTACCACTTTCTCAAAGGAGAAAATCCTGCCTATAGTAAACGTGTCTCGTGACAATCTGATAGGCAGTATTCTCTCGGAAAAACAATCTTTTAACTTGCCAGTGAATTCACTATTATATATCAACACCATAAATGCCTCTAGTACGCCAGCCGATGTTTCTTTTTTACTTTCCATTCTGGCGCCAAGCATGCCACCGTCCCTTGTCAGGTCTTTTGACGCGGATTACATGCTCGGAATATATTCTTTTGACACAAACGAAGTGTTTCTAATCCTGCGAACCAGTGATTACGCCTCGAGTTTTGCCGGAATGCTCAAGTGGGAGGAGAACATACCAAGCGATTTTGTTAGATTGTTCTCGATTCCTGAAAATTACTCCACCACAACTAGAGTATTCAAGGACGAATCATTAAAAAACAAGGACCTCCGAGTGCTAAAAGATGAGAGTGGCAAAAGCGTAATCTTGTACTCGTTTATAGATAGAAATACTTTATTAATCACAAAAAACGAGAGTATATTCGGGGCGATTCTGAGTAAATATTTCATTAGCAAACAGACGAGATAATTGCTATAATTGGTTCATGGAAAATATACAACATTTCAAAGATTTATTGGAGGAGGAAAAACTGAAAATCGAAGGGGAGCTGCGAAGCATTGGCCGACCGAGCGATACAAATCCAGCCGACTGGGAGATTAAAGAGTCTGGTGAGGGAGAGGAAGCAGAAGAGGGAGATATTGCTGAAAACATCGAAAAACAAGAAGACGATAATGCTGTTATAAATCAACTAGAAAAACAACTAGTGGATGTGAGAAGTGCGCTCTCAAAAATAGAAAATGGAACGTATGGTGTTTGTGAAGTTGGAGGTGAAGCTATTGAATTAGACCGACTGGAAGCAAACCCCTCGGCAAAGACTTGCAAGACGCATATGAATTCTTGATGGCACAAAATCTCTTTCTCACCATAACCTTTTTAGAGCACGCATAATTTCTGGGCTAGAAATTTGCTCACTCTCCCGCCGCCGCGGTCCGAGAGTCTCTAAAAAGGTTATGAATGAGACGAGATTTTATTTGGTGGTACAATTACACATGAACTAGAACTGATATTTTTGAAGATTTTTGTTCTAGTTCGAAGCTCGCAAGTTTTGTTTGTGACCAAGCTGTATAGAAATACTGCGCATGGAGCAAACAAAACTGAGAGCGAAGAAATCGGACAAAAAGATCAAAAATATGGCTGTATCTAAAATATACTCTGCACAAGCTACCCTACTCAACGCTCAAATCATAGATATACAAGTTGACTTGTCGAAGGGACTGCAGGCTTTTTCTGTTGTCGGACTTGCTGATAAATCTGTCGACGAAAGCAAAGACCGAGTTTCGGCGGCTATAAAAAACTCTGGCTGGAAATCGCCAAAGAATAAAAATCAAAAAGTAGTGGTCTCTCTTGCTCCGGCCGATGTTAAGAAGGAAGGACCTCTGTTTGACCTGCCCATCGCTATCGGATATTTACTTGCCCAAGAAGAAATAAAAGCCGACGTAGAAAAAAGATTATTCATCGGCGAACTTTCTCTCGATGGAAAAATCCGACCTATAAAAGGAGCACTTCCTATAACCCAGAGAGCTAAGAAAGAGGGTTTCAAAGAAATATTTCTGCCAATCGAAAATGCTGAGGAGGCGGGAAATATTGCTGGGATAAAAATTTATGGTGCAGAGTCTCTTTTGGATGTGGTTAGACATATAAATACTAAAAAAATGGACTTGGAAAAATGTATGGATGAAGGAAAAGCTTTTGTTCCTCACATAGAGATTCCTGCATATAAATCCAAAAAGAAAAAGGTCAAAGAGTCAGAAATAGAAGTTGATTTTGCCGACATAAAAGGCCAGGAATCGGCCAAAAGAGGCCTAGAAATAGCCGCATCTGGTGGACACAATATACTGATGTATGGCCCTCCCGGAACGGGAAAAACCATGTTGGCTCGGGCTTTTTCACACCTTTTGCCACAGCTTTCCTTTGACGATAAACTGGAGGTGACTTCTATTTATTCCATAGGTGGGGTCCTCTCGGGTGGACTTGTGGAAGAAGCGCCTTTTCGATCGCCACATCACACCGCTTCATATGTGTCCCTCGTCGGTGGTGGAGCAAATCTAAAACCTGGGGAGGTGACACTGGCTCACAAAGGCGTACTTTTTATGGACGAGTTTCCGGAGTTTGATAAAAAAGTTTTGGAAAGTCTGAGACAGCCTCTGGAAGACCGCTATGTTACTGTCTCACGAGCAAAGGGCTCTGTTCGATATCCTGCGGATTTCATTCTTGTTGCCACTATGAACCCATGTCCGTGCGGAAACTACGGAGTGAAGGGTAAAGACTGCACATGTTCTGCACAAAATATAGAAAAATATAAAAGAAAACTGTCAGGGCCGATTGTCGACCGCATTGATCTTTGGGTGGAAGTGTCGAAAGTGGAACACCAGAAACTGACGGACGCGCGAGAACTGCACGAGGGAACGAAAGCTATGAAACCGAGAGTAGAGAAGGCGCGAAAAATACAGGAAGAAAGATACAAGAAAGCCAAACTGAAAATAAAAACCAATGGCGAGTTGACTTCGAGAGATTTAGTTAAACATATTTTGCTTTCGGATAAAGTTAAAGAGACTTTGAACAACTCCGCAAAAGCATTTGACCTCTCGGCCCGCTCGTATCATCGAATAATAAAACTAGCGCGGACTATTGCGGATATGGAGGGAAGCAAAGACGTTGCAGAAAACCATATTTTAGAAGCGCTTCAATATAGACCAAAGAAGTACCAAAATTTTTAACCTGTGGATACCCTCATTGACTCTATTTGTACAAAGTGTACAATATGGTTATGAATATAAAAACAATGTCGTCGACCAAAGCTAGGGCAAATATAAGCGAGATTATTGAACGGGTTAAGACCCGTGGGGAAGTTTTTGTTTTCGGCAGAAGAAACAACCCTGAGGCAGTACTAGTCAAGTTCCCAGATGTTTATAATTCAAGATTTTCAGATATTACAAATGTAAATGCTTATTCTGGTAGTTTTGATTTTCTAAAAAAAGAACCAGACCTATATAGTATAAAAGATTTAAAGAAAAAATATGCATAGCGGTGTATTTAGTTTGGGGAAAATAATTCTGATACCTTTTCCGTTTACAGACTTGTCCGGAGTAAAAGTTCGTCCTGCCGTAATAATCTCAAATAAATCAATAGGAGATGATATCTTAGTAGCTTTTATTTCAACTAACACCAAGAAAAAAAGCCATTTTGAAATTGTAGTGAAAATGAACAATCAAAATGGGTTAAAATCCGACTCTACTGTTGTGGTTTCAAAGATTGCTACGCTAGAAAAGAAAACTGTTTTAGGTGAGATTGGAAAATTATCAAAAAGTGAAATCTTACAAGTAAAGAAAAAACTCAAAGATTTGTTTTTCTGAAATAATTTTAGACCTTTAGTGTTATGATATAATACAGCCATGATTGATAAATATCTAGAAGATGCGGGGCTTTCGGATAAAGAAGTGGCCGTATATTTGCACCTAGTCCAGGTGGAACAGGCCTCTGTAGTCGAACTGGCTCAAAAAACCAAAATAAAAAGGCCGACTGTTTACACCATACTCGACTCACTTTCAAAAAAGGGTTTAGTTAGCGAAATAGAGTATGACAAAAAAACTAAATATCTAGCTGAACCACCAGAAAGGTTAAAAACATTTATTGAGAGAAAAGAAATGTCTCTAAACGAACTAAAGGATCGTTTCGTTAAAGATGTGATACCACAAATAAAAAGCCTACAGAGAGAGAGCGGAGAGAAACCAATAGTAAGATATTTCTCTGGCAAAGAGGGAATAGTTAGTTTGCAAAACAATATATACTCCGGATCCCCAGATGGTTCTCCAATTTATATACTTTATCCAAAGGATCTTTTAGATGAATCATTCAAGGATGAAGAAACAGATAAGTACAAAAAAACAAGAACAGGTATAGGAATAAAAGCGAAAGTCCTCTATAACTGGACAAAGGGGGAGAAGCCATCAGACGAATTGGCTGAAAGAAAGAAGGTTGACGAAAAAAAATATCCATTCTTCGCCGATATAACAGTATATAAAGACAAAGTCAGAATTAGTATTTTAGGTAAAAAATTATCTGGAATATATATTGAGAGTAAGGACTTTGCTGAAACGTTGAAAAGTCTTTTCAATCTAGCCTTTGATAATCTAAAAAATAATTCGGATAAATAAGTCGAGGCCCGACCGAGTGAGGAGAAGCGATTCCCCATCCCTCGGCCGAGCCCCTGTGTTGCGATTCACTTCCCACCCCTTCGGAAGGGAGTGAACCTACTAGTCGAGCATCTTGCTCTCTTTCTTCTGGCCCCCTCCTACGTGGGGCCAATGAGACGAAACTACGACTCTATAGTGAACACATGACTTGTTTTGGTGGAACTTCTGTCCCGCCCCGATCTGCGCTCTCAAAGGCAGCAGTATTATCGGGGCGGTCAGGCCACCTTAGTCATGCATGGACACCTCCTGCCGACCAGTATATACCCCTCGTTTTATTTGTCAAGTTTAAATATTAAATGTTTATAAAACTGTTTAAAGAAGTGTCAAATTTAGTATAAATCAGTCAGTCTCGATTATCAATCATAATGTATAAAATGGCTTTATTTAGAGCTATTTTTAGTGTAGTAAGAAAGAAAATGTCAGAAGTACTTGACAGAAAATACGAATAGGTATATACTATCTCCAGAATCAAAACATTGAAAGTCAGGACGGTTTGACAGATGTCTCAGCTTTTGCTTCCACTTAGGCGCCTGGATCGCACAAATTAGTTGCGAGAGGCCCTAGGCGGGAGCAAAAGCTTCCAACAAGACTATGTCACAGGTACAAATCCTGATTGGCGCTGGGATTGCTGTCCACTCGTTTGTGGATGGCGCCCGAGTGTCGCGGCCGAAGCTTCGGGAAACCGAAGTGGACGCCCTCGCCCATGCCCTGTGGCTTGAAAACCACGGTCAGCAGAAGCGAGCTCTGAAGTATCTGGAAGAATATCTCCAGAGAAACAGAGGCAATACTTGCCACTTAGGTGGCGGCCGGGGTGTTATCGCAGTCCTGGGAACAGAAAATGCGTACGCGGTTGGTTAACCGAGAAACAAAAATAACCCAGTTGGCTTGCCAACTGTATCTGTCGTCCGATGTGTGTCGGGCTTGATGAGTTCAAAAGAACGAAACAGATGTTCCTTAAAATTTTGAAAAATAACTTCGTGGCCATGTTACTGAATCTCAACTTTTTAGATTCAGTAACATGGCCATGGAGAGCCAGATAGTCCAGCGATGGACGATTCGTCTCGGACAGCACGACCGAGGCGGGGTTGTATCGAAAGATATAATCCAAATCTCCACATATGTGGTTAAGAGGAGGGTCTACCAAACCCGAGGCCTCTCAGCCACATATGTTCGTAGCGTTTGGCGATGCTACGAAAGTTAGAAGACGAAACAGGCCCGAGGAAGTGACTGTCCGAAGGGTTTCTGATGAAAGTCAGAAGTGTGCCAACACCTGTTAGTTGGAAAGTCAGTGGCTAGGCTTAGGGACCGCAAGTCTCTTTGCTAAAGCCTCCCCCATTACTGACACAGTGCGGTCGCAAATTTGCAAAAATTTGCGAAGGCAAAGTTGGGGGGAAACCAAGAGCGTAGAGCCAGACCTCATCGTACAGAGGGAGAGTGGATTAAGCCCCACTCATGCGTGAAACCCCGGCCAGGGTGAATCGCAATAAGCTCTTGGTGGATATGGTGGGCAACCGGCCGTCCCAAAAGGACACAGGTTGTGGTTAAAAGAGTAGAACCGATCGCAAATCGGTGGTTGGAGCTCGGGGTCACCTGGGCGCAATCTACTCTGGAGGCAAAATTGACCTTGTTTGCTTCCACCTTGTTCTTTCTTCAGGCAATAAATAAATTTGTCTGAACGTCGCCAGAACGCATCTGGTACTGTCGTCTGATGTGTATCAGACCTGATGAGTTCGAAAGAACGAAACAGTACAAGGTTTGTGTTTATTAGGGATTTCCTTAAAAGTAAATTATTTTGATAGTTTTCTTTTAAGGGAAATTCTTCCCTAGTTCTTTGAGGACACACATGACCAAAGTGACGATGGTTCTTCTCTTGGCGGCGTCGGCTCTCTTCGGCGGCTGCGACAAGCTCCTCGTGGTGCCCGTCCGCGCCTACTGCGACCGAGAGGTTTCGTACACTCTCTGGAAGCAGGAGGGAAGGGCCTACCGGCTCCACCTCAACGTCGGCGCGGTGGACGAACGGGTGTGCATCGGAAATCTCGATGTCTCCCGCGAGATCAACTTGTCGCAAGATGTTTCCTCACCCGAGGAAGCGGACAAGCTCGTCGAGAAGTATCGGCGTCTTTACGCCGAGAAACTCGCCGCTCGGCGTCCCACCATGAAGCTGGAGCTTCCCAAGCTCCCAGCCAAGAGGCCTGCGACACCCCAGTCGCAGAACCAGTGTCCAAAACCCGATCCGAAATGATCGGGTTCCCACCAGAGATTTTTTGAAAAAGAAATTTGTGGTGGGAAGGTGCGAACCTAGGAAAACCCAAGTAAGCGTCATCGTAGAGCAACGACCTGTGCCCATGTGGCCGGATAGCCTACACACGCCGAAAGGTTAGTACTTTGTTGGAGCTCAAAGAGCAGATGCTCGCCTTCCCTTCAAATTCGTTGTCCAGGCCGGTGCAGCGGTCCGAGGACTCGAGAGGTGAAATTTGCCACCTTAGTAAGTGATGCCTCCCACTACTCCAAAAAAGTAGAAGGTGGATGGTCAGTAGAGATACTGACAATCGGGTTTAATGCGAGTGGCTTAAATCGTTTTCCAAGGAGGTGGCCACGCTCGCTAAAATAAAACCTGAACTGCACATGTTCCTTCCCGAGCGCATCGACCCGATGCGCTTTTCGTTACATAAAAACTAAAATGGGTTTTTGGCGCTACGAATTTCGAAGTGTAAATGAACGCCTGTCGCTCCTTTTACAGAACCGCTGTTTCCCATTTTGCCTATGACTTGTCCCTGTCTGACGCTGTCACCTGCGGAGACCATTGTTGCACTCAAATGTCCATATAAGGTTTGAGTACCATTGCTGTGTTTTATAACAATATAAGAACCATAACCTCCATTCCAGCCAGAGTTACGAGATATGATGACTTCACCAGAAGCTGAAGCTAAAATATTTGCCCCGTAATATGAAGCCAAGTCGACGCCATTGTGACCGTGGATGCCCTGAGTCTTTATTCCGCCGATAATTGGTCGCATGTAGTAACCACTATAAATAGGGTACGAGGAGGATTTACTTCCTCCGCCAGAAACTACTCCAGAAACTACTCCGACTTCACCATCTGGGATAACCACAACATCCCCGACAGCCAGTTTCGCACCAAGAGTTAAGTTGTTATATTGCAAGATTTCGTCCAAGTCGCCTTTGTAGATCTTGGCTATGCTTTGTAGTGTGTCGCCTGACTTGACCGTATGTTGGACACCGGAAATAGGCAGGATGACCAGAGTTTGGCCCACGGTTATGGTACTTCCTTTTATATCATTGCCCCAGCGTATAGTATTGACCGAAACGCCAAACATTTTGGCGATGGCAGGTAGGGTGTCGCCTGAGTGAACAACATAGAGACTAATCTGATCTTGGTCTATGGTTTTGACATCACCTTGGACTTGGGCGTCCGGCAAAAGAGAAGTTCCTCCAACTATAGTAGCGCTGTCTTTTGTACTCGAAGCACTCTGATCTGGAGAGATAGTCGCTTGAAGCAAAGCCATGTTTTGAGAGTTTGGTTGTATCTCTTCGGTCTCGGCGCTAACTGACGAAAAAAGGCTAGATATAAAAGAAAAAACGCTCGCATTAGCGTGAAGTGGCAATAAAAGCGTCGAGAGGAGAGTGAAAGCTAAAACCAAAGACGCCCATATGTTCACCGTATTTTCGCCTGATCCCGCGCTTCGAAAATATCCTAAACATTTTCTCAGCACGCTTTTAAGACCTAGGTTTAAATGCGGATCTTGTTTTGACCTATCTATAAACTAAAAGTTAAGATGTATTCCGTCTCTCTGTAATATAATACGGCTCTGCAAAGCCATATTGTTATGTGATCAGCTCAGTATCCTACCATTATATAGAGTTGGGGGCGGGGGTCAATGGGAGTTGTTCACAGGATAATTTTCAATTTTCAGTTCTCAATTTTCCTGCCTACCGCAGGCAGACATTGAATTTACAGTGAACCAGTTTTCAAACATTAAAACATTGAGAATTGATTGAAAATTGCAAAATTGATAATTGAAAATTCATTAATGTGTTAATATCACATAATGGATTATTTAAACTCCTTAAATGAAGAGCAGAAAAAAGCTGTTTTGGCCACGGACGGACCGGTTTTGATAGTGGCTGGAGCGGGTGCGGGAAAAACAAAAACTCTGACTCATAGGATTTTGCATCTTATTGTAAATGGGATTCCCGCCGAGAGGATTTTGGCTATCACTTTCACAAACAAAGCGGCAAAAGAAATGAGGGATAGGGTAATGGATCTCCTGAGGTCTGACCTTGGGGACCAAGATTCCAAAGGTCAGACCTTGGACTCGGGGAGAGTTCCATTCATCAGCACATTTCATGCCCTCGGAGTGCAGATTATTAAAGAAAACGCTACGCTACTGGGACTTCCAAGACATTTTAATATATTTGACACAACAGATTCAAAAAAGGCCATGAAAGACGCTTTTGTTTCTCTTGGACTGGATCCAAAAGAAAATCTAGATAAAGTTAGACACATAATATCCAAAGAAAAAGGAAGGGGGGTGAGCCTTTCGGATTATTTAGAGATAGGAGCATACGATTACACAAGCGAGTTGACCAAAAAAATCTGGACAAAATACGAGGAGACTCTTCATCGAGAACACGCTCTGGACTTTGATGATTTGCTTTTGAGAACTTTGAAACTCCTGGAAAAATATCCTGAGGTTTTGGAAAAATATCAAAACCGCTTTCTATACATACATGTAGATGAATACCAAGACACAAACAAAGTTCAGAACACCATAGTGGAGATGCTGGCAAGAAAACACCGGAATCTCTGCGTAGTGGGCGATACGGATCAGAATATTTACGGCTGGAGAGGGGCGGAAATAAAAAATATGCTTCATTTTGAAAAAGTTTATCCTGAGGTACAAACTTTTTTTCTGGAACAGAACTATCGCTCGACCAAAAACATACTGGCTGTAGCCAATGAAATAATAGAGAAAAACAATTTTCGCATTCCCAAAAAACTTTTCACCGAAAATGTTATGGGGGAGAAAATCGGAGTTTTCGAAGCGCGTAGCGAAGTGGATGAGGCCCATTTTATCGCCTTGAGATCAAAGGATTTAATAATAAGCGGCATTTCGCCCGATGACATTGCAGTCCTATACAGAGCCAACTTCCAGTCACGAGTACTGGAAGATGCTTTTTTGGCATATGGTGTGCCATATCAAATGCTTGGCACAAAATTTTTCGAAAGGAAGGAAGTTAAAGATGTTATGGCCTATGTCAAAGCCTCCCTGAACACTGAAAACATTGGTGATTTTATGAGAGCTATAAGTGTTCCTCCCCGAGGAGTCGGTAAAACAACAATACAAAAAATAATTTCGGGTAAAGAAAGTGAATTGCCGGAAAGTATGCAGGCCAAAATAAACAATTTCAGAAAAATGCTTTCTGATTTCAGATCCGTACTAGCCGCACAGAAACCGAGCGAGGCTTTGAAGTACATTATAAAGGTAAGTGGTATGGAGAATTTGTACAACACAGGACTGGAAGAGGACACGGAAAGACTGGAAAACATAATGGAGCTGGTCAGTCTTGCTACATCGTATGATTATGCCGTAGGCGAGGGCGGTAAGGCCGAAGGCTACGAAGGTATTGAAAAGTTTTTGACCGATACATCTCTTGTTTCGGATCAAGATTCTCTCGATGATAAAAAAAGTGGGGTTAAACTGATGACGGTGCACTCGTCAAAAGGACTAGAGTTTGATTTTGTTTTTGTTTCCGGATTGGAAGCCGATCTTTTTCCACATCACAAAATGGGAATGGAGAAAAAATCGGGAGAAGACAGAGAGGAGGAGAGACGACTGTTTTATGTGGCTGTCACTCGAGCTGGCAAGAAACTTTTTTTGACACACGCCCAAACTAGGACTATATTTGGCTCTATGGAGGTAAACTCACCTTCAGAGTTTTTGGACGACATACCGGATAGGTATACTGAGAAAGAATCGTACGCTGGTGGGGGAGATCGAGTATCATTATTTAAGATAGAATTTTAAGGTTAAATAATTTTCAATTATCAATTTACAATTTTCAAGCAATGACCAATGTTCCAATTTTGAAAATTAATTCATTGAAAATTCAATGCCTGCCTGCGGTAGGCAGGAAAATTGAGAACTGAAAATTGAAAATTTTTATGTTAAATAAAAAGTCCCTAGGCCAACATTTTCTTCGCTCAAAAAATATAATTTCCGATATTGTTAACGCTGGAAAGGTTAAAAGCGGCGATGTGGTGCTGGAAATTGGTCCCGGTGAGGGAACCTTGACCGTGGCGCTCCTGCAAACCGGAGCGCATGTAATAGCTGTAGAAAAAGATGACAGATTAATTCCTGTTTTACAAGAAAAGTTTTCAAAAGAAATAAAATCTCGTTCTCTCACACTTATACATGATGACGTATTAAAATTTAACACTAGCACCCACAACCTAGAAACTAGAACCTATAAAATTATTGCAAATATTCCATACTATATAACAGGACAAATAATAAGAATGTTTTTGGAATCAGAGAATCAACCAGAATCAATGACTTTGCTTGTGCAAAAAGAAGTGGCGGAAAGAATTGTGGCTAAACCGAGTTTTTCAAACTCGGTCGCCCGATCCGCCAAAGGCGGATTTAGGGTCAAAGGTGGTAAGGAGAGTTTGCTTTCTCTTTCTGTAAAAGCATACGGCCATCCAAAATATATTCGTACTGTTGGCCGTGGGGCGTTTTCGCCACAACCAAACGTGGACTCGGCTGTGCTCTGTATAGAAAACATTTCTAGATCAAATTTCAAAAAAATCAGTGAGGAAAAGTTTTTTGAAATCTTGCACGCTGGGTTTGCCCATAAACGCAAACAGCTTCTGCCAAACTTGTCAACCTCGCAGGTCGACAAGTCTTTACTTGTAGAGGCTTTTCGTAAATGCGAAATAGATTTGAAAGCTAGAGCCGAAGATGTCCCACTTAAAACATGGCTAAAACTCTGTAGTATAATGTCTTGATGATCAAAAAGATCTTAGAGGAAATAGAGAATCAGAAAATGACTATAAGTCAGTGGGTGCTTGGTTTCAGTGGTATACTTTTTGTTCGTTTTCTGTTTGAATCTCTTTCAAGTCCCACGAGTACGGGCATTATTCCTTCGGATCCTTATACATTAGTTCATTACGGACTTTTTTTCCTTTCTATTATTTTGGTTACGGCGTGTATTATTGGATTTATAACCAAAAATTACGAGGCGGGTGTGAAAGTAATTCTTTTTGGTTTGCCCGTTATTTGGCTTGCTCCTATCATTGATATTTTATTGAGCAGAGGTCTGGGGTACAAAATGACTTATATTTTCGATACGCATGGCAAACTGCTTTTTGATTTTCTGACATTTTTTGGCTCCAACCTAACACACGGAGCGACATACGGTATTCGAGTAGAAATAATTCTCATTCTTGCGGGTGTTGGTTGGTATTTATGGTTGAAAACAAAAAATATATCCAAGACTTTGCTTGGGGTAATAGCCACTTATGTTTTAGGATTTGTAATGGCAAGTTTACCTGGAATTTTGTATACATTTTCTCATTTTCATGCGGGGACTACGATAGATGTTCTAAAGTTTTTTGAGAATACAGTCAACGGGTCAAACATATTTCACAATACGCTTCATGATGGAAACCTTTCGGTATCAGCATCCAGATTTTTTGAGTTGGGATTTGATAAATTGATGTCTCAAATACTTTTTATTATTTCTTTTTTCTTTGGAGCATTACTTCTTTGGAAAATCGATAGCAAAAAATTTAGAGCTGTAATCGGGAATATTCGTTTGGAGCGCATATCTTCGTATATTGTTCTACTTCTCTGTGGGGCAGGATTCGCTTATATAAACAGACTAAGTGGTGAGTTAATTTGGGCAGATTTACTGGGACTTTTGTGCCTCATAATTTCTTGGGTTTCCCTGTGGATGCAGGCCGTGCACACAAATGACGTAAGCGATGTAAAAATAGACGAAATATCAAACACAGATAGACCCCTAATAAAAAAAGAATTAAATGAAAATGATATGCGACAGACAGGTTTTCTCTGGCTTGCTATCGCTCTTCTGGGCTCGTGGTCCGCTGGATTTTATCCATTTTTTATGGCTCTAGTTTTCGTTGCAACTTCATATATATATTCATCTTACCCACTACGCCTCCGAAGATTTCCTATAATTCCATCATTTCTAATAGGCGTAGCCTCTCTCGCCACCATATTAGCTGGATTCTTTTTTATTTCGGCTCACAAAGAAATCGGAAATTTTCCAATGCTCCTCGCTGTGGGAATAGTGATCATGGTCACTCTTGCTATAAACGTCAAAGATATGAGAGATATAGAGGGGGATAGAGCTGATGGAATACTGACTCTGCCTGTGCTTTTTGGCCAAAACGGGGCGAAAATAGTGGGGCTATGTTTGGCTCTAAGTTTTCTTCTTGTGCCGATTTTTCTATCTTTCTATGCTTTATATATCTTTTCCATACCAGCGGCGATTATCGGCTATAAGCTAGTTACAAAAAAACCATATACAGAAAAACCTCTTTTTATTTTACGTTTTGTTTTTTTGGCTTGTGTTGCATTTTCTTACCTCGGTGTGTATTGGTTAGCACATTTGTACGGTGTGATATAATTAATCCGCACACCAACTCTGGCATAGTTGCATAGTGTTTTTATTAAATACACTACTTGATACAAAATTATCGAGATCAATGTTTTATAGAAATTCTTAACATGCAACAAAAACACAATGCCAGAGTTGGTGTACGGATAAATGCCAAGTAATAAAATTCTAACAATACTGATCATTTGTTTTGGAATCGTAGTGGCAATTTACCTATTTGAGAAAACCCCGAAACAAATTTCTCAAAACAATACATCTCCCTCGCAAAATATAGATGTGGGAAGTGTAAATTCTATTGAAAACACCAGCAATGATGATTGGAAAAAAATACTGGTCTCGATTGGTCAGAGCAGTACAACTGTTTTGACAAACCAAAACCCAGAAGTTTTCGACGGCACCACCATAACATCCCAAGTGGCAAAAGATTTTTTCTCTCAATATTTGCTCGCAAAGGGAGGTGGTGGAACCGTGACGGTAGATATGGCAAATAAAATCAGTGATAGCGTCCTATCAAATACGAACTACACCCAAATAAATGGACCGATTTACATAGCGGAAAACCTCCATATAAAACAAGAGGAAAATCTAGACATAATAAAAAGTTACAAAACAACTCTCAATCTAATCTTGAAAACTAGGTCAACCCAAGTTACAGACAGCCCTGTAACGGCTATAAACAAAGCAACCAAGGCGGGCGGACAAGATGCTCTTCTGCGACTAGACTCTACTATTTCCATAGCCAAGGGCCTAGTTTCCGATCTTTTGCAGATGAACGTTCCAAAAAGCGCCGTTTCCGCACACCTCGCCCTTCTCAACGCCACAAGTGATGTTGTCTCTGACTTGGAAGCCATGCGAGTGGCATTTACGGACCCCATCAGGGGTCTTGCTGGTATAGGTCAATACAACAGCGACATGATCAAATTTCAAAACGCACTGATTGAAGTGAATAAATACTTGGCCCAGAAAACAGGCTCAAACATATAAAATATTTAGCCAATAGTTTTCAACAGAAACATTAGTATAACTAGGACTTGTTGATATATAATATTAGTATATTATGTCTTTTTTACACGGCTTCAAAAAATCAGCTGGAGTTGGGATGATTGCTCTCTCACTTCTCCTACTTTTCCCACAAAAAACTTATGCCCAATATGTTGACGTCTCAAACGCAGTAAAGGAATACGTGGCAGACACTATCGTCTTCACTATAATAAACACAGTACTAAGCAAACTGACCGCTTCCACGGTGAACTGGATTAACTCTGGATTTGAAGGAAACCCTGGGTATGTGACAGACCCAAAGCAGTTCTTTCTAGATGTTGGTGATAGAGTAGCTTCGGATGTTCTTTCCAGTACCGCGCTAAATAACCTCTGTAGTCCCTTCAAAGCTCAAGTCCGTCTGGCTCTGGTCAAAAATTATATAAACGATAATCAAAACTATGCCTGTACCCTGAGCAAGGTTAAAGACAATTATGATCAATTTACACAGGACTTTAGCAAGGGTGGATGGGAAGGTTGGTTTGAAGTCACTCAAAATAACCAGAACAACCCCTATGGTGCATACCTCGATGCTAAAAATCAGCTGTCAATACAAGTCGGAACGGAAAAAGAAACCAAACAAAAAGAGCTGGAGCAAGGGCAGGGATTTCTGTCTGTCGAGAAATGCAAAAGCAACGCCAAAAAATGGACTCAAGCCGAAATCGATGACGCCAGAAAAAGGGAAGCGGCGGGCAGTGTTAGATTTGGCGTGGGAGTCATACCTGATTCCCCTGGGTGTTCAAGCTCTGAAAAAGAAACTGTTACTCCTGGATCTCTTGTCCAGAGCCAACTGACAAAAGTCTTTGGTGAGGGTGTTAGTAGACTGGGAGCGGCTGATGAGGTTGATGAAATTATTGGCGCACTGTTGAATCAGCTGATAAGCAAAACTTTGAGTAGCCTAAAAGGCGCAAGTGAAAAAACCGCAGGGAGTGGCAAATCATTTGCCGACCAGCTACGAGACGAAGCGGCAAGACCGATTTCAAACCCTAACCCAGTATCGACAAACCCAACAGTTAACTGCACCACGGACGAAAACGGAGAGATGTCTTGTAGCACAAGAGAGACGCGACCTATACGGACATGCACCAGGAATATAGACGGGGAAACAACTTGCGTTGATACACCAACAAATGGTGGCGGGGGCGGTGATCCCGGCGGCGGTCCGAGCGACGGCTATGTGACACCTCCGGAAATCGATTTTGGTGGCGGTAATCCAACTTACGATCCGGGAGACTATGATTTTCCTTATGTTTATACTGGTTATGGTAATGACCAGCGTGATAGTGCTGACGTTTCAAATTCTTCTATATCCTTTACTCAAGAAAGCGGCAATCATGCTCAATTTGTCTCACAGCAGGTGCCGCAGTCTGTACCCTTGAGAAAACTCTTTAACGCCAAGATCACTTTTCTGAACACAGGCACAACTACTTGGAAGGCCGGTGATAAGTACGAACTCGGTTCTCAAAACCCACTAGGCACTCAATTTTGGCGCATCGGCCTAGTACGACTCAAAACCGATGTCCTTCCGGGCCAGCAAGTCACTTTTGGTTTCCTAAATTATCCGCCAATGGATCCGGGCACCCATAACTTTCAATGGCAAATGGTGCAGGGTGACGTGGAGTGGTTCGGAGATAATACTCCCAATATCGCTATCCGCGCGGGTGATGCCGGAGCTACTGCGATCGTTTCGGTCCGTCCGCTCCTGGTCCATGCCGGTGAAACCCAAATCACTATCGTGGGCAGAAATTTGACTAACTCTGTTCAATTAACGGACGCAAGTGGCCAGGTTCATTCCGCTACTGGGTCAGTAAATTCAGACAAAACAGAAACTACAGCATTGGTGCCAAGCAATATGCCAAAAGGCGTAACCACAGTCAAAGTCTCCGGGAATGGCGTATCCAACGGCAGACTGATTCAAATCACAGACAAACCCCTACCCAACCGCGGACCTTCGGATTACGGCCAAACGCTTCGAAATGGAGATACTATCGGGGCAATGGCTGGATCCTGTCGAGACATCACCTGGCTGGACAGAAACAGCACCGTGGCTTTGGTCAATGCCAAGCCGGGATGGACCTACCATGACTTGGCGGATGTAGTCTGGCAGGGCGTGCGAGACGAAGAAGCGTTAACAACACAATATTATTGTATATTGGCAGGCTTAAACACAACTGTTTTCACCCCAGAGACTGCTGCGAAAGTTGCCCACAATTTAGCTTTTTATCCAACGTTAAAGGAATCTTTTATCAAAGCGATTGAGAACTACGAAGCCCTGGAAATAGACAGAAAGGGAATAAGTTGCATCCCTGACCTACGGCCTGCCGTATGCGCGCCTTATAGACAATTTGTCGGCCGCTATGCGAGTAGCACCCCAAGCGGAGGGACGGTAGGCGGAAATTAAAGTAAAATGAAAAAGTTTTTATTTGACATTTTATCCCGTTATAAGCCGCGACCGCTTGATGACTAAAGTCAAATAAGCAAAATGAGATGAACTTAATTAACAAAATAAACATAAGAAAAACTTTTACGGGCCGCGGTCTGCTTCTAACGGGATTAATACTGGTTGTGGTGGGGGTATTTAGTTATGCGGGTAAAGTGGATGCGGAGGCTCCGACAACGCCTTTACCTTCGACCCCAACCACTGGCACAATGACTAATTTTCCAACGGCAACTCCGACAGGAACAACGGCCGCACCAGATCCTTGTGCTTCCGAAGGGGTAGGACTTGCTTATGATGCCTGTAGAAATGCAAAATCAGCAGAAGAAAAAGGCCAACAATCCACTGGTTTCTTTCATTGGTTAAATCCATTCGAATGGGGACCGGCTTTATTAGGCTGGTTAGCTTACATAATACTCCAAATAATGGGTTTAATTCTCGGATTGGCTGGATTAATTCTGAACTTTGTCATAAAAACAACAATTGTGGATATGTCGGCAAACATAAACAAGATGGAGGGCATAAATATAGCCTGGAAAGTTCTCCGAGACATAATGAACATCGGCTTTATATTTCTCCTGGTCTATGAGGCCATACTCCTTATCATCGACCAAGGAAGCATCGCCAACATAAAAAAGTTTATTACGGGCATAGTCCTAGCTTCGCTTCTCATAAACTTTAGTTTGTTTTTTACAAAAGTAATTATAGACGCATCAAATGTGGCAACAGTAGGTTTGTATAACAGCATACTTTCTGACACTGGAGCAGTGGATGCCACGAGCGGACTTTCAAACGCTTACCAGCAAGCTCTGGGCCTTCAGGGATTTTTTGCTCTAGGTGGGATTAAGGCCTTTTCTTCTCTGAGTGGTGGAGGCGATAATTATAAAATGCTTACTGTTGGGCTCATGGCTTCTGTGCTATTTCTTATTACCTCTTTCGTATTTTTTTCTGTCAGTGTAATGTTTGTAGTCCGATATATCGTGCTCATAGTCCTCATGGTTTTGTCACCAATAGCCTATATGGGCATGGCTTATCCCAGTATGGGAGGAATAAAAAAATACGCCGGTCAATGGTGGGAAAGTTTATGGGGACAAGTCCTTTTTGCTCCAGTTTTTATGCTTATGACATGGGTCGTATTAATCCTTATAACAAGCCCTGGGTTTACGGGTATTGCCCTGGATCCCGCGAAGTGGACAGCTTTTGCTGGTGGAACAGACCCATCGAATACGGGTTCCATTAATCTATTTTTTAACTTTGCCCTTGTTATAGGGCTAGCCATCGCATCCCTAGTCATATCCAAACAGTTTGCCACCCAAGGTTCAAGTCAAATCGGCAAACTTTCGGGAGAAGCTATGTCATTTGCTGGTGGGGCGGTAATGGGAGGAACTGCAAGACTACAGAGAAACACTCTCGGCAGGTGGGGAGCTAGCCAAGCAAATAACGAGGAGTTAAAGAAGAAAGCGGCGGAAGGCAATGTTCGTGCTCGTATGACACTTGCCGCGGCAAACAAGGCGGCAACAAGCAGTTTTGATGTTCGTGCGACAAATAAATTTAGTTCATTGGCAAAAACGTCGGGGGTAGATTTTGGCAAAGTTGATAGTAAGAAAGAAAACTACAAAGCCATACGAGAGGAGGAAGTTAAAAAAGCCGAAGCAAAAGCAAAACAATACAAACCATCTGACGCCGCATACGCAGAGGCAAAGGAAAAAGACAGGGTGGCCAAAGAGGCAGGAGAAGCGGCGGATGTAATGGCAAAGAATCTTAATACCGACGAATGGAAGGCGAGTGCTGAAGGTAAGGCTGAGAAAGCAAAGGCCGACCTTGATAAAGCAAACGAAAAAGTTACTGAGGCTGAGGCACAGCTAGTGGAAAAAGAGAAGGAAATGGCAGAAGCTATTACCGATGAACAGAAAGCTATTGTGGAAAGAGAGATAGAAGCACTGCAAGTGAGCCTCGACAGGAAAAAGGCTGATTCTAGAACATTGACTGATTTGGTAGACAGAAGCCAACCAGCACTTCTCGCTGCCCAAGCAAAGAGAAAAGAACTAAAAGAGATGAGGGATGCGTCAAAGGGAGACAATGAATCTGCTCTAAATAGTGAGTACCAGAGACGAGTTGGACTTGTAGCCGCCAGAGTTGGACACGAAGATACAGATGCAGCCAAGAAAGCAAGAGCAAGGCTGGATAGCGGAGAGGTCCTGACGGAGGAGAAGAGAGCAGAACTCACGGAAACAGTGAAAAGAGAAAGTTTTGACACAGGAGGAAATAAAGCTATGAGGGGTCTGAATCATATCGTTCGTGGAACAACGAGTACTATCTTCGGTGGTTCAATGCCAATGAGTAAAAAAGAAAGAGAAGCAGTGGCAAGAAAGATTAGAGGAGTTGCAAAAGAGAAGACAAAGAAAGAAAAGGCGCAAGATGCTGCTCTAGCGGCGTACTTGGAAGAAGAGGAGGAAAAGAAAACAGCGAGCGGGGTCTCACCATCAGCAGCGGCAGAACCAGCTCCAACTGCACCAGCCCCACCACCTCCACCGACTCCAACTCCACCACCAGCAGGACCTTAAAAACATGGATACAGAAACACTAAACAAAATGCCTGATTATGTGAAGAACTTGCCGAAAGCCGTGCAGGATTTGATTTTTGATGGTGTTTGGGAGGAAAGAACAGCAGAAATTGCCAAGAAATATTCTCTTAGTGACACCCAAGCAGATTCACTAATAAATACAGTGCTTTTGGTTATGATTGGACTAGAGGATCCTGATACATTCCTAGAAACTATCATCGCCGACCTCGGAATTTCTCGACTTCTTGCTGAACAGATAAATGAGGATTTAGAAACTAGGGTTTTTGAGTATGCGCTACGAACAGTAGAGAAGAAAGAGGAAATAATGTCAAAATCCAAACCTCAAATTTCTAATGAAGTTCATGGTTTACCTATGTCGGACATAGGGAGAAAAAAACCAGAACCCTTCCAAATTATGGCAAGGACTCCCCTTGGCACAGAACCCAAGGTGCCTGAAATCAAACCCGAAATTTTGCCTATGATAGAGGAGGACCCGCCTTCGCAGGGCTTCAGCCCGCTACGCCAAAGCGAGAGCGAGACGAGCGAGGCAAGGGGAGAAAAAGTTCACATAAATAGACCTGAAGCAGTCCAGAGACCGGTTGAAGTTCCAAGATTTACAGGGGCGCCAATAGAAGAAGAGAAATCAACTATTCCAGTCAATCTACCGACAGCTCCAGAGCCACTAAAACCGGAACCAGTTAAAATAGATCACAAATATGTGGTGGATCCGTACAGGGAAAACATTGAGTAATATGAAACAGAAAAAAATGCCCACAAAAGTAGTTTCCATCCCGGTCGAAATTATAGAGCGACGAATTTATCTAGTTCGTGGACAAAAAGTTATGCTTGATAGTGACTTGGCAGACTTGTACCAAGTTCTTACAAAAAACCTAAACAAGACAGTTCGAAGGAATCTTGATCGTTTTCCAAAAGATTTTATGTTTCAATTAAACAAGGAAGAAGTCACGAACTTGAGGTTCCAATTTGGAACCTCAAGTTCAAGGTCGCAATTTGAGACCTTGAACAATACCTATGGTGGTCGTCGTTACTTACCCCATGTCTTCACAGAACATGGTGTCGCCATGTTATCTTCTGTGCTAAATAGCAAGCGAGCCGTGCAAATGAATATTTTAATAATTCGCGCTTTTGTAAAATTAAGAGAAATGCTAGCAAACAATAAAGAGCTGGCTGGTCGTATAGAGAAAATAGAAAATACCCAGAAAAAACATGGGTCAGTTATAAACTTACTTGCTTCAGAAATTGATAAACTAAAAATTCCACCACCATTAAAAAAGAAGGAACAAATCGGTTTTAAACCAAAATAATAATAAAAGGCCATGCGCTACCAAGTACCACAATTTATAGAAATAGAGGACAAGGTCATAGGGCCTTTAACCATAAAGCAGTTTATATACCTCGTTGGTGGAGCGGGAATGTCTTTCATCATGTACTCCTATCTGCCTATTTATATATCCCTAATACTGATAGTTGTTATTATTCCACTATCACTTGCTTTGGCTTTTTATAAAATAAACAATAAACCATTTATTGACTTTCTCGAATCGGCTTTTCTTTTCTATACCAAAAAAAATCTCTACATTTGGAAAAAAGAACCCAAAGAAATAGTAAAGAAAGATGTGGCGACACCGGCAAATACAGAGGTCTATGTGCCAAGACTTTCTGACAGCAAACTAAAGGAGCTGTCATGGACGCTGGATATAAATGAGAATTTAAATCCACTGACGGGGAACGATGGAAAGAATACGAAGTAATTTTCAGTTTTCAATTTTACAATTTTCAATCAATGTTTCAATTTACAATTTTGAAAATTAATTCATTGTAAATTCAATGAAAATTGAGAATTGTAAATTGAAAATTATGTTATAATTATTCCATGCCCGTCTCATCCAAAGCCACACAAGAGTTCGTTCCGATAAAAGAAGTGCGTGACGGCATTGTTGTTTTGAAAGATGGCTCTATGCGAGGTGTTGTTTTGGCATCGTCTCTTAACTTTTCTCTTAAATCCGAGGATGAACGCAACGCCATCATCCTGCAGTTTCAGGATTTTCTAAACTCTTTGGATTTTTCTATACAAATATGCATCCAGTCTAGAAGGCTAGATATACGGCCGTATATAGCCCTGCTAGAGGATAGGTATAAAGAGCAGATAAATGATCTTATGAAAATACAAACTCAGGAATACATAGAGTTCATACGCAAATTTACCGAGACAACAAACATAATGACAAAAAGTTTTTTCATTATCGTTTCCTACGATCCGGCAATGATAAACATAAAAAGCGGAGGCGTGGCTGGGTTTTTCAAAAAGAAATCAGCGGGAGAGGAGCTACAGGCAAAACAAGCGGGGTTTGAAGAAAACAGAACCCAGTTGGAACAAAGGGTTTCTGTGGTCGAGCAGGGATTGTCCAGATGCGGAATACGGGTCATACGTCTGGGAACAGAGGAGGTCATAGAGCTGTTCTACAAAATATTTAATCCTGGGGATGCTGAGAAGCCGATAAAGCTAAGTTGAAAGTGTGAAAGTAGAAAGTGTGAAAGTGAGGAGATAAAAATAGAAAGTTGAAAGTAATGCAATGAAAATAGAAAAATTTGAAGATATGCAAACATGGCAAAAAAGTAAGGGTTTAGCGATAGAGATATACCAGTGTTTTAAATCTTGTAGAGATTTTAGCTTCAGAGATCAAATTCAAAGAGCAACAATAAGCATCTCCAACAACATCGCAGAAGGCTTTGAAAGATTAGGAAATAAAGAATTTAGAAAGTTTTTATACATTTCAAAAGGCTCATGTGGTGAGGTTAGATCAATGTTATACTTAAGTTTAGACTTTAAATATATCTCTCAGAAAGATTTTGACAGACTTAACTTTTCAACGACAGAAATCTCAAAGATGTTAGCTGGTTTTATTAAAAAGATGGTTATTTAACTTTCACACTTTTAACTTTTTTCTTTCACACTACAATGTCAATCTTTGATTTTTTAAAACCGAAAAAAGAGGAGGCTCAAATATCTACGATATTGCCGCAGGAGATATATGACTCTGGCACTTTGGAATTGAAAGATATTATTGCTCCAAGCGCTCTCGAGGTGACGCCGAAAGAAATAAACCTCGGCGAAAAGGTTCTCCGAAGTTTTTTCGTTATTTCCTATCCGAGATATTTGTCTGAAAACTGGTTCGGACCGATAATAAACCTCGATAAAATATTTGATATAGCTATTTTCATACAACCGATAGAAACGGCCCAGGTTTTAAGAACATTTCAGAAAAAAGTGGCCGAGGTGCAGAGCCAAATAAATACTCGCGAGGCAAAGGGCCTAGTCAGAAACCCAATGCTCGACACAGCATATCAAGATTTGGAAAATTTGCGTGATGAGCTACAGCAAGCACAGGAAAGACTTTTTGATGTTGGACTTTACATTACTATATATGGAGACTCAAGTTCGGAACTGGATAAAATAGAATCCGAAGTCAAATCAATTCTCGAGGCCAAACTGGTTTACGTTAAACCAGCGCTTTTCCAACAAGAACAGGCTTTCAAAACCACTATTCCTCTCGGAACTGACGGTCTGCAGGTCTATAGCAAACTAAATTCATCACCACTGTCGTCCCTTTTTCCTTTTGTATCATTTGACCTGACTTCGGATAAAGGTATTTTGTATGGGATAAACAGGCACAACTCGTCTTTGATTCTTTTTGACAGATTTTCTTTGGAGAATTATAACTCGATTTGCTTCGCTAAGAGCGGATCTGGTAAAAGTTTTATGACTAAACTGGAGATATTGCGAACTCTGATGTTTGACGCCGATGTCATCGTCATAGATCCAGAAAAAGAGTACGAGTACCTAGCCGAGGCGGTGGGTGGTAGATACTTCAACATTTCTCTTAACTCCGAGCACCACATAAATCCGTTTGAACTCTCTGCGCCGAGCGAAGGGGAGTCGTTTTCAAATGTTTTGCGTTCAAACATTATAAACCTTGTTGGGCTTTTCCGAATCATGATGGGAGGACTTTCGGCAGAGGAAGACGCTATAATCGACCGAGCTATTACGGAAACTTACGCGCTGAAAGACATCACAGCAGACTCCAACTTTGAAAACGTTGAGCCGCCACTGATGTCTGATTTTGAGCTGGTTCTCTCTGGTATGGAAGGAGGGGACTCTCTTGCCCAGAGACTGTCGAAATACACCCGTGGCACATGGGCTGGGTTCATAAATAGACCAAGTAATGTTGATATAAATAAGAAGTTTATCGTCTTTTCTCTGCGCGATATGGAGGATGAATTGAAACCAATCGCCATGTATATAGTCATGCACTATATATGGAACATGATCAGGAAGAAACTGAAAAAGCGACTACTTGTCATAGACGAGGCGTGGTGGATGATGAAGTCAGAAGACACGGCCTCTTTCCTTCTCTCTCTGGCCAAACGCGGAAGAAAATATTTCCTTGGCCTAGCTACAATAACCCAGGACGTGGACGACTTCATGAAATCTCCATACGGTGTGCCTATTATTACAAACTCTTCTATTCAGATCCTTTTGAAACAATCACCAACTGCCATAGATAAACTACAAGCCACGTTTAACCTGACAGATGAGGAGAAATACCTGCTACTAGAGTCCGATGTTGGTGAAGGTATTTTCTTTGCCGGTCTCAAGCACGTGGCAATAAAAGTCATCGCTTCCTACACAGAAGAGCAAATAATTACATCTGACCCTTCACAAATTCTCTCGATAAAGAAAGCCAAGGCGGAGCTGGAGGGTAGTGCGGAAAAATAACAAAACCTCGTCGAGGCAAAATCTTTTCAGAGACTCCACAGGCCTGAAGCTTGGCTCTGTCAAGGTACCCTACCTTGACAGATTCAGGCCGAGGACTAAGTGAGCTCGACGCAGGAGAGAGCGAACGGTCTCTGAAAAGTTTTTGGTGAGAAAGAGATTTTGTTATTTTTTGTTATACTAAAGTTATGGAAAATGATGCCGAAAATCCTCAGGAGAAGACTATTCCTCCTCAACTCCAAAACAAATTGGGGCAAATCGGAAGACAAATGGCCGAGTCAGCGGCCAGATTTGAAAAAAGAAACCGATGTACAAATACAACTGTCTTTTTAATGCTTTCTGTTGCTCTTTTTTATGACTTACTACAATTTGGCTTAGATTGGATACCTTTTATTGGCTGGATAGGCTCTATGCTTGTTGGGGTTTATGCTTGGTTAACATTTTACACATGGACTTCTATACTGGGCTGGAACAAGGCTGATACAGCCGTAAAATATCTTGTAACCTCGGAAAGAGGAGTGAAATTTTTTGCTAGATATGTTTTTCCCTTCATCGGCATAGTACCTGTAGTAAATGCCATACCAGAAATAACTGCGGGGGTTTTGATTAGTATATTGCTGATCAAGGCACAGGATACTCTTTACAATAGATCACAAGGTAAGATAGACGAGAATGTAATAATGGAAGGTATCGCTTTCTTTGACATGTTTAGAAATGTTTATAGTGACAAATGGACGGATAAGCCGAGATATCAGTCAAAAAATAAAGAGAAAACTCGTCCAACAAAACGACTAGACAAAAATAAGCCTTATGGCGGTCTTCATATGGGTAATGAAGCTACTGATGCACTACGCAAACAGGCGGTCATAGGCGGTGGACCTACTGATTCTATTATTGATGTTAGTAGGGGTACACAAGAAAGGCGAAACCTAGAAGCAACAAAAAGAAAGAACAGAAATGATATGCTCCCACCTGGTCAAGAAGGAAGGGGGATTCCATCAGGAAATCAGTCAAATATCCCATCAGATAGTAGTAAAAATAATGGTAAAACTGACTCCATGTCAATCCATGACGAACTATGGGAACTTAATGCTAAACCAGACCTCAGCAAAGAAGATAAGGAAAGATTGTTAAAAGCTCACTGGATTATGGAACATAATCATATTGAAGACAAAGAAAAAGATGACCCCGTTTTGCTACGAGCTTTCGAAAGAGCTAATCGTGGGGAGGTTATTTTTGATGGCTCTCCAGAAAAAAGACATGGTTTCAAATTTAGTAATGTTCAAATCGTCAACGCCACCAATACAATAGCGGGTCGTGATTTTGACTCATTAAATCCTCAATATGGTAACAACGGAAAGAGTAGTTCAAAGTGACGAATGGTTAACCCAAAATACCAAGACATACCTTATGAAAAAAGAGATTTAAGTACTATCCTATACTATCCTATGTCCGACATAGGGAGATTATAACTTAACCAATCAAAAATTTCTTGATCAAAAACTTTCACATCTGAAAAATACTCCGGAAAATCGTTTGGGTTAATTATTTTATTTTCAGGCCTTTTAACCTCTCTAAAATCTGAATAACTGCTCCATCTGTACCCATCGAGAAAATCAAGGACTTTCTTCTGATCCCGAATCCCATTTTCTTTCCAATTCGGATCTATTATTTTTACAGGATTAAGGTGATTGTATGAAAATAAATATTTGGCTTGATTATCATCAGTTATGTGCACCGACTTGAATTTACCCTCAAATAATCCACCAGTCCTTTCATATTTTTTGTTAAAATACTTTACATACGATGTTAGTAATTTTCTCATAAACATGGATATACCATTATCACCTATGTCATCACCTATGTCCGACATAGGGGACTCAGAATTATCTAGACATTTTACATACAAATGAAAATGATTTGACATCATAACCCATGCTCCGATTGATAAAATTCTCCCGCCGCGATCAAAATCCCATGCATCAATATTTTCATTTACTATATCATCTCTAAAATTTATATTCTTAGTTGAATTGCAAAGATATAGTAATTTCGTAAAACGCTCCCTATCATGATTATCGAGAAAAATATCCTGCTTACTATTTCCTCTAGAATATAAATGGTAATATTCTCCAGTTTCAAAAATGTTTTGTCTATTTTTCACAATATTATTATATCACCCCTATGTCGGACTTAGGGAATAAAAGGATAAGAGTGTGTATAAATGTATGCCTATAGATAGGTGGTGTGGTACAATTAATCCGAACACTAAATTTGGCATCGTTGCATCGTGTTTTCACAAAAATCCCTGATTACTAAAATTTGATCAGAAAATCATATCTTGTGACTAATATATAACAAGCAACAAAAACACAATGCCAAAATTAGTGTGCGGATAAATGCGTTACTCTATTTTTCTACTACTCATCGTCTTCAGTTTTGGGCTTTTTAATATGGCAGTGGCTCAAGTCGGGACAGACCTAAATAAGACAGTTGTGGACGTCACTTTGACTCCAGAAAACCCTAAACCGCTTGGTCAGGCCTACCTATCTCTCACCAGTTACGGGACGGACTTAAATTCAGCAAATATTACGTGGAATATAAATGGTAAAACTCTAAAAACAGGAGTAGGAGAGAAGAATTTCAGCTTTACGGTCGGTGATATAAATACCACAACCGTAGTAGATATAATTATAAAAACAAAAGAGGGAGAGATTGTGAATAAAACTCTCAATATAAAACCAAGTGCGGTTGATTTGATCTGGCAAGCGGAGGCTTTTGTACCTCCTTTTTATAAAGGCAAGACGCTTTTCAGCCATCAGGACTATATAACCTTCATCGCTATACCCCATATTATTTCACCCTCTGGTTCTGAATTTCCAACCAACAGTCTTATATATAAATGGAAAAAGAATGGCACTGTAATCGATTATACCTCCGGTTTTGGCAAAAATACATATTCATTTACCGGACCTCTTATATCAAGACCGTTCACTATAGAGGTGGAGGTTACCACACAAAACACGGATGATGTTGGTTATGCTAGTACTTCAGTCCAGCCTGTTGATCCGTCAATCCTATTTTACGCCAAAAACCCTATATATGGCATACAATTCCAAAAAGCTCTGCAAGGAAGTGTAAATCTCAATCCAGCCAAAGAGATAAACGTGGTAGCTATGCCTTATTTCTTTGGGTCACTCGATCCGACCTCTTCAGCCTTGACTTATAAATGGGCCATAAACGGCGCGCCAATAAACAACGGAAATCTGATGGAGCAAGTTTTCCGGCATGTAGAGGGGACTTCTGGCACATCAAATATCTCACTTTCGATAGAAAACAGTAGTAAAATACTTCAGTATGCGTCCCAAAGTTTTGCTTTGAGTTTTGGAAAATAAAATGAAAACAAAGACCCAAAAAATAATTTTCTTCTCGATATTGGTGATGATGTTGTCTTTGTCCACCGTGACTTATGCGCTTAATGACTATACAGTCTTAGCTCCACTGCCCGGCATTGGAGATGCCACAGGAAAAACCGACTTAACAACATATATCCCCGCCGCTTTCAAATTTGGCATAGGTTTAGCGGCTGTCATGGCCTTTGTCATGATTACATTTGGAGGAATCATGTATGCAACATCGGATGCTATCACTGGTAAGTCACAGGGACGAGAATACATTGAACACGCCTTGTGGGGACTAATTTTAGTTATTGGAGCCTATGTTCTTTTATACACCATAAATCCGAAAATTTTGTCGTTTGATCTCACGCTTCAAAAGCCGAATATAGCGAAAGGAGTACCCACAGCGACCACTACCTCTCCTGGAGGAGTAGGAACTCCACCAACAGCAGAGCAAATTGCAGCTGATGCGGCTGTAAGAGCAAGACTTGCGGGAATAAATGTAAACCATCCTAACCCATGTGGTAGTGGACAAACTAGGGGATGCACGAGCTTAGACGGATTGCACGAATCGGCGATTCAAGGATTGCTGACTCTAAAATCAAGCTCGGGCTGTGGTTGCGCGATAACTATAACAGGTGGAACTGAGGATGGACATTTGTCTCATGGTGTTGGCATAGCAACAGTTGACCTGTCGAAGGGTTCTGGTTTAGATGCCTTTGTAGCAAAAAATAAAACAGGAACTGAGCTAACAAGATTTGGTCCTGTTTATACGGTTCACTTAAGTAGTGGCCGAATCGTTAAATTTTTAGATGAAAGTGGTAGTGAACCCGGATCAACTGGTAACCACTGGCATGTGGTATTTTAATAAAAAGTTATGTCAAAAAAACTATTTATATTTATTCTTTCTCTGGCTCTGGTACTGATTTTCGTAGGTTTGATTGGTTATTACTTTTTAATTCAAAACAACAACGGCACAACAAACGGAACAACCATTGGATTCAGAAGTTTTTTTCCTTTTGGTGGAACAGACAACCCAGTGAGAACGGCAACCACAACGCAAAACGAACCAACAGTACCGCCTCCCACAGACTATACAAAAAAGCTGAGACTGCTTTCCATTGAACCCGTGGCTGGAGCGGGAGTTTTGGATATTAAGAGCGCCACAAGTACTGGAGTGGGCACTCTGGTACGCTATATAGAAAAAGCCACCGGACACATATTTGAAGTGGAACTATTCTCGCCGGACCAGAACCGCATATCAAACACCACTATCCCTCTTGTCTACAATGCATTATGGGGTAGTAAAAATGCTTATCTTGTCGCCCAATACTTGAAGGACGATGACCAAACAATCGATACTTATTCACTGGCTATTAAAAGTGGAGCAGCGACGACCTCAGAACAAAACGTCTCGGCTACTCTCTTTTCTCAAAAAATAAACGAGGTCTCTGTTTTGGGGGATAGCGTCTTTTATCTTGAGCAAAACGACGCGGGCTCTCAAGGCTACGTTTCAAACTTTGCTGGTACAAAAAGAGCACAGATATGGAATTCTCCGATAAAGGAACTTCTTTCACAGTTTGTAAACAATAAAACAGTAGCCCTAACTACAAAACCAGCCCAGGGTATAAGTGGTTTTCTTTATTTTGTTGATACCGGATCGGGCCAAGTCAAAAAGATTCTTGGAGACATCTCTGGACTTTCTACTCTAACAAATTCTGCCGCCACACAAATTTTGTATCTTGAAGGGGTTGGGCAAAGCAATCTTTTTTTATTTGATACAAAGTCCAAGTCGACATCGCAGATCACCCCAACAACTTTCCCTGAAAAATGTGCGTGGAGCAAGTTGGATAAAAACATTATCTACTGTGCCGTACCAAGAGAGAGCCTAGATGGTAGCGGTCTAACAAACTGGTATAAAGGCCTCATCTCCTTGACTGATGATATTTGGAAATATGATCTAAAAAACAATACTTCCTCACTTATTGAAAACTTGAGCGACGAGTCAGGCAGAAATATAGATGTCATAAAACCGATACTATCTGAAAACGAGCAGTATTTAGTTTTTATAAACAAGATTGATGACAGCTTGTGGAGTCTAGATTTAACTAAATAATTTTCAATTTTCAGTTCTCAATTTTCATTGAATTTACAATGAATTAATTTTCAAATTGAATCAATTGAACATTGAGAATTGATTGGAAATTGCAAAATTGAAAATTGAAAATTTAGACAACTATTGTTGTCTTATGGTATTTTTTCTTTATATAAAGCTCCTGACCAATAGCAAATAAGTTACTGGTGATAAGGTACAGAGCCACGGCTCCAGAAATAATATAAGAAATATAAGCCATAAAGACGGGCAATATATATTTCATTTGCACAGCCATAGCCTTGGCCAAATCACCTTGTTTGGAAGTATTGCCTTTTGTCTGGAGTGGTGAGGCAAAACTAGCCTGAAAATAGGTCGTGATGCCGGCCAATAGGGCCAAGACTAGGCTTTTGTGAGATATGTCTATGAGGTTAAGAAAAAGCATGTTTACCACGAGAGGAGCCGACACGAACGAATACAAAAGTGCAGTGTTTATAGCGGGCAGACCTGATTTGATAAAAACTTGATAAACCCCGATAAGAATAGGCAGTTGGATGAGCAGTATGAAAATGCTGGAAAAAGGATTGATGCCGTGCTCTTTGTAATATTCTAGTTGTTTCCTGCCATACTCCTCTTTATTGTCTTTGTGCTTTTCCTTTATATCATTGAGATTTTTCTCATGGCTCTTCATTTCCATCTGAGCAATAGAGGCCTTGATCGACAGTGGTAGCAGTACTAGTTTAGTTATAATTGTGAAAATTATAATGATTACTCCAGCATCGAGAAAAGGCAGTGAACCAATAAGAAAAATGAAGGCGTTGTAAAAAGGCTGATATATTGTTGCGTTGAAAAAAGCGGACATCTGGGGATTATAACACAGAAGAAGTCTCGAGTAACTCTTTTATCTCTCCGTGTAAAACATCAAAAGTTGGTTTTGTTTTAGATTTCTTGAAAGAGAAAAAGCAAAAAAATCCGCCTTTGGTTTGTTTTAGGTATTTGGAAACAACAGAATAGCCTCGTCTGCGATATTTGTTTCTGTCAGAGGCCAGAGGAGAAACTTTTTTGGAGAGTGAAAAGGAGAACCTGCTTTGTTTACTCTTTATAATAGAATCAATCGGACAAATATAAAGGATCAAGTGCTCCGAATTATATCTTTTGGCGTTTTTTAGAATATAGGGAAAGTACTGTTTTGGAATTCTTTTGTTTTTGGGAAGCATAATATAAAAATTTTCAATTTTCAGTTCTCAATTTTCATTGAATTTACAATGAATTAATTTTCAAATTGAATCAATTGAACATTAAGAATTGGTTGGAAATTGTAAATTGCAAAATTGAAAATTAGACTGTAGACAGTCGTTCTCGGCCTTTTCTCCTGCGTCGCAAGATGGTATTCCTGCCTGTTTTTGATTTGCTTCGAACTAGAAAGCCGTGGGCTTTTGCTCTTTTTCTCTTTTTTGGTTGATATGTTTGAGACATGATGTTTAAGTTAAAAGTAACAAGTTTAAAGTGTGAAAGTATGAAAGGAGAAAACATGAAAAAGGGTTGACACTTTTAACTTTCTACTTTCACACTTTTTACTATCCACTTCTTATCCCCATATTACTAACATATCCGTGGTCTTTTAACAAGTATGATATTTTTTTATTCACTATATAATGTAGCCACTATGGATAGTAAAAAACTTTGGGATAGCGTTTTGGTAGAGATGGAACTTTCTCTCTCTAAACCAAATTTCAACACATGGTTTAAAGACACGTCTATAATAAAGCAGGAAGAGAGTGCTGTAACACTGGCTGTTCCAAACACCTTTGTCCAGGACTGGCTAGGAAGCAAGTTTCACAACCTTATTCTAAAGGCCCTGCGCAACAACTCTCCAAGCATCCAATCCCTACACTATACCATCTCAAAAGAGCCTATGGTCGACAAGCAGGTGGTGGAAAAGGTACTACAAACCAACAAAGAGCTTCCCATCGCTGACATATACATAAACAAAGACGACAACCTAAATCCACGCTATACATTTGAGACTTTTGTTGTTGGACCATTCAACGAGTTCGCTCACGCGGCCAGCCAAGCTATTATCAAAAAACCTGGAATTGTTTACAACCCGCTTTTTATTTATGGAGGAACGGGACATGGAAAAACTCACCTAATCCAAGCCGTTGGCAACCACATAAAAAACACCAGTAATAGAAAAGTCTTCTACACCACCTCGGAAAAATTTTCTCAAGAGTTTGTTAACGCTCTAACCACAAACAAACCGAACTTCTTTAAGGAAAAATACAGAAAATACGATGTTTTGATCATGGATGATATTCAGTTTTTCTCCGGCAAAATGAAAATCCAAGAAGAGCTGTTTCATCTCTTTAACCATCTCTATGACAACAACAGGCAAATTATTTTTTCCTCAGACAAACACCCTGGATTAATTCAAGACCTGGAAGACAGGCTAAAATCAAGGTTTAGCGCGGGAATGATCGTTGATATACCCACTCCAGACAACGAGTCACGAGCGGCTATTATTAGATCAAAATCGAGTGGTAGTCATTACTCCTTGTCCAAGGAAGTGGTGGACTATTTGGCTTTTTCTGTTGTTGGAAACATAAGAGAGCTTGAGGGTATAATCAACTCAATAACCTGCCAAGCCCAGCTCAAAAATCGAGAAGTGACCCTGTCTGAAGTAAAAAATCTTGTAAAAAACAATACTAAACCCAAAAAGCTCGTCTCAACAAAAGAGGTTATTAAAACCGTGGCTGAGTTTTATAATATAGAGGAACAATTAATCTATGACAAAACTCGCAAAAAGGAGATTATTAAACCTAGACAAATAATTATGTATATTCTGCGTGAAGACTTTAATATCTCTTATCCGGCTATAGGAGAAAAACTGGGTGGTCGAGATCACACCACCGTAATGCATTCCTGTGAGAAGATAAAAAACGATATGGCTAGAGATGATGTTCTGGTGCAAGAAATAAATCAGTTGAGGTCTATATTTGTTTAGACTTCTCATAATCATAATACTGTGTATAGTATGTTAATAACCAATACAAAACTCACACAAAAGTTGTTGAAAACACAAAACTATACACACCCAAATCAGGGTTATCCACACACTTAATCATAAAATATGGCTTATAATATAAAGAAAATGAGGTATTCCACACAAAAAGCTCTGTATAGTAATAAAATTTTAAAAATGAAATAAAATACTACTATGAACATCGAATGTATAAAAGAAAAGTTAGTCTATGCCATTGGCAAAGCCGAAAGGATCACGGGAAAAAATATAACACTTCCTGTTTTGAGTTGTGTTTTGTTGGAGGCTCATAACTCCACCCTAACCATAAAAGCCACAAACCTTGATATTGGTATTGAAATCAGTATCCCCGTGAAGGTTAATCAAGAGGGCAAGATTGCGGTTTCTGGATCGGTTTTGTACAACTTTATATCAAACATAACAAACGACAAAAATATAGTTTTAGAGGAGGTTTCCGGAAATCTAAAAATATCAACCAAACACTCGGAGTCTCTCATTAAAACTTTTCCAATCGATGATTTCCCAAACATCCCAAAAGTTTCAAAAGACAAACCGTTTACATTTAATGTTCCACTTCTAATAAAAGGCTTCAAATCGGTAATGTACAGCTCTTCAGTTTCTACCATAAGACCAGTTTTATCCAGCGTTCTTCTGGCATCCGATGACGATAGTGTGGTTTTTGCCGCAACGGATTCATTCAGGCTTTCGGAAAAAATAGTCGGAGTAAAAAAACACAAAGACTTTAGTCAAATTCTAATTCCATTCAAAAATGTCGGGGAAATAATAAGAACACTAGAGGATATAAAAGATGATGTAAATGTCTATCTAAATGAAAACCAGATTGCTTTCTCATACAATGATATATATATAACTTCACGGGTCATAGATGGCACCTTTCCTGATTATAAACAGATCATTCCAAAGGAAATAAAAACTGAAGTTATTGTTTTGAAGCAGGATTTCATAAGCGCCCTACGCATTTCCAATATTTTTTCCGATAAATTTAGTCAGGTCACTTTCCACATAGAACCGAAAAACAAGGTATTCAAGATAACCACAAAAAACATAGATGTTGGCGAAAATGTGAACAACATAGACGCGGTTATAAAAGGTGATGATTTGACCATAAGTTTCAATTACAAATACATCATCGACTGCTTCCAGTCGGTCGATTCGGATAGCATATCACTGTCTTTTTCTGATACAAACAAGCCCATGATAATTCGGGGCGTTGGAGACAAATCATTTTTATATTTGGTTATGCCTATGAATAAATAAATGAAAATTAATGAACGAAGTGTCTATAATTTTCTTTACCCTGTGAAATAACTTTTACAAAGTAAAAGTTAAAATCTGAAAGATTTTATTTCACAAGGTGGTGATTTTCAAGGACTCACTATCGTTCGTTAAGAAAATCAACCATGTTCAACATCTCTTCATTCCTAGACAAGTTTTCAAAAAACGTAGCTGATACAGAATTTCATAAAAAACAAGTAATAGAAATCATAGAAAAGAATACACAACTAAACATTTCTCCCAAAGATATAGAAATAAAAGATTGTGTTGTTTACATAAAATCCTCTCCTGCAGTAAAAAACAAAATTTTTATTTTCAAAAATAAAATTTTAGAAAACATTATCAACTCGACTTCCATAAAAATAGTAGATATAAAATAGCATAAAATACTAACAATGAAAGCAAGTAAAGTAATTGGTTTTATTGGTCAAGGGTATATTGGTAAAAATTATGCCAATGATTTTGAAGCCCGTGGATATAAAGTTATTCGATATGCCAAGGAAAAACCATACGACCAAAACAAAGAGGCAATTAAAAAGTGTGATGTTGTTTTTATTGCAGTACCAACACCCACGAGTCCAGATGGATATGATGCAAGTATTATATACTCCGTACTACCTTTGACAGGAAGGAATAAAATTGTAGTTTTAAAGTCAACTGTATTTCCTGGGCTAACCAGAGAAATACAAAAGGAATTTCCAGATAGAATAATCATGCATTCACCAGAATTTTTAAGTGAAGCAACCGCAAGTTATGATGCCTCTCACCCATTTGTAAATATTGTTGGGATAACCAAGGAAACACCAAAACATAAAAAAGCGGCAAAACTGGTTCATTCTATGTTGGCCAAAGCACCGAAAAGTCTTACCGTAAGAAGCATCGAAGCAGAAATAATAAAATACTCGCATAACTGCGCTGGCTATACTCAGATAATATTTTTCAATCTCGTATATGATCTTGCACAGAAGATGGGGGCCAATTGGAAAAATATAGAACCAGCACTGGTTGCAGACCCGTTTATTCCAAACAGGTATGCCTCACCTATCCATAAAAGTGGCAGAGGTGCTGGAGGACATTGTTTTATAAAAGATTTTGCCGCTTTTAGAGAAATATATGAAGATATGGTGGGGGACAAGGCGGGTATGAATGTAATAAAAAGTTTGGAAGAGAAAAATAAAACTTTGCTTATTAAAACACATAAAGACCTTGAATTGCTAAAAGGAGTCCATGGAAGTTTGATGTAATCTCGTTTGAGTAGGATTTTACTGATATCCATTTTGAGCTGCCCATACACGAATAGGGTATTCCCAGTTAGTGAATTGAGAATCGCTAGTTACAGGCATTGTGATTGGCCCTCGAGGGTCGTTTTTATTTAACCAGTATAGTATAGTGTGAACACCGCCAGAAAGCATCTCTGTTCCCGTGTTGGATGGGGCTAGGGGATCTATTACTCCCGGGATAACTGTCGATGTACCACCTTCCCATTTACCACGAAGGACAGGTTTAAGATCATAAGAGTCCTCTACCAGAGGTTTGTTGAAGCTTTCTATTGGTACTGTTTTCAGCGCCTCATCCATGAAGGCTCGCCACATAGGAGCCACAATAAGACCAGAGACTTTTTTGGCCATTGGTGTGTTGTTATTATTTCCAGCCCATGTTCCGACAACAACACTCGGCGTGTATCCTATTGTCCACGCATCTTTGTAGTCATTTGTGGTACCTGTTTTGACAGCCACATCACGGTCGCCAAAATAAATGACAGAATTTGCTCCGTATAGAGGAGTGCGAGCAATGTTATCGTTTAAAATATCAGAAATTTTTCTGGCTATTTCCGGCTCCATGACATGACTTGACTTGGGTGTCAGCTCCTCCAATATTTTTCCGTCCTTGTCCTCAACTTTTAATATTCCTGTATACGGATTGCGAACTCCTTCTGTTGCGAAAACACCATAAGCCGACGTCATATCCAAAAGAGAAACCTCACCACCTCCAAGAACCAAGGTCAGACCGTATTGATTCGGGTTGCCCAAGCTTTTTATACCCATATTTTCTGCCAGATCGATAGAATCTTGTATGCCGGCTAAATAGAGAACTTTTACAGACGGTACGTTTATTGATTGAGCCAGAGCGTTGCGGAGAGTCATGGACCCCCTGAATTTGTCGTCATAGTTTTGTGGGGAGTAGCATCCGTTATCGTTTGTCAGATTATCGGGCTGGCATTTGGCGGAAAATTGTGTTGGTAGGTCAAACAAAACAGTTTCTGGTGTGTAGCCTTTTATAAAAGCCTCGGCATAGACGAAGGGTTTGAAAGTTGATCCAGGTTGTCTGTGGGCTGTAGTCACATTAAACTGGCCGTCTATTTTTGTATCAAAGTAGTCGCGGGAGCCGACCATTGTCAGTATGCCACCAGTTTTCGGATCTATAGCCACGAAGGCGTCGTTTGAGCCGTTGAAGTTCACCTCGTTTGTTTTGGCGTATTTTTCGGCTATGGCTTCTCCCTTGGCTTGAAGTTCGTAGTTTAGCGTGGTTGTTATCTTGAGGCCTCCTTGCTCCAAGACATCGGTACCGTATTTGTTTTCCAAATAATCTTTTATAAACATGACAAAGTGCGGAGCTTTTATGTTACCGCTGGATTTTGGAAGGAACACAACTTTTTCTTTGAGGGCGTCATCATATTCGCTCTGGTTTATTTTTCCATCACTAAGCATTTCTCGGAGGACTAGGTTTTTTCTTTGGTCCAGAGCGTCTCTGTGCAGTCCGTAAGGAGAATAGTATGTCGGAGCCTGAGGAAGGGCTGCCAAATACGCAGCTTGGGCAATGTTCACAGCGCTAGAGGTTGTGGCAAAAAAAGTCTGGGAGGCTTCTTCTACTCCATAAACACTACCACCATAAGGAATCTCGTTTAGGTACATGCTAAATATCTGGTCCTTGGTTAAAACTTTTTCGAGCTTCAAGGCCAAAACAATTTCCTTCAATTTTCTTGTTGGTGTTTTGTCTCCGGTTAAAATAGAGTTTTTAACCACTTGCTGGGTTATGGTTGATGCCCCTTGGGTAAACTTTAATGAGATGATATCTATGGCTATGGCTCGAAGCATAGATGTTGGTTTTATACCATGATGTGTGTAAAAGCCTTTGTCTTCAATGGACATGGTAGCGTCTTTTATGTTTTTGGATATATCTTCAAATGGTACGATCTGGCGTTTTGTGTTTTTATAAACATCATAGAGCAGGATTTTGCCAGTACTGTCGTAGATTTTGGTAGATTGGCTTACTTTTCTTTGCTCTATGGTGTCGAGTGATGGAATTTGAAAAGTTGAGACCCAGATTAGCATAATACCCACAAGCAATACCCCGCAAGAGAATAGAAATATGACGATATTTCGAATACCATGTTTCTTGAAAAAGCCTTTAATCATAAGCTTTCTAATTTTAGCACATTTATGATAAAGTAATTATATGTTTAATTTTTCCAAACAAAAAGTTATAACCGACGAAAACAAGATTGAGCACCTTCTTCTTCGCGGAGTGGATAAAATTTACCCTTCAAAGGAGACCTTGAAAAAAGTTTTGCTTTCGGGAAAGAGACTTCGGCTATATCAAGGCTTTGATCCTACAGGAGACAAACTTCATTTAGGTCATATGGTTGGTTTTCGTAAGCATCGAGAATGGCAGGATCTTGGACATGAAGTCATTTTTCTTATTGGTGATGGAACAGGACAAGCTGGTGATCCATCTGGAAAGAAAAAAACAAGAGAAAAGTTTTTTACCAATGATGAACTGCGAGCAAATGCTAAAGGTTACCTTGCTCAAGCATCAAAAATTGTTCGTTTCAATGGTCCAAATCCTATAAAAATTCTTTACAATGGTGATTGGCTGAATAAGTTGACCTTGATAGATATTCTCGACATTGCTCAAAATTTTTCCGTCCAACAGCTGATAGAAAGAGATATGTTCCAAGACCGTATAAAGGCAGGAGAGTCCATAAACCTCCGTGAATTTTTATACCCCCTCCTTCAGGGTTATGACTCAGTTGCTATGGATGTGGATTTGGAATTGGGTGGTTCTGATCAGACATTTAATATGTTAGCGGGACGCACACTAATGAAAACCATGAAAGGTAAGGAAAAGTTTGTAATGACCACCCCCCTACTTTCAGACTCAAAGGGAGTAAAAATCGGCAAAAGTGAAGGTAACGTTATCGGCCTGACTGACGAGCCTGCAGATTTATTTGGCAAGATTATGTCTTTGGGGGACGACGCCATTGTCCCTATGTTTAAGCTTCTGACTGACTTACCTCTGGAAGAGATTGATTTGTTTGACGTGGGAAAAGATCCTCTAGTTCTGAAGAAAAGAATTGCTCATATTTTAGTGGCACAACTTAATTCGGAAGAGGAGGCCAAAGCCGCCCAAGAGAATTTCGAAAACACTTTCGGTAAGGGTGGTGTGCCGGATGATATAGCTGAGGTTAGTGTAGAAAAAGACACCTCACTCATAGATGTTCTGGTGGAACAAAAAATAGTGTCTTCCAAAACAGAGTTCCGTAGGCTTATTTCCGAGGGAGCTATAAGCAATATGAACATGGGAGAAAAAATCGCAGACCCAGAAATCAAAGTAGTTTCTGGCACTTACAAAATAGGCAAGAGAAGATTTATAAAAATCAACACATTATAATTTTTCAAATCTGAGACAAGGTCGCATTATAAACTTCCAAATTTGGGTGAAATCCGACGTGAGAAATTAAAAAGGCGAGGAGCCTTACTCGTTGTAAGGTGACGAGAATTTTTAATTTGGGAACGAGGAGTTCGCCAAATTTGGAAGTTTACTTACCAAAGATCTTTGTCGTCAAACTCATCTTCGGGTAGTATCGCATCCTCTTCCTCAGCCAACTCATCGAGAGAGTCGTCTCCATCCAAACCTTTTGATTTTTTCTTGCCAGGAGTCAGTGAATCATCATCATCCACACTCAAGTCGACATCATCCTCAACTTCTGCATCATCTTTTATCTCATCGTCATTCATTTTATTTTTTATCCGCACACCAACTTCTGTCTCGTTGCCCTGTCTCAGAGTTTAGTTGTACATCTCTATTTTAGAGATAAAAACTAACTTCGCAAAGCTTTCAATGTCGCAACACAGAGACAAGACAGAAGTTAGTGTGCGGATGAATATTTTATTAATCATTACTCGGCATATTTGTATCAAATTGTATATTTTTTGCAAACATCTTATCCAACTCAATTTGTGGATAACTTTTTATCTGCGACGAGAGAGGAGCGCGTGAATGTGTAATCACATTCACAGCGTCCGAACGAGGAGTAGCAATGGTAAAAACCCCGCCCCTCTGGGGCGGAACAGGGGTCCAGGACTTGCCCTGGGGTTTCATACCATTGATTGAAAATTGCAAAATTGATAATTGAAAATTATGTGATAACATGAGCTCATGTTTATTGATGAACTCACGGTTAATATTTGGTCAGGATGTGGTGGAGACGGTATTGTTTCTTGGATGCACGAAAAAGGTAGAGATCATGCCGGGCCGGGCGGTGGTGACGGAGGCAAGGGTGGTAGCGTCTATCTCAAAGGCGTTCAAGATATAGGCCGTCTTTCTGAATATCGTTTCATAAAAGACTTCAAAGCCGAAGATGGCGGTAGGGGCCAGAACAACCGTATGCATGGAAGGGCCGGTAAGGATATCACTATTGAGTTACCCATAGGTAGTGTGGTTACAAACACAGAAACAGGAGAGTTTTTGGAGATTTTAAACACGGAATTAGTATTTTTTCTGAAAGGTGGCTGGGGTGGTTTTGGAAACGATCACTTTAAGGGCCCTAAAAATATAAGACCAAAAGAAAAAACCTTGGGAAAAGATGCGGTGGGTGGGGAGTTTTTTATTGAATTAAAATTGGTTGTAGATCTCGGGTTGGTTGGACTTCCAAATGCTGGCAAATCAAGTCTTCTAAATGCCGTAACAGCCGCAAAAGCAAAAGTAGGAAGTTATCAGTTTACAACTCTTGCACCAAATCTCGGTGAGTTGTATGGGTTTGTCATCGCAGATATTCCCGGACTTATAGAGGGCGCTGGAGAAGGCAAAGGTCTTGGGCACAAGTTTCTGCGCCACATATCTCGCACAAAAGTTTTACTTCATTGTATTTCTTGTGAGCACGAAAATCCGAAAAAGGCGTACAATATTATTCGAGATGAGTTAAAAAAATATGACCCAGATCTTTTGGATAAAACCGAAATAATTTTATTTACAAAAACAGATTTGATAGATGAAAAAAAGCTGAAATCATGGACCAAACTATTTAGTAAGTCTCATAAACACATCCTGAATGTTTCCATTGTTGATGATGTTTCTATAAAGGTGTTGGGAGATGAATTGGTAAAGATTATGCGAGGGTTGTAATATATAAGACATGAAGGATAACTACAAGATGACGGTTGGGCTTGAGATACACGCCGAGCTAAAGACTCAAAGTAAGATGTTTTGTGGTTGTCTAAACCAATCTGGAGGATTGGTCGACCGAACAGCTGAAGCTGTTTTAGGTGCAAATTCGGAAGAAAGTAACAAATCACCAAATATTCATATTTGCCCTGTTTGTATGGGATATCCCGGGACATTGCCCACAATAAACAAAGAAGCGATAAAAAAAGTGCTCTTGGTTGGTTTGGCTCTTGGTGGAAAGATTGCTGATTTTACCGAATTTGACCGCAAGAGCTACTTTTACCCAGATATTCCCAAGGGCTATCAGATAAGTCAGTATAAACACCCTCTAGTACAAGGTGGAACCTTGAACGGTATTGAACTAACCCGCATCCATCTGGAAGAAGACACAGCTCGTTCGACCCACGACATCGCAGACGCCAGTTTAGTTGACTATAACAGAGCCGGGGTGCCTCTGATGGAGCTTGTAACAGAACCTGTAATACATAGCAGCGAAGAGGCGACAAAGTTTGCCAAAGAACTCCAACTAGTTTTGCAGTATTTAGGTGTGTCAGATGCAAACATGGAGAAGGGTGAGATGAGGGTGGAGGTTAATATGTCAGTGTCAAAAACAGAAACGCTTGGCACGAAAGTTGAAGTAAAAAATATAAACTCGTTTCGGGCCGTGGGAAAAGCTATTGACTTTGAATTTGAGAGACAGACCGCTTTACTGGAGAAAGGAGAGAGTGTGGTTCAAGAGACGAGAGGTTGGGATGAAAACAAAGAAAAAACATTTTCACAAAGATCGAAGGAGTCGGCCCATGATTACAGATATTTCGGAGAGCCAGATCTTCCAAAACTAAAACTTTCCGAAGTGGAAGAATTTTCCAAAGAAGAATTAAAAAAATCTCTCTTGGAATTACCCTCGGAAAAAAGATTACGTTTCAAAAAAGATTTCGATTTAAAATCAGAAGATATCGAAACATATATAAACAACAAAGAGGCTGATAAATTTTTTACAGAAGTCGTGGAGAGGTTTGTGGCAGGAAAAGAAGTGAGTCTTAAAACTGCATCAAACTACATCACATCTGACGTGATGGGACTTTCCAAATCTGTTGGCAGTTTTTTTTCATTGGGACAAATTACTCCAGATAATTTTGCAAAACTTATAACCATGATTAGCGGGGGAGAGCTGTCTTCTCGTGGAGCTAAGGATATATTGAAGATAATGTTTGAAGAAGGTGGAGATCCAACGGTCATTGCAAACGAAAAAGGACTGATTCAAAAAAACAACAGAGCGGAAATTCAAAAAATAATGGAGGAAATTATTTCAAGCAATCAAGAAAGTGTTGTCTTGTATAAAAATGGCAAAGAATCAATACTACAGTTTTTTGTGGGCCTTGGTATGAAGGCCATGAAGGGAAGCGGTAACCCAGAAATGATAAAAACTGTCGTTCTTGAACTGTTGACAAAATGATTTTTTGTTTTCCGTTACTATTCTTCTAAGTGCTTCACAATAAGCTTTCTAACCTCCTTTTTGCTACTTTTTCTCTGTCCCGTTCCGGTTTCTATCTCTGAAATAACGCTCTCCAAATCTTCAATTCTGTAGACTCTATAGTTGTTCATGGGATGACGGTGTGCTCTCAGTTTGCCGTCATTATCCCAGTTACGAAGAGTCATAGCTGAGACCCCCAATATTTTAGACGCCTGCTTAATTGTTATGTATTGATTAGCCATACATTTATAAACATTACTAAAGATTAATAATTATTTTACAAAGTTTATAAAAACTTATCAAGCTCTGGTGTTGATAAGTTTTTAATGTGACCAGTTTGATTTTTGACATAGATTGACATAGATTTGGTTTTTATATTCTCCAAATTTATTAAAGTATCATTTATCATTCATTTACTCTATCTCGGATGGAATATTTTCATATAAATTAACCTTCAAATTTTTACTTTCTTATCTCTTTTTAGAGATTATAAATTTAAAAATTATAGATTATTTTATTATCATCTTGTCTAGCCGAGATTGCCCGAGAAATCTTTTGTTATCCACACATTTTTTCACTTCTGTACTCTTTCAAATCGTATAATTTTGTTAATGAATTCTGGTCTAGTTTTTGATAACAAGAAGTATATCTCGGCGAAGGAAGCAGCCTCTCTTACAGGCTATACTCAAGATTACATAGGACAACTGTCTCGTGGTGGTAAAGTTGACTGTAAAAGAATTGGTCGTGTTTGGTATGTTACGGAAGAATCGGTCTTGAGTCATAAAAATCTTTCTCTAATACCGGAAGATTCAAATCAGCAACAATATAAGAATCAGAGGGAGGTAGGAAGTTCTCTAGGGACAGAACAAGTAAAAACGCCAGTCATTCAAAAAAGATCCAAGTTGACATATGGTAAGGATCTTCTGAGATCATTCAGTTCTTCTGGGTCTGAACACATCTCATCTTCATTTCGAAAGGTTGAGCCCATCATAAAGTTTTTGGACAAAGTCATTTTCAGCTCGTGTTGGTCTTTCTCCAAAACACTATTACCACTTGCCTTAGGTTTAGCACTTACAGTCGGTGCCATTTCTCTAAAGGACATCAACCTATCACAAGTTTCAAGGACCATTTCTTCAGCACCAATGGATTTATACAATTCACTAGACACTGTAAGTGCTTTGTATAGCACACAACTAAAGGACGAATATAAAAATTTAGGGACAGCAGTTTTAAACAGTCGAACCTCTATTGTCCAAGAAGGAATTCTTCTTTCAAAAAACCCAGCACTTTATATCGTAGACAACTTGAAGAGATTTTCAAAAATAGAAGTGAATCTAGTAGACAGTGGAGCTAGAGAAACAGTGATCGCAATTTCCAACACTCATCAAAAAGTTTTTTCTTTTATTTCTGAATCGGTTGATGGTTTTTATCAAACTTCAGAAAGTATAGGAAATACTTTTGACAAAACAAAAACATTTACCGCCCTTGCGATAAATACTGTTTCTGAAAGCGCTCTCAACCCTTTTGATAAAAGTAGTGTCGTTGTCTATGACACAGTTAACAGTTTCTTTTATCGTTTTGTTTTTTCTCCAACATCAAAACTCTTTAAATCTAATCCAACAATAGTTAACACTGTTTATGTAGTAAAAAATAACCCCCTTCCCAAGAGTACTGGTGGAACACAGACGGGTATAGCTGCTCCATCGCAAATCGTGCAGAGGGTAATAGAAAGGGTTGTAGTAGAGCCACAGGCAAATGCTGTTACGGCGGATTATTTAGAAAAGAGATTGCAGGAAACAAACAACAGCATAACGGCCAAGTTTTATGCTCTATCATCTGGATCTGGTGGTTCTGTCACAAACATATATCAACAAATAGCCCAAAGCCAGAGAATAGATAACCTCTACAACACATCTATTTCAAACCCGACTATCACAGGGGGTTCTATTTCTAACACATCTATCTCTGCAACGACATTTTCAGCAAATTCTATCTCTTCACCATCTATTACTCTTTCTGGCCTAGCAATCAATTCTCTTCTTGCCACTGATGCATCAGGAGTTGTCTCGGCAACATCAACTCCAACATTTCTATCTTTCAACGCAACATCAACAACGGCTACTTCTACCATCGCCGGCAGTCTCTCCGTCACGGGCAATGTTGGTGTTGGCACAACGACTCCATCGGCTCGACTTGCGGTTAATCCTGTCGCAGGAAACTCGGTTGGTTTCGTTGTTGGCTCATCAACCTCGACACAACTTTCGGTTTCATCCCTGGGTTTTGGAACAACCACACTTTCTGGATTAAATATTTCAGGCTCGGCCACATCCACATCAAACGTTGGTCTTAACATCACCACTGGGTGTTACTCAATCAGCGGAGTTTGCGTTGGAGGAGATTCTACAATCAATGCTTTCATCCACGGCTCATCAACAATAGCAAAAACATACACAGCCAATACTTTCACAAACACAAACAGTTTCTCCGGGGCTCTAACATACACAGCTACGGCACCAAACTCGATTCTCTCAACAAATTCTTCAGGAATTCTAACGGCAACATCAGCTCCGACATTTGGAAACTTCAACGCTACATCAACAAACGCAACCTCAACTATCTCTGGGGGATTTGCGATTAAGACATCTGGTTTTGTTTACGATTTCTCAACAAATAACATCGGCATTGGGACGACTAGTCCAACTACTAATCTGGAGATTTATCAAAACAGCAACTCGACCGTGCCTCAACTCAAGATTCAGCAAGATGGAACAGGAGACGCGGCACTCAGCTTTGATACTCAATTTGATGCTGGTGGGCGTATCTGGTCAATCGGTGGACAGCGATCATCCTTTGATTTCATAATTGCTCGCTCAGCAGCGCTCGAGACTACACCTTACTTTGTCATTGACGATAACAATGGCAACGTCGGCATTGGGACGACCACACCAACATCAAAATTTGAAGTCATGGGTAACGGTTACTTCTCCAGCTCTCTCTTCGTAGGTGGAGCAATCACTGGAACATCAACCCTTGCAATAAATGGCAACTCTACTTTTGGTGATGCCACAACGACCGACATAATAAATATAAATTCAAGAATCAGCTCATCTCTCATTCCAACGACAGACAACCTTCTTGACTTTGGTGATCCAACAAACTGGTTACGATGGAGAACAGGTTACTTTGGAACAAGTATCGGTATTGGTGGAACAGCAACCTCAACAGGAACAGATTTTCTAACATCAGGTGCTTACACCTTTGATACCAAAGGTACACTCTCCATCAACACCACAAACAATCAAGCAATTAATTTTGGAACAGGTAAATTATCTTTCACATACGCCTCCACCACAGCTATCTCTTCTTCATATGCATCATCGACCAATGCTTTCTTTGGAACACTAACTCTTGGTGCTCCACTTGCAGTAACTTCAGGTGGCACAGGAGCCACATCTCTAAACAACCTCATTACACTAGGTGATCACACAACAGGAAACTACCTAGCCACTCTAGCTAATGCAGTAAGTGGAGGATTAACGGT
>DATDWN010000002.1:0-49597 GCA_036517395.1 Minisyncoccota bacterium
CCGAATCGGTCGGGCAAAAATCGGAAAGTTTGATAGTGGTGCGGGATACAGGGGTCGAACCTGTGACCTTCGCTGTGTAAAAGCGCTGCTCGTACCAACTGAGCTAATCCCGCATGTCTTATTTATATACTAAAAAGTAATACATTTCAAATAACTGACACACACAAATAATCCGCGACTGCGTGATATCTGTGTAGGTTGAATTTTGGTCTAGAAAAATCTCCGCCAATAGTGTATCATTCTCAAAATGCAGGAAAATAATAAAGCGGAAAACAAAATACCAAATTGTGTTGGCATTATTATGGATGGCAATAGGCGATGGGCCAAAGGAAAGGGGCAGATGGCCTTCTTGGGGCATAAGGCAGGAGGGGAAACTTTAAAAAAAGTCGTCAAGTTTGCCCAAGAGGCCGGAGTAAAACACATAATATTTTTCACATTTTCGACCGAAAACTGGAATCGTTCTTTAGATGAAGTTTCATATCTTCTAAATCTCATAGGTGATTTTTTGGCAAAAGAATTAGAATATTTTAATGAAGAGGGGGGTGTACTGCATTGCGTGGGCGATTTATCAAGGTTTAATGTCAGTTTACAAAAAACTTTAAAGGAAGCGGAAGAAAAAACAAGGAACAATACTGGGATTCATGTTTATTTTGCTCTAAACTATGGTGGACGAGCCGAAATACTTTCTGCAGTCAAAAAAATTGTCCAGGAACATAAGGCGCAAGCTACGACAGAGGAAATTAGTGAACAATATTTTGCAAAACATTTGCAGACGGGAGATATGCCCGACCCAGATATTATTATTCGTACATCAGGAGAAATGAGACTTTCTGGTTTTTTGCCGTGGCAGGGAGTTTACAGTGAACTTTTTTTCACAAAAACTCTCTGGCCTGATTTTTCAGAAGAAGAGTTTTTGAAAATTCTCGATGAGTATAGTAATCGTGAAAGAAGAATTGGTAAGTAATTTTTTAAACACAAATCTCTTTCTCACCATAACCTTTTTGGAGCACGCATAATTTCTGGGCTAGAAATTTGCTCACTCTCGCGCCGTCGCGCTCCGAGAGTCTCCAAAAAGATTATGGATGAGACGAGATTTGTTTGATGTTATAATTTATACAATGAACATAGATATTTTATATGAAGACAAAGATATAATGGCCATAAACAAGCCGTCTGGCTTGGTTGTACACGGTGATGGTCGAACAAAAGAGCCAACACTAACCGATTGGATTTTAAAAAAATATCCTAAAATAAAAAATGTCGGGGAGTCAGGACGTGATTCTAGTGATGGGGAAATTGATCGATCGGGCATTGTGCATCGGCTAGACAGGGAAACATCGGGAGTAATGCTTGTCGCCAAAAATCAAAAATCTTTCGAAAATCTAAAAAAGCAATTTCAGGAACACAAAATCAAAAAAATATATCATTGTTTCGTTTTCGGAGAGATGAAGGCTAAACCATCCGACCGCAAAGCGGTTCAGGATGGTCGCCCGACCCAGACAGAGTCTGGGTTTAGGGGAACAATAGACAGGCCTATTGGCAGAAGTGCTAAAGATTTTCGTTTGAAATCAGCCCAGCGTGGAGCAAAAGGTGAAATGAGAGAGGCAGTGACGGATTACAAAGTTTTATCCCGTGGAAAAGGATATTCGTTTGTCGAAGTTATGCCCAAGACGGGAAGAACTCATCAAATTCGTGTTCACTTCAAAGCTATAAATTATCCTCTTGTCGCTGACTCACTCTATGCACCAAATAGAGAAAATTCACTGGGATTTCAGAGAACAGCCTTACACTCCTACCAAATTACTTTTGCTGATTTGAAAGGTAAATCTCATACATTAACGGCACCATACCCAGAAGATTTCGAGAAAGGATTAAAGTTGCAAAACTGATAATCCTGTGCTAGGTTTGTAGCAACTCATGACAGTCCAATCCCCAGTAAAAATAGCCGACAGAAAAGCACTCGATATTAAAAGTGGCGACTCTGTCCGTGTCTGGCAGAAGATTGTGGAGAAAGGCAAGACGCGCTTACAGGCTTTTGAAGGACTAATTATTGCTGTAAAACATGGCAAAGAAGCGGGAGCGACTTTTACAGTCAGGCGAGTGGCAAGTGGAGTGGGGGTGGAGAAAATATTTCCGCTTTACTCTCCCATGATTGATTCTGTTGAAACATTGAAACGCTCAAAAGTCAGACGAGCAAAGCTGTATCACATACGCGACAAAGCGGCCAAAGAAATTAGACGCCAAATGCGAAACATCCGCGCCCTGCCTGATAATACTCCAAGTGTTGATGAAGAAGTGACAGAAACTTCTGTAGAGTAAAAGTGTATAATAAATAAATGCTCGGGTGCTGTAATAGTAGCCAGGCACGCTTGAGGTGCGTGTGTCGTAAGACGTGGAGGTGCGATTCCTCTCCCGAGCACAAAGATCTAAATCGCAATTTATTTCTTTGAATTAATGGTGGCTATCGTTCAACGGTTAGGACTTTGCTTTGTGGAAGCAAAAATGAGAGTTCGATTCTCTCTAGCCACCCCAAAATTTATAAACAATCATGATCGTATTTGGTGTAACAGGTCATCCATCATCGGGCAAAGATACAGTAGGGGAGCATTTGGCTTCGCTTGGTTTTTTCCATATTGCCACTGCGGATTTGATACGAGCAGAGATGAGAGAAAGGGGCATTCCTGTAGACAGAGCTCATACAAGCGTATTTGCTATTGAGTGTCGGAAAGAGAGGGGGTCTGATTATCTTGCTTTGATTTCTGCAAAGAAAATTATGGATGGCAATGTTTCGAAGAGCGTTGTTTCAGGATTACGAAATACAGCTGAGGTGGAGGCTTTAAAAAAAGCCTTTGGTAAAAATTTTGTAATGATTGCGGTCGAAGCACCTATAGAAACGCGATATTCTTGGGTAGTCGGAAGAAAAAGAGAGGGAGACAGTATTTCTTTTGAGCAGTTTAAAGCCGAGGAAGAAAAAGAGAGAAGTGGGGATAAAAACACGCATCAAGTAGATGCTGTTATCGCTATGGCCGACAAAGTTATTTTAAATAATGGTACGAGAGATGAGTTTTTGAAAAAGGTTGAGAGTTTAGTCAAAGATTTGGTATAATTAATCCGCACACTAACTTTGGCATTGTGTTTTGTATAAAAAACACAGGTGTGAACGATGTCAAAGTTAGTGTGCGGATAAACCTATGGCAGATTATTCTGTGCATCTTGAAAGCAAAAAATACCAGACGAAATATCGGGCTGAGTTTATTACTATTACAACGGATGTCGAGGAGGCTATAAAAAACTCTGGAGTCAAAAGAGGTAGCATCGTAGTGCAAACACATCACACGACTTGTGGTATTTGGGTCAATGAAAACGAGAAAAATCTGATTGGCCCGTCGGAGACTCTGGGTTACGAATCTGACATGCGCAAAGTTTTGGATAATTTTGCTCACCCCATGCACGATTATGGTCACAACGATATAAACCATGCACAAAATCCTAAAGGCAAACGCGACACACACCTATGCGAGCCGGATGAAAACGGAGTGATAAACGAGTGCATAAATGGCCATGCACATGCCCAAGCCCTTATGATTCATCCGTCGATTTCGCTTATTGTCGAAGATGGTAAGATTTTTAAGGGAAGGTGGCAGGAGATAATGTTAGTTGAGCTTGATCACGATAGGGAAAGACAGGTTTCTTTTTTGGTTAGTGGAATAAAATAATGCAAAACCTAATTACGGAAAAATCAGTAGACTACGAACTTTTGGACAGCGGTGACGGCCAAAAACTTGAAAGATATGGAAAAATAATCCTCTCTCGCCCGGATCCACAAGCTCTGTGGCCCAAATCTTTGCCCGAAGCGGAGTGGAAAAAGTCGGATGCTGTTTTTACTCGTGTTGGAAATAGCGGTAAGTGGCTAAAACCGCAAAGCGGTTCGCCCGATCAGAGCAAAAGCTCTGATTTAGGGAAAATGGAACCTTGGGTTGTGACTCTGGAAGGGCTAACTTTTAATCTGGAACTTTTACCTTCAAAACACTTAGGACTTTTTCCAGAACAGTCTGCACAATGGAAATGGCTTGCAAATAAAATTTCCAATTTCAAATTTCCAATTTCAAACCAAAATCAAAAAATCAAAGTACTAAATCTTTTTGGATATACAGGAGGAGCTAGTCTCGCTTGTGCTAAAGCTGGTGCTTCCGTATGTCATGTTGATGCCTCCAAATTTGCAGTTGATCTGGCAAACAAAAACATGAAAGTTTCCCTAAATCAGAGCTCTAGCTCTGATCGGGCGAGCACCGAAGGTGCTTTAGCTGGTCTTTCTCTAAGCCCCATCAGATTTATTGTCGATGATGTACGCAAGTTTGTGGAAAGGGAAATAAAGAGAGGGAATAAATACGATATTATTTTGATGGACCCGCCTGTTTATGGTAAGGGCGCTAAAGGAGAAACTTGGAAAATCGAGGAGGATTTGATGCCGCTTTTGTCTCGAATAAAAAACATACTTTCTCCAACCCCCCTTGCTATTGTTTTAAACGGCTATGCCTCAGGATACTCCGCTACGACTTATGCTCAGATGTTAGAGTCTGTAACCTCTGGATTAAAAGGCCAAGTATCTAGTGGTGAACTAACTATACAAGAGTCGTCTGGGGGTCGACTCTTGCCTTGCGGAATTTTTACTAGATGGGAAAACTAGAGAGCGCTGGGTGTATTGCTGGATATACTGGCACGAAAATATTTTTGGCGAATTATGATGCCGATTATTAGCCACATGCCTCCCACGATAAATCCTGCCAAGACATCACTCAAGTAGTGTTCTCCAAGATAGAGACGAGAAAATCCTACGAGTAGAACTAAGAGTGTGGCGGAAAATATTACGGCGCTTTTTTGGTTTTTCTCGCTTGTCTGTTTTATAAGATAGTAGGCAACAAATCCAAAAAAGGCTAGAGCGATTGCGGCATGAGCGCTTGGGAAGGATTTTGAAGTCTCCAAATAATAAGCCATGTCGGCACTCGGACGAGCCCTGTTCACAAATATTTTTATAAAATAAACACTAGCGTCGGTCGCCAGAAAGACGAAAAGGCATGAGTAAAGATAGCCCATTTCTTTTTTTAAGTATAAATAGGCGAGAAGAATAATCAGCATAATTCCGATGACCATTTGTTCGCCAAAATATGTAATAAAATAAAAAGCTTTAGTCAGAAGTGGCGTACGATGCAGTAAGAGAAACCGAATGACAACGTCATCTATCCTTGTAACTAGTCCGAAGTAAAAACTCATATTGGAATATTAGCATATATGGGGGTTTGTGTTAAAATGTCAGAATTATAAACTAACTACATCCGCACACTAACTTTGGTATTGTCTCTATGTTGCTAAATATATAGTTGCACAGAAATAATATTTTCTTTAGAGTAAGATAATAAAGCTAATTTTGGAGACGATGCAACGATACCAGAGTTAGTGTGCGGATAAAAAACCATGGTCCCGTTAGAGGCCGCGGTCGCTTGTGGTTAGGTTGTTAAGTGTTAGAATAGATAAGAATTATTAACATAATCAATAGATGGTGGGGAAGTGGAAGACCGCGACCTGCCTCTAACGGGATGGATCAAATCTCTCAAACGCCAGAAAAAGCCAAATTATTTAAGGCGCTGTTTGTCGTTTTCGTCTTGTTAGCGGTATTTCTTGGAGCGGAGACACTGAACGCTATAAAAGAATATTCGCACATAGGCACAGTTCCAACCTCAACAAATGCCATCTCTGTTTCTGGCACAGGCGAAGTCTTTGCCGTTCCTGATATAGCCACATTTTCTTTTTCTGTTGTTGAAAGTGGCAAGACTGTAAAAGAAGCGCAGGATAAGGCCAGTGTAAAAATCAACGCCGCCATAGATGCGGTAAAGAAAATGGGTGTAGCCGAAAAAGATATAAAGACTACGGGATATTATTCAAATCCAAAATACGATTATACAACCTACCCATGCGCAGAGCCCATGATGATGAACTCTGGTGGAAGTAGTGTTTCGAATATTGCCTATCCATGTAGATCAGGAAAGCAGGTTCTCACTGGATATGAAGTTAGTCAAAGCATATCTGTAAAGGTCAGAAAAACTGATGATGCAGGTGCGATTTTGACAAAAGTTGGAGGGCTAGGTGTGCAAAACATAAGCGGACTTGATTTTGTCATTGATAATATTGATGCTGTGCAGGCAGAGGCCAGAGACAAAGCAATCCAAGACGCAAAGGCAAAAGCACAGGTTCTGGCAAAATCCCTTGGTGTTAAATTAAGCAAAATAGTCAGTTTCAGTGAGGGTGGCAACCAGCCGATTTATTATGCGATGGAGACAAAGGGAATGATGGGTGCGAGTGCTGCTCCAATACCGCAAATTCCGACAGGGGAGAATAAGGTTACCTCGAACGTCACTATTACATATGAAATCCAGTAGAATTGACTTTATAGTTTGAAAGAGTATTATAGTAGACGACCCCCCGAGGGGTTTTTTACTACCGACGTAGAGCGAGAGAAATGAAAATATTTGTATTTTTCATTTCCGAGCCGAGGAGAGTAGTATGGATATTATATTAGAAGTAAAGTTTAATAAGTAGAATTTAAACTTATAGAACTTATTAACCTTATATACCTTATCAAACTATTATGTCTCTCATCACTTACTTAAAAGATACACAAGGGGAGTTGAAGCATGTTTCATGGCCGACTAGATCTCAGGCCATCGCTTTCACTATAGTGGTTATCGTTATTTCAGTATTTGTTTCTTTTTTCTTGGGATTTTTTGATTATATATTTAAGTTAGTTTTAACAAAGTTTATTTTATAAATTAAAGAACGAAGTGATTATAATTTATAAAACCCTAGTGAAATGACTTTTACAAAGTAAAAGTCAAAATCTGCAAGATTTTATTTCACAGGGTGGTGATTTTCAAAAACTCACTATCGTTCGTTAAGAAAATCAACCATGTCAAAACAGCAAGTACATAGCGAGAGAAATTGGTACGTCATTCACACGTATGCCGGTTATGAAAATGCGGTGATGAGAAATCTGAAACAGCGTATTGAGTCTCTGGGGATGGAAGATAAAATTTTCAATGTCATAGTTCCGACCGAAAAGAAAATAAAAATCAAAGGCGGCAAAAGAGTTGAAGAGGAGGAAAAGATATACCCCGGATATATTTTAGTGGACATGATAGTGACCGAGGATTCTTGGTTTGTTGTGCGAAATACTCCTCGCGTTACTGGTTTCGTTGGCTCTGGTATTTATCCTGTGCCAATAAATCCAAAAGAAGTGGAGGATCTTTTTTCTCGTATGAACACGGGTACAGCCAAGCACAAAATCGACCTTTCCATAAACGACGCGGTTATTATCGTAGATGGTCCTTTCAAAGATCTCGATGGTAAAGTAAACGAGGTGGATGAAGAGAGGGGCAAAGTCAAAGTTCTGGTGGCAATGTTTGGCAGAGAGACTCCTGTTGAATTAGATTTTCTTCAAGTGAAGAAAATCTAATTCAACTAGTTGGGAAGGTGATAAGGTAATAAGTTTAATAAGGTAAAATGCCAACAGGATTAGAAAATTTGAAAATTTATCAGATGGCCGAGGCTCTTGAAATTGATGTTTATAAAGTTATCAAAGATTTTCCCAAAGAAGAAAAATATGGAAGCGCTGATCAAATAAAAAGGTTGTCAGCTGCTGTTGCAAACAATATTGCCGAGGGTTATACCAGACATAGTTATGCTGAGAAAACTCGATATATGTATATTGCAAAGGGGGAAGCAGAAGAAACTAAAAGAAATTTAATTCGATCCGCCAAAAAGGAATTCATAGTAGATAGTGTTGCAAATGACCTGGCAAACAGGTATACTAGCCTTCTTAAAGCAATAAGCGGATATATAAGATTTATAAAGGAAAAATCAGCTATTTAACTTATTAAACTTATCACCCTATCTAACTTATTAAACTAAATATGGCCAAGAAAGTCACAAAAAAACTAAAGCTGGTTATACAAGGCGGGGCGGCGACTCCAGCAGGGAAAACAGGTCCAGCACTCGGTCAGGCAGGGGTTAACATTGGCGAATTCGTCAAGCAGTTTAACGATGCCACAAAGGATATGAAGGGAGACGTGGTACCTGTTGAGATTTCCGTTTACGAAGACAGAACGTTTTCTTTTGTGGTAAAAACTCCACCAGCATCATCTCTTATTCTCAAAGCTATCGGCAAGGAAAAAGGCTCAGGTAAAAACACGGTTTCAAAAGTTGGCACACTTTCACGAGCTCAATTAAAAGAAATCGCAGAAAAGAAAATGAAGGATTTAAACGCAAACGATATAGAGGCGGCGATGAAGATTATAGCTGGATCGGCTCGCTCAATGGGTGTGGATGTGAAATAAGATTAATTCATTTTTATAAAAGAAGACCCCGTCGCTCCGAAAGGAACGGCGGGGTTGATTGTTGCCACTAGGTCATGGGAAGAACGATCTGCCCGCCCGCAATCTCTCGGTCTTTGTAGAGGCGGGGGAGCATCAGGGACGGATTCCAGTTCGCTTTGATTGTGTCGAGATCCTGACTTGCTTGGTACTTGCCATCGCTCGCGTAGTCTTTCTCGACGATCGGTCCGGTTTCGAAGAAAATAATCTGGGCAATTCGCCGACCGACAACAAGAGGAATGATGTAATTTCTCGAGTTGTTGGTGATCTCCATCGTCCAGCGGTTGATGAACCCGACATCACCCCAACCGGCGCACTTACAGACCTCGATGAAGTTACGGCCCATAGAAGAGCGAGCTTTCATCATGGTAGTAATGTGATTTTTGCCACCGATGAACTCTTCGGTGTGAGCGAGTATCGTCTCGCCCGGTCGGAGCATGATCAGTTTGTCTTCTCGACCTATTCCGTTGTCCCAGTCGAAGTTGTACTTCTGAAGGGCTTCTTCGGCAAGCACAGCTTCTTCTACCTTGTCGGCACCCCAGACATGTTCCATGTGGTCTTGTGCCCAGATGTTGTACAGGCTGTGGTTGTACTTCGTCGGCTGTTCGCGGAAGAAGTATTGTCCCAGAGAGACATCGTAGCTTGAGGTAGCCAGATGTTTTCTCCGGAACGGGTCAATGACGATGTCGCCTCGCTCCATCTGCTCAAGAATTCTCCTGTCACTCAGGGCCATGCTGCTCTCCTTTCCGTTTGCCATTATTGTCTATAATATATTTAAAAGCAAATAGATTTAACTTTACTTTCTATACTTTGGTTGTTAAGGTGGGGACAGGAACAGTACCTTTTAGGCATTCAATTAGAAGGAGCTTGTATGTCAAACCGAGTGAATATCTCTGCCAATGTCGTGGCGGACAGCGTTCATGACCGCAGCCGTCTGACGACATTCGAGGTGACATTCCCTAGGTTTATCTTAGCGGAATTCAACACTCATCGAATGCTCAGTCGCAATTCGGCCAGTTCAAGGGCGATACCCGTCTGGAAGCGTTTGTCTGATATCGTTCTCTATCCGTTCATTCCGCTTCAGTTCGGCAAGAACAAGGCCGGCATGCAATCGGCGGAAGATATCTCGCAGGAAGATACCGACGCCGCCTGTACGAACTGGCTTGTCGGGCGTGACGTGGCGGTGATCCAGGCTTTCATGCTGGCTGGTGGTGAAAACCAAATCATGAAGGACTCGAAAGGTGATGTACGCGCGGTAACGGTCTGCGATGCGGTCAAGCAATTAATGGCGCAGTACTCGGATGTTGTCGGGAAGATGATTCCTCTCAACGCTGGGGTTCACAAGCAACACGCCAACCGAGTTCTCGAGCCATACGCTTGGCATACAGTCATCGTGACTGGTACGCACTGGCGTAACTTCTACGGGCTTCGCGCTTCGACGATGGCGCAGCCTGAGATCGATAGTGTTGCCATCGAAATGGCACGGGCACATTCAGCAAGTATTCCAGAGGTGCTTGAACACGGAGAGTGGCACCTGCCCTATGTCTTTCCCGAGGACAAGCAGGAGATCGAAAACAACAAGACGCTTGCTCGAATCTCGTCGGCGCGGTGTGCTAGAGTGAGCTATCTCACTCATGATGGCAAAAGAAGCATCGACGCCGATCTGAAAATGGTTGACGGGCTTCAGTCGAATGGGCACGTTTCACCCTTCGAGCATCCCGCTACCACTCACGACACCACTGGTGCCTACTTCGGGAACTTCAACGGCAACTTCTCACCCAAGTGGATGCAGTACCGGAAGATGCTGGAGAATGAGCATGATTTCACCAAACTCACTCCGACGGACTCACTGCTTCTCGGGATGAAGGGTGATCAGAAGTTGGTGGACTTCGTGCTTTCTTTGCCGGATTGAACCGGCGTTCTGGGCGGGGATCTATATCCCCGCCCTTTACTTATTTAGGTTCTCATACTAATCTTTCAAATGGAGGTGTCGATGAAACAAGGAAAATTCATCATCGTCGAAGGTGGTGACGGAGCGGGGAAAACCACTTTCGTCAACACTCTAAGGGAGAACCAACCCCTGTTCGTCTACTCGCGTGAGCCTGGTGGACAGGGCTTCAGTCAGAAAATCAGGGAACTGGTTCTGTCTGACGAAGCCAAGGACGCCGATCATTTGGCAATGTTCTGTCTTTTCTGGGCGTCGCGCGCTCAGAATATTTCCTCAATTGTCATTCCTGCTCTGAATGCGGGAAAGGTTGTGGTTTCTGATCGGTTTGATGCATCGACCTATGCATTTCAAATCGGCAAGAACCCAAACCTCGAAGACTTGTTTTGGCAGACGCGCGCTACTTGTCTTCAGGGAATCGAACCGGTCTATCTGGACTTTCGAGTCTCGGTTGAGGAAGCAGAACGGCGAATGAATGATCGGGGAGAGAAGAATCACTTCGATCGACGCAGTTCAGAGGAGCGTCGTCAAACTCGGTCTTTCTACGACAAGTTTTTTTCCAAAGACGGGGTCAAGTCCATCAGGGTAAATGCGAATCTCAGCATGGATCGAATGCTCTCGCGGGCAATGGGTGCTCTCGAAAGTGCTCTCGGCATGTAAAAGACGCGGCGGCTAATACAGCGCCGCGTTTTCGTTTGTCTTTTGTCGTGTTATGATTTGAAATAATGAAAGAGGAATTAGAAAAAGAAATTTCGGCTATTTTGGAAAGTTTTGGGGTAAAAGATCTAAAGGTATCTTTTGACTATCCCACTCGGATAGATTTTGGTGATTTGTCTACAAATGCGGCTATGGCTTATGCAAAAGAGCTCGGCAAAAAACCTCTTGATTTGGCTAACGAAATCAAGAACAAACTTTTCCACACGGCGTGTGGAAAAGTTATGAGGATTGAAGTGGTTGGTGGATTTATAAACTTCTTTTTTAATAAGGAATATTTTGCTGAAAAAGTTAAAGAGATTTTGGATAAAGGTCCATCCTTCGCTAAAAGCTATGGCTTGGCAAAGCAGAAAATAATTATTGAGTACACAGTGACCAATGTTCTGAAGCCCATGCACATCGGTCATCTCATGGGCAATGTTATCGGGGAATCTCTTTCTCGGATTTTTGAATATAGTGGTGCGGAAATAAAACGCAATAATTATCAAGGAGATTCCGGTTTGCATGTTGCCAAAGCGGTTTGGGGAATTATGAAACTGGGTGGGATCATAGATGGAAATCTATCAGAGAAAACGAACTACATAGGAAATTCCTATGTACTTGGGACGAATTCGTATGAGGATGATCCGAAATCTGCGGAGGAAATAAAAGAAATAAACAAAAAATTGTTTGAAAAAAGTGACAAGGAGCTTGTGGTTTTGTATGAATGGGGTAGGAAAATATCACTCGATCATTTCGAGGAATTGTACAAAAAGCTTGGAACAAAGTTTGACTTTTATTTTTTTGAAAGTGAAGTGGCGGATGATGCTTTGAGGATTGTGCGAGAGTTTATAAAAAAAGGAGTGTTTGAAGAAAGTGAGGGGGCGGTGGTTTTTCATGGAGAGAAATATGACCCAAAGCTTCATACGAGAGTTTTTATAAACAGTCAGGGTATTCCAATGTATGAGGCTAAAGATATTGCTCATGCAATTAGGAAATATGACCAATATAAATTCGATAAATCAATAATTATTACAGCAAATGAGCAGAATGAGTATTTCAAGGTTGTTCTACGGGCACTACAAGAAATAAGATCTGATATCGCTGAAAAAACACAACATCTCTCTCACGGTTTACTAAAATTACCTAGCGGTAAGATGTCATCTCGCAAAGGTAATACTATTACGGGAGAAGAATTAATAGGTCAAGTTGAGAAAAAAGTTTTAGAAAAAATGAATAGCAGAGAAGACATGTCAAGGACTGTCCTTGACATGGAAAATGTGGCGGAGATTGTGGCTATCGGGGCTATAAAATACTCGATTCTTCGACAAGCCATTGGCGGGGATATTATTTTTGATTTTGAAAAGTCGATTTCGTTTGAGGGTGACTCTGGTCCATATTTGCAGTATGCATGCGTTCGAGCAAAATCCGTTTTGCAAAAAGCCGAAAAGCTCGACTTGGGAGTCCGACTCCCAAGTGGGTGGGAGACTACAAATCTGGAAAGGTTGCTTGAAAGATTTCCAAGTGTTGTGGAGAGGGCGGGGGGTGAGTATGCCCCGCATTATATAGTGACATACCTGATTGAACTAGCGGGGGAGTTTAATTCATTTTATACATCACACAAAATAATTGACCAATCTGATCCGACTTCTCCATATCGGTTAGCCCTAACCCAAGCCTTTGTTTTTGTTATGACATCTGGTTTAGATTTGTTGGGGATTAAAGTGCCCGAAAAGATGTAACTTGTTTGTAAATGTGGATTCTGTTAGTATTAAATAATAAGCAATCGGGGTCTAATCAACCACGGCTTCGGGAAGAAATTCAAAGTAGAACCCGACGGGTAAGCCCGTTAAAGCTGTAACAAGTCCCTCCCCAGATTTCAGAAATATGGGGAGGGAGAAACAAGGTGGTACCACGATAAAAAATCGTCCTTGAATAGCAAAATATTTGCTATGCAAGGACGGTTTTTTAAATTTTCAATTTCTAATTTTCAATTTTCAAATGACAGAAAAAGAAATACAAACAAAATCAGATGTTGCTTTAAGAGAAGAAAAAATCCTAGAATTTTGGAATAAAAACGATATTTTCAAAAAGTCGGTGGAAAAACCTGCGCCAAAAGGCGAGTTTACTTTCTATGATGGACCGCCGTTTGCCACAGGGCTTCCTCACAACGGTACTATGCTCGGCTCGGTGGCCAAAGATTTGATTCCTCGATACAAAACCATGCAGGGGTATAGTGTGCGTCGTCGTTGGGGTTGGGACTGTCATGGTCTGCCGATAGAAAATCTCGTAGAAAAAAAACTTGGGCTGAAACATAAGAAAGATATTGAGGAGTTGGGAATTGAGAGATTCAATGAAGAATGCCGAAGCCAAGTCTTGACATATGTTCACGATTGGAAAAAATATGTGGAAAGGATAGGTCGGTGGGTTGATTTTGACAACTCCTACAAGACCATGGACGCCAGTTACACAGAAAGTGTATGGTGGGCTCTGTCAGAAATAAATAAAAAAGGAATGCTTTACGAGGGTCGCAAGGTGCTTTTGTATTGTCCGAGATGCGAAACTCCTTTGGCAAAAGCTGAAATTGCCATGGACAACTCCTACAAGGATGTGACGGAGGAAGCGATGACAATAAAGTTAAAAGTTAAAAGTGACCTGCCTACCGGTCAGGCAGGAAAGTTAAAAGTTAGGGAGCCCCAAACTTATTTTCTGGCATGGACTACGACACCTTGGACTTTGCCTGGAAATGTCGCTCTTGCCGTACATCCTGATTTAGATTATGTAGTTATAGAAAAAAAGGATATGGGAGTTGGTGATTTGGTCCGTTTTATTCTGGCAAAAGATAGGCTGGAGGCGGTTTTTGGAAAAGATGAATACAAAATAGTCGAAGAGAAAAAGGGTAAAGATTTAGTTGGACTTGAATACGAGCCTTTGTATGAAATTGAAGCGGTAAAAAATTCTGGTAAGAAGGCATGGTATGTCGCTGCGGCGGATTTTGTAAATACAGAAGAGGGAACAGGCATTGTTCATACTGCTGTTATATATGGTGAAGATGATTATCAACTAGGGCAGAAGATTGATTTACCTATGATTCCGCTTTTACTACCAAACGGACACTTCAACGATCTTGCTCCAGAGTTTATTCGGGGGGTATATTTGAAGAAAGCCGAGAAAGCTATAAAAGAGGATTTGGAGAAGAGGGGACTTTTGTTTGAAAAGTCCATGAACACCCACTCCTATCCCCACTGTTATAGATGTGATACGCCTCTAATATACAACGCTCTTTCGTCTTGGTTTATTGATGTCCAGAAAATAAAAAAACAACTGATCGATTCTAATGAAAATATAAACTGGATACCTGCGCATTTGAAACATGGCCGTGTTTTGGATATTTTGGAAAACGCTCCCGACTGGGCTATAAGCCGAAACCGTTTCTGGGCATCGCCCTTGCCAATTTGGACCCCGAGTACCAGAGCAAAGCTCGGTACGGGGCAAGAGTCTTCTGGTAGACACATCGTGATTGGCAGTATTGAAGAGCTGAAAAAATACATCAAAAAATCCGGAAATAAATATTTTGTTATGCGTCATGGAGAGGCGGAGCATAATGTTTTAGATATTTGTAGTAGCAATCCAGATAATCCGCACCATCTGACAGAAAAAGGCAAAAAACAAGTAGATGCGACAGTGGACGAGCTAAAGAAAAAAGATATTTCAGTTATATATTGTTCACCATTTATCAGAAGTCGTGAGACCGTTAAAATCGTATGTGAAAAACTTGGAATTTCAATCGACAAGGTTATTTTCGATGATCGAATTCGAGAGTATAATTTCGGGCAGTTTAATCTGAAACCATTTAATGAATATTTGGCATATCGCTCTAGCCAAAAAGATGATATGGATTTAGAAATGCCAGAAGGTGAGAGTCTTCAGGATGCAAAAAACCGTTTTGGGGCGTTTTTCAAAGAACTTGATTCAAAATATGAAAATACAAGTGTTTTGGTTGTCACCCACGGCATCGCCTTCGAAGTTATCCCAACTTTTGTAGATGGTCTTGATTCAAATGCTTCTCGCGAGTTTATCCGCTCAAAGTTCAAATCTGCCGGGGCGGGGGTCTTGAAAGAGTTTGCTATTTCTCCACTTCCTTTAAACAGAAATTTTGAACTAGATCTCCATCGACCATATATTGACGATGTTGAGTTGGTTGATGAAACAGGAAAATCTCTGAAAAGAGTTCCAGAAGTAATAGACTGCTGGGTTGAGTCGGGGTCCATGCCTTTTGCCGAGTACAACTATCCCTTCGCCAACAAGGCCGAGTTTGAAAAAAGAACTCCGGGTGATTTTGTAGCCGAATACATTCCGCAAACTCGGACATGGTTTTACTATATGAACGTTATTGCCAACGCACTTTTTGGTCACGAGTCTTTTAAAAACGTCGTTACTACGGGAAATGTTTTGGCGGTTGATGGTAGTAAAATGAGTAAGTCAAAAGGTAACTACACAGATCCGCTTTTACTCATGGACCGCTTCGGCGCTGATGCGCTGCGATACTACCTCATGACATCTGTCGTTATGCAAGCCGAAGACGTGCTTTTTAAAGATGATGATGTTAAAGAGATCCACCAGAGAATGATAAATATTTTGAGAAATGTTGTGACGTTTTATGAAACTTACAGGACTGGACCAAGTGTTGCCAAGAAATCAGAAAAAAATATTTTAGATAAATGGATTAGTTCTCGCTTATCGGAACTTCACAGAGAAGTGACAGAGAGTCTGGACAAATATGACACGGTCCACGCCGGTCGACCTATAAGGGCCTTTGTAGACGATCTGTCGACGTGGTATTTGCGAAGATCAAGAGATAGATTCAAATCTGAGGACAAATCGTCTGTTGAGGCTTTCCAACATTTGGCTTTTATTCTACTTGAACTTTCTAAAGTAATCGCCCCCTTCATGCCTTTTGTGGCCGAAGAAATATATCAGAAAGTGACGGGTGACAATACAAAAAGCGTTCACATGGAATCTTGGCCAGAAGCAAAAGACAATGATAAAAATTCGGAACTGATAGAGATGATGAAACAAGTTCGTGAAATAGTTTCCTCCGCCCTCGAACTCCGTCAGAAGGCGGGAATAAAAGTTCGCCAGCCATTAGGCAGATTGAAGATTAAAGATTTAGGATTTAAGAATAATGTTGAGCTGGCTGATCTCATAAAAAATGAACTAAATGTAAAAGAAGTGGTTTTTGATGAGACGCTTGAAAATGATGTCGAGCTGGATACGGAGATAACTCCGGAATTAAAAAATGAAGGTGTTGCTCGAGATATTATTCGTGGTATTCAGGATGCTAGAAAGGAACAAGAACTAAACCCGAATGAGAAAATAAAACTTGTTGTTCATGTAAATTCGGATCTGAAAAAGGTCATCGAATCTTTTGAGGACATGATAAAACTCCCTACACAGGTGGAGGAGATAAAGTATTCGAGCGAACGACAAACGCACGAGATTTTGCTCGGAGGAGAGAATGAAATGACGATAAGTATAGTCAAATAATTTTCAATTTACAATTCTCAATTTTCCTGCCTACCGCAGGCAGACATTGAATTTTCAATGAATTAATTTTCAAATTGATCATTGGAACATTGAGAATTGATTGGAAATTGTAAATTGATAATTGAAAATTATTTCTATGAGCTACCACATCTACACCACCGAGGGGATTATTTTGAAGAGAATGCCTTTTGGCGAGGCCAATATTGTGTTGCATATTTTGACTTCTGACTTGGGTTTGATTATGGCTTCGGCCCGTTCTGCTCGGTTATCTGTGTCAAAGCTTCGCCCAGCTTTGCAGGAATACACTCTTGGAATGGTATCCTGTGTCAAAGGCAAAAACGGTTGGAAGGTGACAAATGTAGTGGAGACAGAAAATTTCTTTTTTGAGTACCCAAAGTACTGTCACAGAGTTTTGGCTCAGATTTCTTCTGTACTTTTACAAATGATTACGGGTGAGTCTCCTCATTCTGAGATTTTCCAGACGGTCAAAAGTGGCTTTGAGTTTTTGAAAGATGTTCGCGAGAAAGACATGACCAGTTTCGAAACTCTTATGATTTTGAGAATTTTGCACGAGCTCGGTTATGTCGAGAGTGATGAAAATACGGGGAGTTTTTTAGAAGATATGGATGGTTGGAATAATCCTCTTTTGCAAAAAGTCGAAGAAAATAAAAAAAGCATGGTTGGGATTATAAATAAAGCATTGAAAGAGAGTCATTTATAAATAAAAATTGTGATATAATTTGCACATGAGTCCTGAAGAAAATAATGAAAGTAGTATAGAACGCCTGAAAAGAACCCTGTATTCCAGAAATGAAAAGCTTGTGCCCAAGGAAAAACGCACTCCTGTTTCGGGGCGGGAAGTTAACGCTCCCAAGGATTGGGGAACGGAGGCTTCTTTTGGCCTTTCACCTGATGCTCTAAATAATTCTATGACAAAATCCAACAACTCTTTTTTCAATAAGTTTTTGCTTTACTCATCCCTTTTCTTTCTGGCTGCTCTTGGCATCGCTGGTTTTATTTTCTTCGGCGGGTTAAACATGATTTCCTCCAATAACTTGGATATAAAAATAACCGCTCCAAGTTCCATATCTTCAGGCGAGGATCTCTCCGTTGGCCTTTCGGTGGTCAATGGCAACCGGACAGACCTAGAAAATGCCACTCTCTACATTGTTTATCCGCAAGGTTCAGAGACGGTGGGTGGAGATGCTAAACCTCTTTCTTATGAAACAATCAGTCTTGGCACTATAGCCAGTGGAGGGACGATTGATCATAGCGTTAGGGTGTTGCTTTCCGGTGAAAAAGATTCAACAAAAACATTTGATTTTAGAATTGAGTATAAAGTAAAAGGATCAGACGCGATTTTCTCAAAAGAAAAAACTTACGATGTGCTCATCAACTCATCACCAGTTCTTATTGATGTAACATACCCAAAAGAAATAGATTCTGGTCAGAGCATAACACTGTCTATCGATATCACATCCAACTCAAGCGTGGTGGTAAAAAATTCTCTGGTTAAGGTTGAGTATCCTTATGGTTTTACATACAAGGACTCGAATATGAAACCCTTGCGCAACCTGTCTGCGCAGATAGGCAACTCTGTCTGGAATATTGGGGATTTGAAAAACGGAGATAAAAAAACTCTAACAATCACTGGCACACTAGTCGGGCAAGATCAGGAAGACAGAACCTTCAATATTTCTCTTGGCACACAAAGTTCTGGCTCTACGACAGATTTTGACACAGCTCTGGCCACTACACAGGCCAGTATAAGCATTCGCAAATCATTGTTCAACCTTTCCTTGGAAGCCTCAACCGAGAATATTTATATGGGACAATCCGTGCCTGTCATGATACAATGGCAAAACACTTTAACCGATAAGATAGTGGATACTCGTGTTATGGCGGTGTTGTCTGGCAATGCCTTTGATAGAAATATTGTAAAAGTCAATGATGGAGGGTTTTATAGATCTTCTGATAATACTATTATTTGGGATAAAAGTAATGTAAATCAACTAGCTAGTATATCGCCGGGAGATTCTGGGCTTATGAACTTTTCTGTTGGTTCACTTGGGGACTTGGCATCTATAAGGTCTGTAAAAAATCCCCACATTGATATTCATGTTGCTATTTCTGGAACTCGCTCTGGGACAGAAACCTCAGCCGTATCTTCGACTCAAGATATTACTATCAAGCTTCCAACAAATCTTGGTTTCACATCAAAAATTTATCGCAACATCGGGCCGTTTTCAAATACTGGTCCTATTCCACCTCGCGCGGACAAAGAATCGACTTATACCGTGACTTGGACATTGACCAATACGGCTAATGATTTGAAAGACACAACGGTTATGGCGAAACTCCCTGCCGGTGTTGCTTGGAAAAACGAAGTTTCACCGGCTGGAGAAAAAATAAGTTTTGATGCCAACACTGGCACTATTACTTGGAATGCTGGTTCTGTTTCGGCTGGCACAGGCATTGGTTATTCACCGAGAGAGGTATCGTTCAAGATTGGATTTACCCCAAGTATAAGCCAAATCAACCTTGCGCCGGATCTACTCTCAAATATTAGTGCTATGGCTAACGACACGTATGCTGAGGTTCAGGTTTCGGTCAGTATTGGTTCCGTTAATGCTCAGTATTCCGACCCGAGTTACAAGAATGGGGATAATATTGTTACAAAATAATTTTCAATTTTTCAATTTTACAATTTTCAATCAATTATCAATTATCAATGTCCCAATGCTTCAATTTAAAAATTAATTCATTGTAAATTCAATGCCTGCCTGCGGTAGGCAGGAAAATTGAGAACTGAAAATTGAAAATTATGCTATAATTGTTCATATGTCAGAAAACAAGGACTTAATGGAAAAGGTAGTATCCCTCTGCAAAAGACGAGGATTTGTTTTTCAAGGCTCGGAGATTTATGGGGGACTTTCCGGTGTTTGGGATTATGGACCATATGGAGCAGAACTAGCTCATAACATAAAAGAATTATGGTGGAAACATTTTGTGACGGAGAAGGAAAATATATTTGGTATTAACACAGCGACACTTATGCCGGAGTCTGTTTGGAAAGCCAGCGGACACTTGTCGGGATTTACTGATCCTTTGATGGAATGTACTAAATGCCATCATCGTTTTCGAGCTGATCATTTAGACCAGAAAAATAAAGAGCAGAAGAAGTGTCCGGATTGCGGTGGGGCACTTGGAGAAGAAAAAAAGTTTAATATGATGTTTCCGGTCGGAATGGGTAGTGGAGCTGAAGGCACGTCATATCTACGAGGAGAAACAGCTCCAGGAATGTTTGTTAATTTCAAAAATATAATAGATACAATGCACCCGGATTTGCCATTTGGCTTAGCACAAATAGGCAAGGCATATAGAAATGAAATTGCTCCAAGGGACTTTCTTTTTCGGGTTCGAGAATTTGATTTAATGGAACTGGAATATTTTGTTAGAGAAAAAGATTGGCAAAAATATTTTGAAATGTGGAAAGATGAGATCTGGAGATGGATTGATCGCGTTGGTATAAATCGCGATTTAGTTCATGAACTTGAAGTGGCCGAAGAAGACAGAGCGCATTATTCCGAAAGAACTGTTGATTTTGAATTTGATTATCCGTTTGGAAGGAAAGAATTATATGGATTGGCTTACAGAACTGATTATGATTTGAAGAAACACTCAGCGGAGTCAGGAGTTGAGCTTTCATATTTTGACGAAGAAACGAAAGATAAGTTTTATCCTCATGTTGTTGAGCCGGCTTTTGGTCACGGTAGGACTTTACTTACGGTGATCTTGTCGGCTTTTAGAGAAGATGAAATGAATGGAGAAGTGAGAACTTATCTTGCTTTCAAACCAACTCTTGCTCCAGTCAAGGTTGCCGTATTTCCACTTCTGAAAAACAAACCAGAACTTGTAGAAAAAGCTAGAGAGATTTATAAAACTCTGAAAAAAGAATTCGGCGCTGTTGTTTTTGACGACAACGGAAATATTGGAAAAAGATATCGCAGACAAGACGAGATAGGCACGCCATGGTGTGTGACTGTGGATTTTGAAACTATTGAAAAAGATGCCGGAATCACAGTACGAGATAGGGATACTGGAGAACAAGAAAGAATAAATGAATCTGATTTGATTTCTTATATTAGACAAAAAATAAACCAGTAGTATAGTGTTATCTTATGCAATTCAAGAAAAAAACACTAAAAAATGGTTTGCGTATAGTTGTGGTGCCCATAGCCGATGCGCCGTCTTTGACCGTCATGTCTATGGTAGAGACTGGTTCTGAATATGAAAGTAAGGAGAAAAATGGAATTTCGCATTTTCTGGAGCACATGTTTTTCAAGGGCACGAAAAACCGTACGAAATCTATAGATATCTCCAAAGAGTTTGATGGCATGGGCGCTATAAATAATGCTTTTACATCAAACGAAGTGACGGCTTACTATGGGAAATGTTCACCGCAAAATTTTGAAAAAGTTTTGGATATTATTTCTGATATGTATTTGAATCCCACTTTTCCGGAAGTTGAAATGGAGAGGGAAAAAGGCGTCATAGTCGAGGAAATAAATATGTACGAAGACATGCCTCAGAGAATGGTTCATCAGGTTTTTCAGGGATTACTTTATGGAGACAGTCCTTCCGGCTGGAGTATTTTGGGACCGAGAGAGAATATAAAAAATATGAGGAGGGAAGATTTTGTGAACTATAGAAAAGCTCACTATGTAGCGGAAAAAACAATGATAGTTGTAGCGGGAGATGTAAATGTGGCAGATGTTTTCGAAAAAGTAGAAAACAAATTTAAAACTATCTCAACTGGGAAAGTCTTGAGGAAGAAAAAACTTATAGAAAAGCAAAACAAGCCGGAAATAAAAATAAAACACAAAGACACGGACCAAGCGCATTTGGTGGTAGGAGTGAGGACTTTTAGCTTGCATGATAAACGAATGCCTATATTGAAAGTTCTATCTACTATTTTAGGTAACGGTATGAGTTCGAGATTATTTCAGAAAATGAGAGAGGAACTGGGTATTTGCTACTACGTTCACTCTGGTATAAACGACCTCTCTGATCACGGCAACTTTTATATCTCGGCTGGGGTGGATAAAAGCCGTCTGAGTATAGCGGTCAATGGCGTTTTAGAAGAAATAAAAAAGATAAAAGATGAGAAAATCTCTCCACTGGAGTTGAAAAAAGCTAAAGACTATTTGATAGGTCACATGTATTTGGGGCTGGAGTCGTCTGACTCACTGGCTGGTTTTTATGGTTTTCAGGAAATAATGCGAGAAAAAATAAAGACCCCAAAGGAGGTAGAGAAGGAAATATTGGCTGTGACATCGGAGAATATCAAAAAACTAGCTAGTCAGATTTTTGTAAATAAAAGTCTAAACATGGCTATAGTTGGTAATATAAAGGACACAAAACCTCTCAAAAAAATTCTCCATTTTTAACTCATTTTAATTTTTGCCAAAGAGTGCTATTATGGTTTCATGATCCCGTTAGAAATCAATCAGTTTTTTGGTCAGACTAATGGGCTTTAATGAGAGACTTAATATTACTAACACATACTTATAAATAACTTCGGAAAGGCTTTAGTAAAAGGCTTTCCTATTTCTAACGGGATGAAAGAGCAAACTATTAGTATAAATGCCAGTACTATTGCCAAGGGCATAGTCATCATCCTCCTTTTCATACTTCTTTTTATCTTGAAGAACTTGGTTCTCGTTCTGTTGCTGTCTGTTGTTGTGGCTTCTGCGGTAGAACCCGCCACACAATGGTTTGTTACACGCAAAGTTCCTCGACTTTTTTCTGTCATCTTGATTTATCTTTTTATGGCCCTTTGCCTCATTGGTATAGTTTTCTTCTTGCTTCTACCTCTTCTATCTGAGTCTAGTGATTTTTTGAAAAACTTTCCAGTCTATTTCAATCCTAATACGGTTTCTAATACAATTGCCAACAATGATTTTCTTTCCTCCCAACCGTTTGTTGCGGGACTTACAAACAGCCTGAACCTAGAACATGTAATACTGCAAATAAATAATATTATCGGTGGTATTTATTCAAACGCATTTGCCACTATAGCAACTGTGTTTGGTGGTCTCCTGTCTTTTTTCCTTATGGTTATACTTTCTTTCTACCTTGCTGTGGAGGAAGATGGTGTTGGTAAATTTCTCAAAGCTATTACAACCATAAAACATGAAAAATATGTTACGGCATTGTGGAGAAGATCTCAGAGAAAAATAGGTCTATGGCTTCAGGGTCAGCTCATACTGGCTTTTATTATTGGCACACTGGTTTATCTCGGACTGCTAATGATAAATGTTCCTAACGCTCTGCTTCTGGCTGCTCTAGCCGCCGCCTTTGAAATCATTCCACTTTTTGGACCTATACTGGCTTCTATTCCCGCTATTGCCATATCATTTGTCACAGGAGGTCTTCCCTTAGCTCTTTTGGTCGCAGGTCTCTACATAATCGTTCATCAGTTCGAAAATCAACTGATTTATCCTTTGGTTGTCAAAAAAGTGGTTGGCGTTTCACCCGTGGTTTCGATTGTCGCTTTAGTTGCCGGTTTTGAGTTGGCCGGATTTATTGGAGTAATACTAGCTGTGCCTATTGCCGCCGCTGTTATAGAATTTGTCGACGATTTTGAAAAAGACAAAATCGAGAAAACGGAAAAAATGATGAATAGTAATAGCTAAAAGTCTATAAAGTCATAAAGCACACAAAGCAGAAACAGAAAACTTTATAGACTTTAAAGACTTCTAACTTTATAGACTATGCTTAAATCTTTTTATATAACGACCACAATTCCCTATGTGAATTCTGACCCGCATATCGGGTTTGCTCTTGAACTTGTGCAATCCGACGCTATGGCTCGTTATAAAAGACTTTCCGGTTTTGAAGTTTTTTTCAGCACGGGTACGGATGAGCACGGTCAAAAGATTTGGGAGGCTAGTCAAAAAGAGGGCAAGAAAATCAAAGCTTATGTAGATTATTATTCCGGTCAGTTCCAGAAATTGAAAGGGAGCCTAGCTATCTCGAATGACGCATTTGTCCGAACAACATCTGAACACCATATTAAAGCGGCGCAGGAAATGTGGAAAAGATGTGAGGCCTCGGGAGACATATATAAAAAGTCCTATACGGGGAAGTACTGCGTGGGTTGTGAATCTTTCAAAATGGAAAAAGATTTGAGTCCGGAAGGCCGATGCTTACTTCATCCAAACATGGAAGTGAGAGTACTTTCTGAAGAGAATTATTTTTTTCGATTAAGTAAATATCAAAAGAGACTACTCCAGTACCTGTCTTCGTCTCAGGTTATATTGCCAGATTGGAGACGAGATGAAGCGATTGCTTTTGTTCAGGGCGGTCTGGAGGATTTTAGTATATCCAGAGAAAAAGAAAGATTGGGTTGGGGAGTGCCGGTGTCAAACGACTCTTCACAGGTTATGTATGTTTGGTTTGACGCTCTGACAAACTACATCTCCACTCTTGGTTGGCCAGAAGATGCAGAAGGAAACTTTGAAAAATTTTGGAATAACGGAGAGGCTGTCCAGACGGCGGGAAAAGATCAGATAAGATTTCAATCAGTCATGTGGCAAGCCATGCTTATGTCAGCCGGTATAAAAAATACGGATAAAGTGGTTTATCATGGCTTCATAAACTCCGGAGGTCAAAAAATGAGTAAATCTTTAGGCAATATCATTAACCCCTTTGACCTTGTAGAAGAATTTGGCACAGAGGCTGTTCGTTATTTTTTGCTTCGTCATGTTCATTCTTTTGAGGATAGCGATGTGACAGAAGAGAGAATAAAGGAACTATATAATGCGGACCTAGCAAATGGGCTGGGCAATTTGGTTAGTCGCGTTTTAACTCTGTCAGAGAAATATTTAGAGAAATGTCCGCCAATTCCAGAGAAGTCAGATTTTAGAGAATATTTTGCTATTTATGAGACATATGACATAGCCAAGGCCGCTGATTATGTGTGGAAGAAAATAGGGGAGTTGGATCAGTTTATTCAAAAGACCGAGCCGTTTAAAGTGGTCAAGGTTGATGAGGAAGTGGGTAAAAAAATCATTTCTCAAATGGTTGTTGAGCTATACGAAATTGCCAGAATGCTAAATCCTCTTATGCCAGAGACAAACGTGACCATTAAAAATCTAATTAAGGAAAATAAAAAACCGGAAAGGTCTCTTTTTCCCCGTAAGGATTAATTTGAAAATTAGAAATCGAAAATTCATTAAAAATTGTAAATTAAAAATTGAAAATTATGGCTTTCGAATATTTTGACATTCACTCTCATATCTATTTTCCCGATTACGACAAAGACAGAGAAGAGGAAATTGAGAAAATAAAAAAGGCTAAAATCGGTACTATAACCATAGGTACTGATTTTAAGTCGTCTCAAACCGCTATTGATCTGGCTTTGAAACATAACAATTTTTTTGCATGCGTGGGACAACATCCGGAGGAATTAAATATTGATTCTGTGTTTGATGATCGACTGACCGCTCTTTCTGATAATAAAAAAGTGGTGGCCATAGGGGAGGTGGGTTTGGATTATTTCAGAATGAGCGGAGAGGATGTTGCTTTGAAGGGTATTCAAAAAACTATATTTGAATATCATATAGATTTGGCTCTCTCATCTGGAAAACCAATCATGCTTCATATACGCCCGAGCAAGGGAACTCAGGATGCCTATCTTGATGCTCTCGACATATTAGAGCATCACTCCAAAATATCGGGAGGAAAACTTCGAGGTAATGCACATTTTTTTGCAGGTGATACAAATGTTTTGAGACGGTTTCTGGCGATTGGCTTCAGTGTGTCTTTTACGGGTGTTATCACTTTCACACACGACTACGACGAGCTTATTAAATACACACCTCTCGATATGCTCATGTCTGAAACGGATGCGCCCTTCGTCGCGCCTGTGCCACACCGTGGCAAGCGAAACTCGCCACTATATGTTCCGGAAGTTGTTAAAAAGATTGCTGAAATCAAAAATGAATCATTTGAGGTTGTAAAAAAAGCCATGATAGATAACGTTTCCAGACATTTTGGCATATAAAGATTCTCTAATATATTGTAATATTTCCTTTCTGCTATCGTCTTAAGAGGTATGATAAATAAAGGCAAAATAATACTAGTGGCTTTGACTGTCGCTTTGGCTTTTTCGCCAATACTTGCGACGGCCGCAACTAATGCAGAGCTACAAGCTCAGATAAATATATTGCTCCAGAAAGTCCAAGAATTGCAGATCCAGTTAGCGCAGTTGCAGGGAAACAAAGCGCCAAATATTTCCTACATTTATCCAATTACCGGTGTTCGTGGTGCTGAGGTAACTATTGTTGGTTCGGGATTTACTCCGACCGACTCTATCAAGTTCAGCGACTTGGGAACATACATGGCGCATAACTATGTCAATTCTACTACTCTGACTCTTACGATTCCAAGCAGTTTGTCTAACTGTAACATAATAGGTACATCTTGTACCGGACTGGTCTCTCTCGTTGGTAATGGGCGGTATAATATTCGAGTTATAAATAACAATGGCACGAGCAACGCTGTGGAGTTTACGGTCATTGGTGTACCTAACTATTAGAGGCAAAATAAGGCCTAAAAATGATTTGTCCCAGTACCAGAGCAAAGCTCGGTACAGGGCTACCCAGTAGTGAGCTTTGCTCTACTACTTGGGTTGCACATCTGACCTTTCCATGATAGTCTCTAATTCATGGATCCCGTTAGAAATCCCTCAGTTTGTTCATGGGATTGAAGGATTTAACGAGAAACTGTGGTGTCTAGTGTATATTTATCATTAACTACGGAAAGGCTTTAGCAAAAGGCTTTCCTATTTCTAACGGGATGGAAACAGGAGAAAAAGGTGTTATATACGAGGTGTCATATTTGCTTTTGCCGTATATATCGCAAGAGCAAATCGAGTCCAAAGTGGCAACTCTAAAAGAAGCTGTTCAGAAAATAAGCGGGGAGCTTATTTCTGACGAAAATCCTGTGCTTATTGACCTAGCTTATCCAATGACGAAGGTCGTGGGAACCGCGAGTCACAAATGTGACAGCGGTTATTTTGGCTGGTTGAAGTTTGAAGCGGAAGCAGGGAAGTTGTCAGATCTGAAAAAATCTTTAGATAACAATAGTGATATCTTACGTTATCTTATTATAAAAACAGTTCGTGAGAATACACTTCTTAATGGAAAAATGAAATTCAAGTCGGAGGAGAGAGTGCAAAGATATGAAGATGAGGTTTCGGTTGATGTGCCAGAAGCTCCAGAGGTTGTGAAAGAATCTACCCCAGAAGAAATTGACAAGAGCATTGATGAATTAGTAGTAGTTTAACTTTTAACTAATACCATGTATCTGAATAAAGCTATAATTATAGGAAACCTAACTCGAGATCCAGAAGTCAGAGCTATTCCTAGTGGAGTAAAAGTTGCTTCGTTCGCGGTTGCCACAAACAGGGTTTGGAAAGATAAAAATGGAGTAAAGCAGGAAAATGTGGACTATCACAATGTCGTAGTTTTCGGACGGCAGGCCGAGATTTGCGGACAGTATTTGAAAAAAGGAGGTTCTGTTCTAGTTGAGGGTCGTATGCAGACGAGGAGCTGGGACGATGCCGCAGGAGTGAAGAAATACCGCACGGAGATTGTGGGAGACAGAGTTCAGTTTGGTCCAAGACGAGATGCGCCAGTAGGCGGATATAGTGCATCTGCTCCTGCGCCCGTGGAGGAAGAGAAAAAAGCATTGGATACGATAGAGTATCCGGAGGAAGAAATTAATCCTGAAGATATCCCTTTCTAGTTCTTTCTGGTCTTTTTTCCGAATTTCTTTGCCTAGCCCTTCGTTTGCTTCCACGCAGTACTACCTGTACAGCATGGTCGCAAGCCTCGGTCTAGTCTTGAAATTCGAAAAAAATCCTCAGAAATAACCTATTTGCATTATTTAATTAAATTTGTATAATTCACAAACATGAAATCTTGTTACTTTACTGAAAATCACATAAAGCACATAGACCATAAAGATGTGGAACTTTTGAAAAAGTTTCTAAACCCTCATGCTCGTATAATTTCGCGAAAGAGAACAGGTATTACGGCTCATCATCAGCGCAACCTTGCTACCGCAATCAAACGAGCGCGCTTCATGGGGTTACTTCCTTTCGTCTCTCGATAGTTTTTAAGATTTCTCTCTCGCTGATATTTTCAAGAAACTGTTCGTTTTTCTCATACATTATATTTGTACTATAGTGAATATATAATGTATGAGAGTATGGTTATTTTTCGGTAGGCAAATTAAATGTTTTTCTAAAATTTTTGTCGTTTTCAATAAAATCAACGATTAAATATAAAAGATCTTTTCCTACTTTAAAATCCGCTTTTAAAAGATTAACTAGATCCTCACATGGATATGGATAAATCCAGACACTGTCTTGAAGTCTTAAAAAACCAATACTAAAAAGAGTGCGACGGATTTTGTCTCTCAGAGGCCGTCTTCCTTCTGGTATGTCAAATATAAGCATTCTCCATTTCTTATCCCATTTACGAGGTATATCTGTTTTCCAGTCTTGTTGCTCTAAAATTTGTATTTTGACTTCTCCTTTTTTCGTCAAAGACAGAAAACCGTTCTCATATTTTAGTAATCCATTATCAATTAGACGATCTCTAGATTTCCCAATAACTTCTTTTTGCCTTTTATTTGGGACTATCCCGAGTGATTTTAAATATTTAATTGAGTTTGGTGCTACAGTTGCTACTGTCAAAAGTCCGGCCACTTTTACTGTAGTGAGAATAGCCTTTTGAATATTTTCTTTTCTCCTTCTTTTTCTCGATCTCTCTTCAAGAGTTCCCATAACACTCTAATATTACTATATACACTATATTTGTCCTATAGTACACAAATAGTGTATCGAGTATGTTTATTTTTATTAAGGAAAAACCGCACCCACCGAAAGCTCGCGAGTGCGTTCTTTCTGTGTGTGCGATTTGTGCTAACTCGACTTTCAGTGAACTGTACGGTGTGACCCTTCAGCTGTTACCGCTCTGGCTTGGTGGTTGTCGAGGATGATCGTTAGACCCTCAACTTCCACGATTCCTCGTTTGTCGATCTCGGTCATGAGTTGGCGCAGAGTTTCCAGCGTGGATGCACCGGGGTTGTGTGTGACCGTGAAGACCTCTTCCTCACCTCCCACAAGGAAGACATCCTCCTTGGTTTGATACTCCCCGCAACATCCGAGTGGGAAGATGTAGTAACGATCCTTGAACTTGTAGACCAATAGTCTCAACATGGTGTGCTTCTCCTCTAGCGAAGAGAGTACCACAATCTATTATTAAAAGCTATTACCGCCTACTCGTTCGGCGTATTCGCCGGTTTCACTGTTGATGCGGATTGTCTCGCCTTCCTTTATAAACATAGGTACTTGGATTTCTGCTCCGGTTTCGACTTTGACTAGTTTGGTTCCACCTTGAGCTGTGTTGCCTTTGACTGCTGGGTGGGCTTCTATAACTTTCAGTTCTACCTTGATTGGCATTTTGACGCCTATCATTCTCTCGCCAAAAGAAAGTAGTTCCACAATAGAATCTTTTTTCAAAAATTTACTTTGAGTTCCAATAAGATCTTCCTCGATTTCAAATCGTTTACTTGGGTCATTCAACTCACAGAACCAGAACTCTCCACGATTGTTGTAAAGATATTTTACTTCACGCGAATCTATTTCCGCCACCTCCACTTTTTCTGAGACATGAAAAGATTGCTCTGTTACTTTTCCTGTTATGAGGTTTCGCAGTTTAGTAGCATTAACAGGCTTTCTCTGCTGTTTTCGGAAGACATGGGAAGTTAGCACCTCCCACGGCTCTCCATTGAAGACAATGTATTTCCTCTCCTTTATTTCGTCATATGAAAGTTGTGACATGATGTTCTAAAATATAGCGCATTTGAGCCATGAAATCAAGTCTCCAACAAGAGCATTTCCTTAGCGGTTAAACCGCCAAGGAATGAGAAAAAGTTATGGATGGGTATAGAAATTTGACAATATATATATATTCCTTTATTGTTTTAGTCAGAAGGAGGGAATTTCCTATGAGTGATGATGATCGCTTGACCCAGAAGGCCAGAGACCTTCAACACGTCATGGAACAGTCTTGCTCGGTGTGCAGTTCTCGCCCGCAACCGCCAAACCTCGACATGATCGAGAGGCGGATGTACGACGAGGAAATTGCTCAAAATCCAGGGCTTCGTCAGCACTCTGGATCAAGGCGAAACCCTCGCAGTGCAGGGCGAAACAGGTAGAACTACAACAACCGGTCAGCGGAGAATCGTCTTGCGCTGAGCCGGTTTTCTGCTGTCAAAAATTTAAATAAAACATAAATAAAAAATTGCTCTATTTTTACACTACACGATTAATCATATAGTGTAAAAAACTATCTCTTACGATATATCGTAAGAGATAAAACTAATTTGATACAGTATATTGTACCAAAAATACTGTACCAAAATTTACCCTTTAGCGATTAAACCGCCAAATAAACAAATAACCACCAAGCCCAAGCTCGTCTCATCCAAATCCTTTTCAGAGCATCCGCAGGGAGCAAGCCGGTTCTGTCAATGACCTGAGCGAAGCGAAGGCTCTTGACAGATTGCGACTGAGGACCAGAACAAACTTTTCGCTGGAAAAGTTTGTGTCTCTGAAAAGGTTTTTGGGAGAAAGAGATTGGGCGGGTACGAACTACTCACCAGACTCGGACTCACCAGCATTTTCTGCAACCACCGAGCCGCCGTTTTTGGCGAGGCCAGCGCGGATTTCTTTTAGGATTTTCTCGCTAATTTTTTTATCTGACTTTAGAAATTGCCTTGTGGCATCGTATCCGCGACCCAGCTTTTCCTCGCCATAGTTATAACTTGTGCCTGATTTTGTAATTATGCCCATTTTCTCACCGAGAGCGATGAGCTCTCCCTCGCGAGAAATACCTTCGTTGTACATCAAGTCAAACTCGGTTTGCTTGAAAGGAGCTGCCACTTTATTTTTGACAACTTTCACTCTGATTCTCCCACCCATGACTTCCTCACCTTTTTTTATTTGGGCGATTCTGCGGATGTCTATGCGAATGCTTGTGTAAAATTTCAAAGCTTTGCCTCCCGGAGTTGTTTCCGGATTGCCGAACATAACACCTATCTGCATGCGGATCTGGTTTATAAATATAACCAGCGTTTTTGACTTAGCTACGATAGCAGTCAGTTTTCGCAAAGCCTGCGACATCAGTCTAGCTTGCTTGCCGACATGGTGAGCGCCCATGTCACCCTCAATTTCATCTCGTGGTGTGAGTGCTGCCACAGAGTCAATGACGATAACATCTATCTTGCCTGAGCGAACGAGGGATTCGACAATTTCTAGGGCTTGTTCACCGTTGTCTGGTTGAGAAATAAGAAGCTGGTCTATTTTTACACCGAGACGTTTGGAATATTCCGGATCCATAGCATGCTCGGCGTCTATAAAAGCGCAGATGCCACCTTTTTTCTGAGCCTCGGCGATAACATGCAAAGACAAAGTAGTTTTACCGGACGATTCTGGCCCAAAGATCTCTACGATTCTACCGCGAGGCAACCCGCCGACACCGAGCGCGGCGTCGAGACCAATCGAGCCGGTTGATATGGCGTTTATATCGACGTGAGGCTTTTCGCCGAGCATCATGATAGCGTCATCACCGAATTTGGTTTTGATTTCTCGTAGTGTGTTTTCAATATTTATTTTTCCAATCTCTCCTTTCGGTTCTTTGGCTTCTTTTTTCTTTTGCATGATTGATTTTCTTGAGCGAAGCGATTAGATAAATCATCACCCTGTGAAATAACTTTTACTTTGTAAAAGTTGAAATCTGAAAGATTTCATTTCACAGGGTTAATAAACTGTAGTCACTTCGTTCCTTAATTTATTAATATTCCTTCAAAATAAGTTCAAGCTTCTTCTCTGTGTACTTCTTAAACTTGTCTCTTGCGTCAAGCTTAATTATATTATACCCCGGAGACAGTAGCAATTTCTCACGAAAATAGCCATCTTTGTCTGTAAATATGGGCCTGTCGTTTAGGTTTATGTATGCGGCGTTACGGGCGCGACCGTAGATTTCTATAAGAGCCTGATTATATGTTGCACCGTTTTGTGGGCTGTAGACATCAATAACAGGACCCACAAGAAGTTTTTGAGCTTGAAAAAGGGAATAGCCGAGGATGATTAAACCGAACAAAGATATTAGCGAAATTCGGAGTATGGAAACGGCGTTTCTATTCATAATCATTAATAATTTTCAATTATCAATTTTGCAATTTACAATCAATTTTCAAGTTATAATGTTCCAATTTTGAAAATTAGTTCATTGCAAATTCAATGAAAATTGAGAACTGAAAATTGAAAATTTACTCTGGCTCTGTTGCATCTGTCACAGTAGTCCCACCGCCCATCACTTCCCTTGCTTTTGCCCCCGATCCTGGGCCTATAACTCCGCGCTCCTCAAGAATATCTATCAGTCGTGCCGCTCGTGCGTAACCAATGCCCAGTTTTCTCTGAAGGTATGAAGTCGAAGCTTTGCCAGCTTCTAAAACAGTTTGTTTTGCTTCTTCATACAAGTCATCATCCTCCTCCATTTTTGTGTCATCTATTGTGGCTTCAAAAATATTATTCTTAACATTTTCTCCTGTAATATTTATTTCACTCGGAATCTCGTTCGCGTAACTGTCAACCAAATATTTTACAACGGCTTTTGTTTCACTCTCGGAAATATAGGCAGATTGAATTCTTTGGGGTTGCGACATTTCTCCCGACAGATAAAGCATATCTCCGGCGCCTAGAAGTTTTTCCGCGCCACCCATGTCAAGAATAGTTCGTGAGTCTATTTGGGAGGCAACCTGCAAAGCGATGCGTGAAGGTATGTTGGCTTTTATAAGTCCAGTTATAACATTAACGCTCGGTCTTTGGGTTGAGAGCATGAGATGTATTCCAACAGCACGAGACATTTGGGCTAGGCGCACGATGGCGGACTCAAGCTCCCTCGGATAGGCTGACATAATATCTGCTAACTCGTCTATAACGATAACGATGTATGGCATTGTTTCTATCGCAACTGTCGTAGCTGACGCCTTATGTCGTTGGTTCTTTATGGCTGGCTCAACTACATTTTTGTGATATGAAGCAATGTTTTGAAGGCTCTCAGCTTGGAGGATATCATATCTTCTGTCCATCTCTTTTGCTGCCCATTTCAGGGCCAGGATGGTCTTTTTGGCGTCTGTTATGACCGGAGTGAGGAGGTGGGGTATTTTGTTGTAAAGAGTTAGCTCTACTCGCTTTGGATCAACCATGATGAACTTGAGGTTGTCTGGCGAATTTCGGTAAAGAAGGGAAGTTATGGCGGCGTGAATAGTGACGGATTTACCAGAACCCGTTGCTCCTGCGATGAGGAGGTGTGGGGCTTTGGCCAAATTGCCAAAATAAGACATTCCTGAGATACCTTTACCTAGAGAGACCAAAAGTGGTTTGTCTGAATTTTGGAATTCGCCAGAGGAGAGGAGTGTGCCGAGGCCCACGGTCGTTTTTGTGCTGTTTGGTATTTCGATACCAACGAGAGATTTTCCTGGGATTGGTGCTTCTATGCGGATAGGATGCGCGGCAAGGGCCAGTGCCAAATCATTTTGTAATCCTACGATACGAGAAAGTTTTACTCCCTCGGCTGGTTTCAAAGCGTATCGTGTAATAGATGGACCAATAGAGATTTCATCCATCTCTACATTTATACCAAAATTCTGCAAAGTTCTTTTTATTATGTTTGAGTTGGCTTTTATATCTCCAACCCCCGGCTTGCCCCTGTCTTGTTCCAGAAGAGAAAGTGGCGGAGGAACGAATTCTTTGCCGTTTAGGAGGAGTGGACTTATGCCAAACTCATCAAGGTTTTTTTCGGTATTTTTCTGTGGTGAAATCTTTTCTGTTTCCGCACCCTTTTGGACCTTTTCATCCATGTTCAACTGTTCTGGGTTAGAAATGATTATTTCTGGGTCTGTGTCTTCTTCCCCTTCTACTTTTTCCTTTTTTGGGAACAGAGATTTAATAAAAGCAAATCTTATAGGCGCATCAAATATGACCAGAAGAGAAATAATTATGAGAGCAATCAGAATCAAAACACTAACATATGTATCAAAGGCATTTATGAGGGGTGAGGAAATAAAATGACCGACTACGCCACCTTGATTTACTCCAAACCATGCGCCCTCCTCGATCACAATTCGAGATGGTAGAGAAATATCGACAAGAGCTAGTGAAGAAATAAAAAACAATACTCCGCCGATACTATGAGTAAGAGCTAATTTCTTTTGAAGTGATCGAAAAAATGAAACGCATAAAATAAAAAATACTACTGGAAGTAGATAGTAACCGACACCAAAAAGATAGTGAAATATTTGGTAAGCCTTAACTCCTACTGGACCGCCTTTGCTGATAGGACCTGCGGAGAGTACCAGAAATGTTGCAAGTACAAAAAATGTCACGGCAACAATAGTATGGAAGGTCTCCTCCTTTAAGTGACTATGCTGCACTTCCTTCGTATCTCTATTTTTTTCCTTAGGCTTTTTATCTTTTCTTTTTTTGTTCTTGTTCCACCACATAAAGATATCATTATTCTATCAAATAAAAAAGGTTTCTAAAACCTTTCATTAAAAGATATGACGAATAAGAGTTTTTGGGTTGTACTTATAAAAAGACTTGCGCAGTTGTCCTTTACTATTCTATAATAGACATACTTGACGGTATTAAGGACGGGTGGTATGATATAAGACATCATAAGGACATAGTCTAAAATATAAGACATCATAAGGACATAACCACAGAGAAAATCATGGAACCAGAGAAGAAACATTTGACTGACTTAGCAAATATAAACATAGATCCTATATCATTTTTTGATAAAGATGAGGGTTTTGTTTTGGCCTACAAAAAGACAGAAAAACTAGCTTCAGCCATGTACATGGTTACCAATTTATTTTCCGACAATGAGTCTATAAAATGGACTTTTCGAAAGAAGACAACGGAGCTATTGTCCTTTATACTTACATATAAAGATACATCAGAATTAAGCCAGAACGATTTTGTATACACCGCTAGGACTAAAGTGCTTGAGTTAGTCTCTTTTCTTGAGATTGCCTTTCGAGCGGGGCTTCTTTCCCAAATGAACTTTTCTATTCTAAAGCAGGAATTCTCCAATCTAGTAAACATATTCAGCAACCAAGGAATCGTTTCAAAAAATCCATTTCATGAGAATATATCAAAAACATTTTTTGGTATATCTCAAAGTGATCAGTCTGTTAGAGAGACTAATTCTGATAAAATTTATGCTACGCATGGTCCAGATTATACCATCCAGAAAATGTCTCTTAGTGATGTAAAGGACAAATCCTTTGATGCAAACAAGAATAACCTGAAGAGATCAAATCGACAAAATATAATACTGGGCCTTTTAAAGAAGAAAAAGGACCTAAATATCAAAGATATGGCCCTAATCATAAAGGATTGTAGTGAAAAGACTATACAAAGAGAGCTTAATTCGTTCATATCTCTAGGTATTATAAAGAGAGCTGGTGTTAGGCGCTGGAGTAAGTACTCACTGGTGTAAGTTATTAGGTTGACTCTCGTCTTGTTATTGTGTAGTATGACTACGTGGGTTTTCGGCTTTTGATGTCAATTTTTCTCTACGAAAAGATACAGAAAAAGCAGAGAAATAAGAGTTATCCACACGACCTGATTTGAAAGTGTAAGAAAGAGAATATATAATATCAGGACGGCAAGTTCGTTGACATAAATCCGCACACTAACTTTGGTATGGTTGCATCTAGTCTCAAGGTTTAGATGCATATTTCCAGTTTTAGATATTATCTCTGAATTTTTACGTAATTATTTATGTAGCAACAGGGAGACAATACCAAAGTTAGTGTGCGGATAAATATGGATTTTAGATTAAAGCACGATGGAGATATTTTTTTGTCGTGCTCGCAGTCGTACCGATAATTCCCCTTGCCGTGAACCGAGCTCTGCTCTGGTTCCGCGGTTCATTCTGACAAGCAGAAACTCAGACCAAATTCACTATACGATTCCACAATAAAAGTGGGTCAGTAGAGATGTGATCTTTAAAGACCACATTGAAAATTATCAACTTCGTTAATTGTTTCCAATTATTAAAAACATTATATGACTTTCACAAAATCAAGCGCTGCAAAGTTGGCCGCTGGTGTTGTTGGATTTGCAATGACGGTTTCTGTGTTTATGCCTGTACTGGCTAGCGCAGATACTGCATCAGATCTACAAGCCCAGATCAATAGTTTGCTTGCGACGATTTCATCGCTTCAAGCACAGCTTTCAGCGACAACGGGTGGTAGCTCAACAGGCTATACATTCAATACAAACTTAACAGTCGGTAGTACAGGCGCAGATGTTATGAATCTTCAAAAGGTTCTTAACATGAGTGCTGATACAAAGGTGGCTTCTTCAGGAGCTGGTTCACCAGGTAGTGAATCATCATACTTTGGTGGTCTGACAAAAGCTGCTGTTGTAAAATTCCAAGTAAAAAATGGAATCACACCAGCCGTTGGTTACGTTGGCCCGATAACACGAGCCAAACTTAACGCAATGGCTGGGACAGCTCCAGTTGTTCCCCCAGTTGTTACTCCAGGTCTTCCAACAGGAGGATCTCTGTCGGTATCAGCTGGTTCACAACCTGCTAATTCCCTCGCACCTCAATCTGCGTCAAGAGTTCCTTTCACAACGGTTGTCCTCTCTGCAGGATCATCTGATGTGACTGTAAATTCAATCACAGTTGAGCGAGTAGGTCTTGCACAGGACGCAGTCTTCTCCGGAGTTGTTCTTTTGAACAGCGACGGTATGCAGATTGGTATCTCAAAGACACTTAACTCAAACCATCAAGCTATGGTAGGTGAGCCTTGGGTCATAAAGGCCGGAACATCACAAACAGTGACTGTTGCTGGTAACATGGCTTCAAGCTTGTCTGCATACTCTGGACAGGTTGTTGGTCTAAACGTTGTTGCAGTTAATACTTCAGCATCAGTTTCAGGATCACTTCCTATCTCAGGTGCGCAACACACTGTAAACTCTACCCTATCTTTGGGTACAGCTACATTGGCGCTTTCATCATTTGACCCAAACCAAGCTCAGACAAAAGAAATCGGCACAACCGGTTACAATTTTGCCGGAGTTCGAGTTACAGCTGGTTCAGTTGAACAAGTTAAACTCTGGTCAGTACGATGGAATCAGTCTGGTTCAGCATCATCAAACGACCTTACAAACCTAATGGTTTACGTAGATGGTACTTCATACCCTACTGTCGTTTCATCTGATGGTAAATATTACTCTGCTGTATTCCCTGGTGGAATCCTAATCGACAAAGGTCTCTCAAAAGATGTTTACATCAAAGGTGATCTTATCGGTACGGGTTCATCTGGCCGAACAGTTCAGTTTGACTTGTACAAGAACACAGACCTATATATGTCAGGCGTGACTTATGGCTACGGTGTTATTGGTACATCAAGTTCAAACTGTAACGCAACCGCTTCAACAGCTTCAACAGGTTCTGAGTTCATCAACTCAAGTACTTCTTGTGCCTCAAGCGGAACTATCGGAACACCATTCTTCTCTGGTTCAGTAGTTACGGTTTCATCAGGTTCAGTTACACAAATCGGCAAGGCAACTTCGGTTCCTGCTCAGAATGTTGCTGTAAATGTTCCTAACCAAGTACTCGGTGGTTTCACTACTGATATCAAAGGTGAGCCAATCACGGTTCAATCAATGGTATTCTCTGTTGCAACTACAGGTACATGGACAAGTAGTGGTGTTCTAACAAATGTAACTATTGTTGACAGTAACGGCGCTATTGTTGCCGGTCCAGTTGACCAGCCTTCAAACGCTGCAGCAACTCTTACTTTCACAGATTCAGTTACATTCCCAATAGGACAGAAGACTTACACTATCAAGGGTAAAGTTCCATCGGGAGCTCCTAATGGTGCTACGATCATTCTTTCTACAACACCTTCATCACAGTGGACAAATGTAACAGGTCAAACTACTGGTAACACTATCAGCTTATCTGCAAATGGTGCGTTTAGTATGAACACGATAACAGTTAAAGCAGCTGCTCTAACTATTACTGTTGCTTCTACACCAGCTGCTCAGAACATCGTTTCTGGCGGTCAGATACATTTCACAAACCTACAGTTTGACGCATCACAATCAGGTGAAGATGTAAGGTTCAGTCAGGTTCCATTGCGTTACAACGGTGCTTCGCAGTCATTTGCTGCAGAGGAGACAAACATGACATCATGTTATCTTTTTGATGGGGCTACAGCTTTGAACACAGGTTCAAATGTTCTTAACCCTTCAACTTCTGTTGCTACGACAACAACAGCTGCTCTAAGTGCTACGGTAACTTTGGACAGTCAGCTTGTAGTTCCAAAAGGCACGGTTAAAACACTTGCATTCAAATGTAATGTTTCAACAGCCGCTGATGCGAACTCACAGATGCAGTGGGGTGTTCTAAACGGCGCTTCTATGACAGTTACAGGCGTAACTTCAGGAGCTGACGTTTCAGAATCCCTTACAACTGGAAATGGTTCAGTTATGACAGTAAAAACTGGTTCCTATACTGCCGCTATTGACCAATCAACAGCTAACTACTCAGTAGTTGCTGCTGGGTCAACGGGTGTCAATATTGGTACATTCAAGTTCCGAGCTTCAAACGAAAATGTTAATCTAACAAAGATTGGTTTGACACTTTCAACAAGTACAGCCGCTGATCTAGGTACAGTTTACCTATACAGCGGTGCTACTCAGATCGGTTCACTAGTTTTCACAGGTACAAATACTGTTGCAACTTCAACTTTGAACTCCCCTCTACTTCTTACGAAGGATGTAGATGTTCTAGTCACTATCAAGGCAGACTTGGGTAGTGTTGGGGCAAATGACGCTGGTACAGATGGTAGATTGATTCAAATTGATGTTACAAATGCTGAGGGTTCTGGTGTTTCATCTGGTTCAACTCTGTATGTTTCAGGAGTTACAGCTGGTGTTAACGGTGTAAGAATGTTCAAATCATTCCCTACTGTTGCACTAGACACTTTGTCATCAGGTGGAATCGCTGATGGTAAATTGATGAGATTCAAGGTTACTGCTGGAGCAAGCAACCCAGTCGGTATCTATCAGATGATATTTACTCTGGCAACTTCAGGCGCAGCAGCATCAAATACTCAGGTAACAGCAACCAAGTTGTATGTTTACACTGACTCAAGTTACTCAACCTTGACTTCACAGTCTATTGGTACAAGTACAGGTCAGTTTGGAGATACAAACGGTATAACCTGTTCAGCATCAACAGCTCTTTGTGGAATCCTAACAAGTGCTCCAACTCTTACCTTCCGAACAGGTACGACTACAAGTACGAGTTTGTATAATCCACTTGAGATCCCTGCAGGTGTAACTTACTACTTTGAACTTCGCGGTTCTGTAGCAAGTGTATCTACAGGCTCATCGGTTACAACGACACTTCTTGGAGATGCGGCTTATATCGCTTCAGGACACTTCCCTCCGGGAACAATTGGTCCTACAGTGCCTCAGACATCAACGTCTACAGGTGCTCTAGCTGATTCAAACCATAACTTTATCTTCTCAGGCAATGCTACGACAACCGTTAACACGATTGGCGATCTTGGCTGGGCAAACGGTTATGGAGTCCCAGGGCTTCCAAGTGTTGGATTGTCTGTAACTCGTTCTCAGTAAGAGACTGTTTACTAATCTGATTTACTTAGGTTAATCCTTAGATAAGTTAGACAACAAAAAACACACTCGAAAGAGTGTGTTTTTTGTTACTTATCCACAGTTTTTATGCAGTTCACAAAATGATAATTTGATTATGTTGTATAATTATATCTAATCGGTTTTATTCCGAGTTTGTTTGTTTTATTATTTATTTATTAGATTAATTATAAATATGTCAAAAATTTCATTTAAGAAAGAATACGTTTCCTATGGAGCAGTTGTTTTGTTTGGTCTGCTTTTAAGTGCTGTTGCCGCTTCGGCCGCAACCACTATAAGTAGTACAACACTTACAGGTGGTGGTAATATTACTGTTCCCGCAGCTTATTCGGTGGATGTCGCTTCTGCTGGTGCTTTGAGTATTGGTACTACGACAGCCACATCGGTTATTATTGGCTCATCTTCAGCAAAAGTAGGTATCGCATCTTCATCGCCTTATGTTGCCTTGGGTGTGACAGGTACTACCACTTCATCGTTGGGTGTTGTCGTTGGTTCAGCAGGTACTCCTATAAATCAAGCCTTGAGAGGTAGTTGTGCTTTGATTTACACAAGCAGTCTGGTTACAGCAAGTTCGACCAAAGCATTTGATTGTGCTGTCACTGGCGTCTTGAAGGGAGATCAAGTATTTGTTCAAGCGGCGACAACAACGTCTGCCGTTGCTGCCAATTCATTCGGTGCCTTCATTATTACAGGTGCCTCAGCTTCATCAACAGCCGGATATATAACCATACAAATAACAAATTTTACTGGTGTGGTAGCAGATGTTCCACGAGAAATCGCATCAAGTACCTCTTATTGGATTATCAGATAAATTCTAAATTATCATGATAAAAAAATTATTAATTTGTCTGGGCTTAGGCCTGGTCCCACTTGTTGCGATGGCGGCGTACAATGATGTCTCCCTTGCAACCAACACAGTTATTTCTATCCAAGACTCTCTGGGCAACACTGTCAGTCTAACAGTCTCTGGTACAGCTGATGTCTTAGAGTCAATTATTGTTGGGAGCACAGACTTTACAGCCACTCTGCAATCTGGCTCAACTTTAACAGTAGTATCCTCTGGTAGAAATCTTCTGTCCACCACCGCTAACAGTACCTACTACAGTACCAGCTGTGATGACAGTCAGTCATCCATGACATTAAGTTCGACAGAAGCAGCAACCGTAGTAGTTACAGCAAGCCCTAACTCTTGTGGCTCTAGTTCAACATCAACAGCTACAGGCAGTAACGGTCCAGTAGCCCAATCTGGTGGTGGAGGAGGTGGATCTTCCTCTTACATTGCTCCCACAACAACCACTACAACAACGAGTTCAGTTGCAAGTCTACAAGCACAGATTGCTAGTTTACTTGCGCAGGTTGCATCTCTACAAGCCCAACTAGGTGTCTCTTCTGGTTCTGGAACAGGATTTACATTTGGTAAAGCAGTCTCTTTCATGGCCTCAAGTCTTGATATCAAGAATCTTCAAAAGGTTCTCAACTCAGATCCTGCTACTAGAGTGGCTTCCTCTGGGGTTGGTTCTTCTGGCAAAGAAACAACATATTTCGGTCCAGCAACTCGGGCAGCTGTTCAGAAGTTCCAAGTTAAATATAGTCTAGCTACTCCGGGAGGAGTAGGATATGGGGTTTTTGGTCCAAAAACTAGAGCAAAGGCGGCTGAAGTCTCAAAAATGAAAGGATTATAGGGTATAGAGTAGGTTAAAATACAAAAGACTCCTTATTGCAAAGGGGTTTTTTGTTGGATATAATGCTATATATGGAAATTACAAAAACACATAAAATCATAATCAGCACTGTGGCTGTCTTGGTATTACTAGGCGTCTATATTGCCTTTAGTAAAAAATCAGAAGCACCGGCCGAGCCTGTAAATCCTACAGCCAGCTCAACAATTACCACAGCTACTTCTTCTGGCACACAAATAGTAACTCAAGGCTCTGGTGGGTATAAAATAGAGCAAGTTTCATTGGATAATAAAAAAAATGTTCCACAGCCTATTCCGGATTTGAACAGGCCAGTTATTTCATCAGGTTCTGTCTCCGTCTCCAGCGAGGCCATTGTCAGAGCCACTGAGAGAATATTGGCTATGCAGTCTAGATTAAAGAAAGACCCCGCTGATTTAGCCGCTTGGATTGAACTGGGAATTTATCAGAAAATGGCAGGGGATTATGATGGGGTATTGATTTCCTGGGGTTATGCTACAAGACTTACTCCAACCAACTATGTTGCTTTTGCTAATCTTGGTGACTTTTATGCCTATTTCATAAAAGACGCAACTAAATCAGAAACTTATTACAAAAAAGCCATATCCGTAGCTCCAAAACAGGCTTATCTTTATACACAACTTGCTGATGTTTACAGGTATGTGTTTAAGGATCTCGTAAAAGCCAAGGCAATAATTGATCAGGGGTTGTCTCAGATTCCGGATGACCCGAATCTACTCCAAATGAAAGCTGTTTTAGCAGCCAGTAGTTAGCATCTAGCATTTAGGTAAAGATACAAGCAAATTTTCCCTAGCCACTAGACACTGGCTACTATATACTATCTTTATGTCAAAGTATTTTGATAAAGATTTTTTCAAGTTTCTCTTCGGATTCCTGACTATTGTTTGTATTAGTCTGATAATCATTTTAGTGACAAAAATCTATGCAGCACAGTAGATTGCTTTTGATATCTATATTATTTCTATTTTTCCTGCCAGTTTTTTCTTTTGCTGATAGTTCGTATATTTTTTCGACTGATTCACAAAGTGTTGATGTTGGGGTTATGTCGAGTAAAATAAATATTCAGGCCAGTGCTCCTGTGATCGAAACTACATATTTAGTCCTTACTTCCTCCTCAGCTACTGGACAGTTTTTGACTAGCTCTGGAAATCCTCAAACAAGCGCTGTTTATATAAGCACAGGAGATTCAAATCGCGGTGTTTATTATAAAGATTCCACGGCTGGTGATTTTATTATTACCGCAGTTGTCCAAAATAAAGCTAAAACAAGTACCATCGCAACTATTAGCCAGCATATTTTTATTGGTCAGCCAGTTTCTGCTGGAAGTGCAAGTTCAACTAGCACAACAACTAGTAATACAGCTACTACCACAAATGTTTCCACATCGGATGTGGAAACATCATCATTAAACATTACCTCTGCTCATTCTAGCCCAGCTCCAATTAGTGATATGGAAGAAAAATTGGAATTTGAAATATCGGCTGGAAGGGATAGGTTAACAGAAGTCGGAAGTAGTGTATTGTTTCGAGCTGTACCAACTAAGTTTGATAAAATACCAGAGTTGGGCATTACATACATGTGGTCATTTGGTGATGGTACTGTTGGGCAGGGCAATAATATAAACCATACGTATAAATTTGCAGGGGAATATTCTGTAGTGGTCAACGCTAGCTATTCTGATAAGCAGGCGGTTAGTAGACTCTCTGTTAGAGTTATTTCTCCGGATGTTTCTTTGAGTAAAGTTTCTGGGGGTGTACAAATAAATAATAATTCAAAAACAGAAATAAATTTGGAAGGATGGAGTTTAATCAGAAATAAGAAAACATTTGTTTTTCCAATGGACACGTTGATTCCCTCTCTCAAAAAAATAGTATTTTCTGATGATGTTACAGGGATGACGGATGGTAATATAGAGTTATTGAATCCTCTGGGTAAGCAGTTTGCTAATTTTATTCCTGAAATTCCACGGGCAACAACAGCACAATCAGCAACAACATCTACAGTTATAAGTTTTGCTGATATTCAAGCCAAACTAGATGATGTCAAAAATAAATTAACCCAAATCGCTCCAAAACCAGAAGTGAAACTGGCAAGCATAATAAACACTTCAGTCGAACCAAAAATAGAACCGAAAAAGCAGATTTCTACAAGCAGTTCTAGTGAATTATCAAATACAGCCATAGTTTTCGAAGCTTCTAAACAAAGTGGTGTGGTCAGTAGTATTTTCTCTTGGCCTATAAAGGGCTTTAATTTTATAAAGCATCTCTTTACAGAAGAATAACTTTAGTATAATGTGTCTTTATAAGGTCAAAGACAACGAGTGCTCCTAGGAGCTTAATTTCTCGTCGAGATTTTACTTCACTTTTGTGACGTACCTATTTCGGCCTTGAGGTCGGTTTTTATCTGCGACGAGAGAGGAGCGCGTGAATGTGTAATCACATTCACAGCGTCCGAACGAGGAGTAGCAATGGTAAAAACCCCGCCCCTTTGGGGCGGAACAGGGGTCCAGGGCTTGCCCTGGGGTTTCATACCATTGATTATCAAAATAATAAAATATTAAATGGCAATAAGTAAAGAAAAGAAGGGAGAAATCCTCTCTAAATTAAAGAAAGTCGTAAAAGATTCTGCTTCTATTGTTTTCGTGAACTTTCACGGTTTGCCTGTTATAGAGTCATCGACTATTCGAAAGGTTCTTCGGGAAAAAGGCGTGGGTTATACAGTGGCAAAAAAATCTTTAACGAAGAAAACTTTGTCGGAGGCCGGTTTTTCTGGCCAAATGCCGGATTTACCAGGGGAGTTAGGAATAGTATACTCGCCCGCCGTAGCCTTGGCGAAGGAGGGAGGCACGGATCCTATAGAAGGAGCTCGTGAAGTTTACGGATTCCAAAAAAAGCTCGATAAGAAGATACAGATTGTTGGTGGGGTTTTTGAAGGCAGGTTTATGAATCAGGCGGAAATGCTTGTCATTGCTCAGATTCCAGGGCTTCAAACACTTCACGCTCAGTTTGTAAATCTTATCAATTCACCTATCCAGTCTTTCGTTTTTGCTCTTAATGAAATTGCAAAAACGAAATAATTTTCAATTTACAATTCTCAATTTTCATTGAATTTTCAGTAAAAGAATTTTCAAGTTTGATTCATTGAGACATTGTAAATTGGTTGAAAATTGTAAAATTAAAAATTGAAAATTAACTAAAAATTATGGAAGAAACAACAAAAGTACAAACACCAAGCAAGTTTAAGAGTATAGTCGAAAGCATCGAGCAGATGTCTGTTCTCGATTTGCACGAGCTTGTAAAACATTTGGAGGAAAAGTTTGGTGTGTCAGCGGCGGCGGTTGCAGTAGCGGCACCAGCGGGTGGGGTAGTAGCAGGTGGTGCAGAGGAAAGTTCAACAAAGAGTATTGAGCTTACGGATGGTGGAGCAACAAAGATAGCTGTTATAAAAGTAGTTAAAGAAGTTCTAGGTCTTGGCTTGAAAGAGGCAAAGGATCTAGTTGACGTCGCTCCAAGTATGCTGAAGGAAGGAATGAAGAAGGAAGATGCGGATGCATTCAAAAAGAAACTAGAGGAGGCAGGAGCCAAGGTTACACTAAAATAACAAAAAAGACCCGCAAGGGTCTTTTTTGTCAACTATCGCATTTTTGGGTGGGAAGAGTATAATCCGAGCATGGAGACTTTAAGTAAACTCTTTGGTTCGGAGGCCAAGGTCAAGATTATGAGGTTGTTTCTTTTTAATCCGGATCGGGTTTTTGATACAAGCGACATAGCCGATAGGGTAAAAGCCGAGATGAGCAAAGTCAGACGTGAAGTTTCCAATATGGAAAAAATGGGTTTGGTGAAACGCAGAGCCACAAATAAAAAGAAAATAAACGGCCACGGCTTTGTCCTCGACTCCGGGTTTCCTCATTTATTATCTTTACAAAACTTTTTAATCAACACCGAGCCGTTGCATCCGAAGGAAATAATAAAGAAAATAGGCAAACTGGGTTCCATAAAACTGATTATAGTTGCTGGAGTTTTCATTCAAGAACCGGAAAGTCGAACGGATCTACTAATTGTCGGGGATAATGTCAAAAAGGCGGCGTTAGAAAATACTATCAAAATTCTCGAGTCGGAGATAGGAAAAGAGCTAAAATATGCCTATTTTACGACCGAGGACTTCAAATATCGCCTAAGCATGTTCGACAAGCTCACTCGGGACATCCTCGATTATCCACACAAGAAGGTTCTAAACAGGCTTGGCATCATCTAGGGATGTTGTATAATAGGAGTATTATTAATTAAATACGTGTCCGCACACTAACTTTGGTATTGATTTTTAGTTCTGACTCAAAGTTTCATTGGGCAGAATAGACTATCTTTACAAATGAAGTACCGAAGGTTTTGTTTTGAAAAATCAGAACGATACCAAAGTTGGTGTGCGGATGAATTATTATGATATTAGACACATGGGGTAACGTTTTAAATACTTCTTTCCAAAATCTTTGGACTGGAGTAATTATGTTTATTCCAAATTTGATTGTTGCCGTTGTTATTTTGTGCATTGGTTGGGCCATCGGCGTTATCGTTGAAAAAGCCATCAAGCATTTTATGAAGATGATCAAGTTTGACGAAGCTTTGCAAAAAGCGGGATTTGACGGATTTGTCAGAAGGGCCGGACTTAACTTGAATTCTGGCACTTTCATTGGCGGTCTTGTTAAGTACTTTATTATTATCGTATTTTTGATTGCAAGCTTCGATGTCTTGGGTCTAAACCAAGTAACAGCATTCTTGCAGCAAGTGGTTGTTGGTTATCTTCCACAGCTTATCATTGCTGTACTTATCCTGTTGGTTGGTGGTGTTGTTGGTGATGTTGTGTCACGAATTGTAACAGCATCAGCTCGCACAGCTAGCCTTTCATCAGCAAATATTTTAGGTGTTGTTTCCAAATGGGCGGTTTGGATTTTTGCCATACTAGTTGCTCTATCACAAATGGGCATTGCTGGTGCATTTATCCAGACTTTGTTTACCGGATTTGTCGTAGCGGTTTCCCTAGCCCTAGGCCTTTCATTTGGCCTTGGTGGTCAGGATGCGGCGGCGAAGACTATTGCTCGTGTTTCCGATCGCATTTCTTCTCATCAGTAAAACTTCCCTGCCTACCGGCAGGCAGGCAAATTTGATGAAGTTTTCAAAAAGCTCCCGAAAGGGAGTCTTTTTGTACACATCTTATCCCCAATTTTAGGGCTGAAATGGTATTTGACACTATACAGGGCTTCCTATATACTCTTATGCATTACAGATATGTTAAAAATTATCCTATTTTCACAGCGGTATAGATAACGGCCTATTTAGACTGTTGTCAGAAAATCCCGCTTGAAAGCGGGATTTTCTGACCGGATTGTAGTTTGACATCTTAATCCCACCCAGCCGTTTTCTGAGGTCTTGAAGCTGAGGTGGAACTAAACCCGCACACTAACTTTGTTATTGACTCTGTCATGTGCAAAGCACGATAACAAAGTTAGTGTGCGGGTAAAGGTAAAAGTCCGAATTTTGTTCCCGAGCACAAGCGAGGGATAACAAAATTCAGGATACTGAGCACTTCGATTGTAGAAGTGCGAAGCATAAGATGTTATGTAGTTGATTCTATGTAACAGGATAAAGTAAATGCTTTTTTCTGGCTGCGATAGTGGTATCGCAAATAGATGGAAGCATGTCCGCACACTAACACTAGCATTGTGTTTTTGTTGCTTAATATAGTTTAGTTGTTAGATATGATTTGATGACTAATCTGATTAAGTAGTAAAAATATTAAAAACACGATGCAACGATGCTAGTGTTAGTGTGCGGATAAATTGGTTTTTAAATTTCCTAATGGGAAATTTAAGAGCGTATGGTGGATGCCTTGACTCAAAATGGCGATGAAAGACGTAGCATGGCTGCGATAAGCGTGGGGGAGGTGCCTAGCAACCGTTAATCCCACGATTTCTGAATGGGGAAACCTCTCGACTTCGGTCGAGTGCCTGCAAATTATGTAGGTAGCTTACCTGGGGAAGTAAAACATTTCATTACCCAGAGGAAAAGAAAAAAATGTCCGTAAGGACGATATTGCGTTAGTAGCGGCGAGCGAAAACGCAAGAGCCCAAACCTGTGCATCACATTGTATGTGATGCAGAATAATGATTTAAGAATAATGAATAATGAATAATGCAAATGCACCATTCATAATTCAAAATTCAATATTCATAATTCTGCATCGCGTTCAGCGCGATGCATGGGTGTTGTAAGGCAGAAACGTTATAATTTATTATAAGAGAAGTTAAAAAATATATTCTTAATCGAATGTGCTGGAAAGCACGACCCTAGAGGGTAATGGTCCCGTAGATGAAAATAATATATCTTCTTTGTTTCTGTTCTTGAGTACTTCGAGACACGAGTGGCTCGGAGGAATCTGCCGGAACTAACCGGTAAGGCTAAATACATTTTGAGATCGATAGTGAACTAGTACCGTGAGGGAAAGGTGAAAAGAACCCCGATAAGGGGAGTGAAATAGATCTGAAACCATATGCTTACAAGGAGTCGGAGCGGATCGCACAGTGTGCGTTACCTGCCCGCAATGCTACGCATAAGCGTCGCAGGCGGGCGTTCTGTCTTGAATAGTGAAACTGCCATAGGAGTGTTAGAAAATTTCGCTATCCGGTCCTAGCAACCGGAAGTCAGGAGGTTGGAAACCTCTGTCGGCGATGCCCGTTGCGAGTGGAGTGAAATCCTCTCGCAATCGAAGAGGCGGTAGCAATCAAGCCCTAACACATTTTTCTGAAAACAGAATTCACTACTGAAACGACTCCAAGAGGTACGGCCGTACCTCTTGGAGCACGACGGTTTCATTATTCAGAACAGAAAAAGTAATTTGCACCGTGCGGTCCGTCACGGCGTGCCTATTGAAGAATGAGCCAACGAGTTAATGTGCGCGGTTTGACTAAGTCCTTCACCGGACGCAGTCACAGGGAAACCGAGTGTGAATAGCGCGAATATATCGTGCGCATTAGACCCGAAGCCAGAGCGAGCTTGTCATGAGCAGGGTGAACTTTGTCGAAAGATGAAGGGAGGCCCGAACCCATATGCCGTTCAACACATTGGGATGACTTGTGATAAGAAGTGAAAAGCTAATCGAGCCTGGTAATAGCTGGTTCTCTCCGAAATAGCTTTTGGGCTAGCGTCGCGTGTTTCTCTGAGGGGTAGAGCACTGGAAGGTCTGGACAGGGAGCAATCTCGCTAGACCTATCAAACTCCGAATACTCAGAATTAAAAGCGCGGCAGTTAGACGGTGGGGGCTAAGCTCCATACGTCAAAAAGGAAACAGCCTAGATCTCTATTTAAGGTCCCTAAATCTACGTTAAGTGCGCTTAAGGTGGTGGAATTTCTCTGACACTGAGGAGGTTGGCTTAGAAGCAGCCATCCTTTAAAGATAGCGTAACAGCTCACTCAGTAAGAGATTCCGCGCCGCAAATAATCGGGGCTAAACGTAGTACCGAAACTGAGGATGTCGACCGCATCTCATTGGGTTTGATGCGGAATTTTCAATTTACAATTCTCAATTTTCAATCAATTTACAATGATTTAATTTTTAAACATTGATACATTGAACATTCACTGAAAATTGCAAAATTAAAAAATGAAAATTCCACTCGAGCGTAGCGAGATGTGGTCGGCGTGGTAGGAGAGTATTCGCATCTGCACTGAAGGCGAAGGGGTGACCCACGCTGGAGCGTTGCGAAGTAAGAATGTTGGCACAAGTAACCACAACGAAGGTGAGAACCCTTCGCGCCGAAAGACTAAGGTTTCCTGTTCAATGTCAATCAGAGCAGGGTTAGTCGGGCCTAAGGCAATGACGAGAGTCGCAGCCGATGGACACAGGGTTAATATTCCCTGACTTTTGCGTGATGCGATGGAAGGACGGAGTGTAGTATGTTGAGCTCATTATTGGATTTGAGTTACTGCGGTAAGCATATGGCGTAGGTAAATCCGCGCTATCCATTCATTTGGAAATGCAAGCCGTAGCGAAACCTGATGGTACGCCTGAGGGGATTCAACAAAGCACGCTTTCAAGAAAATTTTCTAAGCATAATCACGTAGGAACCGTACCGTAAACCGACACAGGTAGTCAGCTCGAGTAGAGTAAGGCGAACGAGTGAGAGATCCCCAAGGAACTCGGCAAAAAAGCAGCCGTAACTTCGGAATAAGGCTTTCCCTCCCCACTTTTAACGTAATTTGCAAATGATTACTTACAAGATATTTTTAAACATTTATATGAAAGTGATTAAATCAAGATTGTTTTAAAAGTGGGGAGGGACGCAGCTAAAGTTTCTCTGGCAACTGTTTACCAAAAACACAGCTCCCTGCGAACTCGTAAGAGGATGTATAGGGGGTGATGCCTGACC
>DATDWN010000003.1:0-25758 GCA_036517395.1 Minisyncoccota bacterium
ACTTGACCTTGCTAACTCAAACACATGGACAGCCAATCAAATATTCAACTACTCATCAACAACATACGCATCACTCTCAACAGCTTCAACCACTAACCTCATTTTAAATGGTTCATCTTTCAACAATCTACTTGGTACAGGACTTACTCTCTCAAGTGGTGCTCTAACGGTGGGAACTCTCAATCAAAACACAACAGGTTCAGCTGCTACTCTAACCACATCCAGAAACATCAACGGTGTAGCTTTCAATGGTTCAGCTGATATCACAGTTACAGCTGCAGCTGGTACTCTGTCAGGTGCAACACTGGCTTCAGGAGTAACAGCATCATCCCTTACTTCAGTTGGAACATTAACCACTCTAACAGTTTCAGGAAACATCACAGCTTCAAACGTTGCTCCCAACTCTCTTGTTTCCACCAACGCAAGTGGAGTACTAATTGGAACATCCACTCCAACCTTTGGTATCTTTGCTGCAACTACCACAAATGCCACATCAACCATCGCCGGAGCTTTGACAATTGGTAACAGCAATTTCACAGTCAACACAGATGGCAAGGTGGGAATCGGTACAACAACTCCCGGTTCGCTACTTTCCATCGGAAACACAGGAGGCATCAACTTCACCACCGCCACCTCATCATTCTCCACAACCGGTGGTATTAATATGGCGAGCGGTTGTTTTGCAATCGCGGGCACCTGCGTTAGTGGCGGTGGCTCGGGTTCAGGCACGGTCAACACCGGCACTACCGGTCAATTTCCCTACTACGCCGCAAACGGTACCACCCTCACTGCCACATCTTCACTCTTTCTTGCAACAAGTGCCAACGTCGGCATCGGGACAACGACCCCGACTTCTCTATTAAGTCTGAGCGGATCCATACCCCGCATCTCACTCTTCGACTCGGACACTGCACTGAGTGCGACAAATCCGCAATTCGCTATTAGGTCTTTTGGTGGCGGGAATAGTTACTTCTCTATTCAAACCTCTCCTGACTTCACTACCTTTACCGATAGGCTCGTAGTCGACAGTGTCGGCAACGTTGGTATCGGGACAACATCACCATATGCAAACCTGACAATCTACAAAGCCGGATCAACCGCTGCAAACTCACCACAGCTTGTCCTATCCGCTTCCACCACAGCATCTGGCGTAGGAAGCTTCATTTCCAACTGGGCAGTGGGAACGGACAATGCTGACGGTGGCAAATTTAAAATCTCATCGTCATCTGTTATTGGAACGAATGATCGGTTTGTGATTGATGGAAGTGGCAACGTCGGCATCGGGACGACGGGGCCAGCGAGCAAGTTAGATGTCTCGGCTGATGCCAGTACTGATATACGAATTGTGGCATCTGGAACTGGTGCTACTCCTACACTTAGTACTTATGCAGCTCGCGGAACGCGAGCAAGCCCGACGGCAACCTTATCCGGAGATAGTTTAGGAGGGATATATATGTTTGGTTACGATAGCGGCGGAAGTGTTTATCGTTATCAAGGAGTCATCGAAACGATAGCCGCCCAGGATTTTACCTCTAATAATGTCACGGGTGGTCACATCCGTTTCCTTACTAGAGGTACGGGTAGTGGTGCAGATCCCACTGAATATATGCGTATTACCTCGGCTGGCAATCTCGGCATTGGTACAACCACTCCACAGTATCAATTGACTGTGGCTTCAAGCACTCCTATGATTGGCCTCTATGACTCTAACGCCGCGGCAAATACCAAAAACTGGTTTGTAGGCAACTTTGACGGAACATTTGCTATTGGAACTTCAACAGACACGGACTTAATTAACGCCACATCCACAGCCTTCTCTATTTCCGCTCCTACCACCGCTTCTCCGGGAACAACGGTCGGTATCGCCACAACTTCGCCGTGGAGAACTCTCTCCGTTACTGGAACGGTTGGCTTTGATGGACTAACCTCGGCCACCACCGGTAACTATGTTTGTATAAACACAACCACAAAAGAAATCACAAGTGGTACAACATGTACGCTTTCCAGTGAGCGTTACAAAACCGAGATAGCAACACTCGACGATGCAGGACTCGACACTGTTCTAGCTCTCCGTCCTGTTTCTTTCAGATTCAAATCAGGCTTTGGTGACAACGGCTCAGCAAAACAACTCGGATTTATTGCCGAGGAGGCAGTCAAAATTGATCCAAGACTTGTGCCACTTGACGAAAATGGTTTGCCAAACGGATTCTTCTATCAGAACTACACGGCGGTTTTGACTAATGCTATTCAAGAATTGCATCTTGATATAACAGCCACAAGCACACTTTTGGAAGACGGACAACCGACGCTCGTTGGCAGAGTCCTTTCATTCCTCCAATCAATGGGCGTAGAAATTACTAAAACATATACTCGCATCACAAGTTTGTTTATCGGAGATGTTCATGTGGAAAACAAACTTTGTGTTGACGATGTTTGCGTGGACAAAGGCCAACTCAAAGCTCTCTTGATACAAGCCGGAGGAAGTTCGGGAAATACAGATTCAGCAAGTGACAGTAGTGGAAGCGGAAATGGTGGTCAAGAGAGTAGTGGTGGGGGTAGTGGAAGCAGTAGTCAAGAAAATAGTGCTGGCAGTAGCGGAAACGGTGCTAATAGCATAGCAACAACCACGGAGCCGGTTGACACCTCTCTTCCAGTCATAACAATTCTTGGAAACAACCCAGCCACGATAGATGTCGGCTCTAGTTATGCCGACCTCGGAGCAACGGTCACAGACACAAACGCAGACGGCAGTGTCAATAACAATCTAGGAATTCATTTCAGTGTCGATGACGTTTCAGTTCAGGATATTTCCATAGACACTTCCACAACATCAACCCACACAATCCTTTACTCTGCAACAGATGGAGCAGGGAATACAGGAACAGCCACGAGGAGTGTGGTGGTGCAGTAACTAATAATTTTCAGTTTTCAATTTTGCAATTTTCAATAAATTTTTAATGACACAAACTTCAAACAAGTACAATTTAGAAGAGAGAACGGCAAAATTTGGAGAACAAATTATATTATTGTGTCGGCAAATTAAACAAGATGTGATAAATAGACCCATAATAAATCAAATTATTAAATCTGGAACGAGTATCGGAGCAAACTATATGGAAGCTAATGGAGCCAGTTCTAAAAAGGATTTTCTAAATAAGATTTTTATATGTAAAAAAGAAGCTCACGAAACCAAACATTGGCTTAGAATGTTACAATCTTGTAATATAGAATATAAGAATCAATTGGATGTTTTGTGGAAAGAATGCCAAGAATTAACCATGATTTTTCAAAAGATTTGCAATTCGACTAGAAGTGGTTGAAAATTGAAACATTGTAAATTCAATGAAAATTGAGAACTGAAAATTGAAAATTATTTATACCATGTTTAAACGCCATTGGAAAAAAATAACAGCCCTCATTCTGATAGTCGTTCTTATTATTGTTTTTTATCATCCGACAAAAACCTACGCCGCTTTCTCCTATTATCGTTCCATCACCATAGACCACACCAAAGTGCCCAACACAGACCAGAGTAATTTTCCTGTTCTGGTCAGTGGAACATATTCATATTTGGCAACTCTTGCTAATGGTGGCAAAGTCCAAAATATCAGTGGCTATGATATAGGTTTTTATCAGAATGCTGACTGTATCAGCGACAAACTAGCATGGGAAACAGAGACATACACCGCTTCAACTGGTGCTGTAAACTACTGGGTCAAAATACCAAATGTTTCCCACACAGCTGATGTTACTTTCTATATGTGTTATGGAAATCCATCTATCACCACAGACCAATCTGCGGCAACGAGCGTGTGGGATTCGAGTTTCAAAGGTGTCTGGCATTTACCGAATGGGACGAGCTTGACTGCGAGTGATTCTACGTCGAATGCCAACAACGGGACGGCTTCAAACGTGACTGCCGCGAGTGGTCAAATCGATGGAGGTGGGTCGTTTAATGCGGCAACATCTGAAATCAACGTTGGGTCGGGAGCTTCATTGGATAACCTAGCCGCATATACGGTATCTGCTTGGATAAATGTTGCGGGTGCTGGTGAAAATAATTTCGGGTATATCTATTCTAAAACGCCCAACCTTTCTGCAAATGGCCCTAGATTCTTCACGAACGACTCAGGTGGCACGCGACGGTTAAGTTTCGCTGCGCATTCAAGTGGGACAGCGGCACAACCCCTACGCACGTCTAATGATAATGCATATAGCGCCAGCACTATAACGCATGTGACCGCAACATGGGACGGAGGTCTTGCTGGAACCGGTATTCATATATACGTGAATGGTACGGAAGTTACATATTCTGGTGTAGCTGACGGAACCACTGCTATTTCTAGTGATAGCAGTAATACGGCCTACATCGGAAATCGAGATGGTCAAGAGCGCACATTCAACGGCATACTCGATGAAATACATGTCTCGAATACCGTCCGTTCTACCGATTGGATTAAAACAGAATATAACAACCAAAACTCTCCTTCCACTTTTTATACCGTCGGCAGTGAAGTTTTTATTCCTCACTTCTCCTATGTTCGGGCTATTGTAGTGGATCGCACCAAAGTACCAAATACAAACCAGACCAATTTTCCGGTTTTGGTCAGCGGAACATACACATATTTAAAGACCACTGGCAATGGTGGTAATGTTCAGAATGCTAGCGGTTATGATGTCGGATTTTATGCAAACTCGGATTGTGTCAATGGTAAACTGGCATGGGAAACCGAGACCTATACCGCCTCAACTGGTGTGGTAAACTACTGGGTCAAAATTCCTACTCTCTCCACTTCATCAGACACTGCATTTTATATGTGCTATGGCGAACCGACTATCACAACCGACCAATCCGCAGCGACCTCTGTTTGGGATAGTAATTATAAAGGTGTATATCATATTCCTGATGGAACAACGCTCGCATCACCATCACTTGATTCAACTAGTAATGCTAGAAATGGAACATTAACTAATACACCAGTTGTAGCAACAGGACAAATTGACGGTGGAGTAAGATTTAATAATGGTGTTACAAATCAATATATAAATACTACACATTCAAGTGGGCTTAGTAGTAATTTTACTTTAAGTATGTGGATAAAGCCTGAGGCTTTTTCTGGAAATCCATTGGCGTCAGAAGTTGCGAGTTATAGTAACTACTATGCCTCATTAGAAATTGTTAATGCAACTAATAAGATTCGTGTTGAAATGTATGATGGCACAAATAACCCTTTTGCTGATTCAACCACTAGTCTTTCAACGTCTGTTTGGCAATACATTGTAATGACTAGAAATACTTCAGACGACAAAATATATGTTTATTTTAATGGAGTTAATGAAGCTAATGCAACAGATACTACCACAAGTACACCGACCTATTCCGCATTTAATATTGGTAAACAGGTAAATGTAGACCGTCCATATTCAGGGTATCTTGACGAAGTAAGAGTATCAAGTGTAGCAAGATCAACAGACTGGATCACCACCGAATATAATAACCAAAGCTCTCCTTCCACTTTTTATACAATAGGCTCTCAAACAACGCCAACTACCCCAAACCAGCATAAAATAATTTTCGCTGCGAATCATAAGTTTGTTTTTTTGGGTAATAGTGCTACAACTACAGGTGCAGAAGGTACTGGTGGGACGATTACATACAGTGGCGGATACACTATTCATACTTTCACATCTAGTGGTACTTTTGTTGCGCCAATTGGTGGTGCTGGGACTTCTGTTGAGTATCTAGTCGTTGCCGGCGGCGGCGGTGGTGGTCCTAATGATGACCGTACCGGCGGCGGTGGTGGAGCAGGCGGATTACTTACCGACACAGTTGTGAAATCGTCAGGAGAATCGACGACGGTAACTATTGGCGCGGGAGGCACAGGAAGTGTAGGCGGCGGAGCTGCCACAAGTGGGGGCAATTCAGTGTTTGGCTCAGTAACAGCAACTGGGGGCGGAAAAGGAGGAAAAAATAAATCGACTGGAGGATCAGGTGGTGGTGGATATCACGCTGAGGCCGGAGCTGCGGGTACAGCAGGTCAGGGTAGTGCAGGAGGAAACGGTTATGACTCTGGGAATGGTAATTTGAACTTCGGTGGTGGTGGTGGAGGTGGAGCGAGCGCGGTTGGAGCTAACGCACAATCATCTACATCTGGACAGGCCGGTGATGGCGGCGCTGGTACCACTTCCTCTATTTCGGGTTCTTCCGTGACTTATGCCGGTGGCGGAGGTGGTGGAGCCCAAGCTAATGCGGGCGCGCCAAATTATGCCGCTGGCGCGGGAGGAGCTGGCGGTGGTGGCGCAGGAGGAAAAAATGCAAATGGAACAAGTGGAACGGCCAATACCGGTGGCGGTGGTGGTGGAGCTGGTAATAATAATACTAGTGGTAATGGCGGCTCGGGTATTGTCATTGTTCGGTATCTTACTCCTTATGTTTACGCTGGCAGCAAATTCATTTTGCAATAGTATTTTTCAATATCTAAATCTAAGTCCTGATTAATTCTAAATGCGCAATAGGGATCTCAATTGAGGTTTAACCTCAATCCTAAAACTAATGCAAGACTCAACCTTACGTGGGTTGTGCATATTGTACAATTGAGGTTTAACCTCAATTAAGATATAATAAATTCTTATGAGAAAAGAACCATTTTCAACAGGTGACTATGTACATGTTTTTAATAGAGGCAATCGAAAATTACCAATAGTGAAAGATACAGGTGACAGGGATCACTTCCTGCAAATGTTGTATTATTTCAACACAAGAGAGACCCCCTCTAATCCATTTGGTGAATTACGCAAACTTAGTGAACGATTGAGGTTTAACCTCAATGATTTTGTTTGGCCAGATGAATGGCAGTCTCATCAGCCAATTGTAGGGATTATAAATTTTGCACTAGTAGAAAATCACTTCCATTTTCTGTTGAAGGAAGTTATAGAGGGTGGCATAGCAAAATTTATGCAAAGATTTGGTACTGGCATGACCATGTTTTATAACACAAAATATCAGGAATCAGGAACTTTATTTCAGGGCTCTTACAAAGCTAGGCGGGTTGATAGTGATTTCTATTTAAAATATTTAACTGTTTATATTCAAATAAAAAATGTTTTTGAAATCTATCCCGGTGGATTAAAAAAGGCAATTAGTGAATTTGATAAAGCTTATAATTGGGCCATCAAATATCCTTACTGCAGTCTAGGTGACTATTTGTCTGAAGGTGACTCAAAGATTATCAGTGAACACTTTACAGAATTATTTTCTAATCCAAAGGAGTATAAAGATTTCATTTTCGATTGTTTACGAAATGTGAATTTAGAAGACGAGCTAAAAGATTATATTTTCATCTAATTGAGGTTTAACCTCAATTAGTTGGGTTTTGCAAAATCTGTTTTGTGTGCTATAGTTACTAAGTATGTTGGATAAGTGCTGTGTGAGATAGATGTAAATTTATGTTATGCAGAGGAAAGTCCGAACATCAGGCTCGGAGCAATCTGGGCAAGAGTAGCGGGTAACGCCCGTCGGGAGTAATCCCAGAGGTGCGAGCAGTGACGCCTTAGGCGAAAGCCAAAGGACTCCGCTGTTGTAAAATAGTGGAGTAATTTCATGGAAACATGAAAGTGAAACGGCAAAATCCTTACTTTGATGCAAGGCCGTGTCCCGAGAGTAATCGAGGGAAGTGCCGCTTGACCCCGAGAGCAATCGAGGGGCTAGATAAATACTTATCGTCCAGCTCCATTTTTCTAAACTGGAGCTGGATACAGAATTCGGCTTATAGACATACAAACAAAGTGAAAAATCGCGCCTTAACTGGTGCGATTTTTCTTTGTTATCCACATTGAAATAAGTCAATTATTTGTATATAATTCAAACATAATAATCTAATTAAATTATCTAAATATGAAGACAATACTGGACAAAGTTTCATTTGGTGTACTGTTTCTGGTAACATTTCTCATTCCAATATTTTTTGTTCCTGTTAGTTTTATTTCCACTCAATTTGGAACAAGTTTGCTTTTTGCCTATGGCGTTATCTTGGTTGTTTTAATCTATATTATTTCTGCTCTTTTTTATGGACAACTCGATTTGCCAAAATCTACTAAATTCATTCTAGGCTTTCTTGCTCTGGTGCCTCTTGTTTACACTCTGGCCGGTGTGGCAAACGGTTTTTCTAGGATGTCATTTTTTGCCTACACATTTGATATCAATACTGTCGGTTTCATACTGCTGGGTTTCGTTTATTTATTTTTGGTCTCACTTTTGTTTAGAAACAAAAACCGCATTTTCTATTCTTATTTGGCCTTCGTTTTTTCTGCTATCATACTATCCCTATTTCTTTTGATTAGAATTATTTTTGGGGTCAACGTCCTGTCTTTCGGCATTTTCACCACTCTGACATCTAGTATGATTGGCAGTTGGAACAATGTCGGAATATTTTTTGGTATCGGAGTTATTCTCTCTCTTCTAACCCACGAGATGCTTTCTGTCAGTAAGATTATGAAAATCATTCTTTCTGTTGCTCTAGCTTTTTCTCTGTTTTTCCTTGCTCTTGTAAATTTCAGTACCATCTGGATCATTATCGCAGTTACTTCTTTCTTGTTTATTTTATATAGTTTGTATAACTCTACTTCTCAATTCCAGCCAGTGGAAAATTCTTCTCAATCTTCACCAAAATTCTTGATTACTTTTATTAAATCTTTTATTAACTCTACCAAACAAAAAATAAGAAAAATACCTTTATATTCTGGCATTGTTTTTGGTATCTCTCTGGCTTTTGTTATATGGGGCGGTGTTCTAGGGGGCCGTCTCTCAAGTGCTTTAAAAGTCAACAATGTTGATGTTCGTCCGACCCTTGCTGTTACTATGGATATCGCTAGAAATACGATTAAAGATAGACCTCTTTTTGGTTCTGGCCCAAACACGTTTACTACTCAATGGTTAACCTGGAAACCTGACGATATTGTTTCTACTATTTTCTGGAATACTGATTTTACAAACGGCGTAGGTTTAATACCAACATTTGCTGTAACTACGGGTCTCTTTGGTATATTATCATGGTTACTTTTCTTAGGCTTTTATCTTTATCTTGGCGTCAAATCTATTTTTACCAGAGTGGAAGATAGTCTCTTAAAATACCTTTTGACGTCTTCTTTCTTTGTTTCTCTGTATTTATGGATTATGACTTTTGTCTACATGCCTAGCGTGGCCGTATTTATCTTGACACTTTTCTTTACTGGTCTGTTTTTTGCCTCAGTTTATCTTGGTGGGATTGTAGAAATAGAAACGAAATCTTTTTCACTCGACCCGCGAAAAGGTTTTGTTTCTTCTTTGGTTTTGGTTCTGTTCTTGCTAGCTAGTTTCTATCTTGGATATGGTTTGTATAAAAATTCTCAATCTTTATATTATTTTCAAAAAAGTTCCTACACATTGAATACTCTAGACGATGTTAACGACTCTGAAATATACATGATACAAGCCATAGATTCTGTGCCCAACGATGTTTATTACAGAGCTCTTTCTGAAATCGAGATTATAAGACTAAACAAACTGCTTTCTCAAGATCCAAAAACCATAAATCAGGCGGATGCTCAAAAACGCTTTAGTGATATTTTAGCAAGTGCTATAAAAGCCGGTATCGCGGCCAAAGATGCGGATCAAACAAACTATCTCAACTGGATTTCTCTTGGCAATGTTTATGCCACAGTCTCCGTTCCACAATTTCAGGTGCAGGGTGCGTACGAGAGTGCTCAGTTTGCTTACAACGAGGCACTTCGCAGAAACCCAAAAAATCCAGGAATTCTTATTTTGTTATCACGACTGGCTGTGGTCAAAGGCGACTTAACACAAGCAGAGCAATATGCATTACAAGCTATTCAGCTAAAACGTAATTATACTGACGCATATTTTGTTTTGTCACAAATCCAAGTTCAGAATAAAGATATAAAAGGAGCTATTGATTCTGTAACTGCCGCATCTGTCATAGACCCAATAAATTCTGCTATATTTTTCCAGCTAGGGTTACTGAAATACAACATTCAAGATTTCACAGGAGCCATAGCTGCTCTAGAGAAGGCAATATCCATTACTCTGGATTATGCCAATGCCCAATATTTTCTAGGACTTTCTTATGAGGCTAAAGGAATGCATCTGGATGCAATCACTCAATTTGAAAAACTAAGGGTATCTAACCCAGACAGCACGGAAGTCACAAATATTCTGACAAATCTAAAAAATGGAAAGCCTCCATTTCCGAGTACGGAAACTGTCAAACCGGAAGCATCCAAAACTCTACCAGTAAAAGAAAAGGTTCAATAAATTAGCCATTAAATACTAGTTACTATATACTGGTATTATGGTTAAAAGATTTCTCGATATACTGGAAAGAGAGATAGGCGGTCTTCATCAGGCAGCATATCTTTTGGGCTTTTTTGCTATCTGCTCTCAGGTTTTGGCTCTTTTCCGAGACAGAATTTTAGCAAGCGCTTTTGGGGCAGGGAATACTCTAGACTTGTACTACTCGGCTTTTAGGATTCCGGATATTCTTTTTGTCACCGTTGCCTCCATCGTTTCCATATCTGTTCTCGTTCCTTTTTTGATAGAAAGATTTGAAAAAGGGGAAGAGGCAGCCAAGGAGTTTATCGATACGGCATTTTCTTTCTTTTTCTGTTTTGTGATTGTTGCTGGTATTCTAGCTTTTCTGACAGCGCCTTTTTTCATGGCTTTGCTTTTTCCTGTATTCAAGTCTTCCGCTTCTTGGCCTGATCTTATTCTTCTAACTAGAATTCTTCTTCTCTCTCCCGTTTTTCTTGGCTTCTCTAATCTTCTGGCCAGCATTACCCAAATCCACAGAAGATTTTTCATCTACGCGATTTCGCCTGTCGTCTACAACATTGGCATTATATTCGGAATCATTTTTCTATACCCAGTTTTTGGCCTCGTCGGTTTGGGTTTTGGTGTTGCTCTGGGAGCATTTTTACACTTTGCCATACAAATTCCTTTTATTCTCAAACTAAAAATGTTTCCAAAATTTCGTTTTCCTGTCAGGTGGAGTTTTATAAAAAAGATTGTTTTCACATCTCTACCAAGAACTATCACCGTATCTTCAAATGAACTTGCCGAACTCTTCCTCATTTCTTTTGCCTCTTTTTTCATCTCGGGTTCTATTTCTGTTTTTAATTTTTCCTTTAACTTGCAGTCAGTGCCTTTTAGCATCATAGGTGTTTCATATTCGCTTGCCGCCTTTCCGACTCTCACTCGGCTTTTCTCCAGTGGTAATAAATCAGAGTTTTTGAAATACATGGTCAACTCTACCCGGCATATTATATTTTGGTCCGTACCCGTCTCGGTTCTGTTTATAGTTTTGCGTGCCCAGATTGTGCGTACTATTTTAGGAGCGGGTCGGTTCAACTGGGATGACACCAGACTAGTGGCTGCTGCTCTGGCTTTATTTACTATTTCACTTCTAGCTCAAAACTTGGTGGCCTTGTTCGTTCGTTCATACTATTCCCAAGGTAAAACCAAAACACCTTTAGTTATGAATGTTTTGTCCGCTCTGCTTATTGTCGGCGGAAGTTTTTACCTCATCCAGCTTTTCCAAAACAATTTATTTTTCAAAAACTTTATGGAGTCGATATTGAAAGTCTCCGATATCCCCGGAACAGCGGTTCTTATGCTTCCTCTAGGCTTCTCTATCGGAGTTATGGTCAACCTCATTATCCACTGGATTGGCTTCAATAAGCACTTTCCGACCTTTTCCAGCGCCGCACTCCGAACACTCTTCGAAGTTTTTGGTGCTTCTACTATTATGGGGTTTGTTACGTACAGATGCCTTTCTATTTTTGACACGCTGTTTAATATAAATACCTTGCTCGGTATATTTCTGCAAGGATTTCTCTCGGGGGTAATCGGCATAATTTCTGGCATTATGATCCTCTATCTGCTTCATAGCAAAGAACTGGCTGAAGTTTGGAGCACGCTTCATAAGAAAATCTGGCGAGCGGAGGTAATTGTCCCAGACCCAGAGCTACAATAATTGTCCTTTTTGTGTTTAACTGTATCTCATGCAAAATATAAGAAATTTTGGAATAATAGCCCATATTGACCATGGTAAGTCGACTTTAGCCGACAGAATGCTTGAAATAACAGGCACAATAGAAAAACGCAAAATGCAAGAGCAAGTTTTGGATTCGATGGAGCTTGAACGCGAAAGGGGAATCACAATAAAAATGCAACCCGTTAGGATGGTTTACCATCCTAAATTTCCAATTTCCAATTCTCAATTTCCAATCAATGACCAATTTTCAAACCCGAAAATTGCAAAATTGAAAACTGAAAATTCAAATTCAGAATACATCCTAAATCTGATTGACACACCGGGACACATCGATTTTTCATATGAAGTTTCCCGGGCCCTAAAAGCTATCGAAGGGGCTATTCTTTTGGTTGACTCTACTCAGGGCGTGCAAGCCCAGACTCTAACCACTCTTGGCATGGCTCGAGAAATAGGACTTTGCATTATTCCAGTTTTGTCTAAGGTTGATTCACCTATGGCCAGAATCTCTGAAGTAAAAGCGGAGATGATGAAACTTCTTGATTGTAGTGAGGAAGATATTTTGGAAACATCAGGAAAAACCGGGGAAGGGGTTGAGAGACTTTTAAATACAATCATCGATCGAGTGCCAGCACCACACTTGGCGGCTAAGCCGCCAAGTGGTGCAAGTGATAATTTTCGCTCACTTATTTTTGATTTCAAGTACTCAACACATCGTGGAGTTATTGTTTTCGTTAGAGTTGTAGAAGGCTCGGTAAAACGCAATGACAAGCTCATTTTCAAGATTGCCAAAGAAACATTTACGGCTATAGAAGTCGGTATATTTTCGCCCGAGGAAGTACCCGTGGATTCTCTAGGGGTGGGAGAGATTGGCTATATTATCACAGGTATAAAAGAACCTGGAATTGCTTCCGTCGGAGATACCGTGGCAAGTGTGGATGATAAACAAGAGCCCTTGTCTGGTTACATGTCGCCGCGACCCGTTGTCTGGGCTTCAGTTTATCCTGAAAGTCAGGATGACTTTATCACTTTGAAACAAGCTTTAGGCAAACTCAAACTGTCTGATTCGTCTTTTACGTTTGAAGAGGAATCGTCGGGCGTTCTAGGTAGAGGATTTCGTTGTGGTTTCTTGGGTATGCTTCACCTCGAAATAATCACAGAGCGACTTCATCGCGAATTCAACCTCGAGCTTGTTGTAACAATGCCGACTATAACCTACGAAGTTAAGTACAAAAATGGCCCGAAGACAGGAAAATGGGAAACGATATATTCGCCCTCGCATTTTCCAGATGAGGGGCTTCTTTCTGATGTTCGTGAACCATGGGTTAACGTGACCATAATCACTCCCGTGGCCTATCTCGGGCCCATCATGCCGCTTTTGTACGAGCACGAGGCTGAGCTAGGGGATTCGGAAGGATTTGGTTCGACAAGCTCACCACGAGTTGGTGAAGATAGGACTCGGCTTTTTCTCAAAATGCCACTTCGTGAGCTCATGCGAAATTTTTTTGATAAATTAAAAAGCGTCTCCAGTGGTTATGCTTCCATATCATACGAGATAGAGGGGATGCGAGAGGCCAATGTTGTGCGTATGGATATTCTAGTTGCCGATGAAGTCCTGCCTGCTTTTTCTCGTGTTGTTTCGAGGCGCATCGTGGAGCAGGAGGCCAAAAGTTCGGTCGAGAAACTCCACTTGCTTCTACCTCGACAAATGTTTGTTATGAAAGTTCAAGCCAAAGCTTTGGGTAGAATAATTTCCAGTCGCACCGTGTCAGCCTATAGCAAAGATGTTACCCAGCATATGTATGGGGGAGATATAACCCGCAAAATGAAACTCCGCGAAAAGCAGAAGAAGGGAAAGAAGAAAATGAAAGCGAGAGGGAAGGTGAACATTCCGCAGGATGTATTTTTAAAGATGATGAGGTCATAACGCCCAAATCTGGCCAATCCTTACAGGATCAGTACACCTTTTCGATCTTTTGATTACAAAAACTCTGAAAAGGTTTTACGAAGTCATAACATGACTTCTCACTCATCGTCTAAAATATAAAAACAAATCGTCAATGTACTGCATGTCCTCCTTACAGGAGCAGTACACTCTTCACATCTGATTACAGATGCTCAGAGTCTTGCGAAGTTGTAACACAACTTCTCACCTCCGATTATTATTTCATATTTTATACGCGACCTTGTCTCAGATTTGAGCGTTCTGACAAGTTATCTAATTATCTACATTTTCTTAAATGCTGAACCCCACGACCTTTCGGGTCGTGGGGGGCGCACTACTTCGGGTCCGAGCTTCGCAATCGCTCGAGCATGTTCACGGCGTTCTGGTTCTCGGGGTAGAGGCGGATCGCCTCTTCCAGAAGATGGATCGCTCCATCCTTATTCCCCGCGGCTGCGGCGAATCCGGCATCATGGAACAGGATTTCGGATTGCACGTCGGGTCTCTCTAGGAGTTTTTGGACTGCCAGGGAGTTTAGTGTCATAAAGGCCGCCTTTCTTTTTTAGATATTATATTTATTAGCGTTTTTGTCAAACTCGATTAATGGCAAAGTGAGTTAATCCAATAGCAATCGCATCAAATTCATCATCAGACTTTCCAGATAGGGCTTTGGGCCCTATCTGGATAAGCTTTTGTACCATATCTATTATTTGTCTTTTTTCGCTTCGGCCATATCCGGTTATAGCGATTTTGACTTGGTTTGGTGTGTATTCGAAAACTTCTAGACCAAGTGAGCTTCCTGTGTAAAGAATTACTCCCCGCGCCTCGGCCACGAGCATAGCCGTTTTCTGGTTTCCGCTGAAAAAAAGTTTTTCCGTGGCCAGTTGCTCTGGCTTGTATTTTTTTATAATCTCTTTAATTCTATTCCCAATAAGTGACAATCTCTCATGGTGAGAAAGTTTGCTAGATGTTTTAAAACACTCGGAAAAAACCAAAATCTCTTTATTTTTAGATTCCTTTTCTAAAATAGCGATTCCAAGTCTTTCATAGCCTGGATCGATGGAAATTATCTTCATAGAGTTTAGTGTGAAAGTTAAAAGTAAAAAGTGTGAAAGTAGATTCAGAATTAATACTTTAAACTTTCTTCTTTCACACTTTTTACTTATTCCGCATTTGTATACACCTCCTGTACCTCGTCGTTTTCTTCTAGTTCATCTACTAATTCTCCCAACTTCTCTCCATCTTCATCTCCTAAGGGGATGGTTGTTTGTGCTACCCAATCCGCTCCCGGTGTGTGCATAAATGCCCAAGTGGCGGAACCGATACCAGCCAAGGTGTGGTTGTGTCTTCCTAGGATCGCTTTTATTTCTTGTGAAGCTTTGTTGTGGTTGTCAGTTAGGACATCAATGACCATCGCACATCCACCCGGTCCATAAGCTTCATAGGTTATTGATTCCATAGCTGTGCCACCTTCGGAAAACTTTTTGACTGCTCTTTCTATATTGTCTTTTGGAACATTAACAGAACGTGCTTTTTCTATAGCCGATTTCAATCCTGGGGAGTTTATATTTCCTCCAGACTTTTTGGCCTCAACGGTTATGAGACGTACCATCTTGCCGTAGATTTTAGATTTCTGCGCATCAGTTTCTCCTTTCTGCCTTTTTATTTTTGACCATTTGTTGTGCCCGCTCATGGATACAGAATAATGAATAATGAATAAAGAAGCAAGAATTTGAGTGCTTGCAGGGTAGTGAGCTCTGCTCTACTACCCTGTGGATAACTCCTTGACAGGAAATGTCACATTAGTTTAGTATTAAATTACGGCAGGTGGGGGACCGTTGGTTCTCAGGCCGCAGTTCACTGGCAGACGATGAGGAGGATGGCGATGACGAAGGGTCACAAGGATTTCGGTTGCTGGCACAAGCACAAGGCGATGGTGGCGACCATCCGCAAGTAGCGCGGTCCTCGCAACGGCATCAGTTCTCCATCCGGGAGGCGTCGCAAGACGCCTCCCCTACACAAAGTTCGCAAGGACTTTCTATCTAACTTCGGTTAGATCACGAAAGACACCAGCGGCTTTTTTGATTTATCCGAACACTAATTCTGCCATCGTCCTGTTTTTAAGTAATAAAAAATAAATATTTTCTAATTTATCACAGTATATTGTTATAGATTCTAGAACTGAATCAGGACAAAAAACAATGGCAGATTTAGTGTGCGGATTCATGACAATTCTTACAGAAAACTCTTCGGACTCAGTCCCAAATGCTCATAACCACTAGCCGTCACCGTTCTGCCGCGTGGGGTTCTATCTAAAAATCCAAGTTGTATCAAATACGGCTCGTTGAACTCTTCTATCGTTGCCTGCTCTTCTGACATAGCGGCTGAGAGAGTATTTAGCCCAACAGGACCTCCCGCGAATTTGTTTATTATGGTGTGCAATATGTCTCTGTCCGATGGCGAAAGTCCGACGTGGTCAATTCCAAGCATTTTCAAGGCTTCATCGACTGATTTCTGGGATAGGTTTGTCTTATTTACCTGAGCGAAATCACGACATCTTTTCAAAAAATAGTTTGCTGTTCGCGGTGTGTAGCGAGATCTTTTAGCGATTTCTTTTCCAGCCGACTCCTCTAAATCAATACCTAGGATTTTGGCCGATCTTTTTATTATTTTATGAATTTCGTCGTTTGTATAGAATTCGAGTTTGAAAATGCCTCCGGAAAACCTCGAGCGCAGGGGTGAGGATATCATGGCGATGCGGGTGGTGGCGCCAATCAAAGTAAATGGCGGAAGTTCCAGCTGTATCGTCCGAGCCGACGGTCCTTTGCCAATAATAATATCAAGTGAGCCGGACTCCATAGCAGGATAGAGCACTTCTTCTATGGTTTTATTCAGACGATGGATTTCATCTATGAAAAGTATGTCACCTGACGAGAGGTTGGTCAGAATCGAGGCCAAGTCGCCGATTTTCTCTATAGCAGGACCGGATGTCACTTTCATCTGGGCGTTTATGTCTTTTGAGACGAGATGAGCTAGAGTGGTTTTGCCGAGTCCGGGAGGTCCATAAAACAGAATATGCTCCGGTGGATGGTTGCGTTCTTTGGCGGCGGTCAGCAGTATGCGGAGGTTGTTTTTTATGTTCGTCTGGCCTATGTAGTCCTCCCATTTGGATGGCCGTAGAGTGGTGTCGAGAAAAGTCGAGTCTTTGTTGTCCGTATTTTCTGTCCCACCATCCTCTTTTTTCAGAGTTTTTTTCCTTATCATTCAATCATTATACTATCCGTAGCTCAAATACAACCGATTGACAACGAAAGCTTTACATGCTAGACTTCTGTTTTAAGTACAGCATTGAAAAAAGAGAGCGATTCGGGACGAAATTTCTGCTCCAAAATATAAATCTCTAAGCAACTAAGCGAAGGTTTAAGAGTCTTTCTACGAGGACGTTCTGGGTATTGCCTTGTGCAATACTCTGGAACTATCCTTTGTGAAATACTTAGCTTTTGGTTTGATTATCAAAAGTGTTGCTTAGAGATTTATGCTTTGGAGCATTTTTCTTTCTCCTATATTTAGTATAAGTATCAAACTTTTTTCCGCAAGTGGATTGTAGATTAAAGCTCGTTCGTTACCCAGTGTCTAGTCTCGGGTTATGCGGTTTCAAGATCAACGACTCTGCGCAGTTCTTCCATCGTCGTTACTCCTTGTAAAACTTTCAATACCCCGTCCTGTTTTAGGCTCAATATATTTTGTGGAAGAGCGGCTTTTTCTATTTCCCTTTCGCTTGGATTGCTTACAATAATATTCTCGATGGCCTCATCCATTTTTATAGCTTCATATATGCCAATTCTGCTTTTGTAACCTACATTGTTACATTTTGGACAGCCCACCGCCTGCCAAATATGCGCTGTATCAACTCCCTCCAAATAGGTTTTGTCGCTTATTGTGCCGAGAAGTCTGTTCAATATCATCTTGTCTTCTCCTTCGAGGACGACTTGTTTTTTACATTCTGGACACAATACTCGAACTAGTCTTTGCGCCATTGCTAGATTTAAAGCTGAGGATATTATTTTAGGATTTACACCGAGATCGATTAGTCGTGGAAATGTTCCGGCAGCCGTGTTGGTGTGAAGTGTTGAAAAAACAAGATGTCCTGTTAGAGCCGAGTTTATAGCTATCTCCGCTGTTTCTTGGTCGCGGATTTCACCAACCATTATGATGTCTGGGTCTTGTCTTAGTGCGCTTCGCAATCCTTCGGCGAAGCCATAATTCTTTTTTTCATCCGTCTGGGTCTGAACTACTCCGGGGAGGTGGTATTCTATAGGGTTTTCTATGGTGATTATTTTTATATCTGGAGTATGGATTTTTTTGAGAAATGCATACAGGGCTGTTGTTTTACCAGAACCAGTAGGACCTGTATTCAAAAGCATCCCGCTCGGCTTGCTCATTTCGTGAAGGATGATTTTTAAAAGTCTGGGATGAATGCCTAGATTTTCAAGTGGCACAGAAATTGATTTTGGATTGAGTACTCGCATAACCACAGACTCGCTATAGGCTCCCGGAAGAAGCGATGTTCTGATTTCTATCTCATCCGTGCCCACTTTTATACTGAATCGTCCGTCTTGAGCGCCAGAAAGGTTTAGTTTCAAATTTGAAACAAGTTTTACGCGGGAAAGCAGGAGCTTGAATGTTTCCAAATCAAACTCCAGTATGTCCGTGAGCATTCCATCTAGGCGATATCGCAAGCGCACATAGTCGGCTTCTGGCTCGAGGTGGATGTCCGAGGCGCCCGTGGCCATGGCTCCAGCCAGTATAATTTCCATTATTCGCGAAATGCGATAGCTTTTTTTCATTTTCAAAACTTCGCCAATAAGTTTCTGAACATCTGGTATGGTTTCCACTTGTCCTAGGAATTCGGTTATTTGTTCATTGGAAATATCAAGTGCGCCTGATTTTGTTTCAAACGAATAAGACAGATCTTTGTATCTGTCCCAGACTTTGTTCAGACTGGCGTGAGAGACTAGAAAAAGTTCAGTGGTGTAGCTTTTCTCCACGAGCTTTTTCAGCGCTTCTTGCGTTTTGGGATTTTCGGGCGATAGAACACCAATTGATAAAACTTTATTTACCTCGTTGAAGACGGCCATTTGAGCCTCTCGCGTTTCTATTTCGGATATGACTCGGAGAGAGTCAATGTTTATGGGGGTGGCGGCGAGGTCCAAGTAGGGGATGCCGTATTTACCGGAGAGAGTTTGGGCCAAGTCCTCCTCCTCGTGCTTGCGAAGGTCGTCGATGCGCTTGTTTTGCTTGTCTTCGTCGAAGATGGGCATCCCAGTAGTAGAAAATAGCATTACTCTAAGAGCAGAATGTTATTTCAAGATTATTTTTTATTAATGTCGACTTTTTCACTTTTATGCACTTGCTATTTTCACTACGGGATAGCCCTGTACCGAGCTTTGCTCTGGTACTGGGGCATACATTTATTGTAACACAATAAATAATTTTCAATTTTCAATTTTCAATTTTCATTCAATTTTCAATGGACTAATTTTCAAAGTTGACAAAAGCGATGAAGTGGTGTAAGATATATACAGGAGGTGACGCACATGATGCGCACACTGAAAAAGCTGGGGCTGTTGCTCGTGCTCGTCACCCTGACGAGCGCCTGCGCGGTTCCGGTTCGCGGCGGCGGGAGGATGTACGTGTTTGGTGGCCCACAGGTCGTGGTAGTCACAAACAACACGCGCACTGCCGGCGACCTGTTCGAGACTGGCAGGTATCTCGCGACGTTGGGAGCTGGTGACAGCTACAACGTCGAGCTCGGCTGGACCGTGAACTCTAACAAGGTCTTGACCTTCAAGGCCTTCGAGCTGAACGCCAAGGGCGAGAGGGTGTACATGGGGCAGGTCACTCGAACCTTCTACCCCATCTCACAGTCGAGCGCGAATCAGGAGTGGACGGTGGACTACGTCCAACCCCCGCGCTAGCGAGCTCGTTATCCCGCGGTAGCCCAACGGCTATCGCGGTTGAAGTCACCAGTAAGCGGCTTATGCCCTGTATCGAGCTTCGCTCTGATACAGGGTTTTTTCGTATAGAAATTATGTTAATATTCAAAAAATGAAATACTCATCCAACAGCTTAGAAGAAACACAAAAGATCGCACAGGATTTTATTTCTAGTATTAAGCCGAATAATACAGGGGCTACTGTTGTGGGTTTGTATGGCGATCTAGGCGCTGGGAAAACTTCTTTCATCCAAGGTATTTCTAAAGCCCTCGGTGTCAGTGATACTGTTGTCAGCCCGACTTTTGTTATTATGAAAGTGTATGAGCTAGATTCTGGATTCCAAAGATCTGACCTTAAAGAGGATTCCAAAGCTCAAACCTTGGGGAAATTTACACATTTGATCCATATTGACGCTTATAGGATAGAAAAATCAAGCGAGCTACTATATCTAGGTTGGAATGATATTATTTCCGACCCGAAAAATCTCATTTTTATAGAGTGGCCGGAGCGTGTGGCCGATATAATGCCGGAGCATATTCACATTCACTTCACACATGTTTCGGAAAATAGCCGAGAAATTGAGATTTTTGGGTAATGATATAATATCAATAATTTTCAATTATCAATTTTACAATTTACAATCAATGATCAATGTTTCAATTTTGAAAATTAATTCATTGGAAATTCAATGAAAATTGAGAACTGAAAATTGAAAATTTTATCTTATGACCAAATCTTCAAAAAAAACTCTAGTCCTCCTCGATGTCCACGCCATACTTCATCGTGCTTATCACGCTCTGCCGGAGTTTGAATCGAGCAAGGGTGAACCGACGGGGGCCTTATACGGACTTTGCACTTTTCTCATTAAGCTCATAAAGGATTTGAAGCCGGACTATATCGTGGCCTGTGACGATTTGCCGGAGCCGACTTTGCGTCACGAAGCCTATGGGGATTACAAAGCTCATCGCAAAAAAATAGATGACAATCTCGTCCAGCAGCTAGACAGGTCTCGTGATGTGTTCAAGGCTCTTAACATTCCGCTCTACTCGTCTGTTGGATTTGAAGCGGACGATATGCTGGGAACTATTGTCGAGAGCCTGAAAAAAAATAAAGATGTGGACATTATTATCGCCTCGGGGGATATGGACACTATGCAGCTTATAGATGGGGACAAAGTGCGGGTGTATACGCTGAAAAAAGGAATAAAGGATACGATTATTTATAATGAAATGGCGGTCAAGGAAAGGTTTGGGTTTGATCCAAAATTTTTAACAGACTACAAGGGCCTTCGAGGCGATCCGTCGGATAACATAGTGGGCATAAAAGGCATAGGGGAGAAAACGGCGCAGGAGCTCATAATAAAGTTTGGTTCGATTGAGGATATATATAAAGAAATCCGAAATCCGAAATCTCAAATTCGAAAAAAAATAAAACCAAGGATTGTTGAATTGTTGGAAAATAACGAAGAAGAGGCGCTGTTTTCTAAAATGCTAGCCACTATTCGCCGTGACGCGCCTATACATTTCTCTCTGCCCGAGAAAGTTTGGCGTGAAGATATAGATATGAAGAAAGTGGAGAGCCTTTTTGTCCAGTTTGAGTTTCGGGCTTTAGGGACCAAACTTGCGCAAAGCTTGTCTTTAGATACTCCGTTCGTATCTGCCGAAGGCTCCGACGGCAAGGCGCAAGCTACGACAGAGATTGGTCTTTTGCTCTGGGTTATTGACTCAAATAAAACCAATCCGACGCTTGATGATATTTTGTCCTATACTCGAACGAATACTTTGAGCGAGGCTAGAAAGATTTTAGAAAAAACCATAAAAGACCAAAACCTGTCTTTTGTTGTGGATAAAATAGAAATGCCGCTTATTCCCATAACAGCGGCGATGAAGGCAGTAGGAATAAAAGTAGATGTGACGCGACTTCAGGAATTAGGCAAAAAATATCACGTGGAGCTAGATAGCTTGGAAAAAAAGATATGGAAAATTGTCGGCGAGGAATTTAACATAAGCTCGCCGAAGCAGTTGGGAGAAATGCTTTTCGTTAAAATGGGATTGAAAGCCAAAAACCAAAAGAAAACAGCCAGTGGTGGATTTTCTACAAAAGAGTCGGAGCTGGAGAAACTGAAAGATGAACATCCGGTGGCTGGTTTGGTTTTGGAATATCGCGAACTGTCAAAGCTTCTCGGCACATACATAGACACGATACCAGGGCAGGTGGACGAGAACAACCGTCTGCACTCTGATTTTTTACAAGCCGGTTCGGCAACGGGGCGAATGGCGAGCATGAATCCGAACCTGCAAAATATTCCGAACAAAACTCTTTTGGGCCGAGAGATCCGAAAGTCTTTTATTGCCGAAAAAGGCTGGAAGCTTGTTTCGTTTGATTATTCTCAAATAGAGCTTCGTATTGCCGCGTTTCTTTCGGTGGACGAAAAATTGATAGAGATTTTCAAAAATAGGGAAGATGTTCATACTGCTGTGGCCATGGAGGTTTTTGGGGTTGGGGCAAGTGAGGTAACAAAAGAAATGAGGGTAAGAGCCAAGACAATAAATTTTGGTGTTATGTATGGTATGGGAGTCACCGCTTTGCAGAAAAATATTGGAAGTAATAGAGAAGATGCGCAGAAATTTCTGGATGAATATTTCAGAAAGTTTTTCGGACTTGCCGAATACTTAGAAAAAATCAAAAGAGAAACGGAGCAAAAAGGATACACCGAAACATTTTTCGGCCGACGCAGATATTTTCCTGATATTCATTCTAAACTACCTTTCATGAAAGCGGCAGCCGAGAGGATGGCCGTCAATGCTCCGATACAGGGCACAGAAGCAGATATCGTCAAACTAGCCATGATAGAAGTGGATGAATTTTTAGAAAAAAAGGGTTTGAAAAAAGATGTCAGGCTTCTTTTGCAAGTTCACGATGAGCTTGTATACGAAATGAAAGAAAATATTATTGACGCAGTTTCTCCAGAGATTAAAAAAATAATGGAAAGTGTAATTGATTCGAAAAAAACCTCCGGAATAATATGCCAAACAGATGTTTCAGTCGGTGACAACTGGGCTGAACAGAATAAAATATCATGATTTATTTATTACACGGAACAGATACACATAAAAGTCGAGAGAAAATGCATGAAATATTGCAGACCCTTTCAGCCAAAAGAGCGAACTCTGAAGTTTTCAAGATAACTACAGAAAATTGGAGTGAGGCCCAGTTTGAAGAGCTTATTTCATCGCAAGGACTTTTTGAGCAGAAATACATCGTTGTTTTGGATTTTCTTTTTGGAGATAAGATCGTTAAAGAGTATATTTTAGATAGGTTGGATACGATGCAAAAAGCCGAGCATTGGTTTCTGCTTTTGGACGGTAAGCTCGATGTGGCCAGTTCTAAAAAAATAGAAAAGTTTTCCTATAAGACCCAAGTTTTCGAACAAGCTGAAAAGAAAAAGGAGTCGCCAATTATTTTCTCTATTACTGACAAACTAATGAGTAAAGACAAGAAAAATCTCTGGATTTCGTATGTCGATTTGATAAGGCAGGGAATTGCATCCGAGGAAATTCACGGCGTATTTTTCTGGGCTGTCAAAAATATGATTATTGCGGGAAAAGTAGGAAGTCAAAAAGAATCCGGTCTTGCTCCATATTCATACAGTAAAGCACTCTCTGGCGGAAGAAATTATAAGTCAGATGAACTGTCGGCTATGTCGTCTGACCTGGTAAAAATGACACACAAAGTTCGTCAGGGCCTTGGGGATTTGGACATCATGATCGAAAAGTGGATTTTAAGCAGTTAATTATTGCTTTTTTAGATTTATATTGTTATATTTTTATCTGTGCGTTTTGCTATTGCGCCCGTAGCTCACTTGGTAGAGCAGGTCCCTTTTAAGGACAAGGCAGTTGGTTCGATCCCAACCGGGCGCACCACGTTGGAAATGTCAAAGATTCAGATGTCGCCTCGCTTCGCTCGGCGACCAAATCGTACGGAGTTTTCGGGGCAAAAAGAAATTCCCGATTCCGTAAAATATGGTTCGAGCCGATGTTTTTAAGAAATGTTGTCATTTCGGAAAGATTTTCTGTTTGGATTAAATTAGCGGCTTGATTCAAGGATTTTACGAACTCACGAGCCGGTTCGAGCCAAGACACCCCTTTTGTCTCAAAATCGGTGATTTTTTCGTTTAGTGCGACTTTTTGGGAAATGAGAATGTCCTTTTTGGCGGCGTATTCTTTTTGTGTAAGCGCGTCATCGAGATACACATCTAGCAATTTTTGTAATTTCATTTCAACTTGTGATAATTGCTCTTTGAGATTCACCGCCTCACTTTGGGCTTGTTCTTTCGCTTGAGTTTCTTCTGTATCTAACGCCGCCAAAACTTTCTCGGTGTCTTGGCTCGACAGAGAAACTTTTTGAAGGAAGTTTTTAATTTGTTCAACGAGCTGTCTTTCGTCAAGATACTTTTCTTGGCATACGCCTCGTTTTTTCGTACATCGGTAGTAAGTATAAATACCACCATTTCCTTTAGCATATTGGGCGGTAATCGAACAACCACACGAGGCACATTTCATGAGGCCAAGAAAAGCGAAGTCATGTTTTCTGTCTGGTCTCACTTTGCCGCGCTTCGCCATAACTTCCTGACATTTATCAAAAAGTTTCTTTGAGATTAACGGCTCGTGTGCTCCCTCAAAAATTTCTCCTTTGTACCTCATCAGTCCGATGTAAAAAGGATTTTGTAGAATATGCTGAACATTGCTCAATGATATTTTGTTTCCAGCATTGGTGAGCAGGTTCTTTTTCTCGCACCAATTTGCGAGAGAGTGAAGCGGATATTCTCCGGTGGCATACATTTCAAATATCTTTTTCACTTTAGGAGCTTTGTCGGAATCAATATCTATGCCTCTAGTTTTGGGGTTGTTTGTATATCCCACCGGAGCCCAACTTGGCCATACTCCATTTCGTATTTTTTGCCTTAACCCTCTTTTTACATTCTCTCGCAAATTATCTACAAAATATTTACTCTGACCGAACGCAATGTTCAGCATGAACAATCCTTGCGGCGTCGCTTCAAACCAAAAGGTGGGAAATTTGAGGGCACGAATCAAGCCGCGATCCACGAAATGAATAATTTTACCACCATCAACGCTATTTCTCGCCAATCTGTCAGGGTGCCACGAAATAATCCCATCTGCTTTTCCTCTCTCAATCAATGACAACATTTCTGCGAATTTCATTCGCCCGGGTTCTTTTGCGGTTTTGGCTTCCTGAAAGGAAGCGACAATTTCAAGTTTTTCTTTGGCGGCAAATTCTTTGAGCTCAACAAGTTGAGCTTCAATACTTAATACTTGTCTGTCATCTTCTTCGGTAGATTTCCTTGCGTAAATTATGTATTTCATAGTTTTGTTGTGTTAATGATTAAAATTTTTCTTTTCTGCTTCTAACGGAATCGGGAATTTCTTTTTGCCCCGAAAACTCCGTACGATTTGCTAGCCGAGCCCCGCCTGCGGCGGGGCTAGGCATTGACTTTTCCTTTCTGGTGCAGTATTCTTGAATTAGTCCGAACGCATTTCGTCCCGACCATGGTCGCGGACGAGGAATTCCCCCCGCGAAAATTCGGAAAGGCGGCGGAGCCGCACCGCTCAAAACCGCAAAAGAACCCGGAGAAAAACATCGGCTCGAACCATATTTTAATTTTGGGGGAAGAAAATTTTTTAATTCTTAATCCAACAAGAATATGAAATACATACTTTACGCGAGAAAATCTACCGAAGAAGATGACCGACAA
>DATDWN010000004.1:0-10519 GCA_036517395.1 Minisyncoccota bacterium
AGGAATTCTTGAGCCCAGTTTGTACCCAGCACTGGATGTCCAGACAGTAGTGCCAGTATTTTTCATGGTGATTGATATTGGAACTTGAGCTCCGCTTGTCATAGGAGAAGGCACACTTTCTGGAGGGATGTACTGAGCGTCGTCAACATTAGAGGTTTGAATCTCTACACTTGCTGTACATTGACCACTGCTTCCACCTACACCAGTACAATGCCAACTAGCACTTCCACCTGGTGGTGGGAAGCTAGGTGATGGTGGTGTCGGTGTTCCTACTGCACAGTATGTACTTCCACTAGGATACCCTGTTGTACCTATTGGGTAAGTTGTGTTTCGTGTACCACAAACACCACCATCATATGTACAGGGTAGTGATTGTCCAAAATTGTTAGCGCTTGAGTCCTGACAGGTAGAAACATTTGAAATCGTTACTGTATAACCCTGCCAGTTTGAACTGTATCCCTGGTCATCTTTTGCAAGAGCCTGAAATGTTTTTGTGCCTATAGTTGACCAACTATGACTTGCACTCTGTGAAGTCCCAGAGTTTACATATGTGATTCCTAATGGCAACCAATTATCAACTGTCCCATTATCATCCCAATCTACACCATAACGAACTTTGTCATTTTGTGGGTCAGTAGAAACAAAAGAGTAACTGTAATTAGTACTTGGATTGCCTGTTGTTGGACCACTTATTGTTGGAGGATTAGGGGGGTTGTTACCTCCTCCTATTAGATCAAATCTTGCAACACAAGTTTTGTCACTATTCATTGTAACTGAACCATCATTACAATCTGGATTACCTTCCCATCCTACAAAGTAGGAACCTGTTATTGGAGTTTCTCCCATATTAACTACATCACCTTCATCGTATGTTCCAGCCCCTGTTGTTGTTCCATCACCACTACCTGATTTGTTGATAGTTAGTGTGTGAGTGACGGGGGTTGTCGGTGTTACAGGTAAATCCCTCGTAGCACTACCACAAGTTAGACGATAAACATGGTCCGCAGTTAAATTTCCTGTTGTTGCTGTACCATCTGAACCTGTTCCAGAAGATGGAGAAGGTGAAGTCCCTCCTTGTAATAGACTGATGAACCAAGGGAAAGAACTGTTTAAAACAAGTCTTAGTGTTGTTCCTGTGTTGTTTGGTGGTGTTGTGTCATCTGCTGTGAAAGATGTGATTGAGCAGGTTGGTTCTGATGCTCCACCACCACCATCAGCATCCCAAACACAACCAACATCTGCTTCTGCCCCACATTCAATTGAAGAAGTCTTGCCGTTGCAAAAGTCCATCGCACCTTCTATTTCGTCTTCTCCACCAGTATAACCTCCTCCACCCCACGCAGTCGAATTAAAATCACAAATCCCAGCGTAAACTTTTCCAGAAAAAGAAAATGAGGTAACTATTGTAAAAATAAAAATAAATATTTTTAAATATGTTTTAAAATTAGATGATTTATGTTTCATATTAGTTTTGTTTATTGCTCATACTGAAAAGTAACCATCACCTCGCCCATTTTTAAAGGAGCTATTGACATTAAAATGTTCTGTTGGTTTTTTGTTGCTTTAATAATAGAAACTTTCTCGTAAATCGATTTTTGTGTGATAGCCCAGCCAAGTGCAGGAAGGTGGATAGTATACATATCTACTATATCTTGCATGCTTTTGTCAGTCACATATGACACAGTAATTTGTGTCTTGCCTTGCGGAGAGGTCACTGTTCCTGAGTAATCAAGGATTTTGTCTTCTAAAAGCACTTCCTTAGGAAAATCCGGCGGTGTGTTTTTATACAAAGACACGGTAGTACCAGTTGCATAACTCTGGGGAGTCAAAATTTTATAAGGTTTTTCTTGCGTTATTTGATATTTCTGATATACAAAAGCTAGTAAAGTTAAGACTCCGACTGCCACAAGAAAACTAAGAAAATATTTTAATTTAGAATGACCTTCCATATTATCTCAATTATACTATAACACACACAAAACAAGCAATCATAGAAACCTATATGCCCTGTCTAGACAACACAGACTTTATTGTTTTCAAGGCGATCTTTATATCCAACCAGAAGGAACGATTCTTTATATAATATATATCGTATGTTAGTTTTTCTCGGGTAAGAGTGACTTCTGGACCATGATGTGGATGATTCTCTTGGTGTATTTGTGCCCATCCAGAAAGCCCGGGTTTAATAAGATGTCTTATATTATAATACGGAATTTCCTTATCATATATAGCCACCCCACTAGGTAGTTCTGGTCGAGGACCAATGAGAGAAATGTCTCCACGAAAAACATTCCAGAGTTGTGGTAGTTCATCTATTCTACTTTTGCGCAATATATTACCGATGAAAGTTACTTGGTTTTCTTTATTTGAATTCAAGTCAACTTCGTTTCGACTCATCGACCTAAATTTGTACAAGATTATATTCTTACCATCCTTACCCACCCTTTCCTGTCGTATGAAAATACTTCCACCATCATCCAGTTTAATAGCAACATAAACAAAAGGGTAAAAAACTAGAGAAACAAGACCTAAAACGGAGGATAGAATAATATCCATCAATCTTTTTAAAAAATCGTATGTAAATGTTTGGGTTGCCGAAATATTTTCCAAAAACCAGCTATATGTGACCAGTGAAAGTGGAATCCTGTCGAAAATATCTTCGTAAATTCTATGGGAATCTATAAAACGAACTTTAGAAAAAATCAGGTTGTAAAGGTGCGGCAAAAGAGGAGTAACATTTTCGTGAGAAAAATCGATGGCAATTATTTTTATCTCGTTTGAGTAGACCGCGGTGATGATATCTTCCTGTATATCGATGCTGGATATGTTGCCGATGTCTATTGATGAAATAAAAGAAATATTATATCTGTTGTTGTTATTGACTTCGTGCAAAAGTTCCTTCATCTCATCACCAGAACCAACGAGCAATGCTGCCTGTCTATCTCCACTACCAAAAAAGAAACTGCCATAAAGTCGCCAAAGCAAAACACATATAAAGGAAATGAAAAGATATATGAACAGTATGGTTTTCGGAGTTATGCCAAAAACGGGAAAAGCGTAAAAGAAAACGATGGCAAATACGCTGTTAACAACCTGCGCGTTGAAAATAACTATAGGCAGTTTGCTCTTCAGAATCAGGGTGTGTTTTTCGTAAAGACCAGCGATGAAAAAAACAAAAATCCAGAGAATAAAAAGAAGAGAAAACGGGGTAAAATGAGTGACAAACCTCTCGGAAGTTGGAATCTGGGCAAAACGAATATAAAGAGACAACCAGAGTGAAAAAACAAAGAAAAATATGTCCCCGACAAAGAGTACCAAGGCCTCCTTTTTAATGAGATTAGACATAGGAATAGCCACCATTTTATGCTAAAATGGTCCAATATGCAAATTAGGATCTGTTATTTCATCACCAAGGGAAACTGGGGCGGGGCCCAGAAATATATCTTTGATCTTGCTACCTCTTTACCAAAAGAAGGTTTTGATCCCTTTGTAATTTGCGGTCAAGGAAACACACTCAAAGAAAAGCTGGAGAAAGCCGGTATTCGTGTCTATGAGCTAAAAAAACTAAAAAGAGACTTCTCTTTTTTCTCTGCTGTAAGCTTAGGGATAGCTGTACTACAAATACTATGGAAAGAAAAACCGCAAATAATCCACTTGAATAGCCCAAAAGCGGCCGGCATTGGAGCGGTGGCTGGTAGAATACTTGGAATTAAAAAAATTATTATGACGGTTCACGGCTGGAGCGGGAACGAAGACAGATCTTTTCTCTGGAGATGGATGGCTTGGCTATTTTCCAACGTCACCGCAATATTGTGTCACAAGATTATCGTCATTTCAGAAAAAGAAATAAAACAGGCTTTGAAAATGATGTTCGTTTCAAATAAAAAAACCATCCTGATAAAAAACGGGGTTAAGAAAATTGATTTCAAAGAAAAAGATGTTGCGCGAAAAGATTTACTTTTTCGTATGGGTAAAATCGATGTCGGAGATGTTTTGTGGATTGGAACAATATCTGAACTCCATAAAAATAAAGGTCTGGAATACGCTATCTACGCCATGGCTGAAATAAGAACACCTTTTGTGTTTTTTATTATAGGAGAGGGTGAAGAAAGAAAAAGTCTTGAAAAGTTAACTGCGGAGAAAAACCTGAAGGACAAAGTTTTTCTTGTTGGATTTCTAGACAATGCAAATCAGTATCTTAAGGCCTTTGATGTTTTTACACTTACATCAATTAAAGAAGGCCTCCCCTACTCCATACTTGAAGCGGGACTTGCGGGAGTGCCTGTAATAGCAAGTGATGTAGGCGGTATTCCAGATATTATAGAAAACGGTGTTAGTGGAAAACTGGTGACAAAAGCAAATCCTAGAGAGATAAAACAAGCCCTTGAATATTTAATCAACATAAAAGACCAGAGAAAAATACTTGGAGAAAATCTGAAAGAAAAAGTAGAGAGAAAATTTTCTTTCGAGGAGATGATTACAAAAACTCTAGGCTTGTATTCCTAGGACTTCGTTCTGGGCACTATCTCTATGCCCCGCTCGGTCTCGACCCCTCATACCCATGAGAATTCCGAGACCAATAAACTCCGAAAGCAAGTGACTCCCCCCATAGCTCATAAATGGCAGGGTGTTTCCTGTGACAGGGAGTAAGCCAATGTTCATGCCAATATGGATGGTAGCATGAACTAGAAAAAGGATACAAAGTCCAACACCAAACAAAACTTCAAAGTTGCCCTTTCCTTGGAAAGAAATTTTTAACATTCTCCAGAAAACAACACCGTACAGAATAAAAAGCAAACACACTCCAATAAAACCCCACTCTTCGGCAAAAGCGGCAAATATAAAATCGGTTTGATATTCCGGCAAGAATTGAAGTTTTGACTGCGTACCATAACCTATACCCTTGCCTAAAACCTGCCCCGAACCAACAGCGATAGTTGACTGATAGGCGTTGTAACCCGATCCTCTAATGTTTGTCAAAGGGTGGATAAAGTTTTTTATGCGATCTTTCTGATAGGTCTTAAAGACCCCGAACCATAAACCTCCGAAAACAACAAGGCAGACCAGAAACACCGCCAAAAGATGCTTCTTTGATATTCCGGAAACCAAGACCATACCCAGCCAGACTAGAAATATAATAATAGCCGAGCCAAAATCCGGCTGGAGAAAAACCAAAACAAAAATAACGAAAACGTAAAATCCAGAAACCAAAATATGCCTTACGTTGGCAATCTCGATATGCCTCCGAGAAAAATATTTTGCTAAAATCAGGATGATCACAAGTTTGATTGGATCCACCGGCTGAAAAGAAAAAGCCCCAAAATTAAACCAGCTTTGAGCTCCCTTGAAAACGCTACCCAAGACAAACAGAAATGAAAGAAGGCCGACAGAAAGTACAAAAAGTGTCACTATGATACGAGTGTTTTTCAAAAAACTCCAATCAACAAGACTAGAAAGAAAAAAAACCGTAACAGAGATAAGAAGCCAGATGATTTGCCTCTGAAAAAAGTGGCTCTCACCGACACCTGCCTGGCCGGTAGGCAGGAACGAGTTCATAGTAAACAAACCAGCCAAACTTATTAAAATAACCGAGCCAAACAGAACCCAGTCAATATTTTTGAAAATAAGCATTATGGATTTATCCAATAGGTAATATTTATAACACTAACTTGTGTGTCAAATGGTTTTTGCCAAGTAAAAACAAAATCCTGTGATGAATTCTTCTTTAGGTTGTCAACAAAAGTCCGAGAAGCGGCCACGACATTTTCTTTGTTATCTAGGGCAAAAACATCCAATTCAACATTTTGGATATTTTGTAAAGATTTATTATAAATCGTTCCTAAAATAGTAGGCATCGTCTCGACCGAATCTAATGTGCCATACTCTACCCTCACCTCAGGCTCTTTGGTCACATCTTTTTCCCATGGAGAAAAGGAAAGAAAACTAAAGTCTGCTGATTTTGGTTTAGCGTTTTTGAAAATTAGTCCGGTTTCGAAAACAGCAAATTTTTTGCCTTTTGGAATTGAAGTGTAACCTTCTTTTATGGAAATCAGTTTATTGTTCTCGTCGTAGATTTTGAATTGGTAATAGGCAGATTTGTTTTTTGAATTTAAATTTGGATTTTCGATATAAGCCACCGCGCTGTAAACATCTCCAGAAATATTAAAAATCTTTGACCACAAAATCGCGGGGGTTAAAGCGTCGCTGGTGCATAAGTTTTTGCAGGAACCACCACAGTCAACGCCGAGTTCATCTCCGTTTTTTGCTCCATCACTACAAGTTGGCGCGTGGTAAATGACCTTCCAAAAAAGCCCGGTGAAAATAAGAACCAATGCCAAAACCACACTTCCGCCATAGATAAACCTTCTTTTTATCGCCCATGATGCCATGGGAATAGTATATAGCATCTAGTATCTAGTAGCTAGGTACGAAAAAAATCGAATCATCTGTTCTGGCGCCTACCTATCCCAGTAGTAGATGCTTCGCATCACTACAGGACTTCGCTTTACCCAGAGAGTACCTGCCCTGTACTGAGCTCTGCTCTAGTACGGGGTCATCGGCACTATTGGGCTTAACTTCCGTGTCCCCAGTACCAAAGAAAAATTAGTTTTGTTTAGTGCTATGTTTTGGCGGCTACCTACTTTCCCCGTGAGAGTATCATCGGCACTACCGAGCTTAACTTCTGTGTTCGGAATGAGAACAGGTGTGACCTCGGCGTTAAACCACCAAAACATAATCCTAAACAATTTTTCTTGGTACGGGGCACAGTCGGAATGCATGGCCCGTACCGAGCTTCGCTCTGGTACTGGGCAGAACCGGTGCCTGTCCCATAGTGAGCTATGCTCTACTACTGGGATGACCCCAACGTTAAGGCACCAAAACAAAAAACTCAATGGTTTTATTTTTATATTCAATTGTAAACCCGAACACTAAATTTGCCATTGACTTCGTCATGCGCTAATGCGCGATGGCAAAATTAGTGTGCGGGTAAAAGTAATTTCATGGTTACTTGTCCCGTTAGAGGCAGGTCGCTTGCGACCGTGGGCTCTAACGGGATTCATTCCATGTAACAGGATAAAGTTTATCCGCACACTAATATCTTTTAGTGTGCTGGACGATGGTTTCCAAATTTCCTAATAGAAATCGGCTAATTAGTACACCTCGGCTGAACATATTACTATGCTTACACCTAGTGCCTATATCCGCACACCAACTTTGGCATCATTGCATCGTGTTTTTATTATTCTCATTACTTAATATAAATTATCATCAAAAATTGAATCTGGTGACTAATTTTATCTTGCAACAAAAACACAATGCCAAAGTTGGTGTGCGGATGTACGTGATAATCTCTCACGGGCCTCAAACGATTCCTAATCTTGAAGTTTGCTTCACTCTTAGATGCTTTCAGAGTTTATCATTTCCCGACTTAGCTACTCTGCGATGCCCTTGGCAGGACAGCAGACACACCAGAGGTCAGTTCACCCCGGTCCTCTCGTCACTTAATCCCCTATTACTAGGAGTGTAGACTATACCTTCTCCCTATGTCCGACATAGGGAGGCTGCATCTTACCTAAATATTCCTACTTGGCGGCTAAGCCGCCAAGTCTTCCGGAGATATCTAAGTCCTGTTCGCTGTTTTATTTCTTTGAACAAAGTCGTTACGGGGTCAATATGTGCTAGAAGATGGAGGGGAGTAGTGTACACTCTCCCCTGATGGTACGTGAGATCACGGCTATTTCCGCAATTAAATTCTTGCTGACTCGCGTAGGATGCGAATGAGCATTAATTGTGGACTGGACTCGTTGCCATCGAGTGATTTTATCAGATCTTTGTTTCCATCTTCTAACACATATGACTTCCCACGGTATTACCCCTCCCTTTCTTCAATCAATTACTTGACTAAATAGAAAGGGACCGACCGTTCTACAACTTTACCACTTGGGCAAAATCATATGAAAGGGAGGGGCTTCACCGTTATGAGCAGCATTTTCAATCGTGATTACTCACGAAAGTAGCAATTCAATTACTAGGGGCAAATCTTCTCAAGAATCAACGCCTACAGTAGATAGGAGACCAACCTGTCTCACGCTTCTTTTCCCGCATTACTGCGGGGAATGGACTATTCATTCGTCTTTCGACGGTATGGCTGTAGTCTCTACGGACCCATCAAAGAGTCCTCGGAGTTGTCCAATTTAGATTTTGGATTTCTCCGATTTAGCCACACTTCTCTCCGACTGTGACGTCGGAGCCGCCGTGAATTATTGGTTGATCTCAATTTTATAACAGTTTTTATTTCCTCTGAGGATTCAGATTGTTCCTTTACCAACTTGACAATTCAGTAATTGTGTTTGGTAATGGGACGGTCTGAACCCAGCTCGCGTAAGATTTTAAATGGCGAACAGCCATACCGTTGGAAGCTTCTTCACCTCCCGGTTATCTTGAGCCGACCACTTACTTAATTCCCATATTACTATGGGCGCAGACTATACCTTTGCTTTCATCTTTCAAATGAGAGCACCAGCGTGTTATAAAAAACCCTAAGATTTTCTATCTCGAGCTCGATCAAGTCGAGCATACGAAGTCGTTACGGGGTTAAATGACAATTTGTAGTACATTGAAGGCAACATATGTGGATAGACAATCGTACAAAATTTCTGAGCTTCTTTGCTCGGAATGTAGATTCTATAACCATCCTGTATCCAATGCATACGCGATTCAAGAGAAAAATTATCTTTTAGCACTTTCATAAGCAATTCATGTTCTTCTTTAGTAAATGAGAGGGTATTCAGAAACAATCCATAACTGTCGTTTCTTCTTCCTCCATCATCCATGAACCAAACTGCTAAACTTAATGGTGATGTGAGAAGTAATCCAATGTCCTTCGGTATTATTTTCTTCTTTCCTTGATAAAACATTTTGCGAAATTCTGATAACTCAGAACTAATCCGAGTAGAAAAACTCCATCGTTCCCATGTTTTACCATACCGCTCATCATCAATGAACACTTGGTACGGTTTTGCACCAACTATGTTTGGAAGTTCTCTATGCTTCCAAAAAACATAATCTTTTTGCTTTTCAGAATGCCCGATTTCTAACCGAGTATTTGTTTTAAGCATTGCAAAATGACCATCACCAAGTATGGTGCCTATAATAATTTCTTTTTCTCTTGCTGAAAGTTTCTTTGTCATCAACTTCCCACGGTATTAACCACAATTATAACGCGAATTATATCATGGCATCCACCGTTATGAGCTGATTTATCCTCGACATCGGCTATGTTTATCGAGGTGCCGAACTGTGCCGTCGCTATGGACGCTTAGGCACAACCAGCCTGTTATCCCCAGGGTAGCTTTTATCCGATAATCTCCGGCCGCCTCTAACACGGACCGTCGGTTCACTATGTTCTGCTTTCGCATCTGTTTGGCATGTACGCCTTACAGTTAAGCCAGCTTATGGCATTGCCCTATCGGCACGGTTTCCATTCGCGCCTAGCTGACCTTAATAAACTCCTCCGTTACTCTTTAGGCTCTTTGTTATCCATTCTTCCTCGCTTTCGCTCGAAATCAGGATCAAGTCATTTTACTTGACTGCATGTCGCCATGCAGGACGGACTATACATTAATCAAGTTGAAAGTCTGTAAAGTCGTAAAGTCTGTAAAGGAAATTCCTTTATGGACTTTATGGACTTTTAACTTTCGACTCAATCGTTGGTTTGTAGTCTCTGAGGGAATTAAAATTATTCGTTTGCACTTCTTAAACGCTCAAGTGAATCTCTTATTTCTTGCATTCTTTGATTTAGTCTAGTTGCACGAAGCTCGAGAGCATCTCTTTCTTTATTTAATTCATCTTTAATATTAACGAGTTGTTCCATTTCTGTCTCTAACTCATCAATACCAGATTCAATTTTTGGTGCTTCTTCCATAATTTTTATTCCCTGCTGATTAACCGCAGGTAGAAATTTTTACTTAATAATATTAAGTATTCTACCATACACCGCCACAGCACCAGAGCATAGCTCGGTGCTGGACTTCGCTTACGCTTTTGGCGCTCGCTCCGGTTTTTCCAGCATATTCCCAACTTTTCTCATACTGCTTTCACAATATGGTCCCCCTTATTTATTTTTTTTGGTGTGAACCACCTAGGAGGCGCCACGGATCGAACCAACGAAGTATGTCAAGGACAGTCCTTGACATTAATATTCGCAAGCTCGAGGATAGCGCCCCACTAAAACTGCCCGCCAGAAACTGTCTCTCGTCGTTTTTGCCGACGAGGTTAGAAAATGTATCAATCAAAATGGCTATTTCACTGTCGAGTAGATCAGAGCCGAGACCCTAAACATCAAACCTCTCACCACTATGCTACGTATGACAGACACACCCTCAATATCAAGTTGCAGTAAAGCTCCTGGGGTCTTTTCGTCTAACTGCAGGTAACCGGCATCTTCACCGGTATTGTATTTTCACCGAGCAAATCCCCGAGACAGTTCTCCAGTCATTATACCATTCGTGCACGTCGG
>DATDWN010000005.1:0-2361 GCA_036517395.1 Minisyncoccota bacterium
AAACTTTCTGAATGCTTCTACGGCAGGGGAGATATCTTTATCAACAGCCGGATCCTTGCCTGTCAAAATTGCTTCTACCGCCGAATGAACTCTCGTGCCCTCGTCGGCAGACTTTTTCTTTATTTCCTCTCCTTGAGCGAAATTCTCCAAATCCGCGTAATAGCGATATAGGGCAGGTTTCGCCTTTATGCTAATAATGCTTGTCACGCGGGGATACCAAATATCATCGATTACATAACCGTTCGATTCTTTGAAGTTTTCCACGCCCTGTTGATAGAATGCCATTATAGTGTAAAAACGCTCTTATAGGTCAATTTTGGGCCAAAAATGCAGTGTTTTATGCGCCAGAAACAGTGAGATACTGGAGAGTAGGGGGCTAAAAAGTACTGTTACAATGAGATTCATACCTGTCGCACATTATCCGTTTTGCGACATATATGACTTGGGCTTGGGGCCACTCGGGGTTAAGCGTCGAGGGTATGACAGACCACCACATCTACTAATTAATAAGTCCATCAACAAATCCAATCAGCAGTTTGAATAGGTCCCACAACTCCAGAAACAAATCCCCCAACGCCCTGTAGAAGATTACACTGATCGAGAAGACAGTCTTCACAGCATCTACTAGTGAGGAAAAATCGAACCCTGAGAGCATATGCCAATTATACTATTACAAAGATAGTTTGGCGAGAAATCGACGAATAAGATGCAGAAACCTGTATACAAAATATCTAAACCTTTTATAGATGATTATTCTAGCTTCTGGATATATGCGCTCATCACCGCCGAAACTTTCCTTGAAAGCCGTAACCCCCGGCCAACGGTTGTTGTCTATCCCCCACAGATCAAAATATTTTAATCCACTATTTTTTGCTGCTTTCAATATTTCCCAAATCAGTAAATAGCTCGCGGTAAGCTTTTCATTTTTTCCAGAAGTACCGGCGTGCAGATAAACAGCTGTGTCCGCAAAAAAAATCACTTCGGCCGCTGCATCCACATTTCCTTCGTATTCCGCTAAAAAAAGTCTGGATATATCTTCGTTGAAGATATTCTCAAAATGAGGTCTATTAAAAGTTCCGAATCGCTTCCTTTTTGATGTGCCCTGCATAAGCTTCCAGAATGTTTCAAAATCCGCGTTTCTCTTGTCACTAACATTTATTCTGACACCGTGCGCCTCTGCATACCTGATCCCGTAACGTTTTGTTTTATTGATTTTATGCAGTAAGTCATCTAATGAATGAGACAGATCAATTAATATTGTTTTTCTTGGCTGTCTGCTGTTAGTTATTTTTAAATCTCCATAATCCAAATCTACTGCTGGCTCCCAAAGTAAAAACACAACGCCTTTGTTTTCTACAAGTTCCTTTAGACATTTCGTAAATTCACGCGAGTCGTTTCTAAATAGACCATTATCCCCTATCGCGGGGCCTCTCGGAATATATCCATAGTTACCTGCGGGTGTTTTCTTAATGTACAAAGCAAAACAGCCGAGCGGATTATTGTCGCGTGAAATCGAGAAACGAAAAACTTCGCTTCCTTCTTTTTTTTGCACCTCCCCCCATTGCCAACTTTGGGTAAATAACCCCTTGTTCTTCAATACGAGCTCGTTCCAAGTTGTCTTGTCGTTGATTTCATCGAACCGAATCATACCTCCATGTAGTTAAGCGGGTTTAAGTCTCCTCCAACGGGCATAGGCCCGCAGACTCTCGATTGTGTCAGAGTGAATGTTGACGAATCAAACACAGAAAAGTGAGTGTGAGGACCAGTAGCCCAGCCGCTTTGGCCGACATACCCGATAAGTTGGCCTCGTTTCACTCGTTCACCCTGTTTAACTAATATGAGAGACATGTGTGCTGACAGCGTTGCTAAATTGTTGTCGTGTTTGATCACAATGACTTTTCCATATGCCCCTCCACGGCAATAAGCGATTCCATTTGTTAAAACCGTATCTTGATTGGCCGTAAACGCCACAACCCCGCTTTCTGACGCTACAATGGGAGTACCGTTTGGAGCGCCAATGTCTATCCCATTGTGCCACTTACTCTTGTAAGTGTATTGCGCATACGCAGTCCTTCCATATCCTTGGGTTAGTATTCCATTAACAGGAACTTCCAACACACCTTTTTTAGCTGTTGGAAGAGTGGATGGATTCACGTTCCCTCTCAATTCCTCCTCTATCCTGTCTATTTCTTCGGCTACTTCGGCCTTAATTTTCTCCAGCTCATCGAGTTTTTGTTTGTAAATTCCTTCTTGGTTCTTGGTTTCATCCAGAAGAATATCCTTTTCCTCCTGCTGGTCAGCAAGAATAACTTTTCTGCTCTTCAAGGTTATATTCTCGTCCTCAAGCTGATCTTTCTTAAC
>DATDWN010000006.1:0-3490 GCA_036517395.1 Minisyncoccota bacterium
AACCGCTTTACATGGAACTTCTCGAAGCAGTTCAAATTGAGTTTCAGATGTCAGTATGTCCAGAGAAAGTTTTTCTTGTATTGACTCTATTTCTGATAAGCGCTTATTGTTTAAAGAATTACTTAAATAAAAAGCTCCGCCGAAAACCAGTGCGGTAATAATAAAAGTAATAATATATTTTGACCAATTTACACTCATCCCGTTAGAAATGGGTTTCGCTAGCGAAACCACTTGTTATAAATTGATAATTATTTAGTACTGATTCTATCATGCTAATTTTTTATATTTGCCAACATATATTTCTAACGGGACCCATCCCGTTAGTGAAATTTTGACTCGTTAAATTTTACTCTATCTCCAAGAAGCTTCCTTTGAAAAAGCGACATTATAGGCGGCTTTTATGAGCCAAAATGGAGATATTAGTCCGTAAAACAAAACGAAATATAGCACATCTTTGCCAACAAGCGTTTTATCTTCTGACATTCTTCTGCCAATAAAAATGATAAGTAGTGACGAAATGAGAAAGAATGCTCCAACAAAATAGAATGATTCCGTGTTCACAAAAAACCAATCAATTTTCGGAGAAAATTCAAAACCAACAATAGAGTAGTCTATAAGTCTGTCATATATAATCTTTAAGAACCTATAAACCGCCATAAAGAACAAGTACAAAACAGCGTATATTGAAAAAAAGGCAAACGGTAAATAAAACAATCCGAAATTACCGTATTTTTTGTTGAAAAACATTCCTCTATAATCAATTGCATTTTTCAAAAATCCATAAATCCATCTGATTCTTTGCTTCAGAAGCCCACTATAACTTCGCGGGGTAGTGGTATAGACATAGGCCTTAGGTGCATTATCTATTTTCATTCTGTGGCTTTGCATGCGCATAGTCATTTCCATGTCTTCGGTTGAGTGTCCGTGTCTGTATGGTCCTATTTTTTCAAAAACTTCCCTGCGGAAAAAAGAAAATGGACCGGGCGTAACATGCAGGGAATTAAATCTACAAAGCATTTTTCTGGAGAACAATCCAACATTATATTCTGCCTTCTGGATCAACTCTAAAATATTCTCTGGTTTGTGCACCAGTATTGCCGGCGTGACAGCCATAGTCTCTGGATTTTCAAATTTTTTAACAATTTCTTTCAGAGCGTTTCTTTCAACAAAAGAGTCAGCATCAAGGCAGCCGATTATTTCGGAATCCGTATTAGCTATACCGAGATTGAGTGCGGTGTGCTTGCCACCATTTTTCTTGTGGAATACCTTTATGCCAAATTTACCGGCATAGTTTTCAAGAATGTCTGCCGTGTTGTCAGAACTCCCGTCATTCACCGCAATGATATCCAATTTATCCTTCGGGTAATCAAGAGAAAGGAGAGAATCTAGTGTTCCGGAAACCGTTTTGCCCTCATTGAAGCAAGGGACGATTATTGTTGCTCTCGGCCAAAGACCATTCTCGCCTATAGAGATTTTCCCTCGCCCTTTGTTTTTACGCTCATCCATCTTGTCCTCGACAAATGTCAAAAGCAAAAAAACCTGATAATACAGGATTAGAAAAATAATAAAATAGGTCAAAATTTCCCCGATTGTTGTCATAAACAGCTCTATAGTAGCAGATTTTAAGCCGAAGTGAAATTTGAAATTTCAACGAAATTGAGCGATAATATAGGGCGATGAGGGAATTTGTATTATTTATACGCGAGCAAGGGGTTGTGGGTCTTGCCATCGGCTTTATCCTCGGTGGGGCCATAAGCTCTGTTGTTGCCTCTCTCGTTAAAGATATTATCCAACCGGCCATTTCTTTAATTGTCTCTTCAGAAAGTATCACGACTTTGGCATGGCACGGGATTAGCTACGGACTTTTTCTGGAAGCAATTATCAATTTTATAATACTAGCGGCGGTCATATTCTTTTTGTTCAAAAAAATAAATATGACCAAGCTTGATGTCGAAAAGAAAAATTAAAAATATATAAAAATAAAATTATGGAACAATTTTTTGGTCAAGATACAAATAAGATGAGCAAACTTTTCAAAATAACTTTTGCCGTTTTGGCTTTGTTTCTTTTGGTGCAGGTATTTATAGGTCTTCGAGAATTACAGTTTATTGGATCTAACCCGAATACCCAAGGTGTCATAAGCGTGTCAGGGCTTGGGGAAGTATTTGCTGTGCCGGACATTGGCACCTTCACATACTCGGTGGTTGAAACCGCGGACACTGTTTCAGCAGCTCAGAAAGTAGCTACAGAAAAAGGTAATAAGATTTTGGAATTTTTGAAAGGTGAAGGAGTGGACGAGAAAGATATAAAAACAATTGGCTATAACATATATCCAAAATATGAATATAGCACGGCTGTTTGTTCTCCAACATATTGCCCGCCCGGCAGAAGCGAAATAAGCGGTTATGAGGTCAGCCAGTCTGTTGAAGTCAAGGTTAGAAAGACGGAAGAGGTTGGTGGGCTCTTAGAGGGTGTGGGGTCGCTCGGTGCTTCTAATGTTAGTTCGCTTTCATTTTCAATCGAAGATGAAGAGGAGTTAAAAGCCGAAGCTAGGGAAAAGGCGATCAAGAATGCTAAAGAAAAAGCGGATAAATTGGCCAAGGACCTTAATGTTAGACTTGTTCGTGTCATTAGCTTTAACGAAAACTCCGACGGTTATCCATACCTGAAATATGAGGCCAGTGTCTTCGGACTTGGCGGAGGGGATTCTGTTCCTGCATCGCCTGAAATTCCAACAGGGGAAAATAAAATTACCTCAAATGTTACGATTAGTTATGAGATAAGGTGAACTAGGCGCTAGACGCTAGACGCTAGACGCTAGACGCTAGACGCTAGACGCTAGGCGCTAGGCACTAGGTGCTAGGTGCTAGGTGCTAGGTGCTAGGTGCTAGGTTTTAGAAACTTTAAAACAAAAAACGGCCAAGTGGCCGTTTTTTGTTGCTTCCCAACGACTTGTCAATGTCTGACATCGACGAGTTTTTGGAGCTTTGTTGAGGCGTATTTCAAGGCCTATTTTGTGGTCTTTTGTTGTAAATCCAAAAATCCTTGACTTTTTGGGTGTTTGGGTGTATAATATACAGAGATGTGCAGGAAGAGCCTGCGATGTTTCCGGCAAACCGGAATATATCCGTGAGTAGCGGGTGAACAATGTTTTTTAAACAAGGAGACAGACAATGGGACAAATCACTCTTGACCAATCCCATCAGGTTCTCGCCACTCTGGCTGTGAACACTGATTGGGCGAGCATTGACTTCGCGAACTCGGGGCTTCAGGACTTTATCGTCCGCAACCCGAAGGAAGCTGGCAGACAGTTCACGGCGTTCCTCAAGAACGGCGGGAAGGTCCTCGTCGGCGAACCGAAGGCTACACCCTCAATCCTCGAGCTCGTCTCGACGGTTAAGGTCTCAGCAACCACCGGCAAGTTCGTCGCCAAAGACAGGTTCGTGGTCAACACCAAGCGCAACGCTCCGGTGAAGATCTCGGCAGTCTG
>DATDWN010000007.1:0-15622 GCA_036517395.1 Minisyncoccota bacterium
GCATTGACTTTTCCAACGTGGTGCAGAATACTTGAATTAGTCCGAACCGCTTTCGCCGCCTGCGGCGGCGAGGAAGTCCCCCCGCGAAAATCCGGAAAGGCGGCGGAGCCGCACGAATCAAAACCGCAAAAGAACCCCTTAAAAACATCGGCTCGAACCATATTTTGTAGAAGCAGAAAAGAAAAATTTTAATCCTTGGATTTAAGAGTGAAAAATGGCCTGAAACAAGGGCTGTTTTTGTTATCTTTACACGAACCTTGACAAACTGACGCATATTTGCTATACTAATGGTGTAAAAATTGAGTTAGATTTAGATCAATTTTTACTCTAGTTCTTTGCAAATTTGCGAGCGAATCTCCTTGAGATTTTGAAATGAGCAGCGCATTGGGTGGCTGAAATACCACTTGTTGCGCTAACAGATATTCAATGCGCTGCTCATAACGAGTTAGACCTCGTCGCGTAGGACACGCGATTCAAAATCTCAAACCAAAAGGAAGGAGGTGGCTCTTGGAAATCGCATTGATTTTGACGCTGGTCACGAGCTCGGTGCAAATCATCGGATTCGTGATCTACGACGTGCAGGCGTTCCGGAAAATGCTGAATCCGAACGTGGCTTCATGGGCGATCTGGGCGGGAATCACCGTCCTCAACTTCACGAGCTACAGCTCGATGAGTGGGGACTGGATGAAGTCTCTCCTTCCGACCGTAAGCTCCGCGTTCTGTATTCTGACGTTCGTGGTTGCTATCGCGAAAGGTGGCAAGTTTTCGAAGCTCGACCAGTTCGACAAATCCGCCCTCGCGCTCGGTGCAATCGCGGCGCTCACGTGGTTCTTCCTGAAGTCCGCAACGTATGCGAATCTAATTGTTCAAGCGGCCGTGCTCATCGGGTTCGTTCCAACGTGGCGGGCCGCGGAAAAAGAACGGGCGCTACCGTGGTTCATCTGGACGAGCGCTTATGTCCTTGGGACGATCTTGGTCGTGTTGCGTTGGACGGGGCAGTGGCAGGATCTCGTGTATCCCGTCGGCCTGTTCTTCGCACATCTCGCGGTCGCGCTCATGGCACAAGCAAAAACGCCAAAATGAACGGTTCGCTCTCAACTCAAGGCCCCCGTGGTAGCAACATCACCACGTGGGGCCTTTTTCATTTTTACAAAGAACAAAGAATTTGCCGCCAAGACTGAAATTCGTTAGAATTTCAGTAATCCGAATGCCGCCAAAGAAAAACTCGAAATTGTCATTCGTGCGGCTCCGCCGCCTTTCCGGATTTTCGCGGGGGGACTTCCTCGCCGCCGCAGGCGGCGAAAGCGGTTCGGACTAATTCAAGTATTCTGCACTTTACTTTTATATAGAAAAGTCTAGTATTCTATGAAGATTGGAGGAGTGCCCATGCCCGACACAGAAGACATGACCGAAACACAACTTTGGGACGGATCCGGCGGAACTGCACTTGTGAAGGTTGGAGAGCTTGTCGAGCTTCTGCCGACAAGCCCAGACAAGCCTGATGGCGAGAGGGGGAGGTATCTATCTCACCGACACGCTGAATTCATGCTCGAGTTCCTCGAAGCTCCCGGACCATATGCGGTGACATCGATTTACCGTTGGCCGTGTGGGCGGGTGGAGATCGGGCTCAAGATCCCGGGACGAGGACCCTCGGCAAAAGCCCACGATTTCATGCCAGCAAGACAGGAGGGGTCAAAGTGACCCCTTTTTCGTTTTATAAAATTTACAGAGGCAAATCAAAAGCTAAAAATCCGGGACCAGTGAAGAGGAGAGATAGAAGGATTATTTTTATGACGATATAGAGAACCTTCTTTTCTTTTGGAAAAGTGGTCTGACCTTTTTCTAGAAAATAATTTGCGCTTATGGCGACTATTGAAAGTATAGAAACGACTTGGGTGTAAAGTCCGAGAACTAAAAGAGTGCCCAGAGCTAGATAAATAATAGACGCCCAACTAAGGTGTTTATTGTGTCCTTCTTTACCAATCTCTGCGACAAATAATCCTGAAACGACACGCAAGACAAATGGTGCAATAAGGCCATACGTTAAAAGTTGTGGAAATACAGCGAGTGGATGCATCCCTACATTGTAATACAATGTAGGGGAATTTTCAATTTCTAATTTTCAATTTTCAAACGAAATGTTATAGTTCCGAAATGCAAAAGACAGAAATAGCTGTTTTGTTACACAATATCAGGAGTACTCATAATGTCGGCTCTATTTTTCGAACAGCAGACGCGCTGGGTGTTTCTAAAATATATCTGTCGGGATACACCCCAACTCCGCTGGATAGGTTTGGAAAACCAAGAAAAGATGTTGCTAAGGTGGCTTTGGGGGCAGAGAAGAGTATTGAGTGGAAATATGTTGAAAGTCCGGAGAAGTTAATAAAAAAATTGAAAAACCCTGCTTCGCGTAAAGCTACGCAGGGCAGGTATCAAATCATTGGCCTAGAACAATCAAAAAACTCTGTTGATTATAAAAAGATAAAAGTAAAATATCCAGTTTTGTTTCTCGTCGGTAACGAAGTGGAGGGGATTGATCCAAAAATACTTTCTCTTTGTGATGTTGTTGCCGAGATACCGATGAAAGGAGAAAAGGAATCTCTTAATGTTAGTGTTGCCTTTGGTGTGGCCTTATTTCGTATATTGGATATTTGATAGTATACACTTAAGTTACGCGACCGCTAAACTTAAGTGTATTTGATTTTCTTAATATTTTGTTAATACGATAGACTATCCACCATCTTGCCTTCATTGTCGTATAAAACTATCGTTTCTTTTCTATCCTTCCATATGCTCTGACCGCGTTTCAAATAAATGCGCCACTCGTTTCCATAAAAATTGCTGTCGTTTCTGTGTGTGTTAACACATGCACTGTAGTTTATTTTTTGGGATATAAAGTTGTTGCATTCGGCGCCCAGATATTTTGTCGGTGTTTCGGTCTGTATTCTGCAGGAGGGCATTGAGTCAATGTAGTCGAAACATCCGTCGTTTGAGTTTGTTTTTGGTATGCTGGATAAATCCTCATCTCTCGGTAAGGGGCAGTTGCTAGAAAGATATGGAACAAATGTTTGAAACTGGCCCAAATATCCAGAGCATTTATTTGTCTTGAAACTCGCGCCGTTGGGTGAAATACCCGTCACTAGGTATAAAGTCTCGCCGGGTGAAAGATAAATATTATCTTCAGCATTTGGAACTCCTGCAAAGAAAAGTATTGTAGCTTTTGGTATGTTTGTGTTTGTCCCGCCGTTTAAGCCTCGAAGTGCCCAGCCACTAACGGATATTGCTTCTTTTCCAGCGCCACTTCCGTATATCGCTACGTATTCTTGAGATGAGTTATTTGATCTGTTGACATAGCTAATCCGAACTTGGCCTTTGTATTTGCTTTGTGTCTTGGCGTCCTCTGCGGTTTGAAGTTGGATTTTTAGATTATCAATTTGTGTCTTGGCGTTCTGGATTTGTTGGGATATGTCGATTGTCTGGTTATTTGTTTGGTATTGTTGTTTTTGCTCGGGAGTTGAAATGCCCATAGAAATAAGTCCGTTGTTACCAGCTCCTTTGACACCACCAAACAGTGCGATGGCTATGATGCCGAGGATGATAAGAATGCCCGAGGGATTTTCACTCATGTTTATATATTACTACAAAAAAAGATTTAGTAAAAAGAACAAAATTTTACCTTAACGAGATTTGTTCTTTTATATTTGATGTTTATTGCAGAAATGACTACTTCTTCCACCTATGATTTTCCTCTGGATTCTTCCACCACAACCTTTTTTCAGGCATTTTTCTTTTGTCCGCCTGTAAACTTTGTGAGTATTTTGAAATCCTCCTTTTTGTCCATAGATATTTCGATAGTCAGACATTGAGTCACCTCCCATTTTTATAGATGCTAGTAATATGACCTTGATTGCTTTCCACATATCTCTCAGTTCTTTTTCTGAAAGAGAAACAGCGGTGCGTTCTGGGTGGAGATCTGATCTCCACAGAATTTCGTCAGAGTAAATATTGCCGATGCCAGCCAAAACAGACTGGTCCATTAAAACCGTTTTGATTTTGCCATTTGGTTTTGAGAGAAGTTGTCTTTTCAGAGTTTGTAAAGATAAGTTATCAAGAGGCTCTGGCCCTAAGCCCGCCAAGTCAATTAGAGCATCTCTTTTGTGTGTCTCAAAAAGTATGACTTTGGCAAATTTGCGCATGTCGGAAAAGGCTAAATGCTTACCATTGGATAATGTAAATATTAAGTGAATAAATTTATTAAACGAATCCTGTAATAAACCCTTTTCAGCGGGTAGCCAAGTCTCCAGTTTCCTTTTTGACATTGGAAATTGGGATTTTGATATTCTTTTATACGTGCCGTATAAAAGATGCCCTGTCATTTTCATATGTATCAAAATAGTTCTACTACTAGATAAATGAATCAAAATATTTTTTCCTCGCCTTTCAGCGTTCAGGAACCTCTCGCCAATCACTTCCTTTTTGAAATGCTCAAAGTATTTTTTGTTTTTAATCGTGTCCGTCCTTTTGTTTTTTGTACGCAAAAAGTAATCCGACCAAACGTCTTTAATAACTAGCTTTGGCAAGACCTCGTTCAGTCCTCTTACCGTAGTTGTGACCTCGGGCAATTCAGGCATGATAAATTGTTATGACAGTAGTTTCAAGGCTTTTTTTATCTTCTCTCCTGTGTCAGAAATATCACTAACTTTTTTAAGAACATCTCTTGCTTCGCGCTCTCCGTAACCAAGAGATTTCAAAGCTTCCAGCGCATCCACATCTCCCGACGAAGACTGACCCAAATCCCCACCGAGTATTTCTAATTTATCTTTCAGTTCCAAAACTATTTTTTCAGCATTCTTTTTTCCAACGCCTGAAACTTTCACGAGGTGGCTTGTGTCTCCGGTTGATATGGCGTGACGAAGGTTCTGCAGGGTAGCCACGCTCAAAATATTCATGGCGGACTTTGGTCCTATGCCAGAGACCGTGAGCAAAAGCTCAAAGAAATCCAACTCCTCCTTTTTTTGAAATCCATACAAATCTAAAGCATTTTCTCGTACAGCCATGTATGTCCAGAATTCCGTTTCACTTTTGCCTTTTGCCTTTTGCTTTTCGACTTCACCAGTATTCGTATGTATTTTATAGCCAACTCCCGCCACATCAAGAACCACAGACTTGAGGTCCTGATGTATGAGAATTCCCTTAAGATGTCCAATCATAGTGGCATTATAATCTATTTACATTTTTTGTCCTATGGTATAGTATCTCTCTATGCCAATAACAACTTCAGCTAAAAAGGCCCTTCGAGGCTCAGGAAAAAAGAGGGGATTTAATATAAGGAAGAAAGATCTTTTGGGTAAAGCCGTAAAACAAATCAAAAAACTTGTCTCAGAAAAGAAGGTGAAAGAGGCCATGGCTTTTATGCCTCAGGTTCAGAAGATAATAGATAAGTCTGTAAAAACCGGGCTCCTAAAGAAAAACACGGGTGCGCGAAAGAAATCTAGGATTAGTGCGATGATAAAGAAGGCAAAATAAAAATCCTCTTTTCTTCCCAAAATCTTTTTAGAGAGCGCATAAATTGCTGGTGCAATTTTGCTTGTCTCGTCGTTCAAGAAAATAATAGTCAGAGTACTTTCTTTATTTTCTAAACTCCTGTGAACTCTCCAAAAAGATTTTGTGTCGACGAGGTTTTTATTTTGCTATACTTAAGTATGCCAAGAAAAACAAAAGACAGAGCTTTGTTTTACCCAATGATTTGGAGAAATCTTGTAAATTTTTGGACGCTTGTTCTCTACGTTGTCACCATCGCCGACTTTTTTATGAAAAATGCTTTGGTGGAACTTTTGGGGCCGATTTGCGCCATATACATTGCTCTTTTGGCAATTTATACCGCCGAAAAAGAATTTGAACGTTGGAACGATTACAATATAGGCAGACATCCGGGAGAGTATTACGTTTTTGCTTGGACGGGACTGATTTTAATACTTCTCGCGCTTGAACTCGTTTATCATGAAAGTTATAGATTGCCGAGCGAAGTTTTCTCAACCTACATCGTGGTTCTGGGTATTCTTGCAATCACCAGGAAATCAAAGTCGGATTATTATAGTACTAAAAAAGGGAAATAGATTTTGGTTTAATTTTGTGATAGTTTTGTTTGATTGCTCTCGTCGTTCAACGGATAAGACATTCCCCTGCGAAGGGAAAAATGCAAGTTCGATTCTTGCCGAGAGCACAAATATTTCCACACTTAGTGTGGAAAAGTTCGGGTTAAAATCCAAAATATAAAAGTAGTTTTTCTAAAAACGGCTCAGTGTGTTCTTCTTCAGGCAGGTGCTGGGATAAGACTTCGTGGATTTCATCTGGCCCGATGTCTTCTATAAAAATGACGATAAAAGGCATGAAGGTTTTTTTTGACTTCAATAATACTTTTGGGATGTGTTCGCGGGTTTCAATCCAGAAAGACTCAAGGTCGGCGTATTTATAGTGATTTTTGCCTATGGTAACTCCTTTGTCATCTATGTCTATTTGAATGATTTCGGGTCGTCTTGATGCAAAAAGCGAGAGGGTGAAAGAAGCGACCAGTATTAGAATAGCGAAAATGAGGTTGTTTAGTATTACCGAAACCAATGCGATCGAAACTGTCACAATGCCAACTATCCAGTACCAATCGCTGGTTTTTTCTTGATGCAAGTATTCGATTGTTTTCCAAGAAATCATATGTTTGGATTAGATTACAAACCCCTCTCATCAAAACCTTTTTGGAAACAGAATAAATTTCTGCTGAAATTTTTCTTCGCGCTCGAAGCTCAAGTAAATTATCAATTGATTACAATTGTAATTTCCTAAGATCCAGCGCGATGTTCCAAAAAAGTTTTGCTTCGACAGGGTTTGGAATTCAGCTTACTCATTATATTATAACACCACTTTGGATTTTTTGTGGTAGGGAACTCCACACGGTAAGGGCACAGGCCACAAGGGCGATATTTTTAATAATATACTGTCCCTCAAGCGTCGGTACGAAAAGATGAGACCAGACTTCTAGCATGATGAAAAGTGGGATGATGGTTGTGACCATATGAACAGCAAATAAAATCAGAGCCAATTTTTCTAGGGAGGGTATTATAAAAAGTATGCCAACGAGCATTTCAAACAGGCCAAATAAAATAATGAACACTCCAAAAGAGAGAAAGGGAATATGACTCATGGTCATATCAAACATCTTGTGAACCATTTCACTTGCAGGACTCTGACCGATAACTTTGAGCAAACCAAACCAAAAATAAATAACAAAGAGGGCGATTCGCGATAAAAGAATTGAAGCCTGCTTTATACTCATTTTGTATAGTTTTAAGGAGCGAGTGGATATCGAACAATAACGATACCAGAGCCACCAGCACCACTTGTGCCACCATTATTGTTGCCTCCACCTCCACCCCCAGTATTAGCCGTGCCCGCTGTTGGACCAACTGTGTAGTCACCTCCTGCTCCACCGCCGCCATTACCACCTGCACCACGAGTGCCACAGTTGCAGTCGCCCTTTACACCTCCACCACCACCACCGCCATAATAAGTAGCACTTCCACTAATACTATATAATAAACCAGTTCCACCCACACCAGCAGTGCCACTACCAGTCCCATTAGTGCCGACAGCTCCTGCGCCTCCACCACCTCCACCAGGATAACCACAACAATTATTACTTCCCGTTCCTCCGGCATTTCCCTGACCAGATGTGCCTCCACCAGCACCACTTCCTACACTACCGCCAGTTGCTGTAATTGTTCCAAAGACTGAATTTGACCCTGCACTATTAGTTGTCCCTCCACCCCCAACAATAACCGTGATTGATTGAGATGGGGTAACAGAATAAGAAGCATTATTAATTACTTTACCCCCACCACCACCCCCACCTGGGAGGCCATTTGTACCCCCACCTCCGCCAGCCACAACAAGAACTTCAATAGTACTGACACCAGAAGTAGGAGCCACGAACGTTCCACTTCCCGTGAATGTGTGCACTTGATAAGTTGTTCCACCGATTACAACAGCGGAAACATTACCCCCAGTACCAGAACCACCACTAGACCAACATTGACCCGCAACAGCAGCACCATCTTTTGCCCATCCAGAATTGTCCACACACCAAGTTCCACCACCCTTTAGTGCTGATTCGCTTAGTGCCCACTTGTCTCCTGTTGAACTTGAGTTACAAACAGGAGCAGTACCTGTCTGTAATTTAATTTGAGCGATTGCATTTTTAATATTGCTGTCATTGAACACTCCGGTAAATGTACCTCCATCAGGACAAGTAGCCGATGCTCCATACGAGTTAGGCTTTTGACTATCATAATACAGCTCCGCCTGTGGTCGGAGATTTGCCATGTCAGCTTTGACCGAAGTGTCAGAAGCTTTGTTTCGTGCCGAGTTGAGCGAGGCCAACACGACAGAAGAGAGAATTCCAATGATTGCAATGACCACCAAGAGCTCGATTAAGGTGAAGCCTTTTTTGAAGTTAAATTTGTTCATAGAAATTAATTATAACATAAATATTTCCAGCGAGAACCTCCTTTTATTTATGTTTTGACATCTCAGCGGAAGCGGTGAGATTCGAACTCACGGTCCCTTGCGAGACTCTTGTTTTCAAGACAAGTACGATAGACCACTCTGCCACGCTTCCGCTCAAATGTCAAGGATAACTATTTCTCTACTGTTTCTACTGTATATTTTTCTGCAATAAAACGTATATAGATTATGTCTAGAATTCCAAGAGTGTTTACGAGAAAAAGGACTATAAACCACTTTTTTTGCGAAAGTCGCGCAGTTTTCCACAAAGCTATACCCTTCCAAACCAATGACCATAAAGTCACTATGATTATCAACCACAAAGGAATTCCATTTAATGCTTCGTTTATTATTGATGTGTCCATGACACCTATAATATCAAAAATTTATTAAAAATCAATCTACCTAGATACTAAATACTAACTACTATATACTATTCCAATGCGTTATTTGGGCATTGATTACGGAACCAAAAAAGTAGGAGTGGCTCTCTCCGATGATAGAGGTGATTTCGCTTATCCTCTAACTGTTTTAGAAAACTCAAAAAACTTAATATATGATATATTGCACATTAGTAAAGAAAATAATGTGGGTCAAATCGTGGTTGGCGAGTCAAAAGATTTTTCACAAAATGAAAATGATATTATGCTAGAGGTAAAGCCTTTTGTAAAAAATCTAGAAGAGGTTACTGGTTTAGTAATTCACATGTATCCAGAGTTTATGACATCACAGGAAGCCGAAAGACTCCAAGGCAAGAATGATATGCATGATGCCTCTGCTGCCGCTTTAATACTGAAGCACTTTTTGGAAACCAGAAAGTAATTTTATAATTTAAAATTTAAACTTTAAAAATTAATTCTAAATTCTAAAGTTTAAAGTAAAAATTTTATGACAATATCCATTGATGATTTTAAAAAGCTAGAAATAAAAATTGGGCAAATTTTGAGTGTGGAGAAAGTTCCCGACACGGATAAATTGCTCAAGCTTTCAGTTGATATGGGCCCCTCCTTCGCTAAAGCTACGGAGGGCAAGGAGGAGAGAGATATCAGGCAGATTATTTCTGGCATATCAGCTTTTTTCCCTGACCCACAGATTCTTGTTGGTAAAAAATGCGCTTTTGCGGCAAATCTCGAGTCGAGAGTTATAAGAGGCTTTCAAAGTCAGGGTATGATATTGGCTGTAAATGGCGATGGGCTTTTTTCTCTTTTGGAAACCAATGCTGACATTGCAGCAGGAAGTGTAGTCAAATAAATCCGCACACCAACTTTGGCATTGTCTCCCTGTTGCTACACAAACAATTATATAAAATACCAAGTTACACTCAGACATAGATGTGCATCTAAACTCTGAGACTATGCAACGATGCCGAAGTTGGTGTGCGGATAAATTGTGATATAATTTAAGAATGAAATTTGAAAAACTTTTCAAGCATTTTCCTCCACCAAAATTTCTCGATATTTCGTTTGCTGGGGTGGCTATTTCTGACAGCTCTGTTCACTGTGTTCAGTTCGGCAAAAAAAACGGTGCCTTGTTTATAGAAAAATATGCCGAAAAAAATATTCCTACAGGAACTATTACTTCTGGACAGATAAATAACAAAGAGATCATAGTCGCAGCTCTATCTGATTTGAAAAAAGATCTGAGTCTAAACTATGTCAAAGCTTCTTTGCCCGAGGAAAAGGCCTATCTTTTCACCGCTAGGATTCCTATAGTAAAAAACGAGGAAGTCATTAGCGCTATTGAATCAAAAATGGAGGAAAACGTGCCTGTCTCGGGAGGTGAGCTAACTTTTGATTATAAATTAATCGATCACAATACTTTTGGACATCTTGATGTTATAGTTTCTGCTATTCCAATCACTGTTGTCGATTCATATGTGGAAATATTCAGTTTGGCCGGATTATCTCTCCTATCCCTAGAAATAGAATCTCAAGCCGTAACTAGAGCGTTGCTTCCGGAAAAAAGTCTGGGCACGACTCTAGTGGTTAACTTTGGATTGGGTAAGGTCGGTTTGTATGTTGCCACCGACAGGATAGTTCGTTTTACATCTACCGTGGGTATTTCTAGTGGAGATTCAAAAGATCCAAATTTTCTTTTGCACGAAATCAAAAAACTTTATATCTACTGGCATACACTAAAGGAAAATGTCGATAGGCCAGAAAGAAAAATAACCCAGATAGTTCTTTGTGGTGAAAATTCAAAGGATATGGTCACTCCCTATTTATCCGAAAGCAACCAAACCCCCGTCATTTTTGGCTCAGTCTGGTGTAACGCTTTTGATATAAATACCAGTATTCCAGAGATTTCATTTTCTGATTCCTTGAAATATGCTGTGGCTGTTGGGCTAGCCTTGCCCTCTGCGATTTTAATGCAGAATTTATCTAAAAAATAATGTTTGTAACAACAACATGTTTAATTTATTACCAGACAACATAAAACAAAAAATAAAATCTGAGTACAGACTCCGTCTCCTATCTGTAGTTCTGGTTTCTGTACTGTTTTTACAGGTCGTATCCTTGTTTCTTCTTCTGCCCTCATGGGTTCTGTCTTTATACAAAGAAAAAGAAGCTGTGGCACAAAAGAATTTTCTGGATAAGTCACTTTTAACACTGGATACTAAATCTACATCGTCGGTTATAACGGATTTAAACACCAAGCTAAACGCTCTAAGTTCTTCACTTTCATATCCAAAGATTTTGCCACTGGTAAACAGTATTATCGCAAATAAGTCAGGAGAGATTCGTATAAAGGAGCTAAGTTTTGACTATACTAGTGAGAATACTGCCAACGTGGTGGTTAAAGGAGTATCTTCAAATCGGGATTCTCTGGTTGCTTTTGTCAAAAAAATTCAGGATTCAAATATTTTTAAAAATGTTAATTTGCCTATATCTAACCTTGCCAAAGATAAAAATATTGATTTTTCTATAAACATGACGGTCTCGCCTTAAATACAAAAACATGCAAGATAATAAATTATTAAAAACAATATTAGTAATCGCCGCTCTCTCGGTTATTGTACTGTTTATCATATTATATTTCGTTTATGCCGATATTAAATCCAAAAACGAACATGCATCTGTTTTATCTAATGAATTTTCTTCCCAAGACACAAAAAGAAATTATCTGGCTTCAACCCAAAAAACTATAAAAAATATCGGCGCTGACATAGATCGTATAAATAACTCTATACTTGCCAAAGACGGTGATGTAAAGTTTATTGGAAACTTGGAGTCAATGGCTCGTCAAAATGGCCTATCCATGGCCATTGACTCCCTCGTTCTTCTGGATAAATCCGACACTACTTCTAATACCATAACCAGTTTAAAAATTAGCGCCAAGACGATAGGAAGTTGGTCTGGTACTTATAAGTTTTTAGTAGAGCTTGAATCTTCGCCGGTCAAGGTAAAGATAAATAAATTTGATATTTCAGGTGCGATGGATGGAGGTGACTCTGTTCCACAGCAGACAGGAGTATCTAGTGGCTCATGGCAGAGTAATATTGAAATGGAAGTTCTAAAGTATAAATAAATCCGAACACTAACTTTGGCATTGTGCATTTTGTTAATTTTGTAAATTTGTAATGATATAATAAACAGTATGAATAGAGACAAACATTATTTTTAATATACGGCACGATTAACCATGCTAAAGTTAGTGTGCGGATAAAATGAATGATTATTTACAAAAAATTAAATTACTGAGCGCAAAGCTGAAAATAAGAAAAATCTCGTACAAAAGAGGTGGTATAAAGCCGTTGCGTGATTGGGGGTTAATTTTGCTTTCTGTTTTTATTGTTTCGTGTATTTTGGTTGTCTCGGTTGTTTATTTCTATATACAGATTGAACATGGTACTCTGTTTATTGTGACGAGCGATGGTTCAGAAAGTCAAATAAAGATAAATGCAGATTTGTTGAGGGCAACGGTCAGTGATATAAATACACGAGAGAAAACCAATGATGCTGTTAAAAACGGTGGTCTATCAATTCCTTCAGATCCATCAATCTAGTTTAAGTGTGCCCCCGCGAAGAATCGAACTTCGAATAGCGGCTTAGAAGTCCGCAGTTATATCCATTTAACTACAGGGGCTTAAACATCAGATTAACATAATTTGACAATTAATAAAATTGTGGACCTACCGAGAATCGCACTCGGGATTCGTCCATGCCATGGACGCGTGTTACTTCTATACTATAGGCCCTTTTTCCAAAAACCTTCAAAGGTTTGGCCGTTTGAATTATAAAAAATTATATTGAGGTTTAATAAAAAGAGATGGCGTAAAAATTATTACTGAGATAGCAAAAATAAAAATAATAGGCAACGCGATTCCAATAAGCAAGGGGATGTTCTTTAATTTATACATTTTCATATATGACTAGTATAACACAAATTTTGGAGAAACAGAAATGTGGAGAGAGCCGTTTTGCCGTTCGGCAAAACGAATCCGTCGCGATTTCCCCCATTTATTTTTCTGAAACTTCCCGAAGTCCTATTTTGTGCGGGATAGTGAATGACGTTAGAACCTATTTTCAGACTAATAATGCTTATTTCTACATCCCAAGTCTATCTTTAACGGAAGCTAAAATCAATTAGTTTCCTATTTTGTTTAATGCCTGATAATATAATTCCATGAAAACAGTTGCCTTTATAGACGCTTCAAACCTTTTCTATGGTGGAGAGAAATCTCTTGGTTGGAAAATTGATTACCAAAAACTACTAAACTATCTCAAGGAAAAGTATGCCATTGAGAAAGCATATTATTTTGGAGGTGTGGAAATCCATAATTTTTAATATGATTACCAAACTAAAGAGACTGTCCCACTTGATGTGTTAGACCAACACCTTTCTAACCTCCTCAAAAACAAAGGAAGTGAGCTAGATGAAGCTAGTATTTTACTTATTGGCAGACATCTGAAGCGAGTAAGATTTTACAGAAAGCTTAATGATTTCGGCTATTCTCTCTTCCTTAAACCAGTTAAACTCTACGAACAAGAGGATGGACTAACAAAACGTAAAGCTAATTGTGACGTGGATATGGCTTTTCACCTAATGAGAGAGAAGAACAACTTTGACAGGGTTATTATACTTTCAGGTGATGGAGATTTTTTACCAGTGCTTAAATACTTAAAGAAAATTGGAAAAGAAGTGCTTATTCTATCCAGAGGACCAAGAACAGCTAAAGAAATAAAACAATTTGCAGGAAGTAATTTTAGAGACTTTGAATATCTTGAGACTAAAATCGCTCTTAATAAAAGCTAGATAAAACGAAAGGCACCCACGAAGGATGCCTTTCACGTTTAGTATCTAAAGTATATACCTGTCGTTATGAATGTCAAATGAAGATGAAACTACCCCACCATGTCATCCACTATATTTTTGGTGATTGAAAAATCCCCACTGTTGCAAACAAAGAAGAAAAGGATATTTTTGACCAAAAAATTCCTATTTTGTGGAATTATACAACTCTGCTCGAACATTTTTTGAACGGAACTGACCGCCTCCGCTTCGCTCCGGCGGAACGCTCGGGCGCGGCGGAATTCCCCCCACACCCCCCTTCCGCCGCGCCCTCTCGGGAGGCCAAAACTTTTTCGCCGCCAATCCTACTTTCTTTCCAATTTCTGTAAGGAAAGGCCGCCGTCAACTGTAATAATCTGTCCGGTGATAGCATCGTTTTCTAAAATTCCAACAGCCGCGCAAGCGATTTCTTCGGCGGCCACATATCTGTTTATCATTGTCCGTGATTCGCAAATTTTCTTTTCGGCCTCCGATATTCCTTCCCACGGCGGCGTCCATGTATATCCGGGGGCAATAGCATTTACCAAAACCTTTCCGTCCGTTTTTGCAAGAGCGACAGTCATGCTTGATAACGCCGCCTTTGCGACGGAATATGCAAAATACTCTGTATTGCCTCCGCCGATATTTCCGTAGTACGAAGTTATGCTCAAAATTTTTCTCAAAGATGATTTTTCATTTTGTTTGAGAAAAATTTGAGAGACATGGAGAGCCGAAAAGAAAATGTTTTCAAATTGATCTTTCCAGCGTTCGTTATCGAAAAAATCTCCGGGTTGCGCGTCGCCAGCATTATTCACCAAAATATCTATTTGACCGACCTTACCAGAAATTTCCACGAACATTTTTTTAATCTGCTTTTCGTCGGTAAGGTCGACCTGAAAAATAGAACCTTTAGAATATTTCTCAACCTCTTTAAGAGTTTGCTCTGCGCCCTTGAGATTTTTTCGATAGTTGATAAGGACTTCTGCACCTTTTTGGGCGCAGGAAATCGCTATGGCTCGTCCTATGCCACTTGAAGCACCTGTTATGAGAATTTTCTTATCTTTTAGGTTCATATCCTATTTTATAGTAAATTCTTCGCTTTCATCATCACCATAAATTTCATCGTCCCAATATTTCATATAGCTTGGTTTGAGCACCCAAACTTTTGAACCCCACTCATTGTTATGTATCCATTCTACTGTAATTCGCTCTTTGAATTCTGGAAAGTTTTGATTGTGGAGTTGAACGCCGGTTATGATTTCCTCCTCGTTTTTTGCTAGACGGCAAATGCCAAGACCTTGCACGGCTTTTCTATTCTTATGATTGTTTGGGTCAAACCAAGCGATTGAAAAAGCGACATTTGGATTTTTTATTATCATCTTGCTATGCCTGTTGTCTTCGGGGCTAATAAAATAAATTGTCGCTTTTTCATCAACACCAAAATATACATTTGCAACCCAAACATCCTTCTCACCGCGCGAAGCGATGACCATTAACTTTTGACCTTTAATAAATTTCAATGGTTTTTCCATAATTTTATTTCAATAGCTCATCTACCGAAACATCAAGCGCATTGGCGAGCTTTTCTAAAACAGCAATAGTAACATTTACCTTGCCACCTTCAATCGCGCTCATATAGCTTCTGTCCATATCAATAGCTCGGCAAATGTCGCCTTGCGACATACGCTTTTTCAAGCGTATGCGCTTGATGTTTTGTCCTAATGTTTTGGAAATTTGAGCCATATTTATATTAGCACTTTATCAGCTATTGCGCTACTCCTCAATATGGAGGTATAAT
>DATDWN010000008.1:0-56998 GCA_036517395.1 Minisyncoccota bacterium
AATCAATGGTATGAAACCCCAGGGCAAGCCCTGGACCCCTGTTCCGCCCCAGAGGGGCGGGGTTTTTACCATTGCTACTCCTCGTTCGGACGCTGTGAATGTGATTAAACATTCACGCGCTCCTCTCTCGTCGCAGATAAAGATGAGTTTCTAAATCTAGTATTCTCATGTTTCGAGAAAGGCCTTTCGCAGGAGCTTAGAAAATTACAATTGTAGTCAATTGATAATTTTCTTGAGCGACGAGAAGTTCGCTGGCTTACCAGAGCCAGACAGATTGCCTTTCGAGGAATATGAGAATGCGAGATTTGGTGTTATTCAGCGGGAGCTTCTTCTGTTTTTTCTGATACAATTTCGGTCTCTTTCACTTCACCTCTTGGGTTTGTGGCTAAATCGAGTCCTGAAGACTCGATCGCCCGACCCGTAGGGTTTAGGGATTGGATGTCTATTTTCCAGCTGGTTAATTTTGCTGCAAGGCGGACGTTTTGACCTCCTTTGCCTATGGCTAGTGACTGCTGGTCTTCAGAAACTAAAACGGTTGCTTGTTTCTCTTCTTCATTTAGGGTAACGGAAAGGGCTTTCGCCGGAGATAGTGCGTCCTCTATGAATTTCTTTGGATCTTCTGACCACTCAATAATGTCTATTTTCTCACCACCAAGTTCTGACATTACAGTTGAAACACGGACACCGCGCTGACCAACCATCGAGCCAACTGGATCTATGTGAGCATCTTTTGATGCTACGGCGATTTTGGTTCTGCTGCCGGCTTCTCTGGCGATGGATTTTATAATGACCATGCCGTTAGCGATTTCCGGAGTTTCGGTTTCAAAAAGTTTTTCCAAAAGTTTTGGGTGTGATCTGGAAAGTCGCAAGAATACTCCTTTGCCGGATTCTTCAACACGATAAAGATATGCTCGGACTCTTTCACCCTGGCCAAATCTTTCTCCCGGAATCTGTTCCTCATAAGGAAGTAGTCCCGTAGCGCGTCCCATGTCAACGAAAATATTTCCACGCTCAACTCTCTGGACAGTACCGGTCACTATCTCTCCTTCTCTTTTTCCATACTCAGCTAAGACACTCACCTTTTCCGCTTCACGGATTTTCTGCATGATGACTTGTTTGGCCGTTTGAGCGGCGATACGACTATAGTCATCCTGACCTTCGAGAGGGAAGACCAGTTCCTCACCGAGAGCTACATCTTTCTTTATGCGTTTAGCATCTCCTATCATAATATGATGCTCTGGATTATATAATTCAATCGTGGCTAGCGCCTTACCGTCGGTGCCTTCGGCAGAATCCACGGAGTCGGGCAAATCCTCTTCGTCCATTACAACGCTATTTTCATCCACGACGATTTTAACCTGAAACATTTCAGTTTTGCCTGTGTTGAGATCAAATTTGGCCCGAACGATCTGGCCTTTCTTACCGTACTCTTTTTTGTAAGCAGTTGCCAAAGCCAACTCAATCGCCTCGATTATTTTTTCTTTTGGTATTCCTCGTTCTTCCTCAAGTTGTGTTAATACTGAATGTATAACCTTTAAATCAATCATAATATTTTTGTAAATTTGGTAAAAAATTAGCCCGGCAGATGCCGAACTTCAATAAGATAATACTATCATAAGGTGAATACGTCTGTCAAATCTTTTTTATGAACGATTCTGCCCGACCTCATATGGTCGGGCAGGGCTCCGCAGTGTCACCACTTCAGAATGAGACATTCGTGCAGACTTCTCTTGCTCATGCCGAGCGGGAGTCCCCAAATGGCGTCGTCCAGAGTGCCATTATTGGGATAACCGAAGGAGACCGTGAGCCCCTCCCTCAAGGCCCAGAGGGCGACGATCCGTGGCACACCGAGAAGGTATTTCTTGCACTTGTACTCGGTGATGTGGCCCTGGCTCAGATTTTCATGCACCCGCCCCTGTGGCCATTGATGAGGCCACGGCTTGTAGTTGAAAATGTTGGCGATCAGGGCTTGGTTGGGGTATCTCATACGCGCGATACCGTTGAGGTAGGCCGGCATGCTCTCGATCAGGTCTTGAGCAATGCGACGTGCTTCCTTCAAATCCGCTTGGAATTCCTCCTGCTCGTCTTGGACATGGCTTCTTCTCGATCTCGCCGACATTTCTCGAAGTTCAGTTGCAAGATGCATATCACATCTCCTTGGTGGCAGTCTGCCACATCTAAGCCAAATCTATACTATTAATAGAAAATTATCAACTATTTTTATTGTGCACAAATTTTGTGTAAAGCAAGATTTATTTTGATATACTTACCGTATGAACTTGAGACTATCTCGACTGCAGCTAGAAAAAATTTCTGACATCACTATTTCAATGGGACAGATATTTTTTGCTTCAGTCCTAGTCGATCCACTGGTCAGTGGCAAGTCGAGTTTTGTTGGTGTATTTGGTGGGTTAGTTATGGCCCTACTTTCGTGGATCATTAGTGTTTTAGTAATTAAAAAATAATAATTTATGATTAATATTGAAAATATCATGACAAATATATACATATTGGGCGGAGTAGTTCTGATTATTATAGTTTTGGTTGTTATTCTGGCGAAGAAGGATAACTAACCTTTGTATTATTTGTAGCCATTCGTAGTGTTCGCATAATTTTTGTATCGTAATGCACATTGAAGAATCACAACTGAAAACTTTTATTCTTGACTCGGGACTTGTTTCGCGAGCTGATGTTGATACGGCTGAAAAAGAAATAAAAGCCAAAGGCGGAAGTATAGGCAAAGTTCTAGTCAATAAAGGTAAGATGACAGAGGACGATCTGCGTCGTATGCAAGCCTACATACTAGGCATTCCTTTTGTTGATTTGAAAAATGAAAAATTACCCATCGAAGTTCTCTCTCTAGTGCCTGAGCCTATCGCAAGAAATCATAATATAGTGGCTTTCAAAAAAACAGATACAACGCTCGAGGTGGCCATGCTTGATACCGAGGACCTGACCGCTATTGATTTTATAAAAAAGAAAGTTGGTTTGAAAATTCTTCCGCGACTAACCGATGCCGAGTCGATGAAGAATGCTATTTTACAGTACCAGAAGAGTCTGAAGGCTGAGTTTGGTGATTTGATTGCTGAGGATGTCAGTTCTCTTAAAAATATTCCCGACAGCGAGACGCAGGGTGAGATGAGTGGAGAAGATTTGAAAAAACTTGCCGATGATGTTCCTGTTGTGCGTATTGTTGATACACTTTTGAAACACGCAATTTTACAAAACGCATCAGACATTCACATCGAGCCGCAGGAAACACAACTTCTGGTCCGGTATCGTTTGGATGGCCTACTCCATGACGCCATGATACTGCCAAAAAACATGGCTCCTAGTATTGCCGCTCGTATAAAAGTTTTGGCTAGTTTAAAACTCGACGAGAAACGACTGCCACAAGACGGCAGGTTCAAAATAGACTCCGACGGCGAAAAAGTTTCTTTCCGAGTGTCCTCGCTCCCCACATATTATGGTGAGAAAATAGTTATGAGATTACTGCGCGAAAATGTTTCTGGCTTTACACTGGAGCATCTCGGTTTTCATGGCGAGGGCTTGGAGAGAATTCACACGGCGGTCAAGTCAACCACGGGTATGATTCTAACCACGGGCCCCACTGGCTCCGGAAAAACAACCACTCTTTACACTATTTTGGATATTTTGAATACGCCCGATGTTAACATCTCCACTATCGAAGATCCTATCGAATATCAGATGCAAAGAATCAACCAGACCCAAGTCCGCCCCGATATTGGTTTCACTTTTGCGCAGGGTATCAGGACTCTCGTTCGTCAGGATCCGGACATAATAATGGTCGGTGAGATTCGTGATGGTGAGACGGCTTCCCTCGCTGTTAACGCTTCTCTTACGGGGCATGTCGTTCTCTCTACTCTCCACACCAACTCGGCTGCGGGTGCTGTGCCAAGACTTATCGATATGAAAGTCGAGCCATTTCTTATTGTCTCAACGGTAAACATTATCATCGCCCAGAGACTGGTTAGAAAACTGACTGATCAAAAAGAAAAATACACTTTAACAAAGGCTGAACTTGATACGGTGGGCAGATCAGTCAAGCTTGATAAGGTTTTGAAGGCTTTGAAAGAGGAAAAAATCGTAGGGAAATCGGACACTTGGGAAAAGATTTCATTTTATAGATTGAAAAAGGATGTTTCCGACGACGATGGATACGCGGGCCGTCTCGGTATTCACGAAATCATGAAAGTTTCTCCGGCCATCAAAGAAATTATTTTGAAATCAGGCAACGCAGATGATATAGAAAAACAAGCCGAAGCCGAGGGAATGCTGACAATGATCGAGGATGGGATTTTCAAAGCTGTACAAGGTCTGACCACAATCGAAGAAGTACTTCGCGTAGTTTCTGAGTAAGGGCTTCCAAATTTGATCGATCTCATCTTCTAAAATTTAAAAACGCTTCTCACCTTACCACTAAGTAAGGCTCGAATTCTTTTTAAATTTTATAAGCGACTTTGACCAAATTATGAAAGCCCTAAATTCTTGTGTACATCTTTACTGTGAGATGAATTTAATTTTGGTACAATTAATAAACAAGTCAAAAGTCTATAAAGGTAAAAGTCCATAAAGTAATTTAGACTCTTTTTCTTTATGGACTTTATGGACTTTTTACTTTTGCCTAACCTATGCCATTATTTCATTACAAAACAGTTGATAAAGCGGGAAAGCAAGTCGAGGGGACTGCCGAGGCCAAAGATAAATTTGCTCTTTATCACAGTGTAAAACAGGATGGAAGCACAGTTATATTTGTCGAAGAGGTCAGTCAGAAAAAAGGCCTTTCTGCCACAAACCTTCTGTCTTTTCTTGATAGCGTTAAAACACATGACAAAATTACGTTTGCCATGAACCTATCCAAAATGATAGATGCGGGATTGTCTCAAACTCGAGCTCTCTCTATAATGGAGCGTCAAGCAAAGGGAACGCTAAAAAAAGTCTTGGCAGGTCTTGGGGCAGGATTATCCAAAGGAAGCACGCTGGGTGACTCGATGAAAAATTATCCTAATGTTTTCTCACCACTTTTTGTCTCCATGGTAAAAGCAGGGGAAGAATCGGGCAATCTTTCTTCGGCCTTGCAAAACGTGGCTTTACAGATGGAAAAATCGTATCAACTAAACAGGAAAATTCGTGGAGCGTTGATGTATCCTGTCATTATTTTATCTCTGATGGTGGTCATCGGTGTTTTGATGATGATTTATATGGTGCCGACACTCACCGCCACATTTACTGGGCTTGGTGTTGCTCTTCCTCTATCCACCCGCATTATTATTGGAATGAGTAACTTTCTTATCAGAGATTTCGTTTTTGTTATTTTGGGTTTTATCATCCTAGTTTCTCTTTTGGTTTTTGCTATGCGAACAGCTGTAGGTAAGCGTTTTTTGGATTTTGTATTATTGCGTATTCCTATTATTGGTTTAATGGTTAGACAAATAAACTCGGCTCGCACCACCCGAACTCTATCATCACTCATTTCATCCGGTGTTGATATCGTGGTGGCTACGGGCGTGACAAAAGATGTTTTGCAAAACTCATACTACAAGGAAGTTTTAGAAGAAGTACGAACCACTATTCAAAAGGGCACAACAATATCCTCAGTTTTCTCGGCGCATCAGAATTTGTATCCCATTCTGGTTTCAGAAATGATAGCGGTGGGGGAGGAGACCGGAAAAATAAGCGAAATGATGATGAGCGTGGCTCTGTTTTATGAAGAAGAAATTGACCAGAAAACAAAAGACATGTCCTCTGTTATTGAACCGTTCCTAATGATTTTTATTGGTTTGGCTGTTGGACTGTTTGCTATATCTATTATCAGTCCGATTTATTCACTGGGAGACAGTATCAAGTAATAACAAAATCCAAATTTCCAATGTCAAACCAAATCCAAATATCAAAATCAAAAAATTTGAAATTTGAGTCTTTGAAATTGGTTGGAATTTTGGATTTTGTAATTTGAAGTTATTATGTCAAAAGGTTTTACAATACTCGAAATTCTCATCTCGCTGTCGGTTTTAGCTATTATTGCAGTAATAATTCTTACCACCTTTGTTAGTTTCAGAAAAAGCCAAGCTCTGGTTCTCGACACCGATACGGTTGTTGCGGTCTTGCGACAAGCTCGAAATCAAACCATTGCTTCCAAAAACTCTTCTGCCTATGGAGTCCATTTTGCCTCCTCCAAAGTTACTCTTTTTACTGGTAGCACTTATTCTTCAGGGAGTAGCAGTAACCAAGATTTTATTTTGAATTCTACTGACAGCGTTTTAACAATAAGTCTCGCTGGTGGAGGAAGTGATGTTGTTTTTCAGAGACTATCGGGTGAGACAGTTCAAAACGGCACAATAACGCTATCTTCACCTAGTAGTAGTCAGTCAAAAACTGTTACAATATATAAGACGGGAGTGGTTGAATAATTTACAATTATCAATTTACAATTTCCAATCAATTCTCAATGTTTCAATGACCAATTTGAAAATTAATTCATTGAAAATTCATTGAAAATTGAGAACTGAAAATTGAAAATTATTTTTTTGAATTTATGAAAAAAAATCTTGGTATGGCTCTTGTGGAGGTTCTAATAGGCTCAGCTATTATTTCGGTTGGAATTTTAGCCGCTAGTTTAGCTTATAGCACATATGTTTCTTATGATTTCGCTAACCAAAGAAATATCCAAGCCTCTTATGTCTTGGAAGAAGGCTTGGAAGTGGTCACATTTTTCCGCGACAAAAGCTGGTCGGGAAATATTGCAAAATTATCTACTACCACGACCTACTATCTCTCTTGGAGTGGTACGGATTGGGCTACTACAACCACTCCACAGTACATCGACGGAGTTTTTCTTCGCAGTGTGGTGATTTCGGATGTAAATCGTGATGGCACCGATCGCATTGCCACTTCCGGCGCCTACGATCCGAATACAAAACTGATAACCGCCACAGTTGCTTATTTCCAAGGTCATGGCACGACGACCAAATCCATATCTACTTATATAACGAATCTTTATGAAAATTAAAATGACAGGGGAAAAACTAAAAAACGGCTACTCAAAGTTAGTGTGTGGGTATACTCTGATAGAAATGATTATTTATGTTTCTGTTCTCGCTATAATAACCATAGTCATTGCAAACACCATGATTTCATTTTCCAAAAGTTATCATGATTTGTCGGCTTTGCATATCGTTGATCGATCGGGCGTGGATGCTATGGAGAGAATAACCCGAGATATTAGAGCGGCCATAAGTATAGACTCGGCCAATAGCACTTTTGGTTCCAGTCCGGGTGTTTTGACTTTGGTCACTACATCAAACTCTGTCTCAACTACCACAAAATTTTATATTCAAAATAACCTTCTAAAGGTTGATATTAATAGCCTTTATTATGGACCACTGACCATCTCCAACGCTTCGGTTAGCAGTCTCGTTTTTAACAAGATAGACAGCGGTACTTCTAAAGCTGTAAAAGTTGATATGACTGTTTCTGCCACGGTTGGAAATGTGACCAAAACAAAAACTTATCACTCCACCATAATCCTAAAAGGATTATGACAATTTAAACTTTAAAATTTAGAATTTAAAAATTAATTCTAAATTCTAAATTCTAAATTATTTCAGAGGAATAAATGTATAAAGAAAAAACAAAACAGAATATGGTAAGCAAGTATAATAAAGGGGCGGCTATGTTGGTGGCGGTTATATTTTTCCTTTTTGCATCTTTAACGGTTGTTTTGGGAATTATAAATCCCATTTTAAAACAAGCGGCTATTTCAAAAAGTATCATTTATTCAAAAGAGAGTTATTATCTGGCGGAAGGGGCGCTTGAAGATGTAGTCTATCGCCTGAAAAATAACAAGCAGGTTTCCAGTACGGAAGTACTTTCTCTAAACGGTGACATTTCTACCACTACTGTTGCAAATACAGTGAGCGGTAAACAGGTAGTTTCCTTGGCTACGGCTATGGGTCTTTCGAGAAAAATGCAAGCTGATGTCGTTTTGGGTACAGGCATCTCCTTTCATTATGGAATTCAAGCGGGTGATGGTGGTTTCAGTTTAAGTAATAGCTCAAGTGTTACCGGAAACATATACTCCAGTGGGTCCATAACTGGATCAGGCAATCTACTTTCAGGCGATGCCGTTTCCACGGGATCTTCTGGTTTTATCCAAGGGGTTCATATTACTGGTTCAGCTTATGCCCACACACTTGGTGCATCAGGCGCCGGCACAACTGTTGATGGTGACGCTTATTACACGACTATAGCCTCAAATGTTTCAGTCGCTGGAACAAAATATCCAAACAGTTCTGATCAAGCCACATCATCACTGCCAATATCTGACGATCAAATAAACGAGTGGGAAGCTGACGCATTGGCAGGAGGCATAATGGACTCCAGTTTTTGCGATAGCTATAATTTATCGAGCAATACTTGCACAATAAGTTCCAGTAAATCTATAGGTCCCAAAAAAATTCCATTTAATCTGCTTATAAAAAGTTCCTCAGGTGTTCTCACTGTCACAGGTCATCTGTGGGTCACTGGTAATATCACCGCTCAAACTGGTCCGACTATTCAGATGGCTTCCGCCTTGGGCAGTACAAATGTTGCTGTTATAGCAGATAATCCGGCTGATAGATCATCGAGTGGAATAATAAATATAGGTCAAAGTACGGTTTTTCAAGGGTCTGGGGCCGTAGGCTCGTTTGTTTTTATGATTTCCCAAAACAATAGTGCGGAAAATGGGGGCTCAACTGAGGCTATTTCAATGAACCAAGGCGCTTCTGCGCTTGTGGCATATGCAGGCCATGGACAAGTCAGTTTGAGCCAAAGCGTTAGCGTTAAGGAAGTTACTGCGTATAAAATTAACTTAAGCCAATCCGCCAATGTGACCTATGACACAGGACTTCCTAGCCTTTTATTTCAAAGTGGACCTGCTGGGGGATATGATGTTACCTCTTGGTTTGAAACACAATAGGAACTCTCTATTTGGCAAATATTTTTGTGAACCAGCCGAAGAGACTAAAGGAACTCTCGTGCGTTTTGACAAAGGCATCTACTTTTACTTTTGAATCTTCGAGAACTTTGATCTGAGCTGTCAATTCGGCCTTGTCTGTATCACTTGTGGTCTTGGCTAGAAGATTTTTCAGTTGGTTTATGTTGTTTTCAGCAGTGACAATTTCGCTTTTTATAACGCCGAGATTTTTGTAATCACTACCAAAGAAAAGTGTTCGAAGTGCACCCCGATCTTCCACTTTAGTCATAGCCTCCGCTGTTGTGCTTGCAGAATCGTTCTGGGATTGTGCCACTACGCGTACTTCCGCACCTATAGCATTTTCACGGTTAGCAATCATAAGAAGTGACTGTACGAATGATGCAACGGCACTTCGATGAGCTTCTGCGGTTAATTGTCCATCTGTGTTTGCGTCCGTACTTGTTGCGTTACTACCTTTATCATTTATTGTGGCAGTGCTTGTAGCATTACCACGGATACTTGTTTTTGCGGCTGTGCTTGTGGCGTTGCCATTGCCATTTGCTTGTAGGGAAACATTGGCATTGACATTGACACTTTGAGCTCCGGCAACAGAGAACATTGTAGCCGAAAGGAAAATGATGCTCGAAAGTATTATTTTTGTTTTCATGGAATTTTTATTAAGTTATTAACTAATATTACTATGTATTATAGTACTAGTTATATGACGCTAGTAAGTATGGATTATTACAAATCCCGTATTAACATAATATAAATTTAACCAACCTTCGTCATTGTTGTCTGGGCAGATTAAACGTTTTGATTCTGGTACAATAGTAGGCATGAGTCCCGTTAGAAATCATTCAGTTTGTTCATGAAAGTAATAGATTTTAACGAGAAACATAATATCTAGTGCATATTTATCATTAACTACGGAAAGGCTTTAGTAAAAGGCTTTCCTATTTCTAACGGGATGAAAAGAGTGAAGAAACTCATAGTCGGCAATTGGAAAATGAACCCGACCAGTCTGGAAGAGGCCAAGAAAATAGCCCAAGGTGTAAAAAGAGCGACGAGGGGCGTTAGAAAAACAGATATTGTTCTTTGTCCACCTTTTGTGTATCTCTCTCCTCTGTCCACGCTTGTAGGTGGGCATCTTTCTTTGGGGGCTCAAAATGCAAATGAGGGGGCTGTTGGGGCCATGACGGGTGAAGTCTCCTACTCCGAGCTATATCAGTTTGGGGTGAAATTTGTTATCGTTGGTCACTCCGAGAGGCGCAAGATGGGCGAGAGTGACGAAGTTATAAATAAAAAAGTCAAAGCGGTTGTAGGTGGCGGTATGACGGTCATAGTTTGCGTAGGGGAAAGTGTTCGCGACAAGGACGGAGACTTTTATGATTTTATAAAACGACAAATCGTCTTGGCCTTGAAAGATGTTTCCAAGAAATCTCTGTCTCAAGTTGTCATGGCCTACGAACCCCTCTGGGCAGTAGGAGCAAAAACAGCGGTTGAACCTCTGGAACTGTACGAAATGTCTATTTTTATAAAAAAAGTTTTGAAGGATTTGTTTGGAGTTTTCTCGGCAGATGTTCTGGTGCTTTATGGAGGGGATGCTGACAGAGTAAACAGTGAAAAGCTTGTCCGAGATGGCAACGTTGACGGCCTACTCATCGGCCGCGAGTCCCTCCGAACCAAAGATTTTATTGAAATTATTAGGTTGGTTGATGCAATATAAGTATGAGTAAAATTAATATTTATATTGATGGAAATAATCTTTATCGTAGTGCCAAAGAGCTCAATTTTGAAATTGATTATAAAAAGTTTCGTGGCTGGTTACGGCAGAAATATCATGTTGCCAATGCATACTTATTTATAGGTTTAGTTCCAGATAGAGTAAAGTTTTATGAGTATCTTCAAGAATGCGGTTTTATTCTGATATTTAAACAAACTATCTCTGTTAGTGGTGTTATAAAAGACAATTGTGATGCTGAGCTTGTTTTGAAAACTGTATCCGATTTTTACACGAAAACATTTGATAAATGTCTATTAATAACAGGGGATGGGGACTTTGGTTGTCTTGTGGAGTTTTTGGTTGATAACTCAGCATTGTCTGCTGTCGTGGCTCCAGACGAGAAGAAGTGTTCGATTTTATTGAAGAATAAAAACATAGAAATAACTTTTCTGAATGATCATTATCATAAGTTTTCAAAATCAAGAAAATAAAAAAGCCCCCGGTGCAGACGGATCTGCACTAGGGTCTTCTTCATGGTGATAGTGATATTATATACCCATCAAATTGTTTGTCAACTATTTAATAGACTGCCAAGCGATCTCAAAAAGAGACCTCTGCACATTGGCCAGAGCTTGGTTTTCTATAATGACAGAAGTTTTGTCTGATTCAAAGGATATAAAAGCCACTCTATCTTTGTAGATGAATACATGTCCACCAATAACACCTATTTTCCTTGCTAATTCGGCAGGAATAAATTTAATTTTTCGATATTCCTGTTCCCCAACATCTTGAAGTTTGATACCCTCATTATCTTTTGGAGAAATGATTTTGGCCATTATTTTTCTTTTTATTCTAGTTTTCATAAAAGTATCATTGTACTCAGGCAATGCTTCTAGTAATTCTTTGATAGAAGAAAAAGCAAGAAGTTCCTTATCATCCAGGAGTAGAATATCCTGAAAAATTCTTTTCACTCCCTCAGTGCCTTCAAAGAATCTCACAGTCGGTCTGTTTCTGTATATTGTCGCCATGTCTCGAAGCTCATCCATAACATTTTGGACAGAATTTGCTTGAAGTTTTAATTTCTCAACTATTGATCTCGGGTCTTCTGGCACATAAACATTTTGCTTATCTTCTTTCACTTTTCCCATAAGACCCTTTTCTACAAGAGATTCTAGTATTCTATATACGCTCGGCCGAGGTATACTCACCTCTTTACTTATCGTTTGTGGGGTAGGCCTCTTTACTCCTAGAGAAGATAGATAGACCGAAACCTCCTTTTGTGTAAGACCTGGATAAGTAAGCACTTGCTCTAGATGTATTTTGTTCATATTTTGGACAACAATAGTAATAAATATAGCCTATCATATAGGTATATTTAAGTCAAATATATTATAAATGTACAATCCTTGGACAAATATTGACGAAAGGTGTAATCTGTTGTCAGAACAAATGAGCCAATTCCTGGCTCTTGAAAGGATTGAAATTATGAATAACAACATGATGCCTTGGAACAAGGTCGTAGAGGCTTACCCTACGCCAAGCAGGCAGGTGGAGGCTGATACAGCTATCAGCGTATATCTCTCCTCTTGCGAACACGACCATGACTGGATTCCCAGTATCGAAGAATGGTGTGAGATGATTGAGAGATCAAAAGCTCTCATTATCACAGCCGGATTCGTCTTCGATCTCAAAGCTTGTGTGCAAGCTTTGAGCGGATGGTTCTGGCGTTATCACTGGCGTGATCTTGATCGCGAATTGTTCAAGCAATACGCGATTGTGTTGGCATCCCACTTTGGTGGTGATATCAGCGCAGTGATGAACGCTTTGTGGGATGAAGTCCTGGAAGACACCGAATCTGGTGATCCAGCACTCAAATCAACAGCACCCCTTCTCCGACATCTCATGAACGTAAGTGAGATTGAAGGGTGCAGGATTCATCCCAGTCGTCAGCCTCATTAGGTAACTGACGTAAAAGGGTGTTAAGCTACCTGCCTGTCGTGTAAGGCAAAGTGCTGGTGACCTAAAAGGGCGCCGGAGAATATCCCGGCGCTTTTTCTTTTGTCTAAAATTACGTACAATATGGGGGTGGTTAAATACATAGACGAGCTTAAAAAGGAGGATTTGAAAGGCAAGCGAGTTTTGCTTCGGCTTGATTTGAATGCTCCTATTTTGGATGGGGAGGTTGTCGATACATATAGGTTGGAAAGAATTATTCCAACTATTGATTTTCTGCGAGAGAAAGAAGCGCGGACGATTATTATTTCCCATTGCGCGGGCATGGAGTCCTCAACACTTTTACCTATGCTCGACTACCTTCGGGGTTTTTTCCCTGTTGATTTTTGCCCGACTTATTTTACTCCGGAATCTATAGACAAGCTTTTGCAACTCGAAGACAAAGGAGTTTTGCTTTTTGAAAATATTAGGGTAAACGAAGGGGAAGAAAAAAACGATGAAGAGTTTGCAAAAAAACTTTCTCAAATGGCGGACATTTATGTTAACGATGCTTTTCCGGAGTCTCACAGGAGATATGCATCTATTGTTTCTTTACCCAAATTTCTTCCTCACTACGCGGGGCTTGTTATGAAAGAAGAGATAGAACATTTGTCTAAAGCTCTTACTCCTGAACGGCCATTTGTTTTCGTTTTGGGAGGGGCCAAGTTCGAGGTCAAGTTTCCTCTCATAAAAAAATATTTAGAAAAAGCCGATTTTGTTTTTGTTGGAGGAGCTATCGCCAATGATTTGTTTAAGGAAAAAGGTTTCGAGGTTGGTCTCTCGCTTCTGTCACTGGATCTCCCAACCATAAAGGAAATAATTAAAAATACCAAGCTTATCATGCCGGTAGACGTCACGGTCAGAAGGCCGGATGATACGGCCAAAATAAAAGCTCCTGACAAGGTTTTGTCCGATGAATACATTGCCGATGTCGGTCCGGAGACGATAGAAAAACTAGAGGAGCTTTTGAGTACAACCAAAACTGTTGTCTGGAATGGTCCCTTGGGTAAATACAGGAAAGGGTTCAGGGATAAATCGGAGCATCTGGCTGAAATTATCGCCAAACTAACTGAGAAGGGAAAAATGGAAAGTATTGTAGGCGGGGGAGATACTTTAGCTGCTATAAATATGAAAAAACTCAATCACAAATTCAGTTTCATCTCGACTGGTGGTGGAGCGATGATGGATTATCTTGTGAATGAGACTTTGCCTGGAATTGAAGCTTTGGAGAAATAAAAGTCTGCAAAACAACACCTCCTCAAAAACACTCGGCTTCTTCCCTGCCTACCGGCAGGCAGGCTGCGGAAGCCTCGTTCTCTCCTTACAGGAGCAGTACACCTTTCACATCTGAGTACAGATGTTCAAGGTTTTACGAAGTCATAACATGACTTCTCACCTCGGCCCCTCCCTGTCAAGAGCCTCTCGCTTTGCTCGGGTCATTGACAGGGCCAAGCTCGGGGCCTGCGGATGTTTCTCGGAGGTATTATTTTCCAGACTTTAAATTTTCTCTAATTTTTTCGGCATTACCCACGAAATCTTTTTTATCACCTGCAACTTTGTCATTTGGGTAAACCCAGATGTGTGCGTGATAGACATCTTCTCCGACGATTTTTTCTAAAATCCATTCGGTATCGAAAGCTTTTTGTTGTGCCACGGCAATTTTTCTCACTACTTCAAAATATTCTCCAACGTTTGGAGACACCTGCCTTCCGGCAGGCAGGTCCCAGACCCACCTATAATGTTTTTTTGGTATAACTTGGACGTGTCCGACTGACAGAGGATTTATGTCAATAAAAGCCAAGAAACTTTCGTCTTCATAGACTTTATATGAAGGAATTTCTCCGGCAACTATTTTGCAAAATATACAATCATTCATTTGAAAATTATATCACATTTGCCCAACCTCTTTCTCGCCACATCATCTGCGAGGTCTCAAAAAAGATGATGTCGAGACGAGATTGGGCTAGTGTTATTCACTCTATGTTACACTTGTACAATGGCAAAAAAGTACTCTCTCCGAAGTTCTATTCCAGCAGATATTGATGAAGCTCTGAAAGGCTATCATCCTCTGGTGCGAGCCCTACTGTATGCAAGGGGAATTGTCAATATGGATGAGGTGGCCGTGTTCCTCAGCCCTGATTACGACAAGCACCTGCATGATCCATATTTGCTGAAAGGTATGGACAAGGCTGTAAAAAGAATTTTGAAATCTGTCAAAAACGATGAAAAAGTGGCTATATTTTCCGACTACGATGCGGATGGTATTCCCGGAGCGGTGGTTCTACACGATTTTTTTAAAAAGATTGGCTTTAATAATTTTGTAAATTATATTCCACTTCGAAATGAAGAAGGTTTTGGTCTGAATATCGACGCTATCACCAATTTACATAAAGAAGGTGTAAAACTTATCATAACGATTGATTGTGGCATTACGGATGTTAGTCAGGTCGATTTTGCAAACAAAAAGGGTATTGATGTTATCATTACTGATCACCATACTCCTCACAAAAAACTGCCAAAAGCCTTTGCCATAATAAATCCGAAACAAAAAGGTTGTGAATATCCAGACAAAATGCTCTGTGGTTCTGGAGTTATTTTCAAAGTTATCCAAGCTTTATGTATTCGTCTTCGTTCCACTTTGGAAATTGAAAATTGGAAATTGAAAATTCCAATAACCATTCCTCAGGTTGGCTGGGAGAAGTGGCTGTTAGATATGGTTGGACTGGCAACTATGTCTGACATGGTGCCACTTTTGGGAGAAAATAGAGTGTTCTCATACTTTGGGATGAAAGTTATACAAAAAAGTCCGCGGGTTGGGCTTCAGAAATTATTTTCACTTCTGAAAATAAATCAAAACACGGTTACGGAAGATGATATCGCTTTCATGATAACTCCTCGCATAAACGCCGCATCGCGTATGGGAATTCCACGTGATGCATTTCAGCTTTTATCTACGACAGACGAGGTTGAGGCGGGGACATTGGCCGAGCACCTCAACCGTATAAACGACGAGAGAAAGGGCGTTGTGGGTAGTATGGTCAAGGAAATAAAAAAGAAATTAGCTGATCGTGACGAGGATATGAAACAGGTTTTAGTTTTTGGAAATCCAGAATGGAAGCCGTCTCTTCTTGGTTTGGTGGCAAATAGTTTCAGCGATGAACACAACCGTCCTGTGTTTTTCTGGGGGAGAAATGGTGAAAGCGAAGGAATATTAAAAGGTTCATGTCGAGCTGGTGGAGATACAGATATTGTCGCTCTTATGGAAAAAGTAAAAAATGTTTTTGTGGAGTATGGCGGACACAAAGGCGCAGGAGGGTTTTCTGTTTTGCAAGAAAATATTCACACGCTAGAGGACAGACTGAACGAGGCATTTTTAGATTTACAAAAAGTGTCAAGGACAGTCCTTGACACTTTAGTTGATAAGAAATTATCACTTGATGATGTTAGTTGGGAGACATATAGCCATATAGAAAAGTTCGCGCCGTTTGGTCTGGATAATCCCAAACCTCTTTTTCTTTTTGAAAATATAAAAATCAGTGCCGTTAAACTTTTTGGCAAAGAACAAAATCATTTGGAATTAAAATTTAAAAATTCAAAAAACTCCGATGTAACGGCTATAGCTTTTTTTTCCACGGGAGATAAATTTGAAGTGCCAGTTGAAGTGGGAAATAATATAAATCTCATCGCCACGCTAGAAAAATCTCAATTCCGCAATTTTCCGGAATTAAGGCTCAGAATTGTTGATATTTATTAGGGTTCCCAGAATAATACCTCCTCAAAAACACTCGGCTTCTTCCCTGCCTACCGGCAGGCAGGCTGCGAAAATCTCGTTCTCTCCTTACAGGAGCAGTACACCTTTCACATCTGAGTACAGATGTTCAAGGTTTTACGAAGTCATAACATGACTTCTCACCTCGGCCCCTCGTTGTCAAGAGCCCTTCACTTCGTTTCGGGTCGTTGACAACGCCAAGCTCGGGGCCTGTGGATGTTTCTCGGAGGTGTTATTCTGGAAACCACCATTCCTCTGTTATACTTATTTTATGGCTATCATCTTTACAGACGGGGCGGCGAGAGGGAATCCCGGAGCCGGAGGTTGGGGAGCTGTCATACTGACAGATGATTCTGTTATCGAGCTTGGCGGACGAGAGGATCACACTACAAATAACAGAATGGAGCTAATGTCAGCCATAAGAGCTTTGGAGTCAATACAAAATGACAGAGAGATGACTATATATACAGACTCGGCATATCTAGTTTCTGGTATAACTCGCTGGGTTAAAGGATGGGCAGAGAATGATTGGAAAACCAGCAAAAAAGAAGATGTTTTGAATAAAGATTTGTGGGAGAGGTTAGTTGATGCCACTGCCCACAAAGTAATCGATTGGAAAATTATAAAGGGCCATAGCGACACCCCGCTTAATGAGAGGTGTGATGTTATCGCCACTTCTTTTGCGGACAAAAACCCTGTGGTTTTGTACAACGGCTCACGAGAGAGATATGGTATTGATGTAAATATCAAATCACAAATTTCCAATGTCAAACCAAAATCAAAAAGCAAAGTATATTCGTATGTAAGTCTTGTCGACGGTGAAATAAAAGTTCATAAAACATGGGAGGAGTGCAAAGCGCGTGTTCACGGAGTACCAAATGCCCGATATAAAAAGTCAGTTTCTCCAGCCGATGAGGAGGAGGTTATCCGTGAGTACACGGAGTAATTTAGACTTTAGACTTTAAAATTTAAAATTAAGTCTAAATTCTAAAGTTTAAATTTTAAATTAATACGATGATTCTTTCTCTAGTTTCTGGTTTTATTTTGGGCATAGCCCTAGGTTCATTTGTCCCGATTAGTTTGGGCTTTTTTCTTATTTTGATTTTTATTGGAGTGGTATTTTACGTTTATCAGTATTTTTTAGAGGGTCAGAATCGTTTGATTATGACTTTGGCAAGTGTGGCAATGCTTGGTGTGCTTTGTGGTGTTGGACGAATGTATTTTTCAGATCTTTATACTGCTTCACATCTGGATAAATATGTTGGCCAGAAAATTTCAGCCGAAGGGATAATCGTTGGAGAACCCGATGTCAGGGAAACAAATACAAAACTGACAGTCTTGGTCCAGACTGTAGTGTCAAGGGGAGTCCTTGACACTAAGGTTAGAGAGAGGATATTAGTCACCGTGCCGATCTATCCAGAGTATTCATATGGAGACAAAGTAAAAATGATCGTCACTTTAGTAGAACCGAAAAATATTGAAAATGAGGATGGCAGAGTTTTTGATTATAAAGGCTATTTGCGAGTACGAAGGATTTGGTATACAAGTAAATTCACCACCATACAACTCGAGTCGGCAGGTCACGGAGCTATCATAAAAAATATTTTATTCAAAATTAAACACGCTTTCACCACTTCTCTCGGCAACGCTCTACCCCAGCCCGAGTCGAGCCTCATGGCAGGGCTTCTCCTTGGCACAAAACAGAGTTTGGGAAAGGAAATTCTCGCAGAGTTTCAGAGAACTGGTACTTCTCATGTGGTTGTTCTCTCTGGTTACAACATCGCTATCGTCGCTACGAGTATTATGTCGTTTCTAAAATTCTTACCAAAGAATCTCTCATTCGGTTTCGGTGTTGTTAGTATTATTTTGTTCACAGTTCTCTCTGGAGGGGGAGCTAGTGCTTGGCGTGCGGCTATCATGGTTCTGGTTGCTCTTTTTGCCAAGAAAATGAACAGGGATTACAAGATCGGCCGAGTTTTGGGTTTTACAATCATAGCCATGCTCGCTCCAAACCCACTTCTACTTGTGTTCGATCCATCTTTTCAGCTCTCCGTTCTGGCCACAATAGGAATAATTTTTGTTTCGCCTTTGGTTTCTCCATATCTTTCCAAAATCCCAGAAAGGCTCGGTTTAAGAGAAATAATATCTACAACTATCGCCACACAAATAACAGTTCTACCGTTTTTAATTTACAACACAGGCATACTTTCTCTAGTTTCTCTACCTGTTAATATTCTAATTCTTGGAACTATACCCACGGCTATGCTTCTTGGATTTATCACAGGCATGATTGGACTAGTTTCTCTTTGGCTTTCTTTCATTCCCGCATTTTTTGCCTACATTTTACTCTGGTATCAACTTACCGTAGTACATCTCGGTGCCAGTCTTACTTTCGGAGCAATTACTCTTCCAGTATTTTCTCCTATTGTTTTAGTTTTTATTTATTTAGGGATTTTTACAGGTTTGTATTATTTAAAAAAGTTTTCCACCTAAAATAGTACTATCTTTATCAGGTTTTATTAAAATAACCTCGCCTTTTTCATTTGGCACTCCAAGAGTTAAAACCTCTGATTCAAAGGGCCCAATTTTCCTCGGTGGGAAATTTACTACTCCTAAAACAAGTTTTCCAATCAATTCTTCTTTGGTATACAGAGCAACAATCTGAACAGAAGAATTTTTTATTCCTATTTCGGAACCAAAATCTATTTTTAATTTGTAAGCGGGTTTTTTGGCTTCGGGAAAATCCAGAATCTCAATTATTTTCCCGACTCTTATATCCAGCTTCTGAAAGTCTTCTATTGTTGCCATGCTTTACTTTGCATTATTGAAATTCTCCTCAACTTTTTGCCAATTCAGATTGGTGAAAAAGTCTTCAATGTATTGTTTTTTGCCGCTCGGTTGGTAGTCCGCCACAAAAGAGTGTTCCCACATGTCGAGAGCGAGAACGAGAGTACAGTCTTGGAGTTGCCCCAGATGCTGTTCGTCAACCCAAGTGTTGAGGAGTCTGTGTTCCTTTCTGTCTAAATAGAGCATTGCCCAGCCGACACCTCGTGTCATGGCGATGGATTTGAATTGTGCTAGCCATTTATCATACGAACCCCACAAATAGGCGAGGCATTTAGCCAGTTCGCCGTCTGTGGTGAGCGCAGTCGAACCACCCGAGAGAGACTCAAAATAAACTTCGTGGTTTCTCATGCCGTTGTATTCAAAGCTAAACCGACGATTTAGTTCGCTTACTACATATGGGGCAAAGGCGTCTTCTTTTGTATATCCTTCGTACACGGGTATCTTTTCTAAAATGCTGTTAGCGTTTTTTACATACCCCGCATAGAGTTTCAAATGTTCTTCAATAGTTTTTACCGATATCCCTTTCAACTTACCAATCTCAAATTTTTTTTCTTCAAATTGTTTCATATTTTTTCTCGTTTTATCCAATCCCAAAGGAGTCTCCTTGGGGAAATCTTTAAATCATGATAATATTTACAAATGGCAATTAGAAAAACAACATTTGCTACTGAAGAATTCTACCATATTTATAATAGGGGTAACAGTAAGCAGGAGATATTTTTAGATGATTTAGATAAAGATAGATTTGTAAAGTTGCTTTATTTGTGCAATTCAACAAAAAGTATCAATTTTAGGGAGGAAATTGTTGAAAAAAATATTGACGCATGGGATTTTGATCGTGGTGAGCCGATTGTTTCAATTGGTGCTTGGGTTTTGTTATCCAATCATTTTCATTTGTACCTAACTATTTCCCAAAGGAGTCTCCTTGGGGATGAGGCGATATCATTTTTTATGCGCAAATTATGCACTGCTTATTCAATGTATTTTAATAAGAAATATGAAAGGACTGGAAAATTGTTTGAAGGTGTTTTTAAATCCAAGCACATTGAAAATGATGAACAAGCAAAATATAATTTTTCTTATCTTCATTTAAATCCGGTAAAATTAATTGATTCATTATGGAGGGAAAAAGGGATAAAAGATTTTAAGGGAACTTTGGATTTTCTCAGAAGTTATAAATGGAGCAGTTATCTCGATTTTAATGGTGTTATTCGTCCAGAAAACAGAATTATCTCAAGAGATGATTTCCCTAATTATTTTTCTAACCCAAAAATATTCGAAGAAGAAATTTTTGATTGGCTTACTTTTGAACCCAAAGGAGACTCCTTTGGGAAAGGTAAATAATTATGGTACGAAAAATTTTCTCTCATATTCGCACCTACTTTCGCTGGTATGTGTTGCTGGGGTCGGCTATTTTGAGCATTATCTTGTATTTAGTAGTTGCCCACGAAAATCGCCATGGTCTGCTTACTTTTGCTGTGCTGAACATAGGCCAAGGTGACTCACTTTTTATAGAATCTCCGACGGGTACGCAGGTTTTAGTAGATGGCGGCCCTGATAAAAACTTGATGAAAGAAATATCGGCTGTCATGCCCTGGTATGACAGGCACATAGACATGTTGGTTGTGACAAACCCGGACCTAGACCACTACTCTGGATTTATACCTCTAATGGATAAGTATTCTGTCGATGTTGTGCTTGAGCCGGGAACACAATCACTGACTGGTACATACGCATTTTTAGAAAAAGAAATCGCAGACAAGAAAATTCCAAAAGTTTTGGCTAGGCGAGGTCAAATAGTAGATCTCGGCGGAGGAGCGTATTTGCAAATTATTTTTCCTGACCGCGATGTCTCTGGTCTATCTAGTAACGACGGCTCAATAGTCATGCGCTTGGTTTATGGTGGCACAAGCGTCATGCTCCAAGGGGATTCGACCACAAATATTGAACATTATCTTGTTAGTGATTATGATGCAAATCTAAAAAGCACAATTCTCAAAGCTGGACATCATGGCTCTAGAACTTCCACGACAGAAGAATACGTTACAGCGGTCCAACCGCTGTGGGCAGTTATTTCGTCAGGCCCAAACAACAGTTATGGTCATCCGCACAAGGAGGTATTGGATACTTTGGCTAAACTGAATATACCAGCTCTGGACACATGCGATAACGGCCGCATCATTTTTCAGTCTGACGGCAAAAACTTTGTTCTAAAAAATAAAAACCCAAAGCCTGCCAAAGTAGGGTGTAAAAACTAGATAAGTTTAGCTTTCTTTAGAGTAGCAAATGCGCCGTTTTTTTGAATAGTTTTAATTGCGCGGGCGGAGAGAGTTAAAGTGATGGATTTTTTCAGTTCAGGAATGTAGATCTTCTTTTTCTGAAGATTGGTGTATTTTCGAGTGTTCCCAGTCGGGTTAAACTGCGTAGCACGAGTGCGGTTTGAGTAACCGCCAGACATCTGGGAAGATTTTTTTGTTATTGCGCAGACTTTAGCCATAGTGAAGATATGGTATCATAGTGTTTGCCTAAGGGCAAACACTAAATTAACCTAATTTCTAATTATTCTAATTAACCTAAATAATAACCAAGTACCAAGGGACCAATTTGGATTTATTTAGAACAATTAGAATAATTAGGTTAATTAGAAATTATCATGAATTTGGACTTTATTTTTTCCATCATCATTCTCGTATTCTCTGTGGTCATACATGAAGTGTCCCATGGCTATGCCGCGTATCTACAAGGTGACAATACCGCTAAATATGCTGGTAGACTAAACCTCAATCCGTTTAATCACCTAGAGTGGTTCGGTTCTTTCATATTGCCCGTCATGTCATATTTTCTCGGTGGATTTATTATCGGCTGGGCAAAACCAGTTCCTTTCAATCCTTACAACCTGCGCAATCAGAGATGGGGAGAGGCCATCGTGGCTGTCGCAGGACCTCTTTCTAATATATGTATCGCTCTTTTCTTTGGCCTCTTGATCCGTTTCGGAATCCTTGCCCAGTTCGGCGACGCTTTCATTTATATTGCCTCGACAATAGTTTTTATAAACCTCATTCTTGCCACATTCAACCTCATTCCCATCCCTCCACTTGATGGTTCAAAAATTCTTTTTTCTATACTTCCGTATCACATGCGTGATGTTCGCAATTTTCTAGAAAGAAACGGTCTTTTTATTTTGATTTTCTTTGTTTTCTTCCTATGGCAGTTTGTTCTGCCTCTAGTTGTCTGGGAGTTTCATTTGATTACGGGATTGTTGGCTTAGTTTGACATATTTTGGTTCGCGAGTAGTCTAAATAGCGGACCGAAACAGAGCGTGGGCTCTGAAACAAGTAGAAGGAGTGTGTGATGACCGAAGTCTTCAGTCATGGCCTTCTCAAGGCCACCCTTGATCAGATCAGAGCGGTCGCGGCGAACAGTTTGTCCGTTGTGCTCCACGCCCTCGGCTCTGAGGGCGATGGTCGGACTGGTGGATTTCTGCGAATCTTTCTCGCAATGGACTCCAAGGAGGGTCCTTGCGGATGGAACGAGGTCTTCGCCGAGATGGTCGGTGAAGTGAAAGATCAGCAAAAAGCGGCGAAGTACGAGATCCTCTCGGTGGAGAAGGCGATCCGTCTCATGAAACGGCACGCTATCGAAGGCCACATCAGTTCATGGCAGAGCTGGAACGAGAAAGAGTGGGAGTACGGCGGCGCTTTCATTCTGGAAGTTTTCATTCCAGAGTTCAGTTGTATCGTGAAGATTCTCGTCACCTTCTCTGGCCTGCCGCCGAAAGGTGATGAGGCGCACGGTCTCGTGGTTCTGAAAGACCTGAAATGGTCCAAGCGTGGGGATGGCCGAGAGATTCTCCTCGCGAGCAAGAATCACTTTGCCGCCGAGCTTCTGGATATCGATCCACTCTAGATGATCCACTTTGGCATCCACAGTCTCACACCTCGCCCTCGGCTCGTCCGGCGGCGAGGTGTTCTATGTTTAATTGACAATTATGTGCTTATAAATATAGATATTTTTCATAATTATAAAACCAAAATCTAAAAAGGCTTGACATTAAGGGATGTAGTGTGATAGTCTGTAAACAGAAAAGATAAAAAAACGAAAATAAAAATTCTAAAAACCCAAAAGACGGGGTGGGCCAAAAAAGAAACCTGCCCCTAAAAACTTATTTTCTGGATCTTTGGCTGGCCAAGCCAGCAACTGCGAGGGGATGACAGTCAACCCTCAAGAAGCAGTTAGTACTGTCAAGCCGGCGTCCGCCGGTTCCGCCCACACCGACCTAGTACTCATTCGAGGAACGGGAGGTGTTTTGTTTTATAAAATAGTCACTTGCGTTTTCGAGTTACATATATTAGAGTAAACCCTGCAATGTCAACTATAAATCAACTAATCAGGCGAAAGCGATCAACGCTTCGAAAAAAGCCACGAGCGGTGGCTCTTACTCGTGGGTTTAATACTTTGACAAACCGACCTGTGTTTTATTCATCTCCATTCAAAAGAGGCGTTTGCACAAAAGTAACAACCAAAACTCCAAAGAAACCAAACTCAGCCATCCGAAAAATCGCCAGAGTTCGCCTGACAAACGGTATGGAAGTTACAGCATATATTCCGGGAATGGGACACACACTTCAGGAGCACTCGGTCGTTTTGCTTCGAGGTGGCAAGGTAAAAGATGTTGGTGTTCGATATACTATTGTACGAGGTAAGCTTGATGCGACGGGAGTTGAGAAGAGAATGAAGGGACGAAGTAGGTATGGAGCTAAAAGGCCTAAAGCAAAATAGAAGCAAGAATAATGAATATTGAATAAAGAATAAGACAAATGCAAATTTTTATAATCATTCATTATTCATAAATCATTATTCATAATTCACTCAAATCATGCGAAGAAAAGTAACAAACAGAAATATAGTAGGACAGGACCATTTATATAAATCGACAAAAGTCGGCAAATTTATCAACTACATAATGCTTCGCGGACAGAAAGAGACAGCACGCAAGATTGTTTATGACGCCCTCGATGTGATAAAAGAAAAAACAAAGACAGAAAATCCTATGGAAGTTTTTGATACAGCTTTGAAAAACACAGGGCCTTTGACAGAAGTTCGCAGTAGACGAGTTGGTGGTGCAAACTATCAGATTCCAAGAGAAGTTCGCCCAGAGAGACGATCGTTTCTTGCGATGAAATGGATTATTGATAGTGCTCGTGGAGGCAAGGGCACTCCTATGGCAACACGACTAGCGGATGAAATTATTTTGGCTTCAAAAAACGAAGGCAAGGCGGTGAAGAAGAGAGAAGATACGCACAAGATGGCGGAGGCGAATAAGGCTTTCGCACATTTTGCATGGTGACATAAAACAAGGAGCGGTAGCGACTATGTTTTCTGTCATCCCGCTCTAATTTTGCCAGTATTTACTCACTAGTTTTTGTTTAATCGAAAAATATTATATTGAAAAGAAAATCCGCGGGCGCAAATAGCGCATCCCTCAATGGGCGAAGCGGATTTTTGTGCTTTTATCTGCAAAATTAGGGCTGGGATAATCTCAAAATTGGAACTGAGAGCACATTCCACAATGGTTTTTCTTATTCCTTGCAATTTCGCTGGGGGGGTAAAATGGAGTTATTAAAATTAACTAAAAATTATGTCAGCAGAAAATCCAGATGTCATTCCCGTCGAGAGACCATTTGTTCGTGGTGATAGTTTGTTTGGGTACGATAAGGCACTAGAGCTTAATGGTGAAATAATTGGGATAACAGGAGAAAGAGGGGAATTGAGAAAGGGTATGGAGGTAGGAATAGTTGGAAATAGTATGGGTTATGTTCCTTCTGGACATAAACCAGGCGAAATGGTAACTATCACGGGATTTGTAGAGCCATTTCAAGATGGGGCAAGTGATCACATTATTACCGTCTCCGGCGGAGGGATAACTGGCAGGGTAAAACCATCCAATATAAAGCTAATATAAAAATTGAATAAATCGGACTTGAAGGTCAAAGGTGGCCCAGCATTCGCGCTGAGCTTCGTCGTATATGAATAATTTACTTGACGCTAAGTTCATCTTAAGATAAACTTAGTGCATGATTAAAATCAAAGACAAAATAATAGGTTTAAAGGAACTTCGAAATAATACAGACAACTACATTTCTCAAGTAGGGAAAGGAAAGTCTTTTATTGTTATGCGTAAATCACGACCAGTTTTCACTATTTCACCGGTGGATAAATGGGGAGATGAGGGTATTTGGGAAACTGTTATTGATTTTAATGAGATAAAAAAGGGTGGGGTTGATGCAAGACTTGTTTTAGCAAGTTTAAAAAGATTGAGAGAACATTCTGATGAATAAGATAGAAAAGTTTCTAAAAAAACTAATACCCAAAGACAGAGATAGTGCGGAAAAAACCATAAACAGTATTCTTTCGGGTAAGTTTGATAATTTGGATATCAAAAAACTACAAGGTTTTGATAAAAAATACAGAGTTCGTATTGGTAAGATGAGAATACAGTTTTATATAGTTGGAAAAATCGTAGAAATAGAAAGAATCGAATTTAGGAACGACAATACATACTGACTACTAAAAAATCTTTAGCCTTGGAGATTAAAGGAAGCCCAGCACTCGCGCTGGGCTTCGTCGTCTCTGAATTACCTTCATTTTTCATAGTTGGTACATTATTTTTTGATTGTGTTGTTTGAATTTGGTACAATATATTGTATCAAAATATATGCCACATATTTCAAGCAAAAAGCTCGACCCTGTTTTATTGGAAAAATTATTTAATAAACTCATTAGTATATTTATGAAAGCTCAAGAGAAAAAATCTCTGAGTCTATTGATAGATGAGATATTAACTACAACAGAGAAAATCATGCTAGCGAAGCGTCTGGCGGTCATACTCATGCTTTCTGGCAATACTCCTCAACATAAAATCGCTGATGCATTGAAAGTAAGTCCTACCACTGTAGTTAAAATATCTCTTGGCATTGAAATTGGAAAATTTGACTCTATTCTTAAAATTTCAAAATCGGAAAGAGCTGATATGGAAAAAATAATTTGGAATATCCTTACTGCGGGTGGATTCATGCCTCCTAAGGTTGGGAGAAAATATTGGAAAAAATACTCGAAACAATCAAACTAATTGGATACAATATACTGTACCAAATTAGTTTGATTGTTCCTCGGAATTAATAGATTGACCTAGATGATCAAATTTTTTTATACGACGAAGGCCCCTATTTGCTCGGGGCCTTATGGCGGTACGATGAGGCCGCTCTTGCTGAACAGGGGCGGTTGATGGGCGCTTCGCCCTTCTGCAAAAATCTGAAAAGGTTTGCCATCCACCAAATCCCTCCATGGCTCAGCTGTACACATCCAGGGTGGCTGCCGTTTTCGTTGACGACGAAAACGAGGTGAGCATACACAGACTCCTTGCTGACCACTTGAACAGGTGGCTTGAGTATGAAACAGCCACGGTATGATGGAACTGGGTGAGGGATGCATTTATTGGCAACCCTTTTCAGGTCTTCTACCGTAAGATTTCTTCTGCTCTGCATGAGTCCCTCCAGCGTATTTTTATCATACAGAAATTCTTATTGCAACTAAAACCTTTTTAGTATATAGTTCCCATGTTCCGTTCGGGACTTTTTATTTTCTCATTATTCATAATTCAATATTCATTATTCTTAACTCATGAACAGAGATTACCCATTGGACAAAGTTCGAAATTTCGGAATCATCGCTCACATTGATGCCGGTAAAACAACCACATCAGAGCGTGTGCTTTTCTATACAGGAATGACTCACAAGATTGGTGAAGTGCACGAGGGTGAGACGGTGACAGATTGGATGGAACAGGAGAGAGAGCGAGGTATTACTATTACCGCGGCGGCTATTACATGTTTTTGGAATCCCACATATAAAGAAAAGGGAGCTAAACCGGAATATCGTTTCAACATCATCGACACTCCCGGACACATCGACTTTACAGCCGAGGTCAAACGCTCTCTCCGAGTTCTCGATGGAGCTGTGGTTGTTTTCGACGGAGTTGCCGGCGTTGAACCTCAATCAGAGACCAACTGGAGATATGCCGACGACGGAAATGTTCCACGTGTCTGTTTCATAAACAAACTAGACAGAACGGGCGCTTCTTTCGAGCGTTCATACGCTTCTATTCTCGACAGGCTGAACAAAAATGCGGTCCGTATGCAGATACCGATGGGCCTCGAAGAAAATTTCCAAGGCGTTGTGGATCTTTTGAAAATGAAAGCATTTTATTTTGAAGGAAATATGGGTATGACTATCCGAGAGGAAGAAATTCCAGCAGAGTTTCTAGAAGAGGCCAAAAAATATCGCGCAGAATTGATCGAGAAAATAGTAGAGCAGGATGATGTCCTGATGCAGGCCTTTCTCGATGGCAAAGAACCATCGTTTGAAGATTTGAAAACAACTTTGCGCAAAGCAACTATCGCTGTTAAAATTATTCCGGTTTTTGCCGGCTCGGCTTTGAAAAACAAAGGTGTTCAGCTGGTGCTCGACGGGGTTGTTGATTATCTGCCATCCCCTCTCGACATGCCACCCGTCCGAGGCTTGGATCCGGAAACAAACGAGGAAATATTCCGAAATGCATCTGACGAAGAGCCTTTCTCCGCTCTGGCTTTCAAACTTCAAAACGATCCATTCGTCGGACAGCTGACTTTCTTCCGTGTTTATTCCGGAACTATCGAGGCCGGTACATATATATACAACTCGACTACAGGCGAAAAGGAACGCCTTGGTCGTATTGTGCGACTTCAGGCTGACAAACGTGAGGAAGTTAAAAAAGTTTTTGCCGGAGAAATCGCCGCGGCGGTTGGATTGAAGTCTGCAAAAACATCTCACACACTTTGCGATGAAAACAAACCTATTATTCTCGACCCGATAAAGTTCGTCGCCCCCGTAGTTTCGCTTCGCATAGAACCGAAAACAAAAGCCGACCAAGAGAAAATGGGCATGGCTTTGAAAAAACTTTCTGATGAAGATCCGACTTTTGTTATCTCATCGAACACTGATACGGGAGAAAGTATTGTTTCAGGAATGGGAGAGTTGCACCTCGAAATCATGGTTGATCGCATGAAGAGGGAATTTTCCGTTGAGGTCAATGTCGGCAAGCCGCAAGTGGCCTATCGCGAAACTATTTTGGGATCTGCTGAGGCTGAGCATAAATATATAAAGCAGACAGGAGGCAAGGGTCAGTATGGTCACGTCAAACTAAACATAAAACCTCTGGAGCCAGTAGTAGAGGGCAAGAAAATTGCCAAAAATGTTCACAGATACGAGGACTTCGAATTTATTGACTCGATCAAGGGAGGAGTTATTCCTCAAGAGTTTATTCCAGCGGTTGAAAAAGGCGTTCATGAAGCCATGGATAGGGGAATCGTAGCCGGATACAAAATGGTAAACATTTCCTGCGAGCTGACTTTTGGTTCGTACCACGATGTGGACTCTTCCGAAATCGCATACAAAATTGCCGCTTCACAGGCGTTCCAAGACGCGGCCAAGCGTGCAAGACCTGTTATCCTAGAGCCGATTATGAAAGTGGAGGCCATAATGCCTGAGCAGTTCATGGGAGACATTACAGGTTCGCTTTCTGGTAAGCGCGGTCTTATTGAAGGTATGGAAGATAGGGGAATGTTGCGGGTCATTCATGCCAAGGTACCGCTTTCGGAAATGTTTGGATATACGACTGACATCCGCTCAATGACGCAGGGCCGTGGTTCTGTGCAAATGGAGTTTGATCATTATGAAGTGGTGCCTCCGAATGTTGAAAAAACGATTGTGGAAAGTAGGAAGTAGTCAAAAACTGACAAGTAAAACCTCTTTCTCCCCAAAACCATGCTTTCTGTCTGCGAAGTCTCTGAAAAGATTTTGCCTCGACGAAATTTTACTTGTCAGTTTTTCTTGCGTGCATATTGTAATGTATATATAATATGTGTATGACAGAATCTCCAAACGACGAACCACTTAATTTAGGAGGCTGGCTTAGCCCACCTAGACCCCCAACATTACCCGATGGTTCTACTGCACCTCTCGGTGTTCTCCATGCTCAAGCCGAAGCCCAAAAACCAGCCACTCTGGAATCTCCTCTTACTGGTGCTCCAAATCCAACAGAATTATCTCCAGTTTCACCTCTTGCCGCTGCTCAACCACAAGGTCCTCTGGGAGGAGTTGACACAACCGAAAGAGTTTTCAAAGTTGATCAAAGAGTGTTTGATTACATGGATGTATTGGTTGAGAGGGAGAGGGATGTCCTTCTCAAAAAAAGACTGGAAAGAGCCAAGTTTTGGGGGTTGGATTCAGCTGTGTCAAATGATCAGGTGACGGCCAGTTTGCAAGGACTACTTGACCTAGGTGATATTACCAGAGAACAATTTAACACGATGGTTGGTTTTCAAATGCCCCCAGCCCAATCTGAAACTCCGGTTTTGGACGATGTGGATTCTACCAAGATTCCTGCGGTGTCTGTTTCTGATGATTCTGTCCCTGTTCCTAAATCTACAAATACATCATTTGAAACTGATCTGGAAGATCAGCGTCTTATACTGTCTGCTCATGATGCAATAGATTTGAGAGATTATGATACTGCCATCGAAAAGGTAAGACAGATGAGCTTCATAGTCCGCTCTGAAGAATCAGAACGGATAGCTATGGATTTAATTGATGCGGGAGAAATAGAAGAAGCTAAAAGATTTGCTAGGTTAGTTGAGGACAAAGAGGCTCAGAATCGTATTGTTGAGTATATAAAACAAAAAGGCCAAGATAGATTCATCGTTCCAGAAGAATTGGTTACATATCTAGAGAGTTTGGTCAAAAATGATGTCAAAGGCGATATAGGTCCAAAAATTCTTTTGGAGGCGATACAAAAAGATGGTGTTTCAAGGCAAGAAGTAATGAAAACTTTAGATGACGCTTTTTACCATTCACACATCTTGGATAGAGAAGAATATGAATCGGCAGTTGGTATTTTGGGTCTGATTCCAAAGGAAGCAAGTGTGAATTACAAAGAATATGGCGAAGCAGAGGCTGAAAGACTGAAAGGCTTAAGGGATAAGGCTAAGACTGCAACTGCAGATATTAATGGTACTGGGGTGGTGGGGGTGGGGCGTGCTGGAGAAGCACCCAAGTCTCCTGAGGACATAGAACTAGAATCTGCCCGTTCAAAATATGCTGAAGAATTAATTAAGTGGAAGAATAAAAATCGAGAAAATAAATATAAGTTTGGTAAGTTACTTTCCAACTTGAAACAAAGCGCTCGCAATGTTGCCTCCGACCTTGGTTTTGAAAAGCGGATGCCCGAGACCGCTAAATCTCCAGAGTTGTTGGAAGCAGAGAGAGAATATATAAAAGCCAAGAAAAAGAAAAGTGAGAATATATTAAATAATAATATTCACTCTCCTGTTGGAGGTCCTGATGCTCATGGAGTTATAGATGTTGTGCAAGTAAACAGAGAAGACCTAATGAAGAGAGTTGAGGAGGAGAGAGAACTTCTTCAAGACGCTGTTGATGCTACGAGGCCTCCGCTTGAAAGAAGCATAATTGGAAAAGTTTTTCAGGGTTATGCAAAGATGGGTCCAAAGACAAAGATTGTTGTGACTTCCGGCCTACTTGGAGTTGGAGGTTTCTTTTTTGGTAGTGTTGGAGTAGCTGGAGCGACTGCTTATGCTGGATATAGAGCGGTTAGAGCAGGTGCTGGTGCTTTCTTGGGTCAAGTGGCGGGAAGATCTTTAGGCAAAAAATTTGAAAAATCAAATAAAAAAAGTCATGAGGAGGTTTTAGAGGAATATATCTCTGGTATAAACGAGGGAAACTATGAGGAAAGGGAGCGGAAATTGATGGAGGCTTTTGAGGGTGAAGAGAACCGCGAAAAGAGACAGCGGCTCTACAAGGCCTTAGCTGTCGCTGGTGTTGCAGGAGTGACGAACATTGGTTTGAGTCTCGGTCAAGCTCATTTTGCTCCGGATACTCAAGATCTTGGTATTGCAAGTAGTGTAAGGGCGAAATTGGGAATTTCACCAGATGTACCTCATCCAACCGCCGAGTCTCCTAAGACTTCACTTTCCGGACCAAATAGACCGCCAGAGTCTGTGGTGGGAAAATTGGCACAAAGACCAGGGGTGTCGGTAGGTTCTCAGGGCGCTCCATTGGAGACACTCAAACCAAAATTAGAGAATTCTCCCACACCAAATGTGCCACCTACATCTCCGACAGCTAGTGCCGCTGAGACAATAGTAACCATACCAAAAGCTTCTGCCACATCGGGTACGGAAGCTGTACAAGTCGAACTTACATCAAAAGGATTTCTGCAGGATATTCATAACCTGAAGGCAGAAATAATAAAAAAATATGGCGGGAAGATTCCGGCAGATATAAAAGCAAATATCATGGACAAATCATCCGTAAATATTGCCAAAGAATATGGCCTGTATGTTCCAAAAGATGGTACCAGCGCTATGGGATTTAAGGGGGAACACTTGGGTATAGATGATCATGGGCATTTAGTTTATGATCATGCGGGTAAGTCAGATGTCATGTTTGACGAGAGTGCTCAACATGTAAAAACTTATACAGATGTTGGTGGCAAGAAAATGTTTGTACCAAAGCCTCATGTTGATCATGTGGTCCCAGAACCAACTCCAGCAGGCCCAGACACCTTTGTACCAAACCCAAACAAACATGTTTTTGATGTGGATTTTGATAAAACAGACAAAATTGTGTCAGCACATCCCGGAGGAGATATCTTTAATAAAGAAGCAATTTTTTCTCCGAAATCCTCAATTGACCAGCCACTTACACACATTTTGTATAATGGTAAGTCATTGGATGTTCAAATGGTCGATGAGGCAACCGGTCACGCTTCTAAGACTTTGCTTTACGGAGGTACCAGAATAGCCGAATTCGAGCCATCTCCGACGGGCGCAGGAGAGATACCAGTTTTGCACAAGCCATTTTTTGAGCACGGTGCCACAGGTGGTGTTCAGAATGCAGAAGTTCGGGCGGCGTATGGCAAAATGTTTGATGACTATTCTCGCGGATTGAAAAATACTAAAACCGTACCATTTGATGATGGTAGGCTATCTATTATTTCTGGGCTGGGAAAAAACTCTGATGGTTTGAGTATTCGGCTTCATGGCGAGGAAATCGCCAAAGGTATTTTAGAGAAAGGGGGTCCAAAGTTGGAAATGGTTCATAGCTTGCGACCTAACTGGCTTATGAGAAAACTTTTGACGGATAACGTGTATGAGAGTGCGCTGAAAGAGGCTAAAAAAGTTATCCAGACTATTCCCGCGGGTAAATAACACGAGGTGGTATAATTAAAATACAAAATGAGCGATATTTTAACAAAAGATCTAGTCAAAGAATGGGGGCTCGAATCTTTGGCTCCGGCTAAACAAGCTGATACGGTTGATCGTATTGCCAAGATGCTCTACCAAGCTGTTCTAGTTCGCGCTCTTGATATTCTCTCTGAAAAGGAGCAGACGGAGCTGGACCTTCTTCTCGATGAAGATGGCACAACTCCGCATGAAGTGTTGAATTTTCTAGCCACTAGAATTCCGACTTTTGAACAACTTCTTCTGGATGAGAAAAAAAGTTTGAAAGACGATCTGCTTGTGCCGACAGTCTAGTATTTGACTATTTGTATTGTTTTGTCTATTATGATACTTGTCGCTTTGGCGGCAGTTTTCTTTTTGAAACTAACAAAACTCAGATTTCTCGAACATTGAGTTTTTCGAGTTTCAAATTATTATTAACAATAACTACACGCTTTCAAATCTGAGACAAGGTCGCGTATAAAATCTGAAACTAATCCGAGACGTACACGTCGTACGGTGAGGATTATGTTTTGGATTTTAGACGATGAGATTGGCCAGATTTGAAAACTCCGTGACATTAACCACATAATTTATATGGCAGAACAAGCACAATTTGATCGCAGCAAACCCCACATCAACGTGGGCACAATCGGTCACGTCGACCACGGCAAGACAACATTAACAGCCGCACTTCTCACCGTCATCGGACGAGCGGGTGCTGGATACTCCTCAAAACTAAGAGGGGTTGATGAAATCGATAAGTCTCCTGAAGAGAAGGCAAGAGGAATTACTATTTCTCTTTCTCACAACGAGTACGAAACACCGACAAGACACTATGCTCACGTGGACGCTCCGGGACACGCCGACTTTATTAAAAACATGATTACTGGTGCCGCTCAGATGGATGGCGCGATTCTCGTGGTGGCCGCAACTGACGGTGTGATGCCTCAGACACGTGAGCACGTTCTTTTGGCAAAACAGGTTGGTGTGCCACAAATGATCGTATTTCTAAACAAATGCGACATGGTGCCTGATAAAGAGCTTATTGATTTGGTTGAGGAGGAAGTTCGAGAACTCCTTACAAAACAAGGCTTTGACGGTGCCGGTGCTCCAGTTATCCGAGGATCGGGCCTAAAAGCTCTCGAGTCAAAAGACAATACAGATGAATGGGCGATGAAAGTCATGGAACTTGCAAACGCTCTCGACACTTATTTCCCAATTCCAGAGAGAGATCTAGAAAAGCCATTTCTTATGCCGGTTGAAGACATATTCTCTATCGAAGGACGAGGCACTGTTGTAACGGGTCGTATTGAAAGAGGAATAGTAAAAGTTGGTGAGGAAGTAGAATGTGTCGGTTTGAAAGATACACAGAAATACACAGTGACCGGTATCGAAATGTTCAACAAACAACTTAATCAAGGTCAGGCTGGAGACAACGCCGGAATATTGCTTCGAGGAGCGAAGAAAGAAGAGATTCACCGAGGACAAGTTTTGGCGAAACCAAAGTCAGTGACTCCTCATACAGAATTCACAGCTGAAGTTTACATCTTGAAGAAAGAAGAAGGTGGCCGACATACGCCGTTCTTCTCTGGTTACAAACCACAGTTCTACATCCGAACAACTGACGTAACAGGAGATGTGACACTAAACGAGGGCGTAGAGATGGTTATGCCAGGAGATACAGTGACTTTCAAAGTTAAACTTGTTGCTCCGGTTGCGCTCGAAGATAAGACGAGGTTTGCTATTCGCGAGGGAGGGAAGACAGTCGGCGCAGGGGTGGTGACCAAGATAATTGCGTAGCAATTATCTTTGACAACAGAGCTTCCAAATCTGGCCAATTTCATCGTCTAAAATTAAAAATGCGTTCTCATCGTATATCTAATACGCCTCGAACGCATTTTTAATTTTATACGCGACCTTGCCTCAGATTTGAAAGCGTGTGGTTACTCTAAAGTTTAGTTTTCAAACTCAATTCAAAAAACCACCTAAGGGTGGTTTTTTGAAATACTATCTCTTAATCCTACCCATTATTTCTTGTGCTTGTTTGATAAAATTATCAAGTCGAGTCTCCAAATATTTATTATTTTGCTCTACTTTTTTCGGGTCTATATTTGTATTTGAACCATAAACATGAGCTTCATAATCTTTTAGGCTTGCTAGGGCGCTATTGAGTCCTGTGTACACATTACGAGTCCAACCTCTATCCTGTATCTCGTAACTCTGTTGAGTGTTCACTCTATTTTTTGACATCATTTTTTGATCATGTGTCATCGAATTTTCAGCTTTTTCTATATCCTCTGCTGTTGGTTTATTTCTCTCGCTCATATCTTTATATTAATTTTAATTAACTCCATTTTACCCCCCCACAAAATAGTCAAATGGCATTAGAAGTTGGTATAATTTAGGTGCATGATCAATTTTAAAGATTTGTTGAAAGAAAAAAGAGCTTGGTATAAAAGGATTGGAAAAGTGTATTGCTCAATTATAAAAGAATATGTGGTATTCAATTCAAAAGGTTTCTATCACCTACGATATGATACTCATGAAAAGGCAAGAAGAGTTAAGGAACAAATATACAAATTTAACTTACTTCCTCTGGTAATTCCTGTAATTAAAAATGCCACAAACATATTTGATTACAAAAAAGAGCAATATTCAAAGCCTCTTGGTAAATATTATGAAATATGGGAGTTAAGAGAGACTGTTGGAGGAAAGAATCCGACTACTGTCTCAGTCATCTTGAGAAGAATCGGAGATGGAAATGTTACTTTTCTCAGTGTGTATGACAGGAAGGTTAAAAATAAAAACAAAAAAACCACCTAAACGGTAGTTTCTTTGTGACGTCCACTTTCGGCGTAGAGTATACCTTTAGCCGAATAAAGCTTGCGCTTGATGGACGCTACGAACATTGTATATTGTATAATATTAAAAGTCAATGAATTTAAATATGACTAAAATACTTCTAAAAACACAAAAGAAAAGGGTAGTCACAAGACCTGATGGTTCTTGGGCGATTAGAGTTTTTCATAAAAAACAAGAGGGCAAGAAAATGCCGAGCTATACTTTTAAATGTGGGTGCTGTCATGAAAAAGTGGAGGTTTATTATGATGATGACGATTTGGAAATAAACGGTGTAAATGGTTCAATCGAAAATTGGCGGGAATTATTATTGCCATTAATCAAAATCAAGCCGAATAAAAAATTGACCGTAAAATGATTATCTGATAGTATCTTTCTTACATACATGCCAGCAAAAGCAAAAGAAAAAACTAGCGTAGCGAAAAAACCAGCAGTCAAAAAGACTACTGCCTCTAAAGCTGTTAAAGCTCCGGCAAAGTCTGAAGCTGTTTCAAAGCTCCGAATTCGTGTCAGGGCTTACGAATACAAGATTCTAGATGTTTCTGTAAAGCAGATTATCGATACAGCTCTTCGCTATGATGCAAAAGTTGAGGGACCAATACCGCTTCCTACGGAAATCAAAAAATACACAGTCAACCGCTCAGCTTTTGTTTACAAAAATGCTCGTGAGCAGTTTGAGATGAGAATTCACAAGAGGGTTATAGATATTCTAAACCCAACGCCGAAAATAATGGAAGCACTAACTAATCTCAGTTTGCCGAGTGGAGTGAATATTGACGTTAAAATTATCTAGCTTGAATTAAAAAGGGTTATCTGTTACTATCTTCCCATCGCCTAACGGCTTTTTTGTAGAAATTAACAAGCGAAGCGACTATAATTTCTTAACCCTGTGAAATAACCTTTACAAAGTAAAGGTTGAAATCTGAAAGATTTCATTTCACAGGGTGATGATTTTTATACTCGTTACACTCGGTAAAAATCAATCATGAAGTTTATTCTCGGAACAAAAGTAAACATGACCCAAATCTTTGACGACAAGGGTGTGGTTCATCCAGTTACCGCTCTCAAAGCAGGGCCTTTGACTGTTACCCAAGTCAAAACTGTTAAAAGCGACGGATACAATGCGGTGCAGGTTGGTTTTGGTACAAGAAACGCAAAAAATATAAATAAAGCATTGAAGGGGCATATGAAACCTGCCTCGTTGCAAGGTGGGGACGTAAACTTTATGCATTTACGAGAGTTCCGTCTGGATGACGAACCAACATTTGCTTTAGGTGATAGTATTGATCTTTCTACATTTGCTCCAGGAGATATGGTTACAATTTCCAGCACTTCTAAAGGTAAAGGTTTTCAGGGTGTAGTAAAACGTCATGGATTCAAAGGCGGTCCTCGTTCGCACGGACAGAAACACTCAGAGCGTGAGCCGGGGTCCATAGGCGGAGGTGGTCGTGATGGAGGTCGTGTGGCAAAAGGCAAGAGAATGGCCGGAAGAATGGGCGGGGACAGGATTACAAGCAAAGGTTTGACGGTCGTTTCTGTTTCGCCAGAAACTGGAGAAATTTTCATACGAGGTGCAGTGGCGGGGAGAAGGGGAACGCTGGTGGAAGTCAGAGGGTAATTTCTAATTATTATGGAATCTGTAGTCTACAACCAAAAAGGCAAGGAGGCGGGTAAAGTTCAGTTATCTGAAAATGTTTTCGGTTTGAAATGGAACGCCGACCTAGTGCACCAGGTTGTAGTTTCCATGCAGTCCATCGCCCGAACAAACGTGGCTCACGCAAAAAACAGGGGAGAGGTTAGAGGTGGAGGCAAAAAGCCCTGGCAACAGAAGGGAACAGGAAGGGCGCGACACGGCTCTATTCGCTCACCACTTTGGGTTGGAGGAGGTGCGACACACGGCCCGAGAAATGACAAAAGTTATGACAAAAAGATAAATAAGAAAATGAAAGCCAAGGCTCTCTACACTATCCTGTCGGCAAAATATAAAAAAGGCCAAGTGTTGTTTGTAGATGATCTATCGCTCCGAGTTATAAAAACCAAGACAGCAAAAGACACTCTGGGTGCACTTTCAAAAATAAAAGGTTTCGGTGACCTGTCATCAAGAAAGAAAAATTCGGCATACATTGCTCTCTCAAACAAAGATATAACAACGGAAAAAAGTTTTGGCAATTTTAATAATTTGAAAATAGACGAAATCCGTAATCTGAGCCCGCTTGATTTGATGAAATATAAATATGTAATCATTTCCAATCCTTCGATAGGATTGGAAATGATAGTAAATAAGTTAAAAGTAGAAAGTAAAAAGTAAAATGCGATCTAAATTCACTTTCACACTTTCAACTTTCACACTTTAAACTAAATCATCATGAAAAATTTATCAAACATTTTAAGGCGACCACACATAACGGAAAAAGCGACTATGTCAGCCGAGCATTCAGTCTATGTTTTTGAAGTTGATCCAAAAGCGGCGAAAAGCGATATAAATAAAGCTTTTGTTGAGAAATACAAAATCACTCCGGTTAAAATAACCACTGTAACAATTCCAGCAAAAAATGTTTTTGTTCGCAGTAAACGAGGTAAAAAGTCAGGATACAAGAAGGCCTATATGTATTTGGCCAAGGGCCAAAAGTTAGAAAGTTAAAACCATGAAAAAATACAAACCAACATCAAAATCCCGCCGAGGCATGTCCACCATTTCTTTTGGCGACTTTATTACTGCCACAGAGCCGAACAAGTCTCTGACTCATGGTTTCAGGAGAAAGATGGGACGAAATCATCATGGCAAGATAACCACTCGACATAAAGGAGGCGGTCACAAGAGGCTTTACAGAGAGATTGATTGGAAATATGACAAACTGGATGTGCCTTATACTATTAAATCAGTCGAGTACGATCCAAACAGAAGCGGATTTATTGGACTTGCACAGTACAAAGACGGTGAGAAGAGATATGTTTTGCTACCGAGAACCATCAAAGTCGGTGAGGTTTGCATAACAGGAGAAAATGTTGAAGCAAAAGTTGGAAACAGGCTTCCTCTACGAAATATAAACATAGGTACATTTGTCTACAACGTCGAGCTAAAGCCAAAAGGCGGAGCAAAGCTGGCTCGATCTGCTGGAAACTTTGTCGAAGTCATCGCCAAAGACGCGGGAATGGTGGACGTAAAGCTTCCATCGTCAGAAGTTCGCAAAATAAAAGAAACAGCTTTTGCTTCTATTGGTGATGTTTCAAATAATGAAAACAGACTAGTAAATCTGGGCAAAGCCGGTCGCTCACGATGGTTTGGTATTCGTCCTACTGTTCGAGGTACTGCTATGAACCCAGTTGACCATCCATACGGAGGAGGTGAAGGCAGACAAGGCCGAGGACGAAAACGATCAATATCCGTATATGGCAAACCGACAGGCAAGGGTCAGAAATCCAGAACTCCAAAGAAATATTCGAATAAGTTTATTGTTTCGCGAAGGAAAGTAGGAAAGAGGAAGTAGAAAACTGCGCAAGGTTTAACCTTGCGCAAACCTTACGCAACTTGGTAATTCTTATTTGACAATATTATCTGGAAATGTATAGTGTGTGAGGATTGTAACTCCCGATTTTCAACGGCCTGTGGGTCATAACCAGAAGGAGGCCTTATGGCCAAGAGAAACTTCGGCGAGAAGAGCGAAGCGCTCTATCGTGCGGTCAGGTTCGAGGTGAGGCCGAGTAAAGAAGAGCTCTCGATTCTCCTTGCCGTAAGCGAGGTCCTGCGAATGCTCTTCAACTCGGCTCTTGCCGAGAGACAGCAGGTCTTTACCGAATTCATCGCTTCGCTTTACGCGGAGCTGAAGTCGGCGAGCGTGCCGGAAGAGATCTCGGAGATTCGCAAGAAGCTCCGAGAAGCCTACAAAGAGCATTCGATCAGCTTGTTCGACCAGATCAATGCGCTGACGGCTCGGCGTGTGGAAGACGAAGCTTTCGCTTCGGTCACACGCAACTGGCAGGAGGAAACTCTGGATGCTCTTGATGGGGCATACAAGTCCTTCCTTTCTCTGCGACGCAAAGGCGACTACGATGCTCACTCTCCTCGTTCTCGTGACTCCGGATTCTTCCAGAAAATTCCTGGCAGGTCCGGATTCAAGATCGGGGAGGGGAGAATCGCTCTCTCGTGCGGTGCCGGTCGGAAGCTTTCGTTTCCGATTCCCGACTACCAGCAGGGCAGGTTGGCAGAGACGACGAAGCTGAAGAAGTTCGAGCTTTACCGCGACCAGCCGAATCTGGCGAAGTCGGGACGTTTCTGGATTTCGGTGGTCTATGAATTACCGAAGCCGGAGGCGACGACTTGCCAGTCTGAGCAGGTTGCGTTCGTCGCTCTCGGTGCGTCGTCAATCGGTGTGGTTTCTCAACGAGGCGAGGAAGTAATCGCGCTCTGGCGCTCGGACAAGCACTGGGTGCCGAAAATCGAGGCGGTCGAGGAGCGCATGAAGCGGCGAGTGAAAGGCTCACGCGGTTGGCTCCGGCTTCTCAATTCCGGCAAGCGTCGCATGCACATGATTTCGTCAAGACAGCATGTGCAGGACGAGAGAGAAATCGTCGACTACCTCGTCCGGAACCACGGCTCGCACTTCGTTGTGACGGAGCTTGTGGTTCGAAGCAAAGAGGGGAAGCTGGCTGACAGCTCCAAGCCAGAACGCGGTGGTTCTCTCGGCCTGAACTGGGCTGCCCAGAACACAGGCAGTCTTTCTCGGTTGGTTCGCCAGCTCGAGGAGAAGGTCAAAGAGCATGGTGGGTCAGTGCGGAAGCACAAACTCACCTTGACCGAGGCCCCTCCAGCGAGAGGCGCGGAGAACAAACTTTGGATGGCGAGGAAGCTTCGGGAAAGCTTTCTCAAGGAGGTCTAGTACAAAAAGGGCGATGAGTTGTCTACTCGTCGCCCTTTGATTATTATATTTATATGAAAGTAAATGCCCTATGGCTTAGCAGAATGTGTTCTTACAAGAATTCTTCTTTATGTATCGAATCAGCCAAGACAGTCATTGCTTTAAAGATTGAAAGAGAAACAGTTCTTCTTAAAAGATACAAAAGGCCATTCATTGAAACAAAAATAAAAAACAAACTTGACTTAACCGCTGTTTTTCTTGAGGAAGCTCGCATGGCAAAAAGATTTTGGGAAGAATTCGGCAAACTTATTCCTTTAGCAGACTTTTCGGGAAGAAAGCCGAGACACAATGATGTTACCAATAAACTTCTTGATATCGGTTATCATCATCTGATGAATATAGTCAGTAAAATTTTGGATAAATACGAAATTCCCACAGCCATGGGTCTTTTGCATGTGCCTAGAAACTCTGACAGTACCCCACTAGTCTATGATTTGGTGGAAATATTTCGGGCAGATATCATAGATGCGGAAGTCTTGAGATTTCTGAGGCTTAAGAAGAAAAAATTAGAAAGAGCTGACAATCAAATTGCCCATTTTCTTCATGAAGTAAATGAGCGTTTAGAGAGAAAATACTATCTCAAGGAATTTCGCACATGCCATACTTATCTTTATTATATGGAAGTTCAGATACTCAAATTTATAAAAGCAGTCAATCGAAAAGAGGTTTTCAAACCCCTATCATTGCCTGACAGACATGAAAACCGTTGTTCTTGATTTGTTTCTGATACTGTGATAAGTTATGGGCAGAATTGTTAGGGTGAGAAAAACAAGCCCCTCTGGTGCGCCAGAAGAGATGTTCTTCTCATTCCTTGAAAATTCCTTGTGGATTCGGCATTGTGCCGGATTTATGCCCCGTAGCAGGGCCGCCTTGGCTTGAGCAACCGAGGAACGAAGCTGGCTCTTGAAGCCAGAAAACCCGACCGCTCCTTGTAGCAGGACTCTCCTCGAGAGAAACAGGGGTATGCTACTAATCAATCGCTTTCAATCTTCTGGGCTTTAGTAGCAGGACTCTCCTCGAGAGAAACAGGGGTATGCTACACACCCTGAAATTCCGGCACATCGCGCCGGTCGTAGCAGGACTCTCCTCGAGACAGACTAGGGGTATGCTACTAAGTGCGCCGGTTGGGGTTATGTCGAGTAGTAGCAGGACTCTCCTCGAGAGAAACAGGGGTATGCTACTACACTAGCTGCTACGGTAGCATCTGCGGATGTAGCAGGACTCTCCTCGAGATCAATCCTCCACAAGGAATTCAGTCGCCCGCAATCGTTGCGGGCGATTTTTGAAATAGGTTTGACATTAAAGCCCGTTTTGTATACTATGAACGCCAAGTACGAGCCATTACCTCTACTTGAAATTTGCTGGGTTGAGCCGAATTTCCGCTCTCCAACAAGGGAGTTTTTCTTTTCGAAAAAATAAGGAACGAAGTGATTATATTTTTTCAGAACCCCAGCACCAATTTTGGTCAAAATATGGAAAAAATAATAAAAAAGTGTATAGTGAAAATCTCTGACGACGCTGGCCCGAATAGGGCCGAGCTATTCGCTCGCGCGTCGCTTGCAGCTTTCCTGGCAAAATTGGTGCGGGGTCATGATTTTTATAATCGCTTCGCTCATTAAAAATCTATGACACGATCGTCTAAAAAAGGTTTATACGTTGACCCGCGAGTTTTGAAGAAAATCGAGGGCAAGAAATCCAGCGAAACTGGGGTTATAAAAACTTGGTCACGGGCTTGTGTTATCTCTCCTGAGATGGTTGGATTTATTTTCGGTGTTCACAACGGTAAAAATCATATTGAGGTTTCTGTAAATGAAGACATGGTCGGTCACAGGCTAGGCGAGTTCTCTCCTACTAAAAAGTTCGTGAAACACGGAGGTAAAATGCAGAAGGAGCAGGAGCAAAAGGCCAAAGAGAGTGAGATTGCTTCAGCACAGGCGGCAAAGGCCACGGCTGGGGAAGCTACTAAGAAGTAATTTTCAATTATCAATTTACAATTTTCAATCAATGTCACAATTTCCAATTTTGAAAATTAGTTCATTGAAAATTCAATGAAAACTGAAAATTGTAAATTATAAAAAATTATGAACTCTGCAACAGCCACATTATCAAATTTCCGCCAAGCTCCTCGCAAAATGCGTATGGTGGCTAATATCGTTCGAGGTAAGAAAGTAGCAGAGGCCTTGGTCAATCTTGATTTTGTTGCGAAGAAAGCAAGTCTTCCTATAAAAACCCTTATTTTATCAGCTCTTGCCAACGCAAAGTCACTAGATATTCCAACAGAAAATTTAATTATAAAAACTATAAAAGTCGATAGTGGTGCTATTTTATACAGACGAATGCCTGCAGCAAGAGGCACCGCTCATCCTATCAGGAAGAGGACATCTGCGATTTTTGTAGAACTCGCAGAAGTTAAAAAAGGTAATAAGGTTAATGAGTTGAAAAAGGAAAAAAATGAAAATTCTAAAACTTCTTCAACTAAAGCGAAGCGTAACTTATTAAACTAATCATGACTCACACCGTACATCCATATTCACATCGCCTAGGCATCACAAGAGACTGGAAATCTCGATGGTTTGGCGTGAAAAATAAATACAAAGAATTTTTGAAAAGTGATGTTCTTTTGCGCGGGTTTTTGGAAAAAAAACTTCACGGCATGTACATAAGCAACATAGAAATGGAACGTGGTGAGAAAATTCTGCGCATTATCATCGAGACGTCACGCCCGGGAATGATCATAGGTCGCGCGGGCGATGGTGCAGTCAAACTGAAAAATGATATTTTGAAATTCATTGCAAAAAATAAACTATCTGGTGGCCTAAACCGCTCTGGGGGAGCGGTCGGCCGAACTTCGCAAAGCGAAGTTTTAGGCGAAGTAAAGCTCGATATAAAAGAAGTGAAATCCCCGGAGTCAAACGCCACTCTTGTAGCCCAGATGATTGCTGATGGACTGGAAAAGCGCCTTCCTTTTCGTCGAGTGGTCAAACAAATGCTTGAAAAAGTTATGGCAAATAGAGATGTCAAGGGAATCAGAGTAATTGTTTCTGGAATTCTGGGTGGTAACTCTATGGCCAGAACAGAAATGGTAAAAAGGGGTCGGATTCCACTTCAGACCTTTCGGGCTGATATAGATTATGCTCAATACACAGCTCGGTTGCCGCTTGGTGCGGTTGGTGTCAAGGTGTGGATTTATAAAGGAGATCTGTTTGCCAAAAAATAATAGAACTTCCAAATTATGACCCATCTCATCGTCTAAAATTTGAAAAATAATGGTCACCTACGCACTCAGGTAGGCTCCCATTCTTTTTCAAATTTTATACGCGACCTGTGTCAAATTTGAAAGTTCGTGGTAGTCTAAAATAAAAATATGCTTTTACCGAAAAAAGTTAAATACAGAAAATGGCATACCTTTCGAAAGAATGCCAATAAAGTTGGCGTGGCAACACGCGGTACGACTATTTCCTTTGGCTCACATGGTCTGAAAGCCCTTGGTGGCGCTCGTATTATGTCAAACCAGATAGAAGCGGCCAGAAAAGCTGTTTCTCGAGCTGTTGGTAAAACTGGTCGTGTTTGGATTCGCATTTTTCCAGATATGCCACTGACCAAAAAGCCAGCCGAAGTAAAACTGGGTAAAGGAAAGGGGGATTTATTTGGATATTGCGCACCGGTAAAACCCGGAAGGATTATTTTTGAGGTTGACGGCGTGACGGATGCGGTGGCTCGCGAGGCTTTGAGGAAAGCGGGGACAAAACTGCCGTTGAAGACCAAAGTTGTGGCGTTGGCTCATTAATTTTATGAAAATCAAAGAATTTACAAAAAAAAGCACGAAGGAATTGCAAACTTTACTTTCGGAGAAAAGGCTGGCCTTGCGCACGTTTCGTTTTTCTGTGGCGGGCAGTAATACTCGCAATGTAAAGGAGGGGAATGCTTTGAAGAAAGACATCGCTAGGATACTGACACTACTAAATGCAAAAGTGAATAATGAATAATGAATAAAGGATATTGATAATGAAAAAATCATAATTCATTATTCATAATTCAAAACAAACACATGGACACAAGACAAGAAAAAAAGAATACAGAGCAAGGTATATCTAGGAGGAGGTTGACTATGTCTGGAATTGTTACCTCCGACAAAATGAAAGACACAATTGTTGTCAAAGTTTCTCGTTTTGTAAAACACCCAAAGTATGGTAAATATGTCTCTATAAGTAAAAAGTTCAAGGCGCACGATGTTGGAAACACAAAGAAGATAGGCGACAAAGTGATGATAGAAGAGTGCAAGCCGATATCAAAAGATAAACACTTTAAAGTTGTAGAAGTTGAATAAGGTCAATAAGTTTGATAAGGTAAGAATTCAAACTTATACAACTTATTAACCCAAAGCGAAGCGTAACTTATTAAACTAAATCAATGGTCCAGCCAAGATCAATAGTTAAAATAGCTGACAACTCGGGAGCCCTTATCGGTCGAGTTTTCAAAGTGCTTGGAAGCTCGAAAAAAAGATACGCTTCTATAGGCGAAATGGTGGTAATCTCAGTCCAGAAAGCTATGCCACGAAAGACAGCAAAAAAGAAAGATGTTCTGTATGCGGTAGTGGTCAGGCAAAAAGCCCCTTTCAGACGAAAGGATGGCTCATACATCAGATTTGATGAAAACGCGGTTGTTGTTGTCTTGAAAGATAAAAAAGAACCAGTAGCGGGACGTGTTTTTGGTCCGATACCACGCGAAATCGGAGAGGTTGGTTATCAGAAGATTATTTCGCTCGCTCCCGAGGTAGTGTAGAAAATTAACGAGCGAAGCGACTATAATTTACTTAACCCTGTGAAATGATTTTAAATTCTAAACATATGAACCATCAGATACACAATCCGCTTGCATTGAAAGATAAGAAGTCTTATAGTGCCTTCAACGAAGATTTAAAATCAAGATTTGAACAGTTTGAAACTGTCTCAAATCTTATTTCACAGGGTGGTGATTTTCAAAAACTCACTGCCGTTCGTTAAGAAAATCTACCATGAAAATAAAAAAAGACGACAAAGTAATAGTTCTAACTGGAAAAGACAAGGGTAAAACCGGATCTGTTGTCCGTGCACTGCCAAAGGAAAACAAAGTTGTTGTTTCCGGTATAAATGTTTTAAAAGTTCATCAGAAACCTCGCAAGAGTGGAGAGAAGGGACAAATTTTGGATAAGGCGATGCCGATTGATGCGTCGAATGTTAGGAAGACAAAATGAATTATGAATAAAGAATAATGAATAATGAGAAATCATAATTCAATATTCATTATTCAAGCAAAATCATGAAATCAATAAAAGAAAAAACAAAAGAATCATACGAGGCTTTGAAAAGCGAATTCGGATATAGGAATGCTATGCAAGCGCCGAAAATAGTGAAAATGGTTATATCCGCCGGTGTTGGTTCTGTCAAAGATAAAAAGAAGCTGGATTTAATCGAGGATAGACTTTCCAAAATCACTGGTCAGAAACCTGTACGCAAGGGTGCCAAGCTTTCGGTGGCCGCTTTTAAAGTCCGTGAAGGGGATACTGTAGGAATGCAGATAACTTTGCGCGGAGCGAGAATGTATGACTTTCTCGACAGACTTGTCAACATCGCTTTGCCCCGAACAAAAGACTTCCGCGGAATTTCCGGCTCGGGCATAGATGAAATGGGTAATTATACTTTAGGTATAAAAGAGAACACAATTTTCCCAGAGTCGTCGGATGAGGATTTGAGAGATGTGTTTGGTCTTGCTGTTACCATAGTCACAAATGTTCGTGACAAAAAGCAGACAAAGGCTTTTCTGGTACATCTCGGTTTTCCTTTCAAAAAAGTAGACACAAAAGAAGTAAAAGAAAAGGCTGTAGTCACAGCAGCCAAGAAACCCAAGAAAAAGATAGTGAAGTAGGAGTTGAAAGAAGTCCCCGAGAGGGGATTTTTTGAACTATTGACTATACTAAGCAATCTGTGGTATTGTAACGAACAGAGGTAAATTGGGGTACCTGAATTCTCCAATACGCTCAGGACGTGCTTATCCTGAAAGAAGGACCGTTATGACTCCGACGAACGTGGTTTATCTTCCGTGGTCTTTGCTACTTCCGGCTGTATTTCTGGTAGGACTTGCCACAGGGTGGGTCATCCGGGATATGCAGGCGCATCGTGACAAGAACGAAAAGGCTCGTCGCGAACGACAGGAACGTGCTCGCATCAAGGCGTTGGAAACCCAAGAGAACCGTGGGGGTCGCATCACCAATTTCCTACGCCAAGATTTAGGCGGCTATTTCAACATCGTCGGGTACAAAGCAATCGACAAGTACAGTAGGGCAGTCGACCGAATCAGAGTTACCTGTAACAACGAGGCCGACCTGATCCTCACCATCGATGTGGACATGCTCTGCACTGATGGTGGAGAGATACGATGGAATCCATGTGGCCCCAGAGCCATTCGTTTCCGAGGTGTCGAGGCTTCTGTGGATGTGGCTAGCCTGCTCAGCCATAAATTCCTGGAAGCTGTCATGAATCACCGTACCCACCCTCTGGTCTACCCTCTGATCTAACTCCCACCACAGCCGGCTCCTCATCTCGAGGGCCGGCTGATTCGTTTGCAAAAATGAGGCCCTCATGATAGTCTTGTCTCAGCTTGCAAAAGCTATTTTAATTTATGGCTAAGACATCAGTTAAGGCGCGGGCGGCAAAAAAGCCCAAATTTAGTACTCGGGCGACGAACCGATGCTTTAAATGTGGACGAGGGCGAGGATTTATGAGAGATTTTGGTCTCTGCCGAATCTGCTTTCGCGAATTGGCCAATGAGGGGAAGATTCCGGGTGTGAAAAAGTCGTCGTGGTAAGTCGAGTCCAACTATGGGCGAGATACTATCAGGATATAATATTAAATAATTTTCAATTATCAATTTGCAATTTTCAATCAATGATCAATGTTTCAATTTTGAAAATTGAGAACTGAAAATTGAAAATTTTAAACTCATGGACGCTATATCAGACATGATTATTAGGATAAAGAACGCCTCTGCTTCAAAAAAAGAGTCCGTCGTTTTTCCATATTCCAAACTTAAACTTGCTATTGCAGATTGTCTTTTCAAAGCAGGGTTTATAAAATCATTTGGCAAGAAAGGCAAAAAAATTCAAAAGTTTATCGAGGTGGTTTTGATTTATGGTACTGGAGCGGAAGATGGAGTGCCAAAAATAACAGGTGTGGACCGTGTTTCAAAATCATCAAAAAGAGTTTATAACAAATCAAAAGATATAAAAAAGGTCAAAAGCGGTTACGGCAATCTTATCCTCTCAACGCCAAAAGGTATTATGACGGATAAAGAGGCTACACTAGCCAACGTTGGTGGGGAGGCATTATTTAAAATCTGGTAGTACGAATTATACGAATGTAATCAAATGTACGAATAAAAAAATGAGTAGAATTGGAAAAAAAGTAATAGCAATCCCAGACAAGACAGAAGTCACATATTCTTCCGGTGTTATTTCTGTAAAAGGGCCTCTCGGAAATTTGACCAAAAAGTTTAAGACAGATATTGAGGTCACTGTCGGCTCTAGCGAAATCACACTAGTACCAAAACATGTTACTCTGGAAAACAGAGCACTTTGGGGAACATACGCATCACATATTATGAACATGATTGCAGGCGTCACCACTCCTTTTGTTAAGAAACTGATTATCGAAGGTATTGGTTATAAATCAGAAGTCAAAGGCGACAAACTTGTCTTGGCTCTCGGTTTTTCACATCCCGTAATCGTTCCTATTCCGACGGGACTAAAAGTAACGGCAGAAAAAAATGTTATAACTGCTACAGGGATCGATAAAGAATTGGTGGGAGAGTTCGTGGCGAGTGTTAGGGCGCTGAAGAAACCGGAACCATATAAGGGGAAGGGGATAAGGTATGAGGGTGAAATAGTCAAAAGAAAACAGGGTAAAAAAACTGCCTAAGCCAATCCAAAGGATTGGCCGGCCGACCCCAAAGGGGTTTAGGCCTACAACTTCCAAATTATGAAAACGGGAAATGTAAAAAAAGAAAAGAGAGAAAGACGGCACGTGCGAATTCGCGCGAAGATTTCTGGTACAAAAGAAATGCCGAGACTTTCTGTTTTCAAATCGAACAAACATATTTCGGCCCAGCTTATCGACGACGATGCGGCTGCGACTTTGGCGTCGGTTCATTCGCGAGATGTGAAGGGCAAGAGTATGATGGAGAAGTCGGCGCTTGTGGGTGAGGCTATCGCGAAGAAGGCTTTGGCAAAGAAAGTAAAAGGGGTTGTGTTTGATAGAGGAGGTTTTATTTATACCGGGTGTGTTAAAGCTTTGGCAGAAGGAGCTAGATCTGGTGGACTTCAGTTCTAATATACATTTTAATTAACAATCATGGAAACAGAAATTATCACAGAAGAAGTAAAAATCGAGGAGACAGCAGTTGAAACGCCTAAAGAGGTGGCTTCTTCTGTGCAGACACCGCAAGCACCGCAGGTACAGCCACCTCGCGAGTTCCGAAAAAACTCGAGAAAACCGGCGCCTAGGCGAGAAGCTAGGGTCAAGCCAGAATTCGACCAGAAAATTATAAGCATTCGTCGTGTTACTCGTGTGGTGACGGGAGGACGAAGGTTTAGTTTCTCTGTGGCTGTGGTTATTGGTGACAGAAAAGGTCGAGTGGGAGTGGGGCAAGGCAAAGCAGGAGATACGCCGGTGGCTATTGATAAAGCGGTCAGAGATGCCAGAAAAAACATGATAAGAGTAAACATGACAAAGAACGGTTCAATACCGCACGAGGTGGATGCAAAATATTCCAGCTCTCGTGTTTTGATTATGAGAGCTCCCGGAAAGGGAATTCTGGCTGGCTCATCCGTTCGACTGGTTCTGGAATTTGCTGGTTTGAAAGAAGTCAGTAGCAAAATATTTTCACGAAGCAAGAATAAATTAAATAATGCAAAGGCGGCTGTGAAAGCGCTTTCCTCGCTGAAAGCAAGGAAATAATTTCTAATTAACCTAATTTCTAAATAAATCCCAATGAATAAATCCCAATCAAAAATAAGCAGTACAGTTAGCCCATTGGGACTTGGTGCTTGTTCATTATTTAGAACAATTAGAATAATTAGGTCAATTAGGTTAATTTAACTATCATGCAAAGTCATAATCTAAAACGCAATCATCCGAACAAAAAGGGCAAAACAGTTGGTCGTGGTGGTACTCGTGGCAAGACAGCCGGTCGTGGAACAAAAGGTCAGAATGCTAGAGCCGGCCACAAAAAGCGCCCAGAAATTCGCGATTTTATAAAACGAACCCCAAAGCTTCGGGGTCGTGGTAAGAACATAAACACCTCTATTGAGGTTAAACCTCAAGTTGTAAATATTGGAGATTTAAATAAAGCGTTTAAAAATGGCGACACAGTTTCTCCACAAGCCCTGGTTAAAGCAGGATTAGTAAAAAATATAGCCAAGGATCTTCCGAGAGTTAAAATCCTTGGTGCGGGTATTCTTGACAAAAAACTTACACTCAAAGGGGTAAAGGTTTCCGCCTCTGCTAAAGCGGCCATAGAAAAAGCGGGTGGAAGTGTCATAATATAATTATATGCAGGGATTTTTTAACAAATTCACATTAGTTTTCCAGGACAAGATATTGCGAAACAGGATATTTTTTACCCTGGGAGCACTCATTGTTTTCCGTGCACTTGCCGCTATCCCGATATCTGGCGTCGACCATGGTAGACTTGCACAGTTTTTCTCCGGTAATGAATTCTTTGGACTGCTAAACATTTTTTCTGGAGGTGGACTGGCCGAGCTATCTATAGTTATGCTCGGTGTTGGTCCGTATGTCACGGGTTCTATTATCATGCAGCTTTTGACCATCATGTCTCCGAAACTAAAGGAGCTCTATCAGGAAGAAGGTGAGGCTGGAAGACGCAAATTCGCCCAGTACAGTCGCATGGTCACAGTGCCTTTGGCACTCATTCAGGCTTTTAGTTTCATAAAACTCCTGCAGACCCAACAAATCTTGGACCACCTGTCTCCTTTTGCCTTGACCGTAGACTTGCTTGTTATCACAGCTGGCTCGGTTCTCCTCATGTGGATAGGCGAGCTGATTTCTGAATATGGAATTGGAAACGGTGTCTCGCTCATCATCTTTGCCGGTATCGTGGCAAGTTTGCCCACCACAATATACCAGCTCAAAGTCTCTTTCGATATTTCACAAATTCCACTTTACCTAGTTTTTCTTGTTATCTCTCTTATCATCATAGTTGGGGTGGTTATTATCACAGAAGCGGAAAGACCTATTCCCGTGACATATGCCAAACAAGTTCGTGGCAATAAAGTCTACGGTGGAACATCAACTTACCTGCCTTTGCGTATAAACCAAGCCGGAGTCATTCCAATAATTTTTGCTCTATCCATACTTCTATTTCCGCAGATGATTTTGAGATTTTTGCAAAGCGCTAGTAATCTGACAATACAACACATATCAAGTGTAATCCTTGGTGTTTTAGCCAACTCTTGGTTCTACGCTATCGCATATTTCCTTTTGGTTTTTGTTTTCACATATTTTTACACCGCAGTTACATTTGACCCGGACCAAATCTCGACAAACCTGCAAAAAAACGGAGCGTTTATCCCCGGTGTTCGTCCTGGTAAATCAACATCGGATCATATTTCCAAAATCCTAACTCGACTGACACTGGTTGGTGCGGTTTTCCTCGGCTTTATTGCGGTTTTGCCTCTGGCTATGAAAGGTATCACGGGCATCACTGCCATATCTGTCGGTGGAACATCACTTCTCATCGTGGTTTCTGTTGTTATCGACCTAATTAAAAAAATCGACGCGCAGGTCTCCATCAGAGAATACTAGTTTCTGTACTTGAACTTATAAATTCGTCGTGATACATTTTGAAGTGGAATCCCAAGGAAGGAGGTGTACTCTTGGGAACAGGTAATTGGAAAAAAGACCGGCGTAACTGGAACCTTGAGCCACGGCCCCTTCCTAGTGGGCCACTCATGACAAAAGCGGAGGTGGCACGTTTGCAAGCCGCAAGACCCAAGGCGGTCAATCCATTCGAGTTGATGAATGGGGGTTTCCAAGCTGGAGACCTTCTTGTCGTTGACTGGATGGATGAAGGCGGGTACGCCCTAAACGGTTGCCGTCTCTCGGCATACCGATCGGGGACGCTTCTCCGGTGGACAACGAGTGGGCACGGGCGGGACGCTGGAGGCCGGTGTCTTTATCTAGCCTTTCTCACATCGCACTCGGCGGTGGAGGACTTCGTCTGCATGCTGGCCACTGCTTCTGGGTACATCGCCACCGTTTTGGAGAAGTCCAAAACGCGTCAGCGGTTTGCTCTCGAGTCGGTAACTAGCGAGAGCCGGCGTCTCATCTCGGGAGATTACGTTTCCTTCAACTGGGAAGGAAAGTCCCTTCAGGTTCAGCGTCCACAGGGAACTGTAGACATGAATCTGTTTCGACCAGGGAGTGGCGATAAGGCTGGTGTGATAATGGACTGTAGCGTCAGCTACATCTCGCTGTACCACCACCCGTCGGTCATCGTTCGGATTCTCGCCGAGGTCAACGCCCTCCAGACACAACCTTGGGCGCGAGACATTTTTCTAGTCGTCCCTCGCTAAGGGCCACCGTTCTTGTTCGTAGTTTGACCGTGGAGAGGCGCAAGTCACTCCACGGTTCGTCGTTTGTCTAAGATAGATTAATGATTAATGATATAAGATTTAGGAATAGGAAAAATTCTTAGTTACTGTATAATTATAGTGTCTTATTCTTGAATCATATATCTTATATCTAATCTATGTCTCCACAAACTTTTATATTTATAGGTCGTTCGGGCTGTGGAAAGGGCACTCAAGCCGAGCTTTTGCAAAAACTTTTGAAAGAAAAAGATCCATCTTGTGAAATATTTTATCTTGAAACAGGTGCAAACTTTCGAGAATTTATAAAAGGTGAAAAATATTCAAACAAACTTGCAAACGAAATATATATAAACGGCAACAGACAGCCGGACTTTTTGGCTGTTTGGATGTGGTCGCATATTTTTTTGGATAAACTAAAAGGAAATGAACATTTGATTCTCGATGGCATTACTAGATCGTTGCCGGAAGCTACTACTTTTACCACTGCTATGGAGTTTTACAACCGCGACGTGATAGTGATAAACATTGATGTCTCAAGAGAGTGGTCCGAGGAGAGATTACTCGCTCGAGGCAGGTCCGATGATGTAGACAAAGAGGAAGTAAAGAAGAGACTTGACTGGTTTGACAAAGACTCCCTGCCCGCGATAGATTATTTTGGCTCCCACAAAAGATATACTCTTTTAAATATAAACGGAGAGCAGAGTATAGAGGATGTTCATAAGGAAATTGTGGAGAAACTACAATGGTAACCCTTTTAAACCTCTTTCTCACCAAAACCTTTTTGGAAACAGAATAATTTTCTGCTGAAAATTTTCTTCGCGCTCGTCGCCTTCGCTCCTGCGCGATGTTCCAAAAAAGATTTTGCCTCGACGAGATTTAAAAGGCCTTTCAAATTAAATGGTAAATATCAAAACAGAAGAAGAAATAGAAATTTTGAAAGAGGGTGGGAAGCGCCATGCTTTTGTTTTGTCTGAAATCGCTAAAAAAGTAGTGCCGGGTGTTTCGACAAATGATCTGGAAACTTTTGCTCGGGAGCTAATAAAAGAAGGTGGGGACATGGGAGCTTTTCTCAATTACACACCCAAAGGGGCTAAAAGAGCTTATCCAGCCAATCTCTGTGTTTCCGTAAACAACGAAATCGTCCACGGCATCCCAAACGAAGAGTCACTCATACTGCAAGAGGGCGATGTCGTTTCTCTCGATCTCGGTTTGAAACACAAAGGTCTTATAACAGATGCTGCTGTTACGGTAGGAGTAGGTGAGTTGGATGAAAAAAACAGAAAGATGCTAGAGCACTGCAAGGAGGCTCTCGCCCTAGGCATCAAAGCGGCTCGGGGTGGTAATCATGTGGGTGACATCGGATACGCCATAGAATCTTTCATAAGGCCATTGGGCTATGGTCTCTGCTCGGGCCTCGCTGGGCATGGTGTGGGCTACAAGGTCCACGAGGACCCTTTTGTGCCAAACGAAGGGCGCAAAGGCGAGGGGGAGCTCCTACGGGCAGGCATGGTCCTAGCTATAGAGCCCATGATTACTTTAGGCACGGATAAAATAGTTTTGGACAAGGACGGCTACACATACAAAACTGCCGATGGGTCCAACTCAGCGCATTTTGAGCATACGGTTGTGATAACAGAACAAAAACCGATAGTACTAACTGGATAATTTGAACTTTTTAATTTAGAATTTAGAATGAATTTAAAATTTTAAATTAGTCATTAAAAATTAAGTCTAAATTATAAAGTCTAAATTTTAAATTGTTTAAATATATGATGCATCCAAAAGAAGAAAAAACATTTGTAATGATAAAACCTGACGGGGTACGCAAGGGACTTATCGGAGAAGTCATCAAGCGTTTTGAACAAAGAGATTTGAAAATAGTTGCGCTTGAAATGTTTCAGCCCACACATGACCAAATAGATAACCATTATCCAAAAAACGAAGAATGGATAACCCGTCTGGGCAGTAACACAACCTCAACATATAACAAATACGGTTTTGACCTAATCGCTGATTTCGGCACGGATAACCCAGCCAAGATTGGTCCGGAGGTGAGGAAGTGGCTCATTACATTCATGACCACCGCGCCTTTGGTAAAGATGATAGTTCAAGGTGTTCACTCTGTTGATATTGTGAGGAAAGTGGCGGGCGAGACAATGCCGTATAAAGCCACTGTTGGGACTATCAGGGGAGATTTCTCCATGGATTCACCCGCATTTGCCAACAAAGACAAGAGGGCTATTATGAACATTGTTCATTGCTCTGAAACTCCTGAAGAAGCTACTCATGAAATCAAGCATTGGTTTGGCACCTCTCCGGTCTACAACTATAGACGTTTTGGTGTTGATGAGTAGTATTTTTCTACAGAGCACAAGTCTTCTCGGTGCACAAGTTGTCGTTAGAAATCATAGGGTTATAATGAAACAGGGTTACGTTTGATATTTTCTACCTAGTAATTTTTAAGGGAGTCTTATATTGTTGTACCACGATGAGTGAAATTTACTTTTTGTTCTGACGAGTACATCTGCGGGCACCCACCTACTTTTTTAGTAGGGGAGTATCAGCCGTAATCCCACTAAAAATCCCAAATTTGGCGAACTCCTCGTTTCGAGTTTGAAAAGGCTCGTCGTCGTATGTCCAATACGCCTCCTCGACTTTTCAAACTCTCACATCGGATTTCATTCAAATTTGGACTTTTTAGTTTCTGCCGTTTTCAGTGTACAATTAGTCAATGAAAAGACAACTATTTGGTCGAGCCTTTTTTCTACTTGTTGTTCTCGCCGTCTTATTTTTTCTTGGGTATGTATTTTATCTGCAGTGGGCCTTTTGGTGGTTTGATATGGTGTTACATTTTCTTGGTGGTGCCGTTGTGGCTATGGGGGGTGTTGCCACTTGGTTGTATTTGTTCCCAGAAACCAATTCCGATATCACTAAAATAATATTGACTGCTCTTTTTTGGGTTATTTTCATCGGTATACTCTGGGAGCTATATGAAGTACATTTTGGTATTACATTTTTATCTGATGGTATTGTTTATGTTAGGGATACTGCCTCAGATCTCATCATGGATATCTGTGGGGGGATTTTTGGTGTGCTGTATACTTTGAGACTAAGTAGCAAAAAAACTTTACAAATTTTATAAATCTCATGTCCTTGCAAATCACATTTTTTGGTGGAGTGGGTACGGTAACAGGAGCAAATTTTTTACTTGAAAGTGACAAAACCAAAATATTGATTGACTGTGGTCTTCTTCAGGGCACACCGGAATCAGATCAGATAAACAGGAAACCTTGGGGATATGATGTTTCTGCAGTTGATTTTCTTTTTATTACACACGCCCACCTCGATCATATTGGTCGAGTTTGCAAACTTGTGCGAGATGGTTTCCGCGGGGTTATTTACTCCACGCCGGAGACGAGAGAACTGGCCAATGTAATGCTTCTCGACGCGCTTAAAGTGATGGATACAAAGTCAAAGGAAATTATAGGTGGTGTGCATGGTCAAGATCCTCTTTATGAAATGGCAGATTTTGAAAAGGCATTTTCCCTATGGAAAACCATTCCATATCATGTTGAGACGAAAATAGGAGAGGATTTTTCAGTCTATCTAAAAGACGCTGGACATATTCTTGGCTCTTCCATGTATGAGTTTACATATTCCCCTAGGCAACGCCTAGGGGACGAGAACCTAGGGGACGAGAAAAAAACCAAAGTTGTGTTTACGGGGGACTCGGGGAACTCACCGGCACCACTTTTGAAAGACACAGAGAAAATTACTGACGCCGATTATCTCATTTGCGACAGCGTTTACGGCGACAGAAACCATGAGCCGAAAGATGAGAGGGACGCCCGATTCCGACAGATAGTGACAGAGACCATACAAAAGGGCGGACCCTTAGTTATCCCGGCTTTTTCAATAGAAAGAACTCAGGTCATACTTTACGAACTAAACAACTTGATTGAGGAGGGTAAGATTCCGTCTGTGCCTGTGTTTCTAGATTCACCTCTAGGCCTCAAAGTGACAGAAATATATTCTCGTGACTCAGCCGATTTCAATCTAGCCGTCCAGAAAGAAATAAAATCAGGCGATAATATTTTCAATTTTCCCAAACTTTCGATTACTCACGGTTCACGCGATTCGCAGGAAATAGTAAATACGCCAAATCCAAAAATCATCATCGCTGGTTCGGGTATGTCATCCGGCGGGCGTGTTGTCTGGCATGAGATGCATTTCTTGCCCGACCCGAAGGCCACTATCCTTCTCATGGGCTACCAAGCTGTCGGCACTCTGGGCAGGAGAATACAGGATAAACCCTCACAGATTGAAATAATGGGCAGTATGGTCCCAGTCAGGGCCAGAATAGAAATGATCTCCGGCTACTCATCACACAAAGACTCGGACGGTATTGTGGCCATGGTTTCTGACACCGCTCCAACATTAAAAAAAGTTTTTGTAGTTATGGGTGAACCAAAAGCCAGCACATATTTAGCTCAGAGATTACGAGAAGAATTGGAGGTGGATGCAATTTATCCAGAGAGGGGCAGGGTTTATGAGCTTGACATGTAGCCTTAGTAGTGATATATTACCAAGGTAGTTCTTTGGTATTTACTTGCAACTCGCCCTAGTTTTGAACTCATAAAATATTTTGTAAGCTCAAAACTAGGGCGATAATTCAGTCGCCTAGTCACGAAAGGATGACGCCATGGCAAAGACCATGACCGCATCTGAGATGACCGACGGGCAGATCGATACGGCAGTTGACTCTCTCCGCGCGGCGATGCGCAAGCATCGCTCGGAGATTCCAAAGGACGCCGCCCAGCAGGCCCTTGGCGTGGACAACCTCGGTATGAGGATGTTCGCGGTCTTTCGCGGACTGGTCGAGGCGGTAAGTAACCTCATCATTCGCATCGTCGATGTCGACATCACTCGGA
>DATDWN010000009.1:0-39061 GCA_036517395.1 Minisyncoccota bacterium
CCGCCCCGAGCGTCCGGTCCGCCTTTTTGTTAGCAATATCAACACTTTTTTTGGCTAGGAAGACCACGGCCTTATCGATATCCCCAGCCGTCTCGTCGAGAGCTTTTTTGCACTGCATGATAGAAACACCGGTTTTGTCACGAAGTTGCTTAATAAGTTCTGTTGTAATCTCCATGTTTAGTTTAATAAGTTACGCTTCGCTTTGGGTTAATAAGTTTGATAAGTTTCTTGTACTCCTTATTGAACTTATTACCTTATTTAACTTCTTCAACCTTCTTTAATTGACCTGCCTTATAAGCTTCAGCGATTTTACCAAGAAAAAATTCAATACTTAATTTGCTCGAGTCATTAGCAGGAATAGGAAACTCTACTTCATTTAGATTGTTGTCTGTGCCACATAGAGCAACAACAGGGATTCCCATTTTCTGCGCCTCCTTTACAGCGATGGATTCTTTTTTGCTATCCACTACGAAAATAGCCTGTGGAAGAGACTTCATGACAGAGATGCCAAAGAAAAATGTTCGGAGTTTTTCAATATCTCGGTCAATAAGCAAACGCTCCTTTTTTGTGTACTTTGAGAGCTCACCTTTTTCCTTTTCAGAAACTAGTCTCTCCAGCTTCTCTACTCTTTTGCGAATTTCAGGGAAATTTGTCAAAGTTCCGCCAATAAATCGCCCCGCCACGTATGGTTGATTTATACTCTCGGCTGTTTTTGTAATAGCCTCTTTAGCCTCATTTTTACCGCTGACGAAAAGGACTTTTCCTCCCGCAGTGCCGAGACTTTCTACGAACTCTAGTGCTGTGTTCAGAGCACCACTTGTCTTCTCAAGGTCAAATATCTCTATCTTGTTCTTTATACCAAATATAAAAGGTTTCGTTGATGGGTGTCGTCTTGATTTAACATAGCCAAAATGCGCCCCAGCGGAGAAAAGAGCATCAATTAAAACACTATTTGAATTGCTTGTGTCAGTCATATGCGAGTTACATGTTAGCAGAAATATTAATCTCGTGCAACATGATTTTTAGGCCAATACTTGGGTTGGAATCAGTGAACTAAAATGCTTCAAGTCTTTCGGTTTAACTCTACGACTGGCATTCAAAATCTCAATCCCTAAAATTTTATTCCCTCTACCAATATCCAAAATTATACCCTCCTCAACTTCCTTATTACGGGAAAAAGAACCAGTTTGAAACTGAAGGTACATTGCATCTATTTTTTTATCATAAGTTATTTTCATTCCCTATTTTATTATATGCCAGATGACAGAAACGACCGTGTAGTGATTTTTCTTTTTCACAAAAACAATTTTAACTACCCCTCTCAAAAATTTCTTGAAAACCAAATTCTTATCGTCATAACCCATACCCACTTTATCAGGTTTGGACAAAGCTTTTATGACCATCTCCTGCGTAATTCCTCTCAAAAGCATCCTCTCCTTAGCATGCTCTGTGTAATAAATCATTACTTGAGCATTGTATCATACTCATATTTTTATAACAAAAACCCCAGTACCGAAGCAGAGCATGGTACGGGGCAGGCCCCGAGCTAGACAATCCCAGTCGAGGTTTGCGCGTCTCGTGGGATGATCGCACCCCACGAGACGGGTTGGAGTTTCAGTCGAAAGCTCCCACGGCGTTGCGGTAGCCGTCGACATAGTAGGGGCCCGCTGGTTTGAAGACGTCACGCGCCTTGCCATCACGCATCCCACGCAGGTAGTCCTCTCTCTCCTGAGAACCAACCGGCGTGTCGTAGGGGCAGCCCGGCGCATGCTCGAGGAGCTTATCGCACAGCTCACATCTCATACAGAACCCTCCTGCAAGCACTATATATCTTTTTATAAATTATTCAACATCCTGACCCCCCACCATCTGCCCATTGTATTCCTTCATCGCTTCCAAAATTGGCTCGATGCTACCAGCCAGAATCTTCTCAATATTGTGCCATGACTGCTTTATTCGATGGTCAGTTATGCGATCTTGTAATATGTTGTACGTGCGGATTTTCTCGGAGCGGTCGGCTGTGCCTATTTGGGATTTGCGGTCGGATGAGTATTTGGCAGCCTCCTCTGTTTCTTTAAGCATCTGAAGTTTTGCGGTCAGTATCGACATTGCCATTTCTTTATTTTTTAACTGGCTTCTTTGTGAGGTCGAGCGTACGTCTAACCCCGTCGGTTTATGTATGATACGAACAGCAGTTTCAACTTTGTTCACATTTTGCCCACCGGCTCCTCCCGACCGAGAAGTTTCTATTTCAATATCGACTGGATTTATTATGACGTTTGTTTTCTTACGCACGGGAAGTATGGCGACCGATGCCGTCGATGTATGAACTCGCCCTATCTTCTCCGTTGCTGGAACACGTTGAACACGATGAACACCAGTCTCAAAACGCAATATTTTGTAAACATCTTTCCCACGTATTTCAAATGACGCTTCTTTATACCCACCCACAGCACTTCGCGACTCATCTACAGCATGAACAACCCAGCCTCTGTTTTGAGCATAAGTGGTATACATATGGGCCAATTCTTCCGCAAAAAGCGAGGCCTCCTCCCCTCCCGCTCCCGCACGCACTTCGAGAATAACCTCGTTTGGAAATTCCTCCTCAACCTCCTCTTCTTTCAAAATTTCCTCCATCTGCTTCCACAACTCATCTTTCTCTAGTTTCAACCCTTCCAATTCCGTCTGAGCCAAATCAGCAAACGAAGAATCGCCCTCTATCATTTTCCTCGTCTCTTCCTCCTGTTTTTCCAACCGTTGAAAGTTTTGGGCAAGATATGAGGTTTTTGAATTTTGTAAGTATTTTTCTAAATCCATTTGGGTAGAATAATGAATATCGAATTATGAATAAAGAATAACACAAAAACCAAACCAAACGGTCCTAATCAATATTCATTATTCAATATTCTTAATTCCGCAAAAAGGAAAGCTTAAGCTTTCTTTTTTGCTTGCTTTGCTTTAAACTTCTCAACCCTACCCGCAGTATCGAGAGTTTTTTCATTTCCTGTATAGAAAGGGTGCGATGCGCTAGAGACTTCGAGATGATAAACTGGATACTCTTTTCCTGCCTTGCCGGCAGGCAGGTTATCCGCTTTTGATTTAGCTTTTTCGCTAGTAGCTACGGTAGACGCAATAATAAACTCAGCTCCGTTAGAGTTGTCGACAAATAGAACCGGCCTATAGTTTTGTGGATGTATATCTTTTTTCATATTACGAATTATACGAATGTAATCGAATTTACGAATGGGCTCAATGTAACAGAATTATTGAAATTTTGCAAGAAAATAATTTTATAAAAGAAAAAGGGCCAGCGCGAGGTTGCGCCGGCCCATGCCAGTGGTTCCCGAGGGACCACTCGATGCATTCACCGCATCTGGTGCGACAAGGATGTGGCATGCCCTGTCTATCTTACCTAACCCTCGCGAGCGCCCATCGCGGAAGCTTTTTGCCACCTCACCTATGTGAGGAGTCCCGTCTAAGCCCCTGCCAGTGTACAGCTTTCACGTAACTGGTGGGCTTCAAACAGCAAGTCGAATGTTCGACACAAACCCTTGTTACCCACACCCCGATACATTCAACTAAAACGGGGGTGAATGATAGCGATCCAGTCCACTCTACAATATTACGTGTGGCTATCGCTGATCTTGTATAAGCCTACCATAGCCTACAAATTGTGTCAAGTACTTTTTTAAGCACACGAAAAAGGCCTAAAAATAAGGCTATTTTAGAAATCCCCACAAAATACCAGTTATTAGGTTATGAGGATTTTTGGCCAAGATCGCTTATAAAATTTAGAAAATCATCTGAGGCGTACACGGAGTACGGTGAAGATGTTTTTTAAATTTTAGAAGATGAGATTGGTCAAAAAGACCAGAACCTATCTCCTCGACACTCCGTATTGATTCAAATAGTCTATGTCCGATTGTATACCTGATTTCAGCGCCATTACATTTCTGCCATATGCACAAGTCGAGCCACCGCTTCCATAATATTTACAAGCCGCTCGGAGCTCTCCACTATACGTGCCACTCGATGCGCCCAAGTCCCCCAGATACATGGCCGATGCGGTGAAAGCATCTTGCGGATCCCACGGGCTGGCAAAGTGTCCGAGGGCGGACTGTAATCGGTCCTCAAAAATTTTCCACGTCGAAGCGATAAACTGGGCCGGACCCATCGCTCCACCATAACCTCCCGCTCCGGCAATAGGACAGGAGACAACTGTTTTGAAAGCGTCAAAACCAAGTTTATTTGTAATCTCCAAAAACGGCTGAACATCGCGTGTGGCTTTCATTAGGTTAGTCCAAACTTTGCCAGTACTTATGTTTACTCCTGCACCAGTCGAGGCATCGGTCAGGTAGCATTTGCCAACGTTTGCTCCCAAGTTACTTTCTTGCGTTAAAATGGCCAGAAGAAAGGCAGATGAAACTCCAGTTTTTCCGCCCGCAGTCTCTGCATAGGTAAGGGCCGTGCCGAAAGGAATCGCCGCGCTTCCACCGGCAAGTTTGAAAAGCTTGGCCCTTATGGCTGCGGCCTTGGCCTGCTGATCAGCAATCACTTGGGCGTATGTTTTTTCCTGCGTCTTGTTAACTTTTATCAAATATTCTTTTTGTTTTTCGTTGGCTTGGACTTGTTTCTGAATTTCCTGAGTAGCCGCTTTTGCATCAGCTTCTTTGTCTTTCTTTTCATCTAGAGCTATTTTTTCCTTTTCGGTCAAATCCTTTTTAGCCCTAATCTGAACAAACAAATCACCAAGAGATTTGTTGACCGACTGAAAAGTATCTATATCACTGAAAAAATCCGATATGTCTTTGTTGCCCAAAACGATTTCCACCAAACTATACGAGTCGATCTGGTTTGTCTTGCGCAAAAGCTGAGCCATCGAGTCGTGACCATCGCTTATCTGTTGTTCCAGTGTATTTATATGGGCGTTTTTCTGTGCAATGTCTTGATCAAGCTGAGCAATAGCAATAGTTTTCTGTTTTATAAGAGCCTGCGCTTGCTTTATCTTGGCGTTCAATACGGCCGCGTCCTGCTGTAAAGACTTAGTGTTGGCCTTGGTGCTGTCTAAAATAGACTGCCATTTGGCAATATCGGCCTCCGTCGCTGCGAGCTCTATCCTCCACTGGGCATCCTGTTCCTCCGGAGTCAAAGCCAAGGCTTTTGCAGAGAATATGAAAAATATTAAAAATACAGCTAAAAATAACCTTTTGGGCATAGATTTATTATATCAGAAATTTACAATTTTCAATTCTCAATTTTCATTGAATTTTCAATGAACAAATTTCTAATTAAAACATTGATACTTGAAAATTGATTGGAAAATTGCAAAATTGAAAATTACTTTTCCGTTTCTTGTTTCACCTCTTCTTCTGACGCTCCTTCCTCCTCTTTCTTACCCTTCTTCTCTACTTCAATACTAGACAGATCAACAGGTGCCACTTCTTCTTCCTTCTCCTCTCGTGGTCGTCCAACTGAGGCAACGACTTCATTTGGCAATTCTACCAAGGTGACACCTTGGGGAAGCTCTATTTGCGAGGCTAGAACTTGCGAATCAAAATCGAGAAGCGATGAGATGTCTACTTTTATATCATGTGGAATATGCTGCGGGTCGGCTGAGATTTTCAGCTCGTGAAGAGTTTTGATAAGAGCGCCACCGAGATCTTTTATAGCAGGAGAAATGCCAATGAAATCAAGTGGAACATCAACTTCAAGTTTCTTTCCTTTTTCGAATACATAAAAATCAGCATGACGAGGAATATCAGAAACTGGGTCAACATCCACAGCGTGTATCAAAGTATCGACTGATCCATCGGCGCTTTTTATAGTTACCACACCAGACTCCCCCGCTTCATGCCAAACTTTCAGAAAATCTTTTTTTAAAATGGAAATGGGAGTTGAGGTGCTAACTGTTTTCTTGCTCTGCCCTGTACCGAGCTGTGCTCTGGTACCGGGGCCGTAAAAAACCGCAGGCATTTTGCCCTCTTTTCGCAGTTTTTCAAGCGAAGTTGACTTATTTCGTTTCTGTGCGTCCAAAATTAACATGAGACTCAGTATATAGAAAAAATTTTATTTAATCAAGTTCGCACAATTTCTTTCTCATCAATCTCTCCCAGAGACCGCTTCGTTTTTTCCTGCGAAAAACTCGCTGGTCCTCGGCGCTACGTTGTCAAGAGCCCTCGCTTCACTCGGGTCGTTGACAACGCCAAGCACCGCGCCTGCGGGTCTCTGTCCGAGATGTGATTCGACGAAATTGTGCTAAGTGGTTAAAATTATATTTATAGACTTACTTTATTAGCAGGAGTTCTCCCTTCCAGAAAATCAATTATATTTTGCGCAGCTAGGACGGCCATACCCTCTCTGGCTGGGATTGTGGCTGAAGCGATGTGGGGGGTTATGACAATGTTCGGTAAGTCGGCTAGACCGTTGGCCAGTTGTGGCTCGTTTTCAAAAACATCAAGTCCTGCCCCGGCGATAACTTTGTTTTGAAGAGACTTGACTAATGCGTTTTCATCTACCACTGGTCCTCGGGATGTGTTTATGAGATATGCTGTTGGTTTCATCATTTTCAAGCGCTCTTCGTTTATCAAATGTTTGGTTGAGTCGAGAAGCGGGACATGAACAGAAACAACATCAGAGGCTTTTAGTAATTCTTCTGGACTTGAGAAAAACTTGGCATCTAAATCTTTTTCAAACTCGTCATTTTTCTTTACATCATAATAAATGACATTCATATCAAAACCTTTTTTCAAAATCTGTCCAACTCGAAAACCAATACGCCCAGCGCCGAGAATACCGACAGTTTTGCCCTTCATATCAAGGCCTAGAAAACCAAGCGGCTCCCAGCCTTTGAACTTGCCTTCTCGCAAATATTTATCTGCCTCGACAATTCGCAAAGCGACCGAAATCAAAAGTGCCACGGCGTGTTCGGCTACAGCATCAGTCAGCGCCCCTGGAGTGTTTGTTACTGTGATTCCCCTCTTGATCGCCTCGGCAACATCTATGTTGTTGTAACCAACAGCGTAGTTGGCAAATATTTTAGCCGTAGGCACAGCATCAAAAATCTCAGCGTTAATAGGATTTGTAAGCAAACACAGCACAGCATCGTATGGTTTTGCTCCCAACGCTTCTTTCAATTCATCCTTACTCAAAATCCCATCTTTTGGACTAATATCCACTTCGTATCCTTTATCCTGTAACATTTTAATTCCGATTTCTGGAATTCTTTGTGTTATAAATATTTTCATTCTTCTATAAATTATTAAATAATTTCAATTTCTTTTCCACCACATCTTGCACGGCTTTGACCGCGGGTTTTAGGAATTTGTATGGAGCAACTTCGTCAGGGTTTTCCGAGAGTCCGATTTGAAGGCCCTGTTTGTATGCAACTCGTATTTCTGTATTTATGTGAACTATGGAAACTCCGTTTGCTATAGCACCTTTGAAATCATCCTCAGAGTTTCCCGATCCACCGTGAAGCACAAGCGGCGTACCAGTAGCGTCTGAGATTTGCTTTACCCTTTCAATATTTAATTTAGGATCAACACCACCGCGAAGCATGCCGTGAAAGTTTCCTACCGCTGGGGCAAGCATATCCACGCCTGTTTGCTCTACAAATTCTTTTGCTTTTTCCGGATCAGCTAAGGAATTTTCCGAAAGATCAACTCCTAGAGGGACTTCATCCAAAACTTTTGATGATGTGCCTATAAAACCCAGTTCGCCTTCAACCAACACGTCTCTCCCACAAGCACGGGCGTACTCAACGCATTGCTTTGTTATTTTCACATTTTCTTCAAAAGAAAGCTTGGCTCCATCAAAAATAACAGAATCAAAGCCGGCATCAATTGCCTCTTTCACCCTATCAAACGAATAAGTGTGATCTGCATTTAGAAAAACAGGATAATCAAATTCTTCACGCAGACTTTTTACAAGAGCAGCCGCTTGTCTTACCCCGATAAAATCTCTCTCACCTTCGGAGACGCCAATAATCACAGGTACCGACAGCACCTGAGCGGCGCGAAACACTCCCCACAATTGGTTAGTATCAGAAATATTAAAATGCCCAATAGCCACTTTCTTTTGCTGCGCTTCTTTTACGCATTCCCTAAGTGTTTTCATCCCGTTAGAAATAGGAAAGCCTTTTACTAAAGCCTTTCCGAAGTTTAATAATAAATTATCTATTATATAGTATGTTTCTCGTTAAAATACATTGTTTCAATAAATAAACTGACTGATTTCTAACGGGATTCATCTCATTATTGTAGCACACAGACAAATGATCATGCTATACTTTACAAATGAAAGATTTAGATTTTGTGGCTATTGGAGAGTTAGCTATTGATGCTTTTATTAAACTAAAAGAAGCAGAAGTAATATGTGATGAAAAAGGTGAGAGTTGTAAACTTTGTCTGGATTATGCAACAAAGATACCATATGAATCCGTCGAGGAAGTGCCGGCAGTAGCAAACGCCGGAAACGCCGCTGTTTGCGCAAGTCGTCTAGGTTTGAGCTCCGCTATCGTAGCTCATGTTGGGAAAGATTTGAATGGACAAAAGTGCATTGAATCTCTAAAAAAAGATGCTGTATCAACTGATTATATATTTGTTGACGAAGGAAGAGAGACGAACTACCACTATGTCCTATGGTTCCCACCAGATAGGACTATTTTGCAAAAACACTCAGATTTCGATTATGCTTTACCTGCAAACCTAATAGAGAGCAGAGGCCCAAAATGGATTTACCTAACTTCCCTCGGAGAAAAGTCTCTGGACTTTCACAAGGATTTTCATGAAACTATATCTGATTATTTAAAAAATCATCCAAATATAAAACTAGCTTTTCAGCCTGGAATATTTCAAATAAAAGCCGGTGTGAAACATTTAAAAAGCACATACGAACGAACCGACATATTTTTCTGTAATGTTGAGGAGTCTCAAACAATTTTAGGTGAAAAGTCTAGAGACCTACCAACTCTCCTGAAAGGCATCGCCAGCCTTGGGCCAAAAACTGTGGTCATAACAGATGGTTTTGATGGGGCCTATATTTATGACGCCAAAAATAAAGACAGCCAAATATTATTTATGCCCATCTACCCTCACACACCAATTGAGCGTACGGGTGCAGGCGATGCATACGCCTCCACAATAGTTTCTTCCATCGCAATGGGTAAAAATCTGGAAGAGGCTTTGTGGTGGGCAGGGGTTAACTCCATGTCTGTTACACAGTTCGTTGGAGCGCAAAAAGGCCTGCTTAATCAAGAAAAAATAAAAGAATATCTAAAAAAAGCTCCTGAGAATTACAAACCCAAAAACTTACTCTAATTGAGGTTAAACCTCAATTAGAGTTTTCTGCCGATTACTTTTTTGCAAGCAACTAAAATGTGACTTTCGCCCATGCCGTAGTGTTCTAGGAGTTCATCAGGTGTGCCAGATTGTCCAAAAAGATCGTGAACACCGATAAACTCGATTGGAATTGGAAGATTCGCTGACAAGACTTCTGAAACAGCAGAGCCAAGACCTCCTGCTATCTGATGCTCTTCGACGGTCACTGTTGCGCCCGTAGTTTTTGCAAGAGAAATCACTGCATCGTTGTCTAGTGGTTTTATTGTAGAGATATTTAAAACTTTTGCAGAAATGTTTTCACTCTTCAAAGCTTCTGCCACTTTCAAAGCTTTATAAACCAAAGCGCCCGTCGCAATAATCCCAACATCGGCTTTTGCCTCCGTCTCTCCATAATACATTTGGGCTCGCCCCACTTCAAAAGGGCTCCCCTCTGTTGTGATGACAGGAGAGTTGTGCTTTGCCAAGCGTATATAAACCGGGCTACCTAAATCCACAGAAGCTAGTGTGGCCTTTCGCGCCTCTATGTGATCACAGGGAGAAATAACAACCATGTTTGGCATAACACGAGTAATAGCTATGTCTTCGATTGCCTGATGCGTACCACCATCGGGACCAACGGATATACCAGCGTGGGAACCGGCGATAATAACAGGGCGATTGTTGTAGCAAATGGTTGTGCGAATCTGCTCCCAGTTTCTTCCGGGCGAAAACATTGCATAGCTGGTTATAAATGGAATCTTGCCCATGGCTGCCATACCCGAGGCAACGGAAGCTAGGTTCTGCTCTGCTACACCCATTTCTATAAAACGCTCTGGAAATTTATTTTTGAAAAGATTCATCTGGGTCGACTCTGTCAGGTCTGCACAAAGTCCGACCACCGAGTCATTTTTTTCAGCCACCTCCAAAAGCCCCTGTCCAAAACCCTTGCGAATAGGAACTTGCTCGACTTTCTTATTGAAAAGTTCAGGATTTAGTTTTTGAGATTGATTTAACATAAAATTTTTAATTTAAACTTTAGAATTTAGACTTAATTTTCAATGATTAATTTAAAATTTTTAATTGATTTTAAATTCTAAATTAAAAAGTAAAAATTGTTTTCATTGGTGTTCAGATGTTATTTGACCTCCAAGTGTTCGCAGGTCGTGCAGAGCTATTTTTTCTTGTTCATCCTTCGGCGGTTCACCGGCTATTTCGGTATTCGGCGGATTGCCGTGCCATTTGAAGTCACGCTCCATGAAAGAAACCCCCTTCCCCGGAATAGTTCTGGCAATTATTACAGATGGCCCATCGAAAACGGCTTGAGCTCTTCCAACGGCCGAAACAATTTCTCTGAAATTGTGGCCATCGATTTCCTCGACGTGCCAACCAAAACTTTCGAACTTGTGCGAGAGAGGTTCCATGGGCATGACATCTTCCGTGTACCCGTCTATCTGAATATTATTTCTGTCCACAATAGCGATAAGGTTGCCTAGTTTTTCTTTGCCAGCCAGCATTATAGCTTCCCAATTTTGTCCTTCGTCCAATTCGCCATCTCCCGTTAAACAGTAAAAAAACCGATCTGAGGACTTGCCCCTATCCATCCTGTCAACCAAAGCCATTCCAGTTGCTTGCGATAGACCTGAGCCAAGAGGGCCCGAGCTACTCTCCAGCATAGGCAAAAACTCTCTGTGAGGATGACCCTGAAGGCGGGACTTGAACTTACGCAGGGTCAAAAGTTCTTCTACTGGGAAATATCCAACGTGTGCCATGGTGGCATAAAGCACAGGACAAATGTGTCCGTTTGAAAGGATGAGCCTGTCGCGACTTGGCCATGTTGGCACTTTTGGATCATGTTTTAGTATATGAAAATAAAGCGCGCTGAAAACATCAGCCATGCCCAAGGGACCAGCCGAGTGACCAGAACCAGCGGCGACAAGCATTTCTATAATAGAAATGCGAATGTCATTCGCTTTGGTTTCTAGAAATTGTATTTTTTCGTCTGTTAAATCGTCTGTCATAAAAACTGGTTGATAGTGAGTCGACGAAATTCATTCCAACGACTGCAATTGTCGAAACACTTCTTCTGGGTTGCTTGCTTCAAGTATGGCCGAACCAGAAACAAGCTTGTCTGCCCCAGCTGAAATTAAAATCTCTTCTGTGAATTCCGATACACCAATATCAATAGCAATTATACGCTCTGGATAAATCTTCTGCAATGATTTTATTTGCATAACTGCTTTATCTTCCAGTCCCACACCATGTTTTCCGAGCTCATCACTGCCCATACATTGAATAAAATCAACCTGTGAAACAAAATTCTCGATTCGAGCGATATCGGTCGACGGTTTTATTGCTATACCGACCGCGACAGAGTGCTCTCGACAAACATCAATCACTTTTTGAAAATCCTCCGTAGCCTCTATGTGAGCGATGATGGCAGAAGCGCCTGAGTTTATCCAATCAAACAAAATATTCTCTGGTGATTTGACCATTAGGTGTATCTCGTACTCAACATCTTCCCATTTCGGCCAACCTACCTCCTGTGTTTTCAGTTTTTCAAAAAAATCTACATCTCGACCGTTGTACGGCCATGTTTTAAAAGGCGTGAAAATACCATCAGAAATATCGATCTGTATCAAATGAGCAAATTTGGAAACTTTCTTCACCTCTTCCTCGAGTTGCTCTTTTGTATGTGGAATTATGGCGGGAACTATAAGCATAATAATTAACCTAATTGTACTAATTTCTAATTGATCTAAATAATAACTAAATGCCAAATCCTAATAAATTATTTGCTTTTTAGCACTTTTTCATTGGGATTTATTTAGAAATTAGATTAATTAGAATAATTAGAAATTGTTCGGGTATTTGTCTATCTTCCCTATCCTCCTCACATGTCTCTCATCTCCGGAAAATTTTGTGTGAAGAAAAAGATCAACCGCTCTTCTAGCCTCTTCTTTTGTCAAAAATGAAGAACCCAAGGAAAGCACGTTTGCGTCATCGTGCTCTCGCGATAAAGTGATCATGTGCTTTGAGCCGCCGTAAAAAACCGCGCAACGGACATTTGCAAAACGATTTGCAACTACCGCCTCACCTTGACCATTTCGACCTATGACTATGCCAAAAGCCGGCTCGCCGCTCGATATGTTACGTGCCACTTTGGAAACATAGTCGGGGTAATCATCATCATGAACATACGCCAAAGGACCACAATCCAAAACCTCATAATCACTCTCAGACAAATAAGAAATCAGATCCTTTTTCATTTCAAATCCGGCGTGGTCTGATCCTATGTATATCTTCATAAATAAAATCTATTATCGATTTGAGTGCCACAAATACCATGCCTCATCCCATTTAAAAAATCTAAGTACAATTTTGTCACATTCTGGATTATATACTATACCGCACCACTCTCCTCCTCTACCGTGATATCCACCTGTAACATGAACTGGAACGATTGGTAGGAAAAATCCAAGTATAGACAAACCAACTATTATTACTAAAAATATTATCAATATTTTTTTCATTTTAAAGAGATGATGCAGTCTTCACCACATGCTCCATAAGGGAGTAAGTATACCCAACTTCGTTATCATACCAAGCCATGACTTTGACTAGATTGCCATCGACCACACGAGTAAGCCCCAGATCGGCAATAGAAGCAAACTTGCTGCCAATAATATCACTAGAAACTAATTCTTCATCCGTCACAGAAAATATTTTTGCCCAGCGCTTGTCTTCCGAGGCTTTTCGCAAAATACTATTTACTTCCTCGACCGTAGTATTTCTTTTGGCAATAAATGTAATATCCACTATAGAGCCGGCGACTACTGGTACTCGTATAGCTATACCATCAAATTTGCCCTCTAGATCGGTTATGGCTTTGGTTGTGGCCAAGGCCGCTCCGGTGGATGTTGGAACTATATTGTGAGCGGCGGCACGACCTTCTTTCCAATCCTTTACTTTGGGTCCATCAACAAGATTTTGACTTGCCGTATAACCATGAACAGTATTGAGAACAGCTTTTTCAATACCAATTGATTGATTTAGAATCTGGAGCAGTGGACTGCCAGCGTTTGTCGTACAAGAGGCGTTCGAAGTGACAACTTTTTCCGACAGACTGTCACAGTTAATACCAATAAGAACTGTACCCTCGTCAGTCGGGTGCACTGCTCCGGCCGGTGAGTCATGAGCGGGAGCGGTGATAACCACTTTCTTTGCTCCGGCCGTCACGTGCTGTCTGGCTTTTTCAAAAGTAGTGAAAAATCCAGTTGATTCAACAACCACATCTATATCAAGATTTTTCCATGGGAGATTAGCCGGCTCTTTTTCGGATAAAAACGATATAATCTTGCCATCAACGATAAGTTTGGTTTTGTCCGATGATACAGAAACTGAAGAAAACCTCTGGCCGTAAACGCTATCGTATTTTAGCAAGTAAGCGATGTTTTCAATGTCAGCCAAATCGTTCATAGCCACAACTTGCACATCGTCGCGCTCAAGACTGATTCGCAAAAAAGCCCGACCGATTCTCCCAGCGCCATTTATAGCAACTTTTATTTTCTTCATTTTTATCCGCACACTAACTTTGGTATTGTGTTTTTGTTGCATATTAAATGATAATGACAAGATATTATTTCTTCACAAATATCGAGTCTACTTATAGTACGAAAACACTATGCAACCATACCAAAGTTAGTGTGCGGATTAATTATACCAAACAAAAACACAACTTGCACAATAAGATCATACAAACTTGGAAGTCTTACTCTTTAAAGGGAAGTACTGTATCATCTTTTTTCTTACTTTCACTCGCATGACTATCAACTTCATAAGATGTGTTTTGCGATTCAAAAAAGTTCACAAGTTCAAAAACGTCCGTAGCAGTAGACATCCATTTTGCTGGGTTTGTAACGTTGTAATATTTTGGCATTCCGAGCTCGGCCAGTCGCCTGTCTGCCACATACTGAACGTATTGATTGACGTAGTCGGAGTTAAGCCCGAGAATTCCGTTTGGAAAAAGGTCTTTGTTGTAGGCAACTTCTAGGTCCACACCCTCAATAATAATGTTTCTGATTTCTGCGGCAAACTCTTCTGTCAAAAGCTCCGTATTTTCTTCTAATATGTTGTGAACTAGATTTATACCAAATTTCAAATGCAAACTCTCATCGCGAAGAACCCAGTTGATCATTGAGCCGAAATTTCGAAGTTGGTTTCTCTGGCGGAAGGAAAGGGCCACCATAAATCCTGAATAAAACCAGATGCCCTCCATGACTATGTTGGTGGCCACTAGATTTCTTATGAAATCTTTTTTGCCATCAATCGAGGTAATATCGAGCTTTTCCTCCGTCATTCGAGTCAGGTATTTATTTATGTAAGCTTCTTTAGCAATCATCGATGAAACTTCGAGATGGGTATTGAAAACCGTGTCTCGGTCAAAAGGAAAAGTCTCCAGAACATATTCGAAGGCCACACAGTGATTGGCCTCTTCCCACATGACCTTGGCTAGATACAAATGGCACTCCGGGGCCTTGAGGTATGGATACATGCCGAGAGCAATAGAGCGATTAACAATGAGCTCGGCTGGATTAAAAAAAGCCATAAGAAATTTAACGGCGTGTCTCTCATCCTCCGTCATCTTTTCAAAATCTTCCAAATCCTCTTTCAAGGCAATCTCATGTGGAAACCATGTGTTTCGCACGGCTTGATTGTATAGATCATAAGCCCACTTGTAGTTAAGCGGGTGCAGGTTCATGTCGGTTGGTGATGGTTTTCCTATAAGCATGGTGTTTGGGTTTTGATAATTTTCAATTTTCAGCTCTCAATTTTCATTGAATTTACAATGAATTAATTTTCAAATTGGTCATTGAAACATTGAGAATTGATTGGAAATTGTAAATTGATAATTGTAAATTGTTCCTCTACTGGCAACTAATACAAATATTAGCATCAGCTGGGTCTTCCGGACCAATAATATTAGGGTTGCTTGAGGAGATGATTCTGTGAGAGATCATTGGTTCATCCTCCATATCTATTTTCAAAGATTTTATTTCTTCCTTCCCTTCGCCAAAGCCTCCGGCGAAGGCGGGCATCACGTCAACCGTTCTGTTTTCCACAGGAACTTCCTCCCGAATCGGTTGTTGAACAAAAATCGGATCTGTGGGTGTCAGCGTTTCTATGATAAGGGATTTTTGGAGAGGTGCGGAGAATGCTGGTGAGTTTGCAAAGTTCAAGACACCGAATCCGACTTTGCCAATCTTTTGAGCCTTGTTCACGTCCGTCGTCGACTGTTCCGCGGTATGTCGAGGTTTCATATGGAGATAGTATGTAGTCTTTACTCCCTTACCCCACGCCGCGCTATAAATTTTCATAGTCTCATCAACATCGCGAGTTTCCAAATACATGTTGCGAGAAAGGGCTTGGTCAATCCATTTTTGGGCACGTGCGGCCACTTCGATAAAGGCATAGGGTGAAGTAGTGAAAGAAGTTTTATAGACACTTTTTAAATGCTCTGGAATTTCTTCTATACCGGAAATATCACCCTGAAACTCTATAATCTGACCCTTTACTTTTTCCCATATACCGAGATTCGTCAAGTCTTTTACCAAGTTGTGGTTAATATCAAGATATTTTCCAGAGAGAGTGTTTCGAGAAAAAACTTGAGCAAAGCGCGGATCAATCCCTGGAACAGTCCCAGCCACCAGACCTATAGTAGCGTTTGGAGCAACAGCCATGAGGGTTGCGTTTCGCATTCCGTGTCTGACTTTTTCACGCAAGATGCTCCAGTCAAGGCCTTTGTGTTTTGATTCCTTCGTCACAGTCAGCGGAACTCCACGCTCTTCTTCCAGACGAGATAGAGTATCGACGGGCACAAGTCCTTTTGACCAACCTGAACCTGCAAAATTTTTGTACGAACCGCGAGATTGAGCGAGGTTGGCACTTTCATCTATGGCCATATATGAAATAAACTCAAATATTCTATCTGTGAAATCCCAAGCGTGAGGAGAGTCATAAGCCATACCAAGCTGTTCCAAAACATCGGACAGTCCCATCACACCGAGACCGATTGCACGGTTTTCACTATCTGACTTTATAGCTTCAGGAATGGGCAGTTTATTTATATCAATGAGGTTATCAAGCTGACGGACCGCAAGGCGAGTAGACTCCTCCAGTTTCGCCCAGTTAACCTCTTTGTTTTGTATATGTGGAGCGAGGTTTAGAGAGGCAAGGTTACAGACAGCAATGTTTTCCCTGTTTTGAGGCAGAGCAATCTCTGTGCACAGGTTTGATAGATGTATTGTGCCTGTGTTGTTGTTCAGAGCGCGGACATTCATAGGATCTTTCCATGTAATCCAAGGATGAGAAGTGGTCTGCAGAGAAACAATCATTTTACGAAAAAGTTCTTGGGCCGGAATTTTCTTGAACAAACGAAGCTCGCCCTTAACTGCTTTTTCTACATATTCTTTATAGCGAACAGAAAAAGCCTGACCATAGAGCTCGGCCAAGTCTCTGGCATCAGCGGGATCAAAAAAATACCAATCTTCTCCGCTGGCCACTCTTTTCATAAATTCATCGTTTACAAAAGCCGCAGTGTTGGCCGTTCTCATGCGCATATGATCATCACCCGCGTTGTGTTTCCAATCCAAAAATTCAAGGAAATCTAGGTGCCATGGCTCCATGTAGAAACAGAGAGCTCCTCGGCGTTTGCCCGCGCGCATGATAGCTCTTATAGCAGTATCAATAATTTTGGCAAATGGAGTGGGGCCGGATGATGCGCCGTTGTTTGACTTTAGAGGTGAGCCAGATGATCGCAGTTGTGTCACAGAAAGTCCAACTCCACCGGTAGCTTTTGATATAAGCATGACATCAGAAACTGTCTTTGCAATATGTTCCATGTCATCGTGCATTTCCAAAAGAAAACAGTTGGACAGAGCAGGCCTAGCAGTACCTGCGCCGAGATTAGTCGATGTCCCCGCGATGTATTCCATCTTTGACATTTTGTTGTAAAAAGCGATAGCTCGAACATTCGGGTCGTCTTCGTTGTAGGAGAGACCCATAGCGATCCTCATCCAAAACATTTGTGGAGTTTCCAGATAACTTTCTTTTTCGTCTTTCAATATATATAGGGAGGCTACGGTTGAAAGTCCGGTATATTGAAAAAGTTCATCGCGGTCTAGGTTCAGCGCTTCAGAGAGTTTATCCAGATTAAATTTTTCCGCCATGCGTTTGTCCAGACGTCCTGACTGTACTCCTTGCACTACATATTTTACAAAAGCTTCTTTGTGGAGTTTGTTTAGGATTTCTTTTTCTTCTGCATAGCTTTCTGCCATGTAATCCCCCACTACTCTTTTGTATATAACTTTGAGAAGAATTCTGGTAGCGATTTTGTCATAAGATATGTCGTCTTTTATATTTTGAATGGCTGCGTTTATGGTAGCCTGATCCATTTCCTCGGTGGTGATGCCGTCATAGAGTGTGAGATGGGTCTCACTGGCGATTTGAGTAACTTTTGATACTGGGTCAGAAAGCCCAGCACAAGCACGCTCTATGGAGCGATTGATTTTGTCAGCATTGAATGGAACTTTTGTGCCATCACGACGTGTTACTGTGATACTCATTGTGGAAATTTTGTAAAAATTATTAAAAATCTACCAATTTGTTAAAAATATTTCCTTTTTTGAACGAAATGAGAGTAATTTTTTGATAAATTACTCTCATTTCTAAATTATTTATCTATTATACTCCAAATAAATACAAAAATCTGTGGATAACAAGCCCCGAACATACCAAAAAACAAAATCTGATGATGTAAAGTCCTATTATTAAAGGAGCTTATCCTGTATGACTTTTTAGAGCCTATTTTTTGAGAAATTTAACAGCGTCGCCTACCTTCAAACTGAGCTTTTCAACTTCCCCATTAGAAACTTCTAAAACGTAGAGAGCTGGAGTCTCTGGATAGAAAACTTTTGGATAAGTTTCCGGAGGAAGAGAATTTTCTATGTGAACTATTTTGAAATTTGCATCAATCCAAATTATATCGATTGAGAAATTCATATCTTTCATCCAGAAACCATATTTGTCCGGCTTCGGAAAAACAAAAAGCATGCCTTGATCATCTAGAAGTGGCAGATGTCCCGATAAACCCTTCGCTCTTTCTGAATTTGTCCGCGCCACTTCAATAGAAAAAGTTTTTCCGCCCATTTCCACACCCACAATTTTGTTAGACTGATGAAAAAAAACAAAAGAGCCAAGAACAATCAAAACTAAAACAAAAATTGTGGCTGGTTTTCCTAAATTCATGATTTTATTTTATCACAGACAACCCTAGTAGTAGAGCACCGCAGAACCAGAGCAAAGCTCGGTTCACGGTAGGAAGCTCACTACGGGGTAAACAAAAAACCGGCATCAGCCGGTTTTTTGTTTTGTTGGTTACTTAGATTACCAAGTTCGGCCTCCTCGATCGCCGCCATTACCACGATCAAATCCTCCTGTTCGTGGAGCTCTAGGTTCCATAGGTCGAGCTTCATTGACTGTAAGCTTTCGTCCATCTAGTTCCTGACCATTCCACTTCTCGATAGCTTTGTCTGCATCAGCATCATTGGCCATTTCGACGAAACCAAATCCTTTTGATCGGCCTGTCATCTTGTCCATAATAATAGTTGCAGAAAGTACCTCTCCTACCTGTGCAAAAGCATCTTTCAACGCCGCATCGTTAGTCGAGTATGAAATACCACCAACATATAACTTTTTAGCCATACTTATTTTTCTAAAACTTCCGTAAGAAGTTTTTCCTAGTCTTTATTTTAATTATGTAAGGCGACTAGCCTCTCTCCTTTTCCTCAGCCTTCGCCTCGAAAACCTATGAGAAACTTACATTGGGTTTATTATATCACCCTTTGTTTATAAAAGTCAATATCCTTATTGTGTAGTTACCGTCTTCATAATTACAGGAGTTATCGGTCTGTCGTTCACTCCTGTTTCCACACTTACGATTTTGTCCACCACATCTTGACCAGAAACTACTTTGCCGAAAATCGTGTAAGCGTTTGGCAGAGGATAATCGGCCGTCATGATGAAGAATTGACTGCCGTTTGTATTCGGCCCCGCGTTTGCCATGGCGACGACACCTTTTTTGTACCCCGCTTTATATGACGCAGTATTTGGATTTAGCTCATCGGCAAACTGATATCCGGGACCACCTGTGCCGTTACCGGTTGGATCCCCTCCCTGAATCATGAAGCCTTTTATGACCCTGTGAAATACTAATCCGTTGTAAAATCCTTTGTTTGCCAGAGTTACAAAGTTTTTCACGGTGTTCGGAGCATCCGAGTCGTATGTTTCAAAAACTATTTTTCCATAATTGGTTTCTATTGTGATCATGTGTGATTTTGCTACTTGCTCCGAGCTTGTCGAAGGATTGTTTGTAATAGTTCCATCTTCAAAAACTGGTGCTTGGTCTGTCGTGGTGGCGACTGGCTGTAGGTTTATATTATTGTCCTGCGTATTTTTGTTGTCCCTGAACAAATAATATCCACCAGCCACTACTACACCAACTATTATCAAACTCAAAATTATATTTTTCATAAAAACTATTATCTATTAAAAATAAATAAATGTCTAGAAAAATGTTTTATGATATAGTTTTTACTTGATGGAGGGTTCGCCTAATGGTATGGCACTGGTTTCGAAAACCAGCGGGAGAAATCCCTTAGAGGTCCGAGTCCTCTACCCTCCGCCTTGTTAATAAATTTAAATATTGCGGGTATGGTTTAGTGGTAGAATGCGGCCTTCCCAAGGCTGAGACGGGGTTTCGATTACCCCTACCCGCACAAAAAATTACTTAATTCCTGTCTGCGCAGGTAGGTCACACAAGTTTTTCAGTTGAGAGAGATCACTTGCCGTTAGCTTTTCATTTATTCCATTATTTAGGCGATACATAATAGCTTTCGGATCATCAACATGCTCCAGTCCCAAAGCATGCCCGAGTTCGTGGGCCAAGACCCTCACTAGTTTAGCCCTGTTATCAAACTGATAAATGTCAATCTCCGTCCCTTCTGGACCTGATTTATAAACTCCTTCGTCAAACTCTCCCGAGACGGAGGCCCCAACTGTATTAAATTTTTTGACATCGATATTCAACAAAGTAGCCAATTGATTTATACTGACAACAAGGGCGTTTATATTATCGATTTCATTATTCAAAGAGTCTTGCAAACTTTTCAGAGCGCTGGACTCGCTGTTGAGATAATCTCTTTCTACGTTTAGCCGATTTACTGTTTCCTTGTCCCCTCCACCACGAGCATTTATCCTTTCCACCTCAGCTTCGTAAGCAGACTTTCTGGTTTTAAAAACCTGAAGTCGAGATTCAAAGGAGGCCTTGTCTTTTTCATACTGACTCTGCATCTCTATGTATTTTGATTTCAGAACATCATAAGAAGCTCGGCTGTTATCCATGACCAGTCCCATGCTTTTTAGCTTCTGGGTTGACTCTTGGCGGATATCATAAACAAGATTTACTTTCAAAGTACCGGTAGTATCATATTTAAATAAATCTTTATTAATTGGTTTCTCCCAGATTGCCTCCGCCTGTATCATAGCCGACAGAAAATCTGTCTTGGAAATACCAAATCGTGCATCGAAAGCACCTAGCGAATAAGTAATCGGATTTTGACATGGTAAAAACCGTCCTTGTAGTTGTGACAAAATATTTAAAATTGAGGCTCTAAAAATAAATCCAAAAATACCAATTACTATTATCGTAAATAAGAATTTTAAAAATTTATTCATAAAATTGCTACTTTTATTATATCTTTTCTGGCTATCATATACTAACTCTATTATCTTGCATGACAATATATAAATGATACAATAAGATTATGGACCCTAACAATGAGCCACCAAAAGTAGTTTTTGACAACGAACAGTTTCAAAGATTCAATCAATCTTTTCAAACTAAAACACCAAAGATAGTAGAGTGGATTATTAAATCTTCGGGCGGATTGATCAAAAATGAGAACCAGGCAAATTATGTCCTTATAGGTTTGTCGGTTTTAGCTATCATTATTTCCCTGTTTTTGTTTTTTAGTAGTGGAGGAAGTAAGGCAAAATTTGTAGCGCCAACAGGTCAAAAAATAATTTATACTGAAAATGAACCTCCACGATTGGAGAAACAATTTTAATATTTAGACTATGTCTTTTTTAAAGAAAAAACGATCCCGAGGTTTTACACTGATTGAACTCTTGGTCGTCATATCAATCATAGGAGTATTATCAAGTGTTGTGTTAACTAGTTTAAATGGTGCAAGAGTTAAAGCCCGTGATGCAAAACGCAAGGTTTCTCTGCTACAACTTAGATCAGCAATTGAACTATATTATTCTACAAATAATTCATATCCCTCAACGGGTGGAGCGTGGAGAGGTGCTGTATCATATGGTGGCTATGGAACAGGAGCAACTGGATATATTCCTGGGTTAGTTCCAAATAATATATCTGTCCTACCCACAGACCCTGCTGGTACTCTAGATGGATATCTCTACAAATCTGATGGATCAAATTACAAACTACTTTCACATTTGAGCCCAGAAAGTTACCCCACTTCAGGTACTTTTTTCGATCCAGCACGCGCAACATGGGCGTGGATGTTGTGTAGCGGGGAGCCTGCATGTAGTTCTTGGTAATGGAAAGAATCAACATAAAAAAAAGCTCAACAATATTTCTTCAGGTAGTCGTTGTGATTCTGGGCATAGTGGCACTGGCTATTATGATTCGGTTTCCTTTGACTGAAGGGAGAGCCGTAAACTTAGATTTGTTTAGCATTTACTCTGATCCGTTCATCATATACGGGTATGTAGTATCTATCGCATTTTTTGTTGCCCTATATCAGGCGTTCAAATTACTCGGATACATCGGGCAAAATAAAGTATTCTCACTAAACTCCGTGAAGGCTTTAAGGAACATGAAATATTGCACAATAATACTCGGTGTCTTAATTGTGATAGCGGCGATATATATCAGAATATCGTTTTCGGTTAAATTAATTACAGATGACGACCCTGCTGGCTTTATTGCTATAAGTATTGTAGCCACTTTTATTTCTATAGTAATCGCCACTGCTGCGGACGTGTTTGAAATGATTTTGCAAAGTGCTATCGATATAAAGTCCGAGAACGACTTAGCAGTGTAAGAAAACCAATACGGCAATCATCATTAATAAAGTAATTTGTTCCTCAATATTGGAGGCAATTTGCAAAACTCTAGAGTGTCAACCAAGAGATATACTGGGGTACAAAAAATAAAAACCTCTGTCATATCCAAGGTTCGAAGTTTCTTTTTGGCGGAGAGAGAGGGATTCGGACCCTCGGTACGGTTTCCCGTACGCAGTCTTTCCAAGACTGTCGATTAAACCACTCTCGCATCTCTCCATTTATTTGCGACATTTCCTTTTTATTTCCTATCTCTCAAAATCTCATCCACCTGCCTAATCTCATCCCAGATACCATCTATTAAATCATATTTCTCAGCTTCTTTTAGTGTCACCCAGGCAAAGTCAGTTGCATCTTCATCTAGTTTAACACTTCCGGAAATATATGGGGTGTAATAACTAAAACATATGCACGGAATTCCATCTCCACGAACAAAGGTTAAATCTGTCAAAAGTTCACATTTACCAATTTCTAAATTTACCTCCTCTTTTATTTCCCGCTTCATACTATTTTCTAATGCCCCATACCATTGTGGTGCTCCTTCAGTATCAGTTGGAGTGTCTATATAGTCATCAATATTGAGCCCACCCCCAGGTATTGTCCATTTTCCAGGCATCATTTTTTTATGCAATGCCCTTTTTGTAATGAGATAAATAAAATTTGGCTTGTATATTAGTATGGTAGTAACAACACGATGAAGTTCTTTGTCTTTTATTTTATCTTTTATTTCTTGTGAAATTGCCATGACAACATTTTACTATTTTTGTAGATTTCTACCAGCTTCCACTCGAACCTCCTCCGCCTGAAGAACCACCGCCAAATCCGCCAAAACCACCACTCCTACCTCCGCCACGCCCACCTCCCCCCAGAAACCATGGTGGGTAAATCCCCGTACTTTTATATTTTGAATAGGCTTTGGAGGCATTGTAGTCAAGAAGTAGTCCAAGCCCAACCAAAAGAATAAAAATAGGAATAGTAAAAACGAAAGACAGGGCAAGAAAAAACCAGACTAGCAAAGCAAAAACCCCGCCCACAATCCCCCCACCCCACCACGATTTGGAACGAGCCAGTAGTGAAACAATCCATTGAAAACAAAAGAAACCAAATATAAGAACAAACTGCCAATTAGACGAGTTAAAAAAATTATTACCCGAAGAAGCGCTGTAATCCTGTGGCACAATACCTGTACCACTCAAAGCTTCTATTATTTTATCCACCGCACCATCAACTCCCACATAATAATCTCCCGCCCGAAATGCCGGAGTAACAATATCGCTCTGGATATACGAAGTGGCTATGTCTGTCAAATCACCCTCCACCCCATAACCGGTTTGTATTCGAGTCTTTCGGTCGGCAAAAGAGATAAGCAGCAACACCCCGTTGTCTTTGTCTTTCTTGCCTATGCCCCATTTTGTGAAAATGTCTTGTGCAACATTCTCGATCACATCGCCATCTAGCGAAGGGATAGTAACAACAGCGATTTCGTTTGTGGTTTGTTTTTCATAATTTTCAAGCTTTGTCTCGAGTGTAGCGACTTGGTCAGGAGATAACATACCTGCATAGTCATTTACATAAGTCGATGGTTTTGCAGGGATGGTAAAGGCAAGGAGTGAAACAGGGATAAAAACAGAAAAAAGAACAATAATTTTCAATTTAAAATTTTCAATTTTCATTGAATTTTCAATGGATTAATTTTCAAAATTGGAACATTGGTATTTGAAAATTGATTGTAAATTGCAAAATTGAAAATTAGAAATTTACTTTAGGTGCCACCTGATTCGCCTCCGGAACATTGAAATACGCTCGCTCTTTTACACCAAACACACTGGCTACAATTGATGTCGGAAATGTTTTGACGTTTGTATCGAAGACTCTCACTAGGTCATTATATTTCATTCTTTCAACAGAAATGCGATTCTCTGTGCCTTCCAGAGAAACGATAAGGTCACGATACGCCTGTGACGACTGCAGTACCGGATAGTTTTCTGCAATGACCAGAAGTCTTCCGAGGGCCGACTCAACTTGGGACGCCGCTCCTGCTCTGTCGTTAGCACTTGTTGCACCAGAGTATCTTGTACGAGCTTCAGCAATCTGACCGAAGACTGTTTGTTCCTGCCCCGCCACACCTTTGACCGTTTCAACTATGTTTGGGATCAAATCAAAGCGTCTCTGATATTGATTCTCAACCTGCGCCCACTGAGCCGTTATCTGCTCACCTTGAACAACAAAAGTGTTGTATTTTGAAACACCCCAGCCGACAATAACCACGATAACAACGAGAGCGATAATCCACTTCATATTTCTCTCAAAAAAGTTTTGATTTGTATTTTCCATAATTTTATTATTATTTTATTTTTCTTAATAAAGCAATAGCCTGCTTGTCAAATGTTAAAAGCGGAATACCTTTTTTCTTTGATAACAAAATAAGAGAAGTGTCAGTAAATGATATTTTCTTGTTTAAATTATTAAAGAATTCAATTTCTTCTTTTACATCTGTCCACGGTATTGTAACATTTTCGGAATTTATGACATCTTCCAGAAATCTCTTCGCTAATAAGGAGCCAAATCTGTAGCACAAAATTGTGGCAACTTCTTGAATCACATACGAGTGGACCAAAACATTTCTACCTTGAATTTCTTTCATTACTATCAAAGCGTCCACATGATGAACATCCCCATCATCATAAAAAGCCACCAGCACGCTACTATCAATAACAAAAGAATTATTTTCCATAAAGAATGGAGTCGATATCTTGAGATAATGTAGTCTTAGATTTTTTTTTGCTTTTTATTATGTGTTTACTTGCAAGTTCAAAGAAAGTCCCTCTTTTGACTTTTTTTACATTAGGAAAACCTAAGAAATTTTTAGTTTTTGTAAGCATGTGGATATTATATCACACCTAGTAATCTATACCTCCACCCATACCACTTGAACCCGCCTTTTCTTCTTTTGGTTCCTCTGTCACAGCCACTTCTGTGGTAAGTAAAATAGCTCCGGCGGATGATGCGTTTTGCAGACCTGTTCGAGTCACTTTTACTGGATCAATAATACCCGCGGCAAACATATCAGGAACATATTCGTCTTTCATAGCGTCGTACCCACTGTTGCCTCTGGATTTTTTGACGTGTTCAATAACTATCGAGCCGTCACCTTTGCCGGCATTTATAGCGATTTGTTTCAAAGGCATCTCACAAGCATTCAAGACAATCTCATAGCCGACCCTAAATTCATCGTTTGATTCCTTTTTGTTGAAATTAATTCGGACTTTTTCGGCCGCTTTTACCAAAGCAACCCCACCACCCAAAACAATCCCCTCATCAATGGCCGCTTTTGTAGCATTCACCGCATCCTCGATTTTCAATTTCAAATATTTCATTTCTGTTTCTGTTGCAGCACCTACTCGTATAACTGCCACACCTCCGGAGAGTTTAGCAATTCGTTCATCTATTTTCTCTATATCAAACTTTGACTTTGTACTCTCCTTTTGCTTCTTAAGTTCTTTAACACGAGCTTCTATATCAGCTTTCTTTCCTTTGCCACCAACAATAACAGTACTTTCTTTTTTTGAAACAATCCTGTTGGCTTTACCGAGAGCAGACAACTCAACCGTGTCTAGTTTTAATCCCAAGTCATCTGAAACAACCTCCGCACCCAAAACCGTAGCTATGTCGGTTAATTGTTCCTTTTTTCTATCACCATATCCTGGAGCTTTGACCGCTAAGACATTAAAACCCCCTCGTAATTTATTTATAACAAAAGTAGTCAATGCCTCACCATCTACATCATCGGCAATAATAACCAAGTCTTTCTTGCCAGTTCCTGCTATCTTTTCCAAAAGAGGTAAAATATCTTTTATAGCCGAAATTTTCTTGTCTGTAACCAAAACTGGCACATCTTTGTATTCCGCTTCCATGCGTTCGGTGTTTGTAATCATATAAGGCGAGAGATAGCCCTTATCAAACTCGAGCCCCTCCACAACTTCTGATTCAACACCAAAAGCTTGTGACTCCTCTACTGTGACCACGCCGTCCTTGCCCACTTTATTTATGGTATCAGCAATAATTTTTCCTATCTCTTCCGACTCGCTTGAAACGGACGCCACCTGACGAATTTCATCTTTTGTATTTATTGGTTTAGAGAGAGATTTCAAAGCAGAGACAATATCGTTTGTGGCCGATTCCATGCCCGAGCGAATGCCCATGACACCGAGGCCCATGTTTGTATGCTTCATACCCTCGGCAATGATGGCCTGAGCAAGTATGACAGAAGTAGTCGTGCCATCTCCAGCGATGTCATTTGTCTTGGTCGCTACTTCTTTTATAATCTCCGCTCCCATGTTTTCAAACTTGTCTTTCAGAGTGATTTCTTTGGCAATGGACACCCCATCGTTTGTAATAGTCGGCGCTCCATAGCTTTTTTCAAGTACGACATTTCTACCCTTTGGACCGATAGTTACCTTGACCACATCGGCAACAGCATCAACCCCACGTTTCAGAGCTTGCCGAGCATTTTCATTAAATAAAATTTGTTTGGACATGATAGTTAGTTTGAAAGTTAAAAGTAAAAAGTGTGAAAGTAAATTCGATGAATTTTACTTTTTACTTTCTTCTTTCACACTTTTTACTTTAATACTGCTAATACATTCTCTTCCTTGATAAGATAAAGTTCCTCTCCATCCACCTCCACATCTTCATATCCGTATTTTGAGAAAACAACTTTGTCCCCGACTTTGACACTAACAGGAACGAGTTTTCCATCCTGATAATCCCCTGCACCTACCGCAAGCACAATCCCCTGTTCCGACTTCTCCTTTGAACCAGCATCAGGCAAAATAATACCAAAACTATTTTTTGCAGTATTTTCTTTTTGCAAATCCTCTTTTGTAAATGGTTTTATGAGAACACGACTGCCGAGAGGAATAATTTTATTTTGCGTTTTGGTTGATGTCTTCGAAACCACTTTTGATTTAGTCTTTTCCATGGCTTACATAGTACAGTATTACCCATTTTTTAGCACTTGACAGAATAGCGAGTGTTTAGTATGGTCTATGCAGACTTCCGAGAGACGAAGAACGTCTCACTCCAGAGAAGAACTCTGTGAGTAAACGGAGGGTTGAAAGGATAGTATGTTGAAACGTGTTTCGTCAGATCCGGCTCTCCTTCCAGGGATGCTGGTGTTCATCATCGTCTCCTTAGTCCTGATGAGTGCGTATACCCACCACGCTCACGACGGTGGGATCTCAAACGTCCTCGGAATCATGGCTGGAACCTTCGCCCTGATCGGCTGGAGTTTCACGATCCCCCGCCTCTGCTCTCTGCTGAAAAAACAGTGGAGGACAGACAACGAGGTGCTGAGACAAACGATTTCGGCGTTCGTTACCCTCGCCCGCGTTGATGAGAAGCTCCATGTCCTGGCCAGGGAGTTTGAGGCTCTCTGCCTTCAGCAGGTTGCCCTCCAAGGATACGAGAGGGCAGAAACCAAGCTCGTCCAGCTGCAGACAGAAATCGGGATCGCCAAGCAGGCGTTCTGGGAAGTCCATGCGCTGGCAAAGCAACTAGGGTTCTGGGTACAACCGAGCGTCGGCGACTACTTCAGCCTCCCAGTGAAGCACAAGGAAGACGCGGCGTATAGGGATCTCCCTTCCGCTACAGACACTGGCCGCTAAGCACGCGATAAACAAAGCACAAGTCGGTGGGCCTTGCCCACCGACAGGGCCACAGAAATGTGGTCTTTTTTCATGCCAAACCATTAAAAACAACCTCGCTCAGAGGATTTTTGCCGAAGGTCGCGTATAAAATTTAGAAAATCATCTGAGACGTACTCCTTGTACGGTGAAGATGTTTTCTAAATTTTAGACGATGAGATTCGGTAAAAAGACATGAGCTGTTGCTTATTATTTTATTTCTGGTAGGATATCTACATAATGAGTTTAGCTGAAAGTATTCCCTATATACAAATCGTATTATCCGTCCTCCTCATTGGAGGCGTACTCCTACAACAGACAGATGCTGGCCTTGGCGGAGCATTTGGCGGTGGAGATGGTTTCTCATCGGGACATCACACAAAACGTGGAGCGGAAAAGGTAATATTTATTGGGACCATAGTTGTGGCAATACTTTTTGCTGTCACTTCTTTCAGTTTGCTTTTAATTTAATCATATAATCGAACAAAATCTCGTCTCCTCGTGTTTCGAGAAAGGCCTTTCGCAGGAGCTTAGAAAATAACGAGGTAATCCGAGATTATTTTCTTGAGCGACGAGAAGTTCGCTGGGCGAGTTCGCCCAGACAGATTGCCTTTCGAGGAATATGAGGAGAAAGAGATTTTTAAAATGAAATCTTTGTGGACAAAGAAAAACTAAAAAATCTAGCTAAAAAAGAGTGGCACCTGCCATATTCGGAAAAAGTGCACCGAGTTATTAAATCTTTTTCACTCAGTGAAAAAGTGGTCTTTTTCTTTTTCACCATAGTATTTATCCTAAGCGGTATATCACTCCTGTATCAACTGAACAAACTTTTTCTGGTAACGATTCCTGACTATGGAGGAACTCTCTCTGAAGGCGTCATCGGCTCTCCCAGATTTGTAAATCCCCTTTTGGCAACAAGCGACATCGACAAAGACCTGATAACCCTTATGTATTCCGGACTAATGAAAGTGAACTCCGATGGTGAGCTCGTGCCGGATCTAGCAGAAAGTTACAGCATTTCCCCAGACTCACTGACTTATACATTTATACTGAAAGACAATCTCTATTTTCACGATGGTACAAAGTTGACGACGGATGATATTGTCTTCACGATAGAAAGAGCCCAAGATCCAGGACTAAAAAGTCCTCGCGAAGCAAACTGGTCGGGAGTAACAGTTAAAAAAATCGATGACAAAACAATATCTTTCACACTAAAACAGCCATACTCGCCTTTCATACAGAACACTACTCTGGGAATTTTACCCAAGCATATTTGGAAAACAGCCAGCGTGGAGGAGCTACCTTTTAGCCAATTTAATATAAAACCCGTGGGCTCTGGACCTTATAAAATCGAGTCTATCATCTACACATCAAGCGGTTTGCCGGAAGAATACAAGCTTGTCGCATTCAAAAAATATTCTCTGGGCGAACCATACATAACAAGTTTTTCTATAAAATCGTATCAGAATGAAAAAGACATTATAGACGCGTACAACAGCGGCAATGTGGAAACCGTCCACGGTATAACTCCGAACCAGATAGCAGGTTTGAAAACGGCGGACAGTAACATCACCCTAGCTCCCCTACCACGAATATTTGGAGTATTCTTCAATCAAAACGTAGCGCCGGTATTTCTAAATAAAGAAGTGCGCCAGGCTCTGAACATGGCTACGGACAAACAGGAAATCATAAACAACATCATCGGGGGTTACGGCCAACCTATCGACAGCCCGGTTCCTGTTAAAACTATTTCGAATGACAAGGGTCGCCTCATCGGCGACCAGCCGGAGAGACTGGAAAAAGCCAAAGCTTTGCTCGTGAAAAACGGTTGGAAAGAAAACACCTCCGGTATCTTCGAAAAAAAGGACAAGAAAAATACGACCACATTATCTTTTTCTATCTCCACCGGCGATGCACCTGAACTGAAGGAGACCGCCTACTTACTACAGAGACAGTGGCGAGCTCTCGGCGCCGATGTCAAAGTAAAAATATTTGAAACGGGAGATCTGAACCAAAACATTATTCGTCCTCGCAAATATGACTCTTTGCTTTTCGGAGAAATCGTTGGAAGAGACCTCGACCTCTACCCTTTCTGGCACTCAAGTGAGAGAGCAAGTCCTGGACTAAATATTGCTCTTTATGCCAACGTAAAAACGGACAAGCTTCTGGAAAATATAAGAAAGACGAGTGATCCTGCTCTACAGCAAACATATTTAAACAACTTCAGTAAAGAAATAAGGAGTGATGTACCGGCCATTTTCACATACTCTCCATATTTCATATATATCGTTCCAAAAAAAGTGAACAACATCAAACTTGGAACGCTAACGGCTTCGGCTGAAAGATTTTCAAATATCGGTGAATGGTATATCGAGACAAACAATGTATGGGAAATTTTTGCAAAGCAAAAATAATTTAAAATTTATAATTTATAATTTAAAAAATGACATTAACACAAAACACAGAACACGGAGGACTTGCTAGACCGCGCATTCCGCGAGGCAGATCTTTCTCTCAGAGGAGTGTGCCTATGCCTAGAGCCAGAAAACCTGACGATATAATCCCGCCTCCCGGTGACAACATCAGGATAATCCCACTTGGTGGCGTGGAGGAAATCGGTAAAAACATGTCTCTCATCGAATACAAAGATGACATTATCGTAGTTGACATGGGTTTCCAGTTCAAAGACGATGACACTCCCGGAGTGGACTACATCCTGCCAAATACAAAATACCTTGAAGATAGAAAAGATAAAATCCGAGGAGTTTTGATAACCCACGGACACCTTGACCACATCGGAGGCATTCCTTACATAATGAATCGCATTGGCAATCCACCGCTATACACAAGAAATCTGACCAGTATTATGATACGCAAAAGACAGGATGAATTTCCTCATCTTGCCCCGCTTGACCTGCGAATCGTAGAAAAAGAAGACACCATAACTCTAGGGAAATTGAAGGTTCGCTTTTTCTCCGTGAGCCACACTATTCCGGATTCCATGGGAGTCATAATAGAAACCCCTTATGGACTAATCGTCACTCCCGGAGATATAAAGCTCGACCACGATGATGGCATACCAACAGAAGCCGAGGAAAAAGAGTTTGGTAGGTTCAAGAATGAAAAGGTTTTACTTCTGATGATGGATTCGACAAACGTTGACGAGCCTGGATTTTCTACGCCAGAAAGACTGGTTCATAAAAATCTGGATGAAATAATCAAAAACATAAAAGGTCGCTTGATCATCGGCACTTTCGCCTCCCAGCTGGAGCGAGTGATGAAAATAATAATGATTGCTGAAAAATACGGCAAGAAAGTGGTGGTTGAAGGTCGCAGTATGAAAAACAACATAGAGGTGGTCCTGAACATGGGGATGCTTACGGTAAAACCAGACACCATAATCACAAGCACAGAGATGGAAAACTACCCACCAGATAGAATCATCGTTCTGGCCACAGGAGCTCAGGGAGACGAGTTTGCGGCATTGATGCGCATGTCCAACAAAACACATAAATTCTTTAAAATCACTCCGAGAGACACGGTCCTTTTGTCATCTTCTATCATCCCCGGAAATGAAAGATCAGTGCAAAAGCTGAAAGATAACCTAACTCGCCAAGGAGCAAAAATCATTCACTACCGAACGAGCGATGTGTACATTCACTCCACAGGACATGGGAACAGCGGAGAGTTGAAGTGGTTACATAACAAAATCGGTGAGAAGTTTTTCATGCCGATTCACGGAAATCATTACATGCTTAGTGTTCATGAGGATTTAGCCCTGTCGATTGGCATTCCAAAAGAAAATATAATCATTCCTGACAATGGCGCGATCATAGAAATCCAGAACGAAGGCAAGACCTTCGTAAGACTCCCACAGGAAGCTCCTAGCAACATAATGATGGTTGATGGTTTCTCTATTGGAGACGTACAGGAAATGGTTATAAGGGATCGTAAAATGCTGGCTCAAGACGGCATATTCGTCATCGTGGTTAGCATAAATGCCAAAACTGGAAAGCTAAAGAAATCTCCCGACATCATCGCTCGCGGTTTCGTCTACGTTCGTGAATCACAGGATTTACTTTCGCATGCTCGGATGATAATAAAAAAAACCGTTGAAGACACAACCCACAACATGAATCCAATCAACTTTGATTTCGTCAAATCAAACCTGGCAGACAATGTCGGCAGATTTTTATTTCAGAAAACTGCCAAGAAACCTATGGTGATACCTGTTATACTTGGTGTATAATATTTAGATGGACAAAATATTCTTGCCTTTTCGACAAAGCAAACTACTTAATACCCTCTTTCTTTCCAATGTTTTTATCTCCTTTCACTACGCTCTGATTATTTATGTAAACTCAACATATCTTTCTAATTTCTTTTCTGAGACCCAAGTTTCTGCTTTATATATAATAGGCTCTATCATAAACACCGCCCTCCTGCTATACGCGTCAAAAATACTGGAGAAAATCGGTATATACAAATTTGCAACTTATGCTATCGTCATAGAGTTTTTAGCTACTTTAGGTTTGGCATTATCAACTACGCCCTTTCTCATAAGCCTATACTTCATAACGCACTTGGTTATTATTTCCCTCCTATATTTCAACATGGACATGTTCATTGAAGACGTTTCAAAAGATAATTCTTTAACTGGAAGTATACGAGCTACATACCTGACCGTCTCAAACGCCACCATAGTACTGGCTCCAGCATTGGTCGCTCTACTGCTTTTTAGGAACGACTACTCGCTAGTCTACATGGCCTCCTGTCTTTTTCTGGTTCCTTTGTATTTTTTCTTTAAAAGACTAAAAAAAATACCTAACCCAATCGTAAAACATATAAAAGTGAAGGAAACTTTATCAGAATATATAAAAGACAAAAATCTGTACAATATTTTTATTTCCAACTTTCTATTGCAAATTTTCTACGCTTACATGATTGTCTATACGCCGATTTATCTGGAAAAATACATAGGCTTCTCATGGTCTGAGATAGGTTTGATTTTTACTATTATGCTTTTGCCTTTTATATTATTCGAAGTGCCCATCGGCGAGTTGGCGGATGATAAATATGGAGAAAAAGAGTTTTTGACTATTGGTTTTATCATCATGGGACTTGCCACTATATTTATAAGCTTTGTCACGGTAAAAGTTTTCTGGATATGGGCAACTCTGCTTTTTATCACCCGTATAGGAGCGAGTCTTGTCGAAATCAGTACAGAGAGCTATTTTTTTAAACAGGTAAACCCCGAAAAGACCGATGTCATAAGTTTTTTCCGTATTACCCGTCCCATCTCATTTATCGTGGGACCACTTCTGGCCACTTTAACACTGCAGTTTATTCCGTTTCAGTACATCTTTATCTGCATAGGCTCCGTTATGATAGTTGGAACCCATTATTCATTAGCACTCAAAGATACAAAATAGTCCAGCTATGCGGTAAGGGCTTTGAGTAAATCAGTCAGCCGCATTGATGCAACATACATAACCGAGTCTCCCCCTCCATAATAAATATAAATGATGCCTTTCTTGACCACGGCACCGCACGGAAAAACCACATTATTTACTTGGCCACTGATTTCATAAGCCTCCTTGGGCTCAAGCAGACAATCAGTTGTGCGAGATAAAACCTTCGTTGGATCATTAAGATCCAAGAGCACCGCTCCAACACGATACCGGAAGCGATTTGAAACACCGTGATAAAAAAGTATCCATCCCTTTTTTGTCCGAATCGGCGGCACAGATATTCCCACTTTTTGACTATCCCACATACCCTGTCTTGGCAACAGTATCGGAATATTTTTAAAATTATTTCTCTCTTTGAATTCTGGTGTGTCACCATAGTCCCCACAGATGAAATTTCGAACTCGATGAAAAAGAAAATATTTGTCCGCTACTTTTTCTGGATGAAGACAGCCATCTTTGTCATCCACTCCATCCGCTGTGACCAAAACTGGTTTTGTCCATTTCCATTTCCTTTTCTTAAAATCCCCTTTCGAAATATGGGTCTGTGCCACCGACGGAGGTGTCACTCCGTTGTAGGCAACATAATACATATAAATAGTATTGCCTATTTGTGTCAGACGAGGGTCTTCACACCCAGAGTTTCCACCAGCCACTCTTTTTTCTTCGAAAGACTCCCTAGGAGTATATATAGGTTTATCTGATTGATATTTTATAGTTATTCCATCTGGACTTTCCGCATAGCCTATTACGGACGTATTGTCATCCGACATGGCTCTATATAAAATAGAAATTTTATCATCAATTAGGATGGCCGCAGGATTGAAAATAGCTTTTTTCTCCCAAGATTTATCCTTTCTCGGATAAAGCAGACTGCTGTGACTTGATCTTTCAAAACCAATTTCTTCATATGGAAATTTCATACTCTGAAGTAATCTGGAAAGATCAACGCTAGCAACAGCAATAGTAGTGTCCGTAGCTCCATAATATATATTCAACTTATCCCCCGCTATAATGACGCCGCTGGGAAATATTATGTTAGACTGCAATCCCTCTTTTTCATATTTCTCTTCTGGGACAAGTAAAGCTCCCCTAGTCTTACCTATAATTTTTTTAGGATCTTTCAAATCCAACAAGACCGCTTCTATTGCAAAAACTCTGTTAGGAGCGGCGTGATTTTGAATCCTGCAACAAACTAGGAGCCAGCCTTCTTTGGTTTTTATGGGACAGCTGCCGATTTCAATTCTATCCGTGTTATCTCCTCGTATAAATATGTGACTATCCAGTTTGCCATACCATTTTTTCCAATATTTTTCCGACCACATATCTTCTATTTTCTTAAACTCTGCTATGGTGATATGAGTTGGTAAAATATCTGGGTTAACCGTAAGAAGCGCCACATATTTACCATTTATTTTTTCAGGAAAAAGAGTCATAGCTTTGGCATGAAAGGGAGTGATAAGGTGTTTTTCTGTGATTTTCTTCATGTCTGGACTTATAGCCAAACCGACTTTTATTCCAGCAGGATTATTTAACGGGTATGCAGATAAAGCGGTGTAAAAAATAAAATATTTACCATCGATTTTCGTCACACGCGGATCTTCTAGTCCATACCTCTCCCACGCATACTCGGGGGTGACGAACTCCTGCCTATTTTGGAAATTGATTCCGTCCTTACTTTCTGCCTTAGCAATTACGGAGAGAGAAAAACTACTATTTTCAAATTTTTCTGGCATTGATTGAGCTCTGTAAAGCAAATGTGTAGACGAGCCAACTTTTATAGGATTTCCATTAAATGCGGCAAAGGCTTCAAACGTATGTTCCAGAACGGGACTAAGTATAGGATTTTTTTTTGATCGTTTAACAACAAACATGGTTTTTTTATTTAATAAATCTTTTTAAGAGCAAAAGATTTCGGATCTTCTGTTACTAAATAATTCATAAACTCTCTCAAAGGTGCACTAGCAATGCAGACGACTTTGTCTCCACCACCATAGTAGATCCTCAAATCGTCATTTCGTATGACAGCTCCAGAAGCATACACCACGCCTGGCTTGCCATCATTCTCATAATCCATTTCGGGATAGAGAATGGGATGAGCAGAGCGATGAAGGATCTTGGTTGGATCTTTTTTGTCCAAAATCATTGCTCCAAGTTTGTACTTGTGGGGTTCTCTTCTGTCTTGGGCATGATAGAGGAGAAGCCAGCCTAAATCGGTTTTTATAGGTGGCGGTCCTGCTCCGCGCATCCTGCTATCCCAGTGTGTTTCCCTACCACCTACTGGTGGACGACTTTTAATCTGTTTGGTTTCATCAAAATTATCGAAATTATCAACATAATCAACAAGCACCTCTGGAGAGAGTCCATGCAGAATAGCAAATTTATTGTTTATTTTCTCTGGAAACAACACCCAGTTTTTGTGGATTTCGTTTACGCGGGAGAGCATAATCGGCTCTTTCCACTTCCACCTTCCAGCCTTGAAATCATCTATACTAATAGATGTCAAAGCCATACGAACAGAGTTCCAACCTTCGAAAGCCACATAGGTCATGTAAATTGTATTATCTATTTTTACAACTCTTGGGTCCTCACTTCCTCCCCAACCGCCCCCAGAAGTATAATACGTTGGATGATAGCCTATTGGCTCTCTTGTTTCACTTGTTTTTGGCATTCCACTACCTTCGCTTGGCTCAAAAACAGGAAAGGGCCGTCTCTCGAAAGAAAGCCCGTCTTTACTAGAAGCATAACCAACACGAGATATGCCGTCGTTACCCAAAGCTCTATAAAACAAATGCAGTTTGTTTCCATCTTGGAAAACAGAAGGATTAAAAGTTCCTATGGCCTCCCAATCCAAACCGCTTCTAGGAATAATCACAGGATTTTTATCAAATTTTTCCAAGATTTCGTATTGGTAGATTTCTTTTCCACTAAAAAGCGCAGGGAAGGTTGAAACTAGAAGATCTTTGCCCCCAACCAGCCAATAAACCACAAAGACGTTCTTTAAATAAACAAAACCCACGGGTACAATTTCCTTTTCATCTTCAGATTTTACAACTCCTTGCCACAAAGGCGCCTCGGAGCGCCAGACTATACGCCTTGGATCTTTAACATCAAACAAAACACCGCCAACTTGGAGTAAATTTCTTGACCTATCTTTGACAGAAGAATCATAAATGATTAGGAGACCTTCTTTGGTTTCTATTCCACCTATTATGGAGGTTTTTTCTCTGTCAAACATCCCCGCTCTGCCCGTAAACAAAAGCGACCTCCTTTCTCTCCACAGAACTAAGGTTTTGGTTAATTGGCTTTTTATAAAGAGCCCGTCCTGATATAAAACAAAAGCTTGTAAGGACTTATCGTAAAATACAACCGCTCCTACGGAGTCTCCCGCTGGGATTTCTGATTTTATATACCACTCATAGAGATTGAGAGACTTTGCCACTACTAGATGGTTATCTTTTTTTGTTTTACCCTCCCTTATATATGTCATAATGAAACAGGTTGGAGTCGTAGAGATTGAAAAGTTTTTACACTTTTTTATATTCTCTTTTTTCTTAGCATGAGTTCGGAGTGATACTTTATTATTACTTGGAACAAAATCTAAGCCATTTTTACTTTCGGATATAAAAAGTGAGCTTGTGATCTTTCCATCTAGGCGCTCCAGCATAAAAACCTTATCATTTACGGAAACCACGGAGAGCGGCGTGCCTAATGTTTTTTTTATTTTCTGGGGTTTTGATGTGATTTTTTTCATTAAACTCTGTTGTATTTGTCTTCTATTCGAACGATGTCGTCTTCATCAAACTGGCCTTTTGATATCTCAAGTACTAATACATCACCAAACGGGGCAGAAATACGGTGGTTTGTGTGTGGCATTATAATAAATTCTTCTCCTTCCACCGGATGTTCCGTTTTATCACCAATTATTACCTCCGGATTGCCGTGAATTATTTTCCAAAACTCTTGTCTGTGTGTATGGTATTGCAAACTAAATTCTTCACCCTTGTTTATGTGCAAAATTTTTACAGTCGACGGTTCATTGTTGGTGAAACGAGTAAATGACCCCCACGGTCTTTTAGAGGTGACTGGATTCATAATAAAATTATACCACACTTAAATCAAAGCAACCCAGAAACAAGCCAAAACTGACTAAGGAGAGGGTAAAACTACAGATACTGACGCAGAAACTCCAGCGTCTCATCTGGTCCGGATTCTTGAATATAATCAACGCCAGTTTTTTTAACTGGTGCGTCATTCCCGCCTTTATATAAAGCATCTCCCACAAAAACAATATCCTCGTCGGTCACATTGAGCAATTCCTTTATTTTCTTTATAGCATAGGCTTTGTCTATTCCTTTTCTGGTAATATCTATGGAGCTCATGCTGTTTATACGAATTTCAAATTGAGGAATTTTGTTTTTAATAATATCAACAATAAGTCGCCTTTTTAGACCATCTGGATCCCATGCTTTTTTTACAGCCAAAGGCGCTTCCTGACCACTGCCTGAAAACGTTATCTGACTGCCCCGATCATCTATAATCTCTCCATAGACCCCAGATAGATCGAGGCCTGACTCCTTTATAGCCTCCTTTAGTACAGAAATAATCTCTTTGCGCTCTTCTATGTCCAATGGATTATCATATAGTTGTTTCCAGCTACCTCCCTGATAGACATAGCAAGTAGTGCCATTGGTCGGAAAAAGAGAAAGGTTTTTTAGTTGATTTTCTCCGCAATGAAGCTGGGATAAAAATTGTTTTTGAAACTGGGAGTAGGCTCCACCAGATACAACGACAAGATAATGGCGTGAAAGTATTCCACACAAGACCTCTGACATTTCGGGGGTTAACTTAGATTTGCTTTCGGTTAAAGTCCCATCAAGATCACAAACGATTACTTTTTTAGAAATCATGGTATTATTAGTCTATCATGGTGCATAAGATTATTCACTTCTTCGATAAACTGGAGGACAGAACTAGGTCCAGACTCTCCCGCTCACCTATTTTGTATGCCTTTCTAGGAGGTATCGGGGTGATACTATTCTGGCGTGGAATCTGGCACGCCGCGGACAATATAGACCTCAGTAGTTTGGCATCAATCATAGTTGGCACTGCAATCCTCCTAATCACAGGCGTATTCGTCTCAGCTTTTATTGGAAACCGGCTCATCATCTCAGGCATATATGGCGAAAAGAAACTAGCTGAAAAAACAGAGGATGAAATCGAAACGGAAGAAACTAAAATTCAAAAACTACAAAGCACACTAAACAGAGTCGAAAAGAAAATAGACATTCTAGAATCGGAGATTGAGAAGTAAAAGTAGTAGAATAATCAATGGTATGAAACCCCAGGGCAAGCCCTGGACCCCTGTTCCGCCCCAGAGGGGCGG
>DATDWN010000010.1:0-103767 GCA_036517395.1 Minisyncoccota bacterium
TATGTCCACTCTACCGGAACTGTGGGAACTATGATAGAATTATTGTGTGAGACCGACTTCGTGGCCCAGAACGAAGAGTTCAAGAAGTTAGCTTACGACATAGCAATGCATGCCACGGCTACTAACCCTCAGTTTTTGAAACAGGAGGATATAGACGAGCAGACAAAGTCTCTTGCCGCTGAAGTCTTTGCCAAAGAAGTGGAGGGCAAACCGGAGGCAATGAAGGCAAAAATTCTAGAAGGAAAGCTCGCGGCGTATTGGGCTGAGAGAGTACTTCTAGATCAATCATTTATTAAAAACCCTGAGGTCACTATTATAAATCTAATACAGAGCGCCACTCAAAAATTTGGCGAAAAAATAGAATTATCTCGTTTCGTGCGCTTTTCAGTCTCTAACTAATCTCATCTTAAAATTTATGACAACTATACTTACATTGTTTGTATTGTCTATGCTCGTCCTCTCAGGACTTGTGCTATCTAAGGTGTTCGAAATTAAGGTCAGAAAGATACATTTTCTCTCGAACCTGTTTCTAAGAGGGGACAAGAAAATACACCAGATGATAGAGTTGGCTTTCTCCAAGTCCCGTCTTTATAAGAGGATTTTGAACATCTTCATATTTGAGTTCCTGCCATCATACCTATATGAGATTCTTGTCCGGATGAAGGATTTTGTATCGAAAAAATACTATGAAGTAGGTGGTTTCAACGGCCGAAGAATACTGAGAAGCAACGGTTCGGTATCGTTTTTCCTAGAGCAACTAGCCCGAGATAACTCATTTGAAAAAGAGTCTTAGAAGTGTTATGTTGAATAAGTTAATTTAATAATATTAACCTAAGCCGAGGTAGCTCAGTTGGTAGAGCGCAACTTTTGTAAAGTTGATGTCGCAGGTTCAAACCCTGTCCTCGGCTCAATAGATTTACACTTTTGTCAAGTGTCTCGTCTAAGAGATGGATAAGTACATTAAGAATGGTGGATAACTTCCGCTTCAATTTTTGTTATACTAACACCATGAATCCCGTTAGAGGTTATAAGGTTATGACCTAAACGGGGTGTGAGAAGAATGGATAATATCTGTTATATTTAATATTAATAAAATAAACTACGGAAAGGCTTTCCTATCTCTAACGGGATGAAAACAAAAACTTTATATGTAATATTCGGAGTAGTTTTATTAGGAGGTGTTACTTTTCTTTTTGTAAATAACGGAGTGTTACAAAATATTGCGCAGAGTTGTTCTTCTGATGCAAATCGACCCTGCTTTGAGCAAGAAATCGCCAATAAATCACAAGCCGCTGTTGGTGGTGTTGTTAAAAAAGAAAAACTGGATGTGGAAAAAGGACAAACAGAGTTTGCTGCATGTATTAAAAACGAGGCCAACCGCCGAGGACAGGAAAAGGATAAAACCAAAATTTGCGATGCAGAAATAATCAAATACTGTGAAGGTGCGTGGAATGGTGATAAAAATAATACAGAGAATGGTTTTAGTCGGATCAAAAAATATGAGGGCAAGTGCGAACCAGAACCCGGTCCAACTCCTCCACCTCCATCGAATTCTAAGCCAGTTTCTATTACCACTACGAGTTTGCCTACGGCGACACTCCAAATGCGATATCGCGCAGAATTAGGCGTAAGGGGAGGTACTGCTCCGTATACATGGAGCATTAGTAGTGGTGTTCTCCCTATAGGGGTTACTCTTGACCCAAAGACGGGCGTTATTTCCGGCCTTCTGCAGTATATTGTGTATTCTGATGGCTTGAAACTATTCCCTGTTTGGCAGGCAGAACTTTTTGGCAAAACAATGATTGCTTTTGAAGTTGTTGATGCTGTTGGTTCCCGTGCAACGAAAAGTCTTAGTCTCGTCATTAAAAGAGTTGTTGAGCCAGAACTGGGTTTTACACTTCTTGAAATAGACATGGGGCGAGATAACATTGGCTACGGTATAACGATATCTCAAATGTATCTTAGTAATAGCAGGCTTACTTCGGTCGGCACGGCGTGGGGATATGGTTTTGCGAATGATGATTCCAAAACAGCATACTACTTGAAATATGGAAGCGGTGCCAAACCCGACCATCTTAGTATTGAGTTATCTAACCTTCGTTCGGGGGAAACATTTGATCAACTGGTGGATGTTCAAATTACGACTGATACAGGTCCAAAAATAGTTTATCTTCCGGCTGTTCCTGCTGTTACCGAGTGTGATACTCAATGGTGGGGGTTTTATATAGCCAAAGACGGTTCCACATATTATAGTCGTAGCGATCATAGTTGTGGGCTCCCTGGTCTTTCACCAGAACAAGCGCTTGTACCACAACATCTCGCGCGCGGAGCAAGTGCCACACCGGACCTTTCAGCGCGACCAAGCTCTCCCACAGATTTTTCTCCTAACTCAATGCGTTCAAGCACGATCTCGGGCGCCGAAATCATCAAGATAACACCGACCAAATAGATTTATTTCTTCGTACTTGTCGCAGTTGTCGAGCTAGCGGTTTGGGCTTTTAGGATTTGTAACTCAGGTATGGCTTTCTCCAAATCCTCAATGGACTGAAATCCATAATAAGCCCTGTCTTTTATGACAATGGCCGGAAGTTGGTTTTTTACTTTCTTTATTGATATGAGAGTTTTCACAGCTGAGACGTCCAAGTTGTAGTCGAATGAATATATTCTCAGTTCTGGATATGTCTCTCGCAGTCGTGTTAAAACATAACCCTCTCTCTGGCAGTCTGGACAACTATCATCTGTGGAATAAAAATAAATAATTGAAAGAGGAGTTTTTTTGCATTTCTCGCTGATTCTATTCATGAGTAAATAATCTTTAATTTCAAGCAGGGAATAGTAGCGTTTCAGAGTTTGCACTTCGCTGTCATTTGCCCCCCTTTCATTTTCTGTGTATGTTAGTTTATTTTCGAGATTACCCAGCTCTGTTGAAAGAGAACCGACCCCGACATCTTTACAAAGTGAATCTTCCAGAAGTGAAAACTGTGTTTCGGATGAAAGTATATCTATGGCGATTTTATCCTGAATGGATCTAATCTCCGCCAGTTTTTTCTGGCCGAAATAGTTGGAAAGATAAATAGCCGTGCCAAAAATAATCACAGTTATTATAAAAGAGTACAAATATTTTTTTGAGCTAATGTTTTGAACCATAATTTACCGCCAGGATGCTTTGACCAAAAACAGCGCGTTAAACACAGCCTTGCCAATCCACAGTGGAGCAATAAACATATACAAAACTAGGAAATAAATCAAATCCATACCTACATCCCATTTGCCCTCGGACATCCTCTTGGATATTAATATCATGCTTATTGTGCCAATAGTTGTTACTATGCCGACAAATGCTATCAGTTTTGTGTTTATATAAAACCAATCAAAGTTTGCAAAAGGCCAGTGCAAGTTTAGGCCTACAGTTTGCAGTCTAATATATTCGTTGAAAAACATGTGTCCCAGATTGAAGACGGATATACTGGCGATGGTCAGGACAGATATGATAGAAATAGCAGCCATAGGTAGTATGAATACACCTAGATTTCCATACTTTCGATTAAAGAACATATTCTTGTAGTCTGTGGCGTTTTTTATAAAACCATATGACCAGCGAATTCGTTGTTTCAAAAGTTTTGGTAATGTACTTGGCGGCACAGTATAAACCATGGCATTGTGAGCATGAGCGATTTTGTAACCACTTTTCTGCATACGCAGAGCTATCTCGATATCTTCTGTATTATGGGCGTGTTCGTATCCTCCTAACTTCTCAAAAACTTCGCGACGGAAGATGGAGAAAGGTCCCGGAGTTATATAAACGGCATGCATATAATGGAACATTTTTCGGGTGAAGATACCAAAGCTGTATTCTACTTTTTGTAGCAGTTGCAGAGGCCCCTTTGGTTTCCAGAGTTTTACAGATGGCGTGACGGTCATTGTTTCTTTATCTTGGAAATAGACCACGATGTTTTTCAAAGCGTCTTTGTGGACATAGGAGTCAGCATCTAGGCACCCGACCAAGTCAGTTTTAAGTCTGGATAGGCCAAAGTTCAGAGCTGTGTGTTTGCCACCATTCTCTTTGCTGTGCATCTCCACCTGCGGATTGTTTTTGAATTTCTGAATATTCTGCCATGTGTTATCTGTTGAACCGTCGTTTACAATCATTATTTTTAGTTTGTTTTTTGGATAGTCGAGAGAGAGGAGAGAGTGAATTGTTTTCGACACAGTTTTCTCCTCATTCCAACAAGGGACGATGATGGTTACTGTTGGATATTTTTTTACTCCCAGAGAGACCCAAGCGTTTTCTTTTTCTATTTCCAAGCGATTTTCGAAGTAGGTGATTAGCAGAAACACTTCAAAGTTTAGTGAAGCAAAGAGGAATATGTATGTAATTAAATCTGTGATGCTGGTCATCGAATTTTGGCACCGAACATTTCTGCTGTTTTTTGCTCGATTTTTTTATGAACACCATCTATCTCATCCGAAGTCAGGGTTCTGTTGAGAGAGCGGTACGTCACTCGGTAGGCGTAGCTTATTTTGTCCTTTCCAAACTTCTCTTCATTTTCATATTTATCCAAAAGCTCGACTTGTTCCACTAGGTTTGGCGCGGTTTCTCGCACTAGGTCGAAATAGTCGTTTGGTACGAAGTTTTTATCCACCACAAAAGAGATATCTCGAACTATCGATGGATATTTGGAAACCTCCACATACTTATTACCTAGTTTCAGCTGTTTTATTACACGAGGATCTTCTGACCACAGGAGACGGATGTCGGGCAGTTCCATGCCTATGATAGCCAGTCTCTCGAGACCGAAACCGAAAGCCCAACCGTTGTAGCCCTCGAGGTCAAACTGTTTGAGAACGCTCTTTTTTGGCATGCCTCCGCCAAGTATTTCTACCCATTTACCGTTCCCGCCTGCATCAGCTACGCTGGAAGCATTGCGGGCAGGCATTTCGATTTCGACTTGTAGAGATGGATCGGTATATGGAAATATATCGTCCAAAAAACGATATTTAACATCATGGCCAAAGGTGCTTTGGACGATTTGAGTCAGTACATTTTTCAGATCCTCCAACTCTAAAACTTTCTCACTGTCAGGAACGAGATATAACCCGCCCATTTGGTGAAATATGTTCATGTGGTGTCTATCAATCTCGTCTTTGCGGAAAACTTTTCCATAACAGAAAACTCCCAATGTTTGGCCTTTTGCGATTTTTTCTTTTATTTCGGGCAAGTTCAAATAGTAATACCACATAACCGTGTCGTGCGGGCGTAGGACATTTTTCTCATCCACATAGTACGTGTCCGACTTACTCCTGACCGGATGGTCAGAGGCAAAGCTGAAGAGGTCGAAAACAATACTTGTTGGCACTATTTCCGGTATGTCGATATGGTCGAAGTCTTTCAGGTTTGGCAGTGTAGTTACTCTCTCTACGATTTCACAAAGCGGACTGCCTTTTGTCCGAGACAAATCCGGCATGGCCAGATAGCGTTTCATGCGCACAGCTTCGTTGTCCTGTCTTGCCTCTAGTTCTTCGAGTAGTTTGTTCTCCTCGTCTCTAGAAACTTTGTAATTCTTCATGTTTTTATATTAGTTAAAAATTCTTAATAAAGCAAACCCGCACACTAACTTTGCCATCATTCTGTTTTTTCAAAATAACATTATTGTCACCCCAACATTTCTACCAAAAAATAACTCCAAACTATGTTTCAAATCAGAATATAAAAATAATGGCAAAGTTAGTGTGCGGGCAAACACCAGCCCCTTTAGAGAGCTGGTGTTTGAGTTGTCTCCCTTTGGGAGATCTCCCGCAGGGAGATAAGTTTCTTGGATTTTCTACAGCGCAAATATCAGCCTTCTAGATTGAGTGCTAAAGAAGAAAAAGTTATTTGTTCGCTGTATGCTCTTACTCATAAATAAAGTCTATCCTAGTATCCTTTAATATGATAGCCAAACACTGGGTGTTTGGTAAGTGTTACTGACACAAGTTTGGCTAAAAAGCTTGTTTTGTATGCTTGATTTTGATATAATAAACTCATTAAAACACATATAATATGGCTGTAAAATCAGATAAAAAACCAGTGAAAAAGGATTCTTACGGAGCGGATGCGATACAGGTTCTCGAGGGGCTAGAGCCGGTGCGAAAGCGCCCAGGAATGTACATTGGGACGACAGGTCTTGACGGTCTTCACCATCTCATAACAGAGATTTTTGATAACTCCCGGGATGAAGCCATGGGGGGGTTTGCGAACGATATCGAGGTGACGCTTCTTCCCGAAAACAAGGTTCGCGTGACAGACAATGGCCGAGGTATTCCAGTCGACATTCACAAACAAACAAAAGTTTCCGCTCTGGAGACTATTATGACCACCCTCCACGCCGGAGGAAAATTCGGTGGTGAAGATGGTGGTTACAAAGTCTCGGGAGGATTGCATGGCGTTGGAGCATCGGTTGTAAACGCTCTTTCGATTTACTGCAAAGTGACGGTCCACAAAGATGGGGGCGTTTATGTTCAGGAATATTCTCAAGGCAAACCCATTCGACAAGCTCAGGGCGGGAAAAGCACCGCGGTGAAAAAAATCAGCACGACCAAAGAACATGGCACAATAGTGGTCTTCCAGCCAGACCCGGCTATTTTCCCGATTATCGAGTTTGATTTCAAAAAAGTGGTGGACCATTTACGTCAGCAGGCGTATCTGGTCAAAGGTTTGCGAATTAGTGTAAATGATGCTCGAGCTGTAACCGCTAAAATAAAGGAGGATGAAGTTTTCAAAATATCAGAATTGGGTCTGGAAATTCCTTCAATGTCTTTTTATTTCGAGGGGGGTCTCTTGTCGCTAGTAAAGTTCTACAACAGTACGCAGAAACTAATTCACAAAAATGTTTTCTATGTAGAAAAGAAAACGAACGAATGGGAATCTGTCGAGGTGTCGCTCCAATATGTCGATGATATTTCCAATCGTATCGTGGCTTTTGCAAACAATATTCATACTCCAGAGGGCGGAACGCATTTGACTGGTTTTAAGACAGCGCTGACTAGAACCCTGAACACATATGGTCGCAAGAATAATTTAATCAAAGAATCGGAGGATAACTTTACCGGTGATGATGTTCTAGAGGGACTGACTGCCGTTGTCTCAGTTAAACTCCGAGAGGTTCAGTTCGAGGGCCAGACCAAGGCCAAACTTGGCACAGTTGAGGCACAGGGCTCGGTCAACACTATTTTCTCGGAGGCTTTCACTTATTTTCTCGAAGAAAATCCGGATGATGCCAGAGCGATAATAAACAAAGTGGTTTTGGCTCTGAAGGCTCGCAAAGCGGCCAAAGCGGCCAAGGATTCAGTTTTGCGCAAAGGCGCTTTGGAGGGCATGACTTTGCCGGGGAAACTTGCCGACTGCCAGAGCAAAAATGCCGAAGACTCAGAATTGTTCATTGTGGAAGGAGATTCGGCCGGGGGCTCTAGCAAGATGGGTCGTGATAGAAAAACTCAAGCAATACTTCCTTTACGAGGCAAAATATTGAATATTGAGAGAGCACGCCTCGATAGACTTCTCGAATCAGAACAAATAAAGAACCTGGTCATTGCGCTGGGGACAGCAATCGGTGACACATTTGATATTTCCAAGTTAAGGTATCATAAAATAATTATTGCCACTGATGCCGATGTTGATGGTGCCCACATACGTACACTTATTTTGACGCTATTGTATCGTTACTTCAAACCACTCATTGATGGTGGATTTATTTACATCGCTCAACCACCGCTTTACAAAATAAAGAAAGGTAAAGAAGTTTTTTACGCATATAGTGATGAAGACAAAGCGAAAATCATCGGCAAGGAAGTCGTCGCTGAGATCGAGGAAGTCGAGGCCGCCGAGGCCGAAGATCCCGAGCTAGCAAGCGAGGGAGAAGAAGTAAAAGATTCTAAATCCCCTAAAAAATCCAAAATCTCAATCCAACGCTACAAAGGTCTCGGAGAAATGAATCCAGAAGAACTCTGGGAAACAACCATGGATCCCGCTCGTCGTATTCTAAAACAGGTAACTATCGAAAGTGCCGTCTCAGCGGACAAAGTCTTCGACATCCTAATGGGCACAGACGTGCCAGCCCGCAAGTCTTTCATCCAATCGAACGCCACAAAGGCAACGTTGGATATCTAGTTTATGAAAACGGTACTAATCACAGGGGTTAGTTGGGGGATTGGGAGGGCTACGGCGGAGAAGTTTCTTTGGTAGGATTATCTTGCTTTATGATGTATTATATCAGTCCCACCATCTCTATCTTATACGATATATCATATAAGATAGAGACTTTGAAAAATAGTGTTTAGTCTACTGCACTATTTATTGTATTTATTGTACTTATTTTGAATTTCATTGAGTTTTTTCCATCGTCTTTTTCCGACATAACTTTCTGCCCCATGACGGATAATATTTTCAATGGATTGCCAAATAGTCTCTTTATTTTTACTTATTATATTTTGTATGAAACTATATTTACCAATCTCGTGTCCAAGTGAAATAAGAGCGACTGTTGATGGACTAACAAAAAGCATTTCCGATATATAGTGTGCGGAAATTCCTTCACCAATCATACATATGACAGCCAGACGCTTAGCGAACATTATTTTTTCAGTGTCGGTTAGGAATTCCTGGAAGATTCTTGAGCTGGCTCTTTTTTGGCCAGCAACATCAAAAACAGACAATAACTGATTATAAATATTTAAAAAATCTTTCTCGTTTATTTTTCTGCTTGATACATGAGGCATGTCATTTCTATAATATACGATATATCGTATATTATAGAATATCTTTCTAATTCAGCACAAGTATAACGAGAAATTTCCTTGGTAGGATTTATTTCTTCTCTTTGATTTCCTTCAGAAGTTTTTCGAGGAGCTCTTCCTTCGACATTTGGCCTATCGGACCACTGTCTCGGGATTCGAGTGTCACTTTGTCCGCCTCTATTTCTTTATCTCCTATAACAATCCAATAGGGAATTTTCTGATTTTTGGCGTCGCGAACTTTTCCTCCAAGATTTTCATCCGCATCATCAAATTCTACTCGAATTCCGTTTTCTCTGAGCATGTCAAAGACGGTCTTTGACATCTCATTATGATTTTCTCTAACAGGAATGATTTTTGCTTGTACAGGAGATAACCACAATGGAAAATTTCCTTCGTATTTTTCAATAATGAAAGCCATGATGCGTTCGATTGCCCCGATAGATGATCGGTGTATGACTATAGAAAGATTTTCTTTGCCGTCTTTACCTGTGTAAACCAAATTAAATCTCTTTGGCATTACAAAGTCGTATTGCACAGTAAAAGCTGTATTTTCTTGTCCTCGTCTGTCTTTCATTTGAATATCTATTTTTGGTCCGTAAAAAGCCGCTTCATTTTCCGCTTCCTCAAACTTTCCACCTTCGTCTTTCAAAACTCCTCGTAAGGCCTCCTCTGCTTCATCCCAAGCCGCATCGTCTTTGTAATACTTTTTCTCATCTTTTCTATCGCCAAGAGACAATCTATACCAGAAATCTTCTCCCTTTTTCAGACCAAAAACGTCGGCAACTTCCTCAATCAACCTTAAGGATTGTCCGACTTCAGATTTTGCTTGTTCTTTGTTGGCACAAATAATATGACTGTCAGCTAGGCAGAAAGAACGCACACGAACAAGCCCCGCTAAATTTCCAGAATTTTCATAACGATAAAGTTTGGCGATTTCTGCTATTCGCATTGGCAACTCGCGGTATGAATGAGGTCGAGATAGATACAGCTCAAAATGGTGAGGACAAGTCATTGGACGCAGCATAAACTTTTCCTCATCTATTTCTATGGGTGAATACATTGATTCTTTGTAGTACGGATAGTGTCCAGATTTTTGAAAAAGGTCTAGTTTGGCAACGTCGGGAGTTATGACGTGTTTGTAACCACGTTTTATTTCGAGGTCAATGATAAACCTCTCAAGTTCTCGTCTTATTGCAGCCCCTTTTTCTGTATAAAGAGGCAGACCCTTGCCCACCACATCTGAAAAAACAAAAAGGTCTAGCTCCTTTCCTATAACTCTATGATCGTTTTTGTCTAAATTTTCGTTGCTCATATGTTTATTATATTATCCTATTTGTGTTAAATAATCTAATGAGGTGGTTTTTCCACCTAAAACTAAACAGCCCCCTTTCGAGGACTGTTTAGTTTGAAGTTTAATTCAACAAAACCGCTACCTCGAGCGAGAGGGCATGATAGTTGTAGTGGTTGTTGTTATTTGTATTGATTTCACAACTTCATCCTATAAAATATTAAATCATATGTCAATCTGGTGTGGAAATTGATTATTTTTTTCACTTCTGGTTTAATTGTCTGCGGAGGGTGTATGCGAAAACAGTTTAACCGGCAGAATCAGTACGTAATCTCCTTTACGGAGTACGTAGCAACTTTGCACTCTGACTCAGCCGATACCCTGTCCTCGGAAGAGTTCAGATGTTCGCTCAAGGCGAGACTCTCTAAGCTCCGAGTGATGGAGAAGGAACTGTCGAAGGATACCCTGAGGCTTGGTCTCAGCATAGCCGAGGTCGAACGTGTAGCAATCCGCTGTGGTCTTGACTGTGATCTAGCTGCCACTATCGCAGCTGAGTTTACCAAACAACCGCTCACTCTCCACCGACTGGCAGGGTGAGAGCGTTCTTTCACCCTGCGTCCGACCTAACCCTCGGCGCTTTTTTGTATCTAACTCCTCTCCGTATTTAGAGATTCTTAAAAAATCTCGTCGAACCAAACCTTTTGGAAGAGTCCGGAGACGATTTGGAAACAAAAGAGGTATTCCGACTATTGTTTCCTAGATCGTCGAGGCTGAGCAAAATCTCACCAGAGATTTATGCGCTCTGGAAAAAGGTTTGGTGAGTAAGAGGTTTTTTGAGAGTCTCTTACTCCATCAATTTCACCTTATCAATCAAAATACTCTTCCCATCATTTCTCGTAGAGAAAGTACCTTTGACCACGATACAGCTCTCGGGAATCAAAATGTCCTGAAACTCATCAAAAATTTTCGGAAAAGCTACGGCCTCTATCGAGTCAGACAAGTCGGCAAGTTTGAGAAAAATCATTTTGTCGCCATTTTTTGTTACAACACTTCTTATCTCCTCTATAATTCCGCCGATCACCACCGGATTTTTATCTTTGGCCGTTTCTTTTATTTTTTTAATATTTATTTCTTTTTCTTCGAGTTTGTGTTTGTAGCTATCCAGCGGATGTCCAGAAATATAAAGTCCGAGGAGCTCCTTTTCCCATATCAATCTATCAGCAAAATTTGTTTTTGCTTGTCCTGAACTTGTCGAAGAAGGCCTTTCTAGATCTATCTCAGTTGCTTCCTCCACTCCTCCAGAAAAAAGCGAATCCTGATCTCCGCCCTTGATTCTTTCTTCTTTGTTAAACATCAGCAATCTATCTAGGTTGAAAAGTAACTCCGCTCTGTCTTCGCCAAAGCAATCCATCGCTCCGGTTTTGATAAGCGCTTCAAGAGATTTCTTATTCAAGTTCTTATCTTTTATTCGTCGCAGGAAATCCGAAAGAGAAGTGAATTTTCCGCCAGTTTTTCTTTCTGTGATGATTGAACTAGCGATACCCTCACCAAAGTTTTTTATAGTCGTTAAACCAAATCTAATAGAGTCACGAGATACGAGACCAGAGTCTCGAGAATTGTTGCACTTTTCTCTATTCTCTTTACTCCATTTAATTACAGTGAAGCCCTCAAACGACTCATTCATATCCGGTGGTAAAACTGGAATTCCCATTCTCTTGCATTCCCCAATAATTTCTGCTATTTTCTCCACATCACCCGACTCTGCTGTTAGCACAGCAGACATATATATGGCAGGGAAGTTGGCTTTCATATAGGCTGTCTGATAAGCAACTTTTCCATAACTTGCTGCGTGTGCTTTGTTGAATCCATAGCCTTGGAACGGTTCAAACAAATTCCACAACTCCTCTGCTTTTTTTTCCGTCATGCCACCATGTTTTTGACATCCCTCTACGAACTTGACGTGTTGCTTTGCCATTTCTTCCGGGATTTTTTTTCCAACCGCCTTTCGGAATTTATCCACTTCACCCCATGTATATCCAGCCACTTCAATAGCGGTGTAAAGCAAATCGTCTTGATACACCAGCACTCCAAATGTTTTATCCAAAAAGTTTTTCATTTTCGGATGAAGATATGTTACAGCTTCTTTACCATGTTTTCTTCTGATGTAGTTCTGGATGTTATCCATCGGTCCGGGACGATACAACGCCACCATGACGTTTATATCGAAAATAACGGTCGGCTTGAGTTCCTTCAATGCCCTTGTCATGCCATCACCATTCAGCTGAAAAAGTCCAGTTGTTTCACCACGAGCTAACATTTCAAAAGTCTTCTTGTCATCAATCGGCACGTTTTCAATATCTATTTTTACCCCCTCCAGTTTTTCCGTCAGTTTTACAGCGTCAGCAAGTATGGAAAGGTTTCGTATTCCCAGAAAATCAAACTTCAAAAGTCCCACGCCATCCTCACCCACATCGTTCATGTCGTATTGAGTGATGATTTTGTTGTCACCTTTTGTATCGTATTGCAGTGGCACGTGATCGGTGAGGGGCGTTGGGGAAATGACCACACCTGCGGCGTGAACGGAAATATGTCTGGCACAACCTTCAATCTTCTTTGCCATGTCCATTATTTTCCTAACATCTGCTTCTGCGTCGTACAATGTTTTCAGTTCAGGATTTTCTTTAAAAGCTCTGTCTATGGTCATGGGAAAACCCTGCGCTCCCATGGGAATCATTTTGGCAATCGAGTCTCCGAGAGTGTAAGGAAAACCCAGAGCCCGAGTGACGTCTCGCACAGATCCACGCGCCATCATTGTGCCAAATGTTCCTATTTGCGCTACCTTATCTAGTCCGTACTTCTCCCGCGCATAATCAATCATCTCGTCTCTTCTATCGTCGGCAAAATCCATATCGATATCGGGCGCACTAGGCCTCTCAGGATTGAGAAATCTCTCAAACGGCAATTTGTATTCGATGGGGTTTACGTTTGTAATACCGGCAAGATAGGTGGCCAATGAGCCGGCAACCGAACCTCTGATGGTGGTCAAGATGCCGTGTTTGTGGGCGTAGTGGAGGAGATCGGAGACCACAAGAAAGTAGGGTGCATAGCCTTTGTCTTTTATTATTTTTAATTCGTACTCGATACGTCCGGATATTTCGACGGTTTTTTCTAGCTTTTTATTGGCTAATCCCTTTTCCACAATCCGCCTAAACTCATCATCATGCGAAAGCCCGTTTTCAACGATAAAGTTTGGCAGAAACCATTTACCTATTGAAATCTCGAGGTTGCATCTGTCGGCGATTTTTGTCGTATTCTCTAGCGCCTCCGGCAAGTCTTTGAAATATTTTTCAGCGGTTGAACCGCTGATGAAAGAGAAGTCATCAGTTCCTTCCTCAATTTTTTCATCGTTTTGTGATTGAACGGCGAGAAGTGTCTCTCGTGCAGGTCTATCCTCGAGGTTTATGTAGTACACATCATGCGCGGCTACGAGTGGCACTTTATTCTCTTTTGCAAAATCAATCACTCTTTTCATGTTGTCCTCATGGCCTTTGATTTCCGGATGATGTGTCACTTCAAAATAAAATCTAGAATTTTCACCACTTGGACATTGGATGTCCAATCCACTTGGCGGCTTAGCCGCCAAGTGAGAGTTGAAAGTTTTTTGGTACCAGGACAGTCTCTCCTGTGCCTGCTCCGTGTTGGCCATTCGGAGTGACTGCAAAATATCATTTGAAAAAGAGGGGAGTATGGCGATAAGTCCTTCGCCATATTTCTCCATAAGATCACGATCGATGCGCGGTTTGTAGTAGAAACCTTCGAGATGAGCATATGTCACGAGCTTTATTAAATTTTTGTAACCGATTTCATTTTCGGCGAGCAAAACTAGGCGATAGCGTTCTTTGTCAATACCAGAAACTTTGTCATGACGAGAGCGATAGGCCACGTATGCGTCGATACCTATAATCGGCTTGATCTCTTTTTTCTTGCAGGCTTTATAAAACTCGATAGCCCCGTAGAGGTTGCAGTTGTCAGTCAGGGCCAGAGCGGTCATTTCGTTTTTCTTGGCTGTATTCACCAGCGTGTCGATTTTCGGCAAGGCGTTGAGGAGGGAATAGTGTGAGTGAGTATGAAGATGTACGAATTTAGATGACATATTGGTGACAGTATAACATGTAGTGTCTGGTCACGATGGGCTTGATACATTGCTGTTTCAATGGTATCTTAATCCTCGGAGGTGGGATTATGTTTACACAACTCAGAAAGCGAATCGTCGATTTGGGAGTTCAGGTGAGGACCCTCAGGGACCAGTTGTCTGACATGAAAGAGAGGACAAAGGAGACTCCGTTCAGTGGCCGGCTCACCGTGCAAGAGCTTTTGGAACCTACCATTCGGGAACTCCGCGAGACGGCGGATGACATCTGCAGACAGCTTGACGAGCTGGCTTTGCTGGTTCAGTCATCGATGGGATCGGAGATTGCCATCCAGCGTGAGCTAGCTGTGGCCGAGCAAGAGCGTGTCATCGCCGAGCTGGTGAGTGTGGTGAACGGATGTCGGCATCAGGCTGGTGCCGAAGTGGGTCCGAAGGGCACTCGCCTTCTGCTTTTCAGGCAGAAGGATGACATCGTCAAGGCCGCGTTCGCTGTGGCGGTGGCCTACGACGAGCCGAAGAAGCCAGAGGCAGATCCGCTTGCCGAAGTCGCACCGATCACCAATCTGCCGGAGCAGTTCCGGCGGTTCGTCGATCGGGAGATTGCGCATACCCAAGACGACCAAGATGTTCCATGAGTCCGTTCTTCGAAGGGCTACCGGCATTCGCGCTGGCAGCCCTTCTCTCGTGCTAAAATCAATACATGAAATATATTGTCGGAGTTGATGAGGTTGGAAGAGGACCACTTGCAGGTCCTGTGACTGTATGTCTTGTAGCCTGTGACACGAGACTTTACGCGAAACTGAAAAGAGACAAGCAACTTCCACTACTTGGATTTGATAGTAAAAAACTTTCTCCAACCGAACGACAAAAATACGCAAAAATCCTAAAATCTCTCATGTCAAGGACTGTCCTTGACATCTACAGTGGTTGGACCGCTGTAGGACTTTCATATACTTCAATTAATGTTTCAAATAAAACAGTTGACAAGAAAGGCATTTCCTTATGCATAAAATTGGCTATTGAAAGAGGGCTGAAAAAATTAAAACTTAATCCAAAGCAAACAGAAATCAGACTGGATGGACTGCTCAAGGCGCCGGAAGAATTTAAAAACCAGAAAACAATAATCAATGGTGATGAGAAGGAGAAAATAATCGCTTGGGCGTCTATACTGGCAAAAGTCTCGCGGGACAATTTGATGCGTCGAATGGCCAAAAAATATCCTCAGTATGGATTTGAAATTCATAAGGGATATGGAACGGCAAAGCATATTAAAGCAATAAAAAAATATAGTCTCTCAAGTTTTCACCGCAAATCGTATTGCAGTAAATATATTAAATAATTTTCAGTTCTCAATTTTCATTGAATTTTCAATGAATTAATTTTCAAAATTGAAAGATTGATTCTTGATTGAAAATTGTAAATTGATAATTGAAAATTAAGAAAGAATAAATTACAAGAAATTAAAGAATGTCACTTAGTTTGATTTATAAAGATAATTGTGTATACTTTCCCAATATGGTTGTCCGAATGCGTTCCACAAAAAGTCACCGAAATCACAGACGATCTCACGATGGTCTCTCGAATCCTGCTGTGACAATGGATAAAAACACAAGCGTTCCGCATTTGCGACATCGAGCCTCTCTTGTTACAGGAAAATACAAAGGCAGGGTAGTGATAGATATGCAAGCTAAAATCTCCAAAAAGGCCAAAAAAGACAAAGAAGCGAAGAGAGAGGGGAGGTAAAATAATTTTCAATTTTCAGTTCTCAATTTTCATTGAATTTTCAATGAATTAATTTTCAAATTGGATAATTGAAACATTGAGAATTGATTGTAAATTGCAAAATTGTGAATTTGAAATTAAGGAATGTGGACAACACGAGAGACTTCATTGAAAACAAAAGTGATGTTTGATAGAATAAATGTGTAGTTATTCCACAACATGGCCAACAGGCACCTTTCCAGATCAATAGTCTTGCAAACGCTCTTTGAGTGGGATTTCAACTCGTGCGATTCTGCTCTGATATCTGGAATTTTCGAGCGCAATGTCAAAGAGTTTGCCGCCGGCATATCTGACTTTTCTTTCATGGATAAACTTTTGAAAGGTATTTTGGAAAAACAGAAAGACATTGATCTGATTATTGAAAAAGCCGCTCCCGACTGGCCGATAGACAAAATAAGTTTGATAGACAGAAATATTTTGCGCATAGGTCTCTACGAACTTTTGTTTGCCGATAGAGCCCAAGTTCCACCAAAGGTGGCTATAAACGAGGCAATAGAACTGGCCAAGTCTTTTGGTGGGGAGACATCGAGTAAATTCGTCAACGGCGTCCTCGGTGCTGTTTATAAAGAACTGGGTGAGCCTGATAAAGATCAAACAACAAAAGATAAAAGTAAATCTAGGGCTAACGCCTTCGTGCCAACAGAAAACCTCGGTGGGGCAGTTGTATATGCCAAAGATGGTGAGGATATATATCTGGCATTAGTTCATGATGTTTTTGGCAGATGGACCCTGTCGAAAAGCCACATCGAGGATGGTGAAAAAGACGAGGATGGTGTTATCCGCGGCATAAAAAAAGAACTAGGCCTTGATATAGAAATAAAAGAGAAGCTTGGGGAGAACGAATATCCGACTTATCATCCCGAAAAAGGCAAGGTCAAAAAACACGTCGCATACTTTCTGGCCGAGGCCAAATTTCAGGATCTCGTCCCAGAGGAAACCAAGGGAGGCCTCGACGATGCCAAGTGGTTTAAACTAGCCGATATACTTGATTTAAATTTCTATAATGATATATTGCCGTTGGTGACGAAAGCCATTAATATTTTATTAAAAAAATAACCAACGTCAAAATTTTCAATTTCTAATTTTACAATTTACAATCAATTTACAAATACCAATGTTTCAATTTTGAAAATTGTTTCATTGAAAATTCAATGAAAATTGAGAACTGAAAATTGAAAATTATTTAGATTACCATGGACTTTTCAGAATTCGAAAACAAAATAGGAATCAATTTTACTAATAAGGATATTTTACGACAATCCTTTGTTCATCGTTCATATATAAACGAAAATAAAAGTTCTGGACTTTCGCACAACGAGAGATTAGAGTTTTTGGGAGACGCTGTTTTGGAGCTTGTTATCACAGATTTTCTTTATAAAAAATATACAGACAAACCGGAGGGAGAACTGACCGCTTATCGTTCCGCACTGGTCAATGCTGACACTTGCGCCTCGATTGCAACAGCGCTTGGCATGGGAGATTATCTTTTGTTGTCGAAAGGTGAGAGCAAAGATGTTGGAAGGGCTCGACAATATATTTTGGCAAATGCTCTTGAGGCTCTCATCGGCGCTATCTACATTGACCAAGGTTTGGCGACTGCTACGGATTTTATAGAGAAAAACTTTACTCCTCTTATTGAAACTATTATCTCTGCTGGAAGTCATGTTGATGCTAAAAGTTTATTCCAAGAGAAGGCGCAGGAGTTTGATGGCATTACCCCGTCGTATAAAACTATGAAGGAAACTGGTCCTGATCACGAAAAGAAATTTACAGTAGGGGTTTATGTTGGCAAGGATTTGGTTGCTCAAGGTGAAGGTGAGTCGAAGCAAGATGCGGAGCAGGTTGCTGCTCGTTCCGCTCTTGTCGTTCGCGGTTGGCAATAGCTCGCTTTTTGCTCTCTTAATAAATCTCCAACCTCTTTCTCCCCAAAACCTTTTCAGAGACCGCTCGCTTTTCCAGCGAAAAGCTCTCTTAGTTCTCGGCAGAAATCTGTCAAGAGCCCTCGTTCCACTCGGGTCATTGACAGAACCATGCTTTCTACCTACGAAGTCTCTGAAAAGATTTTGCCTCGACGAGATTGGAGATTTTTTAAGCAAGAATTCATCGAGATTCTTTACATCAAAATTTGGAATTTGACAGTGCCACATTAAATGTGCTATCGTTCTTTTCAGAAAAAGTCACTGTCCTCTCGGACAGCAAAGTTTCGAATACTCACATCCGGAGGAGTCATGGTCAAGGAAATCCGTCTCGAGATCAAGCCACGAAACAACTTGGTCCTGACCAAGATGGAGGAGGCTGGGATCAAGACTGTTGCAGAGCTCTGTCGCAAGTTTCATCTGGGACAGAGCCCTGTCGGCGACCTGATCAATATGAAAGCCTCGCCACTTCTCAAGGGGTCCACACCGGACACCCCGATCTGGCGTAGAGCGGTGACGACGCTCGCTCGACGGTTCAAGTGCTTGCCAGAGGACCTCTTCCCGGAAAGCATCGTCGAGTTACAGGCGACGCCGAGATTTCACCTCGAGGTGAGCATCGGTGATCTCAAGATGATGGGTGGACGCGTACCAACTGCTCTGGAGGTAAACGCCAGTCCGGAGTTTGCTCTGGTCAAGAAGAGAGTGGAGGATTCCGTGTATCGGATGCTCGAGACTCTCACTCCTCGCGAGGAGAAGGTCATCAAGCTCCGCTTCGGTTTTGACGGGGAAGATGAGCACACCCTCGAAGAAGTCGCTGGTCTCCTCGCCGTAAAAAGAGAGAGAGTCCGGATGATAGAGGCAAAAGCGCTTCGCAGGTTGCGGCACCCATCGAGATCTGTGACCCTAAAGCCGCTCGCTGATGAGCTCGCAATTTTCTCGTCGCGGTGAGAGTTTGAAACTAAGGGCTGGGAAACCAACGTGGTGATCCAGCCTTTTGTTGTTTACCCGCACACTAACTTTGTTATCGTGCGGTGCGCATGACAAAGTCCATAATAAAGTTAGTGTGCGGGTTTATGTAAAAAAATTTTGATATACTAGATAGGTGAAAAAGAAAATTATTTCAAAAAAGGAAAAAGAAATCGTGAATTCGATCATTCGGGATTATGCCAAAACATGGACATTACTCTTCGAATATGATCAGGGTACTTTGAAGATTAAGAGAAGTAATACTAAAGAAAAGTATCGTTTTATTGCCTAAATATGTACCTAAAATCTATTGAACTAAGTGGTTTTAAATCTTTCGCAAAAAAAAGCGAGCTTAATTTTTCATCGCGGGTTTCGGCTATTGTCGGGCCGAACGGCTCGGGCAAATCAAACATTGCCGAGGCGTTTCGGTTTGTCTTGGGAGAGCAATCGATAAAATCCCTTCGTGGTAAAAAGGGCGAGGATATGATTTGGAACGGCGCAGGGGATTCGCCTCGGGCAAACCGTGCTTCAGTCAAGGTTGTTTTTGACAACAGCTCAAAGTTTCTGCCTCTGGATTATGAAAGCGTCACTATCGAGCGCGTAGTTCATCGTGATTCTGTAAACGAATACATTATAAACGGCTCGCAGGTGCGGTTGCGTGATGTTGTTGAGTTACTAGCCTCAGCCCACATCGGCTCATCTGGACATCACATCATATCTCAAGGCGAAGCCGATAGGATTTTGAACGCCTCGATAAAAGAGCGTAAAAGTATGATTGAGGATGCCTTGGGTTTGAAAATGTACCAGTACAAAAAGCAGGAGAGCGAGAAAAAACTAGAAAAAACCCGTGAGAATATAAAACAGACGGAGAGCTTACGCCGAGAAATAATGCCCCATCTCAGGTTCTTAAAAAAGCAGGTTGAGAAAGTGCAAAAAGCCATTGAGTTGAAGGAGGAGTTGCAAAAAGAAGCACTGGAATATTGTCGTCGCGAGGAGGAGTATGTGAGCAGGCAAAAGTCAAAAGTCGAAAGTCAAAAGTCGCCACTCGAAGAGAAAGAAAAAATATTAGAACAAGAACTTAGTAACGCCAAAGCCGTTCTCGAAAAAGCAAAAAACAAAGATGAGGTTTCAAAAGAGCTGATAAGGCTGGGGCATGAGCTTACCAAAGTGAGGGATGGAAAAAGCAATCTTTTTCGCGATGCAGGACGCTTGGATGGCGAAATAGATTCTCTGGTCAGGATGGTAAAAAAACAGGAGATCGTTGCACACTCGATGGAACACAAAAGCGTTTCTCTGGTGTCTGTTGAAGAATTGAGCTCGAGCATTGAAAATAAAATCAAAGAAGCGAAAATAAGTAACAACATAGATAAACTACTTTTGACTCTGGATGAAGTTTCAAACCTTCTCTCAGATTTTATTGATCAAAACAAGGACAAAGTTGACAACTCGCTTCTTTCGGATGCTCGGGCGGATATCGAAAACCTGAAGTCGTCAAAAGCGCAGATTGAGAAAAAATTGGATCAAGTCAAAATAAAAGAGGAGGAGTTGTCGGCTGAGTACAACAAATTGCAAAGCAAAATAGAAAAAGAAAAAGACTCAAACAGGGATGCGGAGAAGGCCATTTTTCGGATTATTGGGCAGTCGCAGGAAGTACGATCAAAATTGCATGAGCTGGGGATAGAGGAGGGGACGTTGCACCTCGTTCAGGAGGATTTCAAAAGAGAATTAACAGAACTGGGGCATCTGCTGGGAACCGCTGTTCTGCAGTTCCAATCCTTAACATTCGATTTTAGTGAGGAGCGAAATGCTCAGGAAGAACGCAGACGTAAAATAGAAAAATTAAAAATCCGATTAGAGGACTCCGGGGGCTTAGGTAGCGCCGAGACGATGAAAGAATACACGGAAGTCAGTGAGCGTGATGTATTTTTGGAAAAAGAACTTTTGGATTTGGAAAAATCAGCGGCCTCTCTCTCGGAACTTATCGCCGACCTTGATGAGCGACTATCGACCGAGTTTAAGGTTGGTGTGGAAAAAATAAACAATCAATTCAAAGAATATTTTGCTCTGATGTTTGGTGGAGGGAGCGCGGAGTTGTCTGTTATTAAACCAGTAAAGACAAAAAATGTTGGTGAAGACTTGTTACTTGAACATGATGATGAAGAGTATGCTGCCGCAGGCTCTGACGGTAAGGCGCAAGCTACGACAGATGGTATTGATATCGAAGTTAATTTGCCGAAGAAAAAAGTAAAGGGCTTGATGATGCTTTCTGGTGGTGAGAGAGCACTAACGTCTATTGCTCTTCTTTTTGCCATTTCCCAAGTTAATCCGCCGCCATTTATTATTCTCGATGAAACAGATGCGGCGCTCGACGAAGCTAATTCAAAAAAATACGCCGACATGTTGGAAAATCTTTCAAAATATTCACAACTCATAGTCATCACTCACAACCGCGAAACAATGTCTCGTGCCGGAATTTTGTATGGAGTGACGATGGGTATGGGTGGAGGCTCGAAGTTATTGTCAGTTGCTTTTGAAGAAGCCCTAGCTGTTGCCAAATAAGTCGAAGGGCGGCGCTTGCGCGTCGCCCTCTGGCACTGGTCATGCCTACTACGTGACTTTTCTGAATTTCCCCGAAGGGAAATGTCTCGGTTGTCCCCCGAGATCGGTCAGGGGCTGACCATTCGCCTCCGGTGAGACCGTCATCTCACCATTCTTCCATGATTTGAGAACGTAGACGGGCTCATTCAGCATACCGAGCCCGACCTGCGCGACCTGTTGAACGCGGTCGCCAGGTTTGAACGACGGCGTGTAGCAGTGACCGATGTCCAAGACGCCCTCCTAGGCTGTGGTTCTTTTTTAACTATACAACATCCGGCACCAAAAAGCAAAGTAAAAAACCAAATATCGTCGAAGCAAAACTTTTTTGGAACATCGCGCAGGAGCGAAGGCGACGAGCGCGAAGAAAATTTTCAGCAGAAAATTATTCTGTTTCCAAAAAAGTTTTAGTGAGAAAGAGATTTGGTTTTTACTCAACTATCTGGTAATCCAAAACACGTCTCTCCATATCCGCCGACATTACTTTGAATCTGACAGAATCTCCGAGGGTAAATTTACGGCCGGTTTTCTCGCCTCTCAGCGTGTAGTTTTTTTCATCCAAAACATAGAAATCATCCGGGAGTTCTCGCAGTTTGACCATGCCTTCGCATTTTGTTTCTTTCTCCTCGACATATATACCCCATTCGGTAACTCCCATGATAGTTCCATCAAAAACTTCGCCCACATGTTCCTGCATATACTCCACTTGTTTATATTTTATCGAAGCGCGCTCCGCGTCTGACGCCTTTTTCTCAAGCTCACTCGATTCCAGACAAATCCTCTCAAACTTTTCGTACTCGTTCTGTTCGATTTTTCCACCCTTCAATTCGCGTTCCAGAAAACGATGTACCAAAACATCCGGATATCGGCGAATAGGCGAAGTAAAGTGAGTGTAGTAAGCGAATGCCAAACTGAAATGTCCGATATTTTTTGTGGAATATGTAGCCTTGGCCATACTGCGGATAGTAGCCGTGTTTATAAGTTCTTCGTTTGGCGTGCCTTTAACTTCCTTGAGAAGTGCATTCAAGTCTTTCGATGTCACCACCCCATCTTTATTTTTCAAATCAAACCCCATGGCCTTCAGAAATATTGCCAGGTTTTCTATGCGTTCTTTGTCTGGCGTTGGATGGATTCTGTAAACCGACTGACTTTTTAATCCATTTGCCTTTTTGTGCAAGTCTTTGTTTTGCGAAAGAAAAATAAACTTTGCCACGGCGCGGTTGGCCAGAAGCATGAATTCCTCCACCAGCTTGTGCGTTTCAAGTCGGCTTTTTTTATAAACTCTTATAGGTTTTCCTGTGGCGTCCAGCTCAAACTTTACTTCTTCGGTTTCAAATACCATTGCCCCAGCGTTTATTTTTTTCTTCTCCAGTTTTTGGGCGATGCCTTTGAGAGTTCGCAACTCGTTCTGATATGGGCCATCCTGCTTTCCATCGATCACTTCCTGCGCATCCTCGTACGAAAATCGTCTGTTGCTATGTATGACCGTTCGTCCGAACCATTCGTCCAAAACTTCGCCTTCACCAGTCATAGTAAAAATAGCTGAGAATGTAAACTTGTCTTCGTTGGGGTTAAGCGAGCAAAGGTCGTTTGATAAAACTTCCGGAAGCATTGGTATCGTGCGGTCGACCAGGTAAACGGAAAGTCCGCGTTTTTCCGACTCACGATCTAGCTCTGTTTCAGGAGTGACAAAATACGACACATCGGCAATATGAATTCCGATTTCATATTTGTTACCACCCAAATCTTTGAAAGAAATAGCATCATCAAAATCTTTTGCGTCTATCGGATCAATAGTCATCGTTACTGTGTTACGCATATCCCGCCTGTTCTTGATTTCTGTCATAGCTGACGCCTTGTACCGTCGGCTTATCCTGTCTGCTTCTTCTTCAACCGCGACAGGGAACTCAATACGAAAACCCTTTTCCAAAACAATAGCTTCCATCTCTGTGTTGTTCTCGCCCTTTTTACCAATAACTTTTACGATTTTTCCCTCGAGAGTTTCCCAGTCTACGATTTTCACCAAAACTTTGTTTCCTTCTTCTGCCTTCTCTCCAGCCAAGAGAGGTATATCCACATACAGTCTTTTGTCATCCGGCACAACAATTAGCCTCTCTTTTGTGTCAAGGACTGTCCTTGACACAGTTCCAACGAACTCTTCTTTTGCTCTTTTGATAACTTTTTCGACTTTGCCTTGCACTCTGTTTCGGACTGTCTCTCCCATGAGAGAAATTTCCACTATATCGCCATGCAAAGCGCGGTTTATGTTTTCCAGTTGTATCTCAATGCTATCCTGTCGGTTTTTATCGTTCGGATCAGGGTCAAAAAAACCAACACCTTTTGTGTTGATACTTATGAGGCCGATTAGGGTTTCTTTTTTCTCAGTCATTTTTACAACTATAACATAGTTGCTCATTTTTTGGAATTCTGTTATCATGCGGAACATGTTAAAAATTAGACTTCAAAGAGTAGGCAGAATACACGAACCATCGTTTCGGCTTGTTCTGACTGACTCGAAAAACTCCACAAAAAGTGGTAAATATCTGGAGAACCTCGGCAACTTCGATGCCAGACGGGGCGAGAAAGCAGAGTTCAAGGCTGACAGAATCAAGCATTGGATGTCTTTGGGAGCTCAAGTCACACCTACGGTCCACAACTTGCTTGTTGAGAAAAAAATTGTTGAAGGTAAAAAAATCAATGTTCTTCCCTTGAAAAAGCCTATTATTAAAGAAGTAAAGGAAGTTCCGGTGGAAGCCAAGACAGAAACAGTAGTCGAGGAATCAGCTCCTGTGGCAGAGGCTCCTGTTGAGGAATCAGCAGTCGAAACTTTCGAAGAAAAAGTAGCGGAGGAAACACTCCCAGTAGCAGAGTAAACTCGCTACGGGATTAATCCAGTAGTGAGCTCTGCTATACTACTGGACTGTACAGTCATAGGTCGGATTGCTACAATAATACTGTAACCAGAATTCATTTATCAGATAATTCATGAAATACTTTTATGGAAAATGATGTAAAGTTTTTGGAGTTTGTTATCAAAGCGCTAGTCGAAAAACCGGAAGATGTTAAAATTGTTCGTACGGTAGATGAGATGGGAGTTTTGATGACACTCGATGTCAACAAAGACGACATGGGAAAAGTTATAGGGCGAGAAGGTAATACAGCCAAAGCTATCCGAACGCTTTTGAGGGTAGTGGGTATGAAAAATAATTCTCGGGTCAACCTGAAAATAAACGAACCAGCCGGAGGGGAAGTCCCGATGAAGACGAGCGCGACGAAATCTCTCGACGACGCGATGAGCGATTTGAAACTGTAATTTCCATATTTCCTAAATAAATAAAACATTCCGACATTCTCAAGAATGTCGGAATGTTTTATTTAAGACCTACTGCGGTTGTGTATTTCTGTAAATATGGCATTATAGCGAATGGAAATGTAACCCATGTTGTGCGGTCTTGCACAGCAGATTCAGGAGTGTTTTCCCATGATCAAGAGATTCGTCACCTCATTCATTCTCTCCACGGTTGTTCTTCTCCTCGCGTTCGGTGCGGTCCACCAGATTGCTGAGGAAAAGGCAGCGAGGAAGGCATCTGATGCGCCTGTGGCTGAGCGAGTGGAGGAGGCCAAGAAGAAGCTCGGGGAGCTCGACAAGGGAGTGTCAGCTTTCCAAACCGCCTCTGATGAGGCCAAGCTCTGCTTGGCGTTCGACCGAGCGCTTCGGTACGAGGGCTTGATGCTCCAGTATCGAGAAGAGGTGATGAGGGACGTAAGCCTTCTTGACGCCTTCACTCGTCGACTGACTTTCTCTGGCAGACTGGCAGCCACCGTTGGCTATCAGCGTATGAAGGTCATGGAAGATGGAGAAGCCTTCGGTTGTGGCGGCCCGATCTTGGATCAGTTCCACGTCGTCGAGAAATTCTGTTACTGGATCCAGACCTACGGGTCGGGCTCCTCGGACGAAAAGTCTGATGTGGCTATTCTCCGGCGGGTCTACCTCGAGGCCGCCAAGTGGGAGATTGAGAAGCTTGGGTTTCAGTTGCGCCTCCATTCCGACGATCTGAACATTCGGTATCGTCTGAATGAAATCATCTCCGAGGCTAGAAGCCAGAGGTGGCACTTCTCCTTGGACGATCTCGGCGTGGAGGAGTGGCTCCGTCGGGCTCTGGGGCTCTCTGTAGCTGTTCGATTTATGGAAGGGGAGAGGTGTGTGGCACACCTCTCCCTTTTTCATATCTTTTAATTTATTATTTAAATACTATGATATAGTTCGTGTGGATTTGTCTTGGTCTGGAGGTTGAATGAAAAGGGTGTTTGGTCGGGTTGTGGTTTTTCTAGCCGACTTACTCCTCCTCCTTTTTGAAAGGAAATGATTGTCAGTTGATGCTGTGTGGGTAAATATCGGAGGCGAAAACCTCCGATATTCTCATATCTGTATGAGAGATTGAATTTATGGTATAAATGTTTTTATGCGATTTCATATTGTTACATTATTTCCTAAAGCCTTTGACTCATATCTAAATGAGTCTATTATTGCGCGGGCCATTAAAGACAAGAAAATCGAGGTTAAATTTTATAACCCACGAGATTTTACAAAAGACAAGTGGCGACGGATTGATCAGAAACCATATAGCGGTGGTCCGGGGATGGTGATTCAGGCACTACCCGTCGTCAAAGCGATTGAAAAAGCACTTGAACACTCCGTTTCCAAGTCACTTAATTTTGGACGTCCAATGTCCAAAATTAAAACACTTGGCGGCTTAGCCGCCAAGTTGAAACAAAAAATAAAAATTATTTTTTTCTCGCCGGCGGGAAAGCAGTTTGATACGGCTTATGCAAAAAAGACTGCCAAGAAATACACGGATATTATTTTGATATCAGGGAGGTACGAAGGGATCGATGCGAGGGTCAAAAAGATTTTTAAAACTGAAGATATTTCCATCGGACCTTATGTTCTCACTGGTGGCGAGTTACCGGCTATGATTTTTCTTGATTGTGTGGCAAGACAAGTGGAGGGAGTTTTAGGAAATTTTGATTCTTTGGAAGAATTGCGTATTTCAAGTCATGATGTTTACACTCGGCCGGAAGTTTTTGAATACAAAAAGAAAAAATATCGTGTACCGAAAATTTTGCTGTCAGGGGATCATAAGAAAATAGAGGATTGGAAATCAAAGAAATCTATATAATTGAGAACCGCCCACGGTTGGGATTGTGAGAGACCGGTGGGTGCAGGAGCTTTTCTGTTTTCTCGCATTCAAACTTAAACGAAAACCCACCCTGCCGACGGATGAGTTTCCGTCCTGGGTGGGATGTTTGTCGTCTGCCTACTTGAACAATGCAACGAGGGCTCGTGCTTCGGCGATCTTGGCCAGAATCGTCGCCCGTGGGAACTCTGTTTTGGCCCATATTGTGACGAACTTGAGCTTTCTAAGGAAGGTCTCCTGTTCACTCAACATCTCGAGAGGTGTAATCTCAAGCTCCACCGACAGTCCGAATATGACCTGCTGAAGCCAGATTGGGTCAAGAGCTTGACTGAGATCGGCGTCTCGCAAGATCTGACCCGAAAGGCGAAGCTTTTTCGTCTCCCCTATGTGAGGGAACTCTGTGTGTCGGATCAGGGTCTCGATGTCGCTGAGCCACTGAACGTCCTCCTCTAGGACATGGTTTCTGAGCGTGTTGATGGCCGCTCGGATGTTCACCGAGTCGTCACCTTTTGTCCCATGATGGTTGAAATCGTGGAACAGGGCGGCGATCAGGAGATTGCGCATTTCCCGCGGAGTCAGCAGTAGCTTGTAGAAGCGGCAGGCCCTGTAGCACATGCACAGGACATGCATGACGTGCCTGAAATTGTGGTAGGGGTTGCGGGTCGAGACGGACATGAAGAAGATCCTGAAGTAGCGCTTGAGATTTCCCTCATACACCCCGCGCGGGTTGGTAACCACCTCGGTGAGTATGCTCTGATCTTGCATGTTTCGCATGTGGCCTTCTCCATTTCTGTATTTGACAGGCCGGTGGAAATTTCTGTCTCATTTATATATTCTAATTTACACGTTGTCAAGCCTTGTTAAATATTTTCAACTGGTACAATAAAAGAACCTATCTCACAAAATAATGCCTAGGTAAAATGTTTATTTTTGAGATAGGTTCTAAATGTTGCAATCACAAGCTCTGGATATTTTAAAAATGGGTAAAAATGTTTTTGTGACCGGACCTGCGGGAAGCGGTAAAACTTTTGTCTTGAACTCCTACATCGAGTATCTCAAATCACACGCCGTAGATGTAGCGGTGACGGCATCGACGGGCATCGCCGCAACACACCTAGGTGGTGTGACTATACACTCGTGGTCCGGACTTGGCATACGCGATACTTTGACTGACTATGACATCGACGACTTGATGCAACGTCAGTATCTCTACAAAAGGTTTGACAGGACAAAAGTCTTGATCATTGACGAGGTTTCAATGTTGCATCATTTTCGTCTGGATCTCATCGAATGGATTTGCAGGCAGATGAAACACAACGAGAGACCGTTTGGTGGAATGCAAATAGTTTTGTGTGGGGATTTTTTTCAGCTTCCACCTGTGACGCGGGCAAGAAATTATGACAGCGTGGTTGAATCAGAATTTGCCTACAAAGCTGAGAGTTGGTTGGCCTCTAAATTTACTATTTGTCATCTCTCCGAACAACATCGCCAGAAAGACGTTTCATACCTGTCTATACTAAATGCGATTCGCGAAAACAAAGTCGGTGCGAAAACGATAGAACTTTTGAAAAGCCGATTAAATATCGACCCCGTAGTAGAGCAGAGCTCACTACAGGGCGAGTCCCATTGGTTTACTAGATTATACACCCATAATATAGATGTCGATGTTGTGAACAAAAAACATTTGAGTTTAATAAGCGCGGACGTGAAAAATTATCACATGACAAGCAAGGGTTCTCGGAATTTGGCAGAAGCTTTGAAAAGGAGTTGTTTGTCGCCAGAAGTTTTGGAATTGAAAGTCGGGGCGCGAGTGATGTTTACAAAAAATCAAATGGAGGGCGGATACGTAAATGGCACGCTTGGCGTAATCAAAGAATTTAATTCTTTTGGTGATCCTATAGTGAAAACAAACGCTGGCATGCTTTTTTCCGTCCAGCCACAATCGTGGAAAATTGAGGAGGAAGGGAAAGTTAAAGCGGAAATAATGCAGTTGCCTCTGCGTTTGGCTTGGGCTATAACTGTGCACAAAAGTCAGGGCATGTCTCTTGATGCTATGGAGGTTGACCTGTCCAAATCTTTCGTTCGTGGCATGGGTTACGTTGCTCTGTCGCGTGTGCGTTCGCTTTCTGGCATGAAGCTTCTCGGCTTTAATGACATGTCGCTTGAGATTGACCTAGAAGTTCTGGAAATGGATGAAAAGTTTCGTGACATGTCGGTTGACGCCGTATCTGATTTGGAAGAAATGTCGCGGGAGGAGATTGTGGAAAAACAAAAGGCGTTTGTAAAATCAATACAATCTAAAGAGAAAAAGCAAATAAAAAATTTAAAAAAGAAAAAAGCTAAAAAATATTTTGGCTACTACTAGACTTTTTTGGAAGATGTGATATAGTAGTAAATGGAGGGATTCGATTATGAGCATACCGTTTGTTGTTCCGATCATCGTCATCCAGACCTCAACGCCGGCCTATGAGGCCTGTATGAGGGAACTGGCGGCTACCGAGCTCGAGGCCGCTGACGACTACGTTCTTATTCGCTGGCCGGAGGTGGCTGAAACAGCCATCATCGCCGGAGAGCGACAGATGCTGGTCACCGGCTCGTTCAGCGGTGATCAGGAAGAGGCGGATGAGTTCGTCCGGCGGATGAAAGAGAAGAATCCGCAACTCCGCAGGGCTCTCTTCTCCAGCTTCAGCCCCACAGGGGGGATTGGGCCGGCACCGTACGACATCACTATCCAGCGTGGTGTGGGCGGGGCATCATGCGAACACCTCATCACCGAGATGAGGACTTTCCTCGCCGGCGGCAAGTAGTCGCCGATGAGTGCGCAGTTCCGTGTTCAGTGGCCGTTCGCACATCGCGGGCGGCCATTTCCTATATCCGAACACCAACTCTAGCATTGTCTCCCCGTTGCTACATATAATAGTTATGTAAAGGTATTAAGTTATATCCAAATGTAGATGCACATCTAAACTCCGGGACATTGCAATGATGCCAGAGTTGGTGTGCGGATGAATTTGTTTTGTTTTTTGCCAATGATATAATTTTCTGAAATTATATAATCATGAAATATTTACGCGCGATTATTTCTGTTCTATTTTTTCTTCTCTGCGCCAATAATATTTCCGCTTCCACTCTCTCTACCCACCGGAGGTGACTGTACAACCATAGGTCTCTGGGACGCTACAACGCAGACCTGCACACTCTCTTCTGACACATCGGATTCTATATCCATCGATTCTGCCGGTATTACTCTAGACGGAGCTTCTCACATGCTAACAAGTGGTGGAAGCAGTACAGCAATAACCATATCAAATCAAGCCAGCACAACTCTCAAGAACATCACAATCCAAGGTGTCTCCACAGGTATTCTAGTTTCATATTCCTCCAGTACTACCCTAGATCATGTTACAGTGACCAACTCTGGCATGGCGGTAAAAGTAGACGGCTCACCTGATGCCACAGTAACCAACTCTGACTTCTCCACAGGCAACACGGGTATGTATGTTCTAAATGGTTCACCTAGATTAACTTTGCACAATGATTCATTCAATAACAACAAAATAAATCTTAACCTTAGCCTTAATCTCTTTGAAAATGACTGGATCGGTCACAGCATAGATACAACTAATACATTAGACGGTAATCCGATTTATTATTACGAAGAAGCGCATGATCAAATATTTAGCCCCGCAAACCCAGCTGTATTTTACTGCATAAACTGTACAAACATTACTCTAGGCACGACAACCTTCAGCAACTCTCACAACCAAAACCAATTAATCCTTTTTAACCTAGCTTCATCCACAATAACAAACAACACCATAGCTCATGCTACAGATAACGCTGTATCTCTAACCTACGGACATGGCAACACATTTACCGGCAACAACATACACAACAACTTTTTCGGGATAATATCATATGGCTCGGCCTACAACACATTTACATCTAACATTCTGACAGAGAATGAGAACGACGCTATCCTGCTTCAAGGTCACAGTAACAACACTACAATCTCAAAAAACACATTTACCCAGAACGGCTACAGCATAGTCATAGAATCCGACAACACCACCATAGTTCAGAACAATTTCACTCTGGCCCAAAATGGCGGTTACATATTCAACTACTCCGCAAGTACGGTACTGTCTCAAGCTCTACCCATAGGTGGTAATTACTGGGAGAACTTTGACTCTCCGGCTGAAGGGTGCGATGACACAGATGGCGATGGTGTTTGTGACGGAGGGCATGACGTGTTGAACACGGGGACGCATGTGACTGACTCTCTGCCGTGGGTGGGAGTTAGTGGGTGGAATGATTATGTTGCGCCAAAGACTCTCGCCGGAAACTCAAGCGTTTTGTTTTTGCCAGGAATTGAAGCGAGCCGGCTTTATAAAATCAGAAGTGTTACCTGCACAATAAATTGCGAAGATCAGCTGTGGGAACCGGACCTGAACAGTGATGCAGAAGACTTATTTATGACCGAAAATGGCGGAAGTGTGGATGATAGCATATATACTCGTGATGTTGTGGATGAGGCGTATGGTGGGCTTAATATTTATAAATCTTTTTTGGGCGAGATGGCGACGATGAAAACCGCCGGAGACATTTCAGACTACTCCGCTGTGCCATATGACTGGCGGCTATCGTTTGAAGATATTTTGGCGAGTGGGAAGAAAATAGGCGAGGAAGGAGGTGCGGCCAATATTTCCTATTTGAAAGCCACCAGCTCGCCGTATATTTTGCAGGAGTTGCGACGACTTGTGGCTAGTTCGCAAAATAGCAAAGTGACGATAGTGGCCCATAGCAACGGCGGACTTTTGGCTAAAGCTTTGCTCAAAGAGCTTGCCGACACAAACGACCCGCTTTTGGCAAAGATTGATAAGCTGATTTTGGTGGCGGTTCCCCAGCTCGGAACACCAAGCGCTATCACGGCGTTGCTTCATGGTTATGATCAGGGAATACCTTTTAGTTTCAGTCCGATTCTTTCAGATAAAACCGCACGACAGCTCGGGCAGAATTTACCTAGTGGATATAATTTATTGCCGAGCGCTAGTTATTTTACAACCGTGGACACACCCGTTGTTTCGTTTGATGCCACGACCACGCCGGACTGGATTTCAAAATATGGCGCTAGTATAGAGTCGCCAAATGGGTTACATACTTTTCTAACTGACTCATACGACCGTGTGGCAAGTTCAAGTAGTGATACGGACAATCCGAATTCTCTTCGCGAGAACCTTTTGGCCTCCGCCGAAGCGGAGCACGTCGTGCTCGACGCTTGGAGTTCATCTTCGACGATGCAAGTTGTAGAAATCGCTGGGTGGGGAATACCGACGACGATTAGCGGAGTGAAGTACTCGATGAAAGATGGAAAAATAAAGATCCAGCCGACATGGACCATCGACGGCGACGGCACTGTGGTAACCCCGAGTGCTCTGTGGACGAATGGTGTGGCGAGCACGACGAAGTACTGGATCAATATGGATGCATATAATTTTTTGTTGAATAGAATAAGAGACGGACATTTTAAAGATGTAAAACACGCGAACATTCTTGAGATACCAGAATTTCTTGATTTTATTAAAAATGATTTATTAATCGAAAATACTACAATTCTTGAAACTTTTATTTCGACTTCTACTCCAACATCGCAATCCAGTACTCCACGATTAATTTACTCCCTCCACTCCCCACTAACACTAGATATTTACGACAACCTCGGTAATCATACAGGCGTTTCCACGACAACAGGGCAAATAGAAGAACAAGTTGCTGGAACATATTTCATCCAGTTCGGTGATGTGAAATATATTTTCACAGATACCAGTATTCCAATCAATATTATTATGTCTGGGTATGACTCTGGTACTTTCACATTTACAATAGAACAGAAACTGGGTGACAATACTGTTTCGACAGTAACATTCCAAGATATCCCAACAGCCACAACAACAAAAGTAGTCATGACAGTTGCTAGTGATATAAGCACACTCTCAAATCTGAGTGTTGATTCTGATAATAACGGAACAGTCGATATTTCCCTGGCTCCAATAATAGGGGGAATTGTGACTTATACTATTCCTTCGACTGTAGTCTCAGGATCTACGACTTCGTCTCCGACAGCACCAGTATCTTCGGGAGGTGGCAATAATGGCCCTATTGTACAAAATCCAAATATCCAAATCCAAATTTCCACATCAACACAAGGCACAAATATCGCTACTAGTACTAGCATTATTTCTACATCGACTCAAATTATTTCCACAAGCACCGCAGTTGTATTTCAAAGGTCTGACCTTCGGAATCCTCTTCAAGGTCAGACCTTGGTAGTCAAATCCAAACCAACTCAGTCTCAAATCGAGCATGAAAGCGCGAAGCCCCATAGTGAGCTAAGCTCTACTACTGGACAAACAGCTCAAGTTATATCTTCCGATCCTGCATCTCTTTCTTGGTTTATGAAATTATTCCACAAAACGGTTAACTGGTTTGTGGATATATTTAAATAAAATTGATATTATGTTGTTAAATAAATTTATGAACAAAAAGAATATTTTGTTAGTTTCTCTTATTGGGACAATAATTTTAGGTGCGTTGTTATTTATTCCATCAGTAGATTATTGCTATTCTCATAATTGGTGTGTGCAAACTACAAATTTAATTGAATCATTTAGCTTTATCGTTCTTCTTTTTCCTGTAATTTTTGTTCTTTCAGCTATTACATATAAGATGCAAAATGAAGTTTTTGTTGCTTGGAAAAACTTCGCCATTTGGTATGTGCCTCTCTTTGCCCTTCTCTCAGTAGTAATTCAAAATCAGGGTCACGGTGGAGATTTTTCAGGTGTTGTCTCTGGCTGGTTTGATGCCGTAATCCTGCTATTTTCCCTAGGCCTTTTTCTCCTAATCTCTCTCATCATAATCATCAAAAAATCTCTCTCCTCTAAAAAAAGATAGTTTTCAACAGGAACATTTGCATAAATAGTGGATGTACTCTATAATGTACATATGAGACTAGGAAATATAATGTCACTCACAGAAGTACGTAGACGTTGGTTTGAAATTGTGGAAGAGGCACAGGAAAAAAATAATCACTTTGTTTTAACCAAATACGGCAAACCTTACATCGTTCTTCTCTCGGCCAGTGATTTTGAAAAAATGAAAACTTATTCTAAGAAACAGACTTGAATTAAAGATATCTCGGCTTAGTAGGGTATACAAAAACTAGAAAAACAGGATCAAAAAAATTTTATCAAATAAAGGACTCGATAGACCTACAAATAGGCTGAATTTTGTGTTAGGATGTGGAAATATGAGAGATATAAAAGCTTTAACAAAAAGGATAATAGATTTTCGCAATGCTCGAGACTGGAAGCAATTTCATAACCCAAAGGATTTGGCCTTGTCGCTTGTACTTGAAGCTACTGAGGTCATGGAACATTTTCAATGGAAAAGTAAGGAGGAGATGGAAAAATACATAATAACGAATAAATCTGATATCGGAGAGGAATTAGCTGATGTTTTGTACTGGGTTCTTTTAATGAGTAACGATCTAAAAATAGATGTGTTAGAGGCGCTAGAGAAAAAAATTAAAATAAATGAAGACAAATATCCTGTAGCCAAAGCAAAGGGCAAGCACACGAAATACAACAAACTATAAATTATGATAGTCTATCAATCAACAAAAGAAGTCTTTTTGAAAGATGTTTCTGGTGGATGTATTGAGGATATTATTCGTGAATCTGTAAAGCAAAAACTAAATAAAAATGTCGGAAACAATGAGTACATTTCGTGGAAAAATTCGCTTGGATCGATGTATCATGTTATCGATAATGAGCTTATTCCGAAAGATTCTGGGATAGCTATTGAGTATTCAATACCAAGAACAAAAAATAGAATAGACTTTATCATAACTGGCCAGGATGATAATAATAATGACAAGGTAATTATCATTGAGTTAAAACAATGGACCGATATTCAACTTACTGAAAAAGATGCTGTGGTTCTAACTCGCTTCCAGCAAGGACTCAGTGAGGAACTTCATCCATCATATCAAGCGTGGTCTTACTCGTCTCTATTGTTGGGGTTTAATGCGACAGTTTACAATGAAAATATTGGATTAGAGCCATGTGCCTACCTACACAATTATATTAGTGATGATGTGCTGAAAAATTCTTTTTACGATGACTATTTAAAAAAAGCACCAGTTTTTTGTAAAGGAGAAAAAAAGAAACTTCAGGATTTTATTACAAAGTTTATAAAACATGGAGACAAGACTAATATAATGTATCGCATTGATAATGGTGAAATCCGTCCATCTAAAAACCTCGCAGATAGTATGGCCTTGATGATTAAGGGTAATCAGGAGTTTATAATGATAGATGACCAAAAAATTGTGTATGAAACTGCACTATCTTTTGCAAGAAAATCTAGCAGTTACAATAAAAATGTTTTAATCGTGGAAGGAGGCCCTGGTACTGGTAAGTCTGTTGTGGCTGTTAATTTGATTGTTGCTATAACCAAACTTGGTTTAAATACTCAATATGTAACTAAAAATGCAGCTCCTCGTGCCGTATTCGAAAGTAAACTAACAGGAACACTAAAAAAAACACAAATCTCAAATATGTTCACGGGCTCTGGTTCTTATATAGATTGTGAACAAAATGTTTTTGATTGTCTTATTGTGGATGAGGCTCACAGACTCAACGAAAAGTCTGGTATGTTTAAAAATCTTGGTGAAAATCAAATAAAAGAAATAATAGAGGCTTCAAAATCTTCAGTATTTTTTATTGATGAAGATCAGAAGGTGACATGGCATGACATTGGGAAAAAAGACGAAATTGAAAAATGGGCGAATAAAATTGGCGCAAAAGTCCAAAATCTTAAACTCGAATCACAGTTTCGTTGCAATGGTTCTGACGGGTATTTGTCCTGGCTTGATAACATTCTTGGTGTAGAAGATACTGCTAACAGTACATTAGATGGCATAGAATATGATTTTAAAGTCGTTGATTCTCCGAATGAATTGAGAGATTTAATTTTTGAAAAAAATAAGATAAACAATAAAGCCCGACTTGTCGCGGGGTATTGTTGGGATTGGGTTAGTAAAAAGGACAAGAGTTTAAGTGACATTCTTATTCCAGAATATGATTTTGGCATGAAATGGAATCTCGCTAGTGATGGAAATATTTGGATTATCTCACCGAAATCTGTAAATGAAGTTGGGTGTATTCATACATGCCAAGGTCTTGAAGTTGATTATGTGGGGGTGATAGTTGGAGATGATTTTATTGTGCGAAATGAAAAGGTGATTACTAACCCAAATAACCGTGCAAAGACCGACGCTTCATTGAAAGGATATCGAAAAGAATTAAAAGAAAATCCAGAAGCTGCAATTAAGAAAGCTAATGCAATTATCAAAAATACTTATCGCACTCTTATGACGAGAGGCATGAAAGGATGTTATGTATATTTTACGGACAAAGAAACAGAAAAATATTTTAAGAACAGAATCAAAACAACACTTTCTACTGATAAATATGTGACGAAAAAAATTGTGTCGCCATTTGTCTCAGATTTTGAAATGATTAGCTTACCAATGTTTGAATCTGTCGGATGTGGAGAATTGTTATACGCAGATCCAACCGTTCAAGAAATGATCTTAGTAAGAAAAGATTACATGTCAGGAGGTTCAAAGTATTTTGTTTTAAAAACTTCTGGTGATTCTATGAATAAAGCTGGTATAAACGATGGAGATTTAGTTTTATGTAGAAAAGATTATCATCCAGATGAAGGTAACAAAGTAGTAGCCCTCATAGGAGAAGATGCTACGATAAAGGAGTATCACAGAGAAAATGGTTATGTTGTTTTAAAACCATGTTCGACTAACCCAACTCACAAACCATTGAAGTTTACAAACAATGAAGAAATGAATGTACAAGGTGTGGTAATTAGGGTTATAGAAGAAAACGAGTGATTTTTTAAAAGAAAACAAAAGAAACTTTGCAACACGAAAAAGAATAAAATTTATGGATTTACCATCAATAAAATTTAGATATTATGAAAAACTTAAATTGTGGCATGATTATTTGTCACCGAATAGTATTTTTGAGACCAAAAAAATTGAATATTGGAAGCATGAAAAGATAATACTTTTGTGGGCATACTCAGGTGAACACCAGCATCTCTATTCGTATTTTGATAGTAATAGGATTCGTGAAATATATGGCATTGGCAAGAACAATCCAGAAATCTCGATTGATAAAGAATTGGTTGAAGATTTTAAGAAGGATTACAATGATAGAGTGTACTACTTAACAGGAAATCTAGTTATAAAAGGTTTTGCTGAGACAATCATTGAAAATCCTGGCGGATATCCAGAAAAAATTAGAATAACCCCAAAGGGCTTATTGCTTGGCGAAATTATTTCAGAATCAAAATCTAACAATTTTTTAAAAAAGAATTCTATGCAATACAGAATAGGGTACTACCTTCTGGTAGGTATCATAATTTTCTCTATACTACTAATCGTCATGACTGTTTTTAATCAAGTTGTCTAATTTATAGAAAAAATATGGAAATTATGCATATTGTATTCAATTTCGTTAAAAAATATTGGGTTGTGATTGTAGGGATGGTTGTGATTATGGCTGTGACGGGTGGGATAGAAGCATGGTCGGGGCGAGCGCTTCTTGGTCCTGATGGTCTGTTTGGCTGGTGGGATGGGAATATTTGGGGTAGTGAAAACTCTCAGCGCGTAGCGGACGCGTATTCTTTTTCGCATATTATTCACGGGATGATTTTCTACTGGTTCCTGTGGCTAGTGGCGAGAAAGGTTCCGGTGAAATACAGGTTTATAATGGCTCTGGTTTTAGAGGCGGCATGGGAGCTTTTGGAAAATTCTCCTATCATCATCGACCGCTATCGTGCGGCGACAATCGCTCAAGGTTATGTTGGCGACAGCGTGCTGAACTCTGTTTCGGATGTTCTCATGGCTGGGATAGGATTTGTTATCGCAAGGTATTCTCGCGTTTGGGCGACGGTGGTGCTGATTGTCATGATGGAACTCGGATGTCTTTTCTGGATTCGGGACAATCTGACACTAAATGTAGTTATGCTAGTTTACCCCATAGAATCTCTCAAAGTCTGGCAATCCGAAGGGTATTAAAATCCATAAGTTAATTAGATAATTATAAAATAAAACAATGACATTCCTACATTCTCAAGAATGTCGGAATGTCATTGTTTGTAATGTAGTTTAAAGTTTGTGTTATTATAAAAGTATGAAAACCGCCAAGCAGTGCGAGAGATATTTCAAAGGGGCGGCTAATCATTGTCGGATAGATATTTTAGTTTTGGTTTCTAAAAACCCCGATATGACTGTGGAGGGTATCGCTGACACTTTGGGTAAAAATATTAAAACTGTTTCCGAACATACCAGACGACTGGTCCATGCGGGTCTTCTGAATAAAAAATATCAAGGAAGACATGTTATACACTCCCTTTCGCCATATGGAAAAAGATTTGTTCCGTTTATAAAATCATTCCTACATTCTTGAGAATGTCGGAATGATTATTATAATCTAAAAAATTAATCCAAAACCGATGAAAGCAAAACTAGATCAACAACAAAACAACAACTCATCTCTTCAGCCAATTTTGTTTACTAGAGAGCAATACAAGGAACTGTTTCGAGCCATTAGCATATACGCTTTGATAAAACAGTCCTCAGCCATGCCCTATCTAGATCCGACTGGTTTAGGTGACTATATTATGCAACAGGGAGAAAAATTTGGTTTTGGCAAAGTGAAAGAAAATGAAGCCGATTGGTTTGATGAAGTGGAGGAGGAAGTTTTTGAGAACATTTTCAATTACGCCCAAGGAGAGATGTTTCATCATTTAGCTCATATGCTCGCGGACAGAGATATCAGCATGGAGATTGAAGATGGAACTGGACTTTCAGAAGATGAATTGCCGTCCAGTATGTTTATGGATGCTGTGGCCAAGAGGGTGGATATGTATCTAAAAGAATTTGAAAAAAACGGAATTGATAATATAAAGGTCTTATGTAAGGATGCTGATAAATCTAGTCTAAATATTCGGCCCAAATAAAATTTTAGATAATTTTAGATAATTGGATAAATAAGGCTGTGGTGGTAAAGTTATAGGATATGGGAATAGAAGAAAGATACATTAATCATTTGGATGCTGGGTCGGGCGGGGATATGGGGCTTGAGGGGCAGGGTTTTCCAGCTGAGGAAGTGGTTGTTAATTTTTTCAATGCCAGTGGTTTTGATGCGCGTTTTTCCACAGCAACTGAGGATGAGGGGACAACTGATATTGGACCGAAACAGATAATAGATGCGGTGGTTTATTATGATGGCAAACCAGCCATGGCTCCGCAAATTACTACTAGCACTATTAAAAGTTTCAGAGAGAAAAAATTAGACGAACTGCGTCAGAGACCATTTCTGCGTTTGGACGAAATGGGTCCGAGTGACCCGGCAATCCCAAAAGTTCTTATTTATTTGAAGGCGAAAGATGTCAAAGCTTTTGGAGAGGATCCTGATTTTAGCCGCCATCCAGAAATCGCGCTTCAGATTCTTAACAGTAGTATTATCAGTTTGAATTTTGATTTGAGTAAAACCGAAAACCCGCTGGAGCAAAAAGCTATCACGGAATTGGTAGGAATGCTTGAGACTGAGAAAAAGAAGTACATTCACTAGCAGTTTTCAAATTTCAAAACAGTTTTCATTTTTTATCGTATATGCTATTCTACGGGCAGATGTTCTAGCCCCAACTAACCAAAGTCAGCCCACCGAAGGAGGTGATTGCCGTGGGTGGACATGTGCGCGGTGAACTCGCTGAGACTGCAGCCGCTCTATTGCGACTAAGTCTCACTGACTCGACAGTGGTGATCAAGGCGTTCATTGAGGATGGGTACTTCCACCTCGAGGAACTCCAGGGTCGCGCGACCTGCAACCCCCTGCAGGTGAACAGTCTGGCGCAACGAATCGATAGGGCTGAAAGTCTTCTCGTGACCAAGGCCAAACAGAAAGCGGGGTTGCTCGCTCGGCGGGAGGTGAGTCGATGAGGTGTCGTTGGGGAGAGTGCTCGTGTTTGCGTGGCCTAGGTCACAAAAGCACGAGCACTTTTCCATTTATAGTGACAACATGTCTAATTGTATAAGTCAATATTTCATTTGACATAAACAATAGAGTGTGATAGAATATTCAACAGATTGCGAAATACGGCTCATTTCATGGAGAAATGGGGTATTTCGCGAGTTTTTAGGAGAAGGTATGAAAACACTCCGGTTCGTCGTAGTTTTTCTGATCGCGATTCTCATCTCGGTTTCGTCGACGTTCGCGCAGTCGGTTCCGACGGCGCCCACGGGGACGTCGCAGCCGGGCATCATTTCGCCAGTTGCGATGGACATCATCTCGATCAAGCCGACGGGGATTCAGGGACGTGTCCAGGATTACTGGGGCAACCCGATTCCCGGCGCGTCCCTCGTCGTGTCGATCGTGCGACCCGATGGACAGAGTGGACAGCCATTCGCCGACCATGCGACCGCCAAGAAATTCGGGCCGTGCGAGTCGGGCAAGACGACGGACTGCGTTCGGAAAGATGGGAACTACAGCATCCCGAACTCGTCTCTCCCACAGTCGGACAACAAGTACGACGCGTGGCGGACTATCGACCTACGTGGCGAGGCCAAGGGTTTTGTCCATCACCTGGCTAACCCTGTTCAGATCAGTCTGGACGGGACCTCAAACCAGCAGGTGCAGGCGGTCCAGATGTACGAGAGTGGCTTCGCGACCAGTCAGGCCTATGCCTGGCGGGTGAACGACCGCGTGACGGCCGTCGGGTTCTGGATGCGCCAGAACTGGACGGAGACCGTCTCCGTCAACTTCACCTTCAGGGGCTCGGCATGGACAGCGGTTCAAGCCGAGTATGGTATGACTCCGGTCTATGCCGAGGTTGGTCAAGGACCCCAAGGCAATGGTGTCTGGGTGGAGAGATGGTTCTGGACGCCTCAGAGCCCGACAGCACAGTTCGGCGGATCGTTCTGCGGGACGATCCAGATCAGCTCGGCCTACGAGGTCGAGCAGGTCAAAGCAGACCTGAAGGAGGTCTGCGTCAAGCTACCCAACGTCGCCGTAACAGGCGGTGGGGGTGGTGGAGGCAAGGGGTAAAGTAAATCCCGTGCCATGCTCATTCAAAGGCCGGTCCATCGCGGATCGGCCTTTTGTCATGCATGTCCGCACACCAACTCTGGCATTGTGTCTTCCGTTGCTAATGTTGATAATTTAAGCGACAAATGTCAGTTGGTCATTGTTTGATTACACTATAATTTTGACACAGATGCAACGATGCCAGAGTTGGTGTGCGGATAAAGTTATCCACAGTTTCTTTATTGACAGGTGAACCAGCGTTCACTAAACTGTATTTATATAAAAACTAACACAAAATAAAATGTCCAAAAACAATTTAGAAAAAACATTGAGGAAGGAGTTAGAAGTTTTGAACGATGTGATAGATAGGAGAATATTGCGAGGCTTGTCATACAGTCGGGAGGCAAAGAGGCACAAGTTTGTTCTCTCTAACTTGTCGAGGATTAGACGAGAGTCGAGTGTTGGTAGTGGTTGGCTGTCGAGATCGTTTTCAATAATTTAGATTTGAAAAATTTCATAAAAACATGTCAGAAGAAAAATACATAGTACAGAAAAATAAAATCACCTCTTTCTACCAGAAGCATCGGCGCATGCCTGGGTATAAAGAAATCATGGATATGGTTGGGTTCAAATCGAAGAACGCCGTTTACAAACTTATAAACAAGCTGGTGGAGGATGAAGTGGTGGACAAAGATTCCAAAGGCAGACTTACTCCGATAAAAATATTTGGAGCGATACCGCTTCTCGGTCTTGTCGAGGCTGGGTTTCCGACAAGCGTGGATGAAGATAGATCGGAATCACTGAGCATAGACGAGTATCTGGTTGGTGGGAGCAAACAAGGCTCAACATATTTGCTGGAGGTAAAGGGGGATTCGATGATAGATGAAGGGATAAGAGAAGGTGATCTGGTTCTGGCCGAGAGGCGAGGCGATCCGAAAGACGGCGATATAGTTATAGCCGAGGTTGATGGTGGTTGGACTATGAAATATTTCAAAAAAAAGGGCGATTTGATTTACCTAAAACCGGCGAATAAAAATTACTCACCTATATATCCGCAGTATGACCTAAAAGTTGCGGCGATTGTTAAGGGGGTGATAAGGAAATATTGATGATAGATAATGAGAGCAAGGAATACGATGTATGGAACAGATTGAAGAAAAAGATTCAATCTGGTTCAGATATACCCAATTTTTTTCCACAGGAGGGTGAAGTATGGATGTCTTCACTTGGTAAAAACATTGGATTTGAACAAAATGGAAGTGGGGCTAACTTTTCCAGGCCGATATTAGTAGTTAAAAAGTTTAATAACCACATGTTTTGGTGTACTTCACTTTCAACTAAACAAAAAAAGTTTGATTTCTACTACAATTTTACAGATCCGAATAGAGAAAAAGTTTCTGTTATCCTTGCTCAGTTAAAGTTGGTTAGTGTCAAAAGATTAAAAAGAAAGTTATATGATATTTCATCAGGTAATTTTACAGAAATAAAATGCAAATTAAGAGGATTTTTGGAGTAATCGAAATCCCACATCTCTGCGGGATTTCTCGGAGCCTTTCGGCACTTTGTAACAAAAGTATATATGAATGAATATAAATGTCAAGTATAAAATGTGGTAATATAAAAATATGGATCAATTTTTAATTGAAGCTAGAAGGCTGATGTATAGTGAAGTTGAGAAAACTGGAATTCCAGCAAAAGCACAGGTTGATTTAGCTGTGGAAAAAGGTATCGAGTTGGCCAAGAGACTCAATGTGAATGTGGATATTATTGAAGCAAGTACACTACTCATGGATTGCATGGTTGGGCAGGCTGTAAAGGCTAAACGACTGAATGATCACGTCAGCATGTCACTTGAAAAAGCGAAGGAATTATTGAATCAATCTTCTTTATCAATAAAAGAAAAAGATAATATATATCATTGCATATTGGAGCATCATGGTGTTGAGAAATTTTATTCTCTTGAATCTGAAATTTGTTGCAATGCAGATTGTTATAAATTTGCTTCGATGAGAGGTTTTGTTATAGCTTTAAGATATACAAGAGACATGCCGCTAAAGGATTTGGTCGCATTACTCACACAAAAAGTAGAGGAAAAATGGAGTATTGTCAGTCTTCAGTCGGTCAAAGACGATTTAAAAGATCAATACCAAATGGTTACTAAAATACTTCATAACTTATCATTAGAAATATGAAACTAACAAAATATGAACAATCGGGGTTTGTGTTGGAGACTGATGCTGGATTTCGGTTGGCTTTTGATATTGGAGCATATACTCCTGTCGAAAAGCTAGAGGGTGTAGCGGTAGATGCAATGCTGGTCTCGCATCTGCACGGCGATCACTTTTCACCTGAACAGATAAAAGCACTTAGTGCTAAAAAACTTTACTTAAATCAGGAATGTGTGGATTTGTGGGGAGAAGGAGGTAATGGTATTGAAGTAGAAAGAGTTAAGGTTGGGGATAGTGTTAAAATCGGAGAGATTAGTGTGGAACTTTTTGATGTTAATCATGGGACAAATATTTCAATGAGACCAAAAGAGAACTTTGGTTTTTTGATGAAAGCAGATGGGCGGACTGTCTATTTTGCTGGGGATATGTTTTATGAGTCAGGTATGGATGTGAGTAGTCTTGAAGTTGATTTTGCACTTATACCAGTCGGAATTTTTTATACATTTGGTCCGGAAGAGGCTTTTGATTTTGCCAAGAAGTTCAAAGGGATTGGCAAAATTATCCCAATGCATTATGAAAAAACTCCAGGGACAAAAAGTAAGTTTATGGAATTAGCAAAAGGAACATTTGAATTAGAATAAATATCCCATGGTCAGATACAAAATGAGAGTTATACGTGGAGCGTTTACCGATCCTACTGTACTGGATCAGCTGAACGCTGTCATTATTGAAAAATATGATCGGGATGAGTGGATAAGTATTGACGAAGTAGTGGTTACACTAGATGAGGTAGAACAGTTACAGAAGTTAATGATAAAACATTACGACGACCCAGATGTTCCTTGGTATATGGACGGATACCAAGTTGATGATAAGAACAAAATGATTGTCGCTTTTGGAGCTGATGATGGTGAAGGGGGAAGAATCTTTCAGTTTGATCGTAGTGATAAAAATATGATGCAAATCGTTGCTAAGTATGGAGTATTAAAAGGCATTCCTGCAGAACAGATGGATTTTGGAGAGATTGATTTCTAATAATATGAAAATATTTGTTAAAGCTAAGGCGGGGGCTAGGGAGAATAAAGTGGTTCCGCCTGTGGCAAGACTTTTGCCACTTGGGGATGATGAAGAGGAGTTTTATAGCGTGTCTGTAAAAGAGCCACCACGGCAAGGAAAAGCCAATGAGGCAATAATGAAAGCGTTGGCAGAGTATTTCAAGGTCTCATTTTCAGAAATTCGACTAGTTTCTGGCGCTTCTTCAAAGAAAAAAGTTTTCGAGATCAAAAATCAATGAGATTAACTGTTGATATCGGAGGGTTACAAATTCCCTTGAGATGATATAATTAACACATTATCAGTTAGTCACAAGAACTTCCAAATCTGAGACAAGGTCGCGTATAAAATAGAAAAATAGATTGGAGACGTACATGTCGTACGATGACAATCATTTTTCTATTTTAGACGAGTGAGTGCTAGATTTGGAAGTTCTAACACAAAATGAATCAACATAAAGTGGGAATGACGTTAGGTGCGTTTGCTGGTCTAGTGCATTTGGTTTGGGAGGTTATGATCGCTCTAGGATGGGCACAGGGGTATTTGGATTTTGTCTTAAGCATGCATTCTCTAAACAATCCATACACGGTTCAAGCTTTTAATCTCGGTCGCGGGATAATGCTCGTCGTGATTGCTTGCGTTATGGGTTATGTGGTTGGATCGGTCTTTGCTGTTATCTACAACAGAGTTCATAAGTAATTTCTGGTCTAATGTATGGGTGTAAAAAAGTCAATGGTTTGGGGCTAGTCCCGCAGTGAAGTTGGCATCTGTATTTTATGCACAGTAAATCTGTGCTAGACAGACTTCTACTACTGTGGATAACCCATTTGACATTATTTGACAGGTTACAACCCCTTGTGTATACTCTACTTGACTTCACCAAGCACCAAAAGATATTAGTGCTCGGTAAATATGATTGAGTTTTGTCCGATTGGGGAGTCGGAATTTCGCAGTAAATTTTTAGAAATTATAGGCGGGTAAGTTTTTAGAATATTTTGCGTTTCAATCGCTAACAAAATAACACAAACAAAATAGACCTTGGGGAAGGTCTGTTTTGTGTTTTTGTTTTCTTTTATTTATTAAAAACATAAATTTTTTATGCAAAATTTACCATCTGCAACAGGAGTACGTCCGCAGAAGTTTTTCAGTCGCTTCAAGAAGCCGCTTTTACCGACACCGAACTTTGTCGAATCTCAACTGAACTCTTTCAAGTGGCTCACGGAGAAAGGTCTTTCAGAGGTCTTCACCGAGTTTTCTTCCATAAAAGATTATTCGGAGAAAAAGTTCACTTTGGATTTTACTGGCTTTGAACTAGCCCAAGCCAAGTACGACGAGTACTATGCAAAGGACAACAAGCTTTCATACGAAGCACCACTGAAAGTCAAGGTAAGGCTAAAAAATCATATTCTTGGCACAGAAAAAGAGCAGGAGATTTTCATGGCGGATTTTCCTCTGATGACTTCTCACGGTACTTTCATAATTTCCGGCATAGAGCGGGTTATCGTTCCTCAGCTGGCCCGATCCTACGGTGTTTTCTTTACAGCCAGTGAAGTCAAGGGCCGTAAACTTTTTGGGGCTAAGATTATACCTTCTAGGGGAGCATGGGTGGAGATTGAGTCTGACGCAGATGGTATGATTTTCGTTCGCATTGATCGCAAAAGAAAGTTTCCTGGCACCACTCTCTTGCGTGTCTTGGGGGCAAAAGATGATGGGGCTATAAAAAAACTTTTCGAAGGTGATAAATTTGCTACGGCGGCTATAGAAAAAACTCTTTTGAAAGATCACGGCAAAAGTATTGACGAGGCCTATATTGAAATACACAAAAGATTGCGTGATGGTGACTTGGCCACAGCAGAGAACGCCAAAGAATTTATTGATTCTATATTTGGAGGAGATCGCTATGATCTGTCTCCTGTCGGACGACATATGTTCAACAAGAGGTTTAATAAAAAGATGACAGAGGCGGAGCTGAAACGAAAAACTTTATCACTCGAAGACGTTGTTACTATTGTTTCTCATATCGCACTTCTAAACAATACTCCGCATGCAGTAGAGGATGATATCGATCACCTCGGCACAAGGCGCGTCAGATTTGTCGGAGAACTTTTCCAGCAAAACATCCGCAAGGGAATGGCCCAGATCAAGCGAAATATCCAGAACAGAATGTCTACTATTGATACGGACGTCACTTTACCCGTACAGTTTGTGGCTCCTCGCCCACTTCAAGCTCGTATAAAAGAATTTTTTACAACCAACCAGCTTTCACAGTTTATGCTTCAGGAAAATTCTTTGGCCGAAATAGAACACTTGAGAACACTCTCTGCCCTCGGCGCGGGAGGCTTGAACCGTACTCGGGCTGGGTTTGAAGTGCGTGATGTCCACACTTCTCACTATGGCCGACTTTGTCCAATCCACACACCAGAAGGTCCGAACATTGGACTGGTTTTGCGTATGGCTATTTACGCTAGAATCAACGCTTTCGGAATGATAGAAACCCCATACGCCAAAGTAAAAAGCGGAAAAGTGACAGACGAGATAGTTTATCTAAACGCTTCCCAAGAGGAGGAATACGCTATCGCTCACGCCGCTACTCCGGTAGACGAAACTGGCAAAATAACTGTGGCCCTAGTGGAAGTACGAAAAGAAGGTGAGCCAAGAGCTGTGCCAAAAGATCAGGTTGATTTTATGGATGTTTCTACAAGTCAGGCTTTTTCTATCGCCACATCTATGATTCCTTTTCTAAACCACAACAAAACTGACAGAGCGCTGATGGCATCAAACATGCAGAAACAGGCAACTCCTTGTATCGTTCCAGAGGCGCCTCTTGTGGCAACTGGTATGGAAACGAGTGCTATTCGTGATACTGGACGCCTTGTTATAGCGGGAGAAGAGGGCACAGTGACACACTCCGATGGTTTGAAAGTAGCAGTAAAAAATAGTAAAGGAAAAGAAATAGTTCACAACTTAGTCAGATTTTCACGAACAAATGGTTTCACCGCTTTTCATCAGAGACCGAGTGTAAATGTGGGAGACAAGGTAAAGTTGGGTGATATCCTAGCGGACACAAGCGCAAGTCAAAATGGTCAGTCCGCCATAGGTCAAAACATGCTTACGGCTTTCATGTCGTGGGGTGGTTCAAACTACGAAGACGCTATTATTCTTTCTGAAAGAGTTGTCAAAGATTCCAAGTTCACATCTATCCACATCGAAGAGTTTGTTGTAAATGTGCGTGATACGAAACTCGGTCCAGAAGTAACGACATGCGATATTCCAAACGTAGGTGAAAGTAAACTGAAAAATCTTGCTGAAGATGGAATTGTCAGAGTCGGCGCTGAGGTCAGATCTGGAGATATTTTGGTGGGAAAGATTACTCCAAAGGGCGAGACACAACTAACACCAGAGGAGAGACTTTTGCGTAGTCTCTTCGGTGAAAAGGCTCACGATGTAAAAGATACATCAAAGAGAATGGAGGGTGGAAAGCGTGGACGAATCATAAAGGTTCAGATTTTCTCCCGAGAAAAAGGCGACAAACTTGATTCCGGAATTATAAAAAGAATACATATTGAGGTAGCTCAACTGCGAAATGTTTCAGTTGGTGACAAACTGGCTGGACGACATGGAAACAAAGGTGTCATCTCGCGAATACTTCCAGAGGAGGACATGCCTTATATGGCTGATGGAACTCCTGTTGATGTGATTTTGACTCCGCTCGGTGTGCCAAGCCGCATGAACTTGGGGCAAATATTGGAACTTCACTTAGGTCTTGCCGCTCATACTCTCGGTTATCAAGCAATAGTTCCGCCTTTTATCGGAGCAACGGGGCAAGAAATCAAAGCGGAGCTTGTGAAAGCGGGATTTCCCGAGAGTGGCAAGATAAAACTTTTTGATGGTCGAACGGGCGAAGCCTTTGAGAGGGATGTTGCCGTCGGATACATGTACATTATTAAACTTCACCACATGGTTGAAGATAAAATCCACATGCGTTCTATCGGGCCGTATTCTCTTATTACCCAGCAACCACTTGGTGGAAAGGCACAGAACGGAGGTCAAAGATTTGGAGAAATGGAAGTCTGGGCTCTTCTCGGTCACGGAGCGGCGCATACTTTGCAGGAAATTTTAACTATCAAATCAGACGATATTGTTGGTCGCTCGGCTGCCTTTGATGCAATAGTTAAAGGTCTGCCAATAACACAGCTTAACACTCCAGCCTCGTTTAATGTGCTTCTGAACAATCTTCGCGGACTAGCACTTGATGTGCAGATAAAGAAAGGGTCGAAGGAGGAGAAGATAACGTAATTTTCAATTATCAATTTTACAATTTACAATCAATTTTCAAATAACAATGAATTAATTTTCAAAATTAGAAATTGAAACATTGCAAATTCAATAAAAATTAAAAATTAAAAATTGGAAATTTATTCAACATCATGATCAAATCAAAATACGCAGAAAGTTCAAACGATTTTGAAACCATAGCTCTGAAAATAGCAAGTCCTGAGAGGATAAGGGAGTGGTCTTTTGGTGAAGTAACAAAACCGGAAACCATAAACTATCGTACACAAAGAAGTGAGAAGAACGGTTTGTTTGATGAAAAAATATTTGGTCCGGACAAAGACTATGAGTGTTACTGTGGTAAATATCGGGGTATCCGTTACAAGGGAATTATTTGTGAAAAATGTGGAGTGGAAATTACACGCTCTATTGTTAGACGAGAAAGAATGGGTCACATTGAGTTGGCTACAGTGGTTTCTCATATATGGTTTTTGAAATCGATGCCAAGCAGGATAAACCTCGTTCTAGGTATTCCAACAGCGGACATTGAAAAAGTCATATACTTTGCCGGTTATATAATCACAAAAGTTTCCGAGGAGGATCGCACTCGGTATTTGAAGGATCTTGATTCTGAGTACAAGTCCAAAGTGAAGTCACTTCAGGATGAGAAGACAAAAGAGGCAGTCAAAGAAATGCTTCTCAACGCCAAGAGGGAAATCGAATCTATCCAAGAGGGGCGAGTTCTGGATGAGGTGGAATATTACAACTTTGGCATGAAATACGGGACTATGTTTGAAGCGTCTATAGGAGCTGAAGCTATCTATAACATTTTCAAAAAAATCGACCTTCATAAACTCCTCTCCCAACTGAAGACTGAACTGGAAAAAGCAAGTAGCCTTGAGTCAGTAAAAATAAATAAAAGAATCGGTGTCATATGTGCCATGATTAATTCTGGTATAAGACCGGAATGGATGTTTTTGACAAATATTCCTGTTATGCCACCAGCTCTTCGTCCTATGGTGCCACTCGATGGAGGAAGATATGCAACCAGTGATGTTAACGACCTCTACAGGCGAGTAATAAATCGTAACAATCGATTGAAAAAATTGAAAGAAATTTCCGCCCCGGATGTTATTTTGCGAAATGAGAAAAGAATATTGCAAGAAGCGGTTGATGCTTTGATTGATAACTCCATAAGGCACGGTTCAGCCTCGGGCGCTATAAATCAGTCACAAAGACGACCTCTAAAATCCATCGCCGACAATCTCAAAGGCAAACGCGGTATTTTCCGTCAAAACCTTTTGGGTAAAAGGGTTGATTACTCTGGACGCTCTGTTATCGTGGTCGGCCCTGATCTCCACTTGAATCAATGTGGTTTGCCAAAGCATATGGCTCTCGAGCTTTTCAAGCCTTTTGTTATATCGCAACTTTTGCAGAAAGAACTGTCCTATAACATTCGCGGAGCATCGAAGCTCATAGAGGATGGAATTCCTGAAGTGTGGGCAATTTTAGAGGAGGTTATTTCGACAAGATTTGTTCTTTTGAACCGCGCACCAACTTTGCACAGACTGGGCATTCAGGCTTTTCGTCCGGTTCTTATTGAAGGAAACGCTATCCAGGTTCATCCGCTAGTATGTTCGGCTTTCAACGCCGACTTCGATGGTGATCAGATGGCCGTTCATGTGCCACTTTCTGACGAAGCTCAAATGGAAGCTCGAGAAATAATGGCCTCTGACAAAAACATTTTGAAACCTGGTTCTGGAGATCCGACTGTTTCGGCCAAAATGCTGGATATCGTACTAGGTTGTTACTGGATGACAAAAGAAATTGCCCTAGAAAAGGGAGAGGGCAAATTTTTCTCATCTCCAAATGCCGCTATAACGGCCTATGATCTCGGGGCTTTGTCTTTCCGTGCAAAGGTAAAAATTCTAGCGCCAGAAAATGACAGATATCGACAGTTTGATGGAAAACTTTTCGAGACAACAGTGGGAAGGCTTTTATTTAATTCCATCTTACCTCGAGATTATCCATTCATGAACAATGAGATCAACCGAGAGAAGATGTCTCTTTTGGTTGATGATCTTATTGACAGATATGGTATTGAAAATGTGCCAAACATCATAGACAAAATAAAATCTTTTGGTTTTAAGTATGCTACTCACTCCGGTGTGACTTGGGGTATTGATGACATAGTTATTCCGGAAGGCAAGAAAGATATTATATTAAAATCAAAAGAAAAGTCGGACATTGTTGTGGAGCATTTCAACCAAGGACTTATTTCTAAAGAAGAAAGATTGCGGCAAACTATAGAGATTTGGCATGGAGCTAAAGCCGATTTGGAAAAACTAATGCCAGGGACCTTGCCGAAAAATGGTTCCGTGAGCGATATGGTGCTTTCCAAGGCTCGAGGAACGATGTCAAACATTACACAGATGGCCGGTATGATTGGACTTATCGCAAACAATGCCGGAGAGACTATTGAATTCCCAATCATATCTTGTTCGCAGGAAGGATTAACACCCCTTGAATATTTCATCACAACTCACGGTGGTAGAAAGGGTCTGACCGATACAGCTCTGAATACGGCTAAATCCGGATATCTTACTCGAAAAATGTTCGTGGTGGCTCAGGACACTATTATCACAGAGGAGGACTGTGGCACAAAAGAAGGTGTAATAATAGACAAGCACGCAATCTCCGGCATAGAGATCCCCATTGCAAAACATATAAAGGGTAGGTTTCTTTCGGCCGATGTTGTGGCCAAGGACGGCAAGGTTTTGTTCAAAAAGGATCATTTGGTGACGAAAAAAGAAGCTCTAGAAATTGAAAACTCCGGAGTCAGTTCCGTTTCTGTTAGATCGCCGCTTTCGTGCAAGACTTTAAACGGTATCTGTGTCAAATGTTATGGTGTTGATTTGGGTAAAAATAAAGTTGTTGAACTTGGTGAAGCCGTGGGTACTGTGGCCGGACAAGCTATTGGAGAGCCGGGAACACAACTAACTATGAATACCAAACACGCTGGAGCAGCTTTGGTTTCCGGAGATATTGTTCAGGGTTTGCCTCGTGTGGAGGAGCTTTTTGAAAAAAGAAAACCAAAAAATCCGGCTATCGTCTGTTCTGTTGGAGGCACTATTTCGGAAATACGCGTTACGGACAAGGAAAAAGTTATTGTTATAACTCCAAACCTGGAAGATAGAACCAAAACAAAAGACAAGATCGAATACTCGATTTCTCTCAACCGAACAGTTTTGGTCAAAGTCGGGGATGAAGTCAAAAAAGGCCAAATGATTACGGACGGTTCGGCTGACATTGATGAGCTCTTCAAATTTGCTGGACGAGATAAAACTATTGACTATATTATTCACGAAATCAACAAGCCGTACGAACTTCAGGGAGAAACCGTTTCTCGAAAACATATTGAAACTATCGTTAGACAAATGTTCTCACGAAAGAGAGTGAAGTCCCCCGGGGATTCCGTTTTTCTAGAGGGAGATATTGTAGAGGAAGCATTCTTTGTTGAAGAAAATAATCGATTGAAGACTGAAGGGAAAGAAGAGGCCAAAGCCGAAGGAGTGGTTATGGGTATTACTGATGTTTCACTTTCTCGAAAGAGTTTCTTGGCGGCGGCTTCCTTCCAACACACAACGAGAATGCTTATCTCAAGCGCTATCAAGGGTAACGCTGACCAACTTTCCGGGTTGATGGAAAACGTTATTCTAGGACGACTTATTCCGGCCGGTACTGGATTCAAGGGGAGCAAGAAAGCGGCGATGATTGCCGAAATGAGAGCGACCCGACCTGTGGTGTATGAAGATAGGAATCGATTTCAGTAATTAACCTAATTTCTAATTATTCTAATTAACCTAAATAATAACCAAGTTCCAATGAATCAATTGGAATTTGTATGTTGGGATTTATTTAGAAATTAGAATAATTAGGTCAATTAGAAATTTTTAATCCATGTCCTCATCAGTCGATCAAATCAAATCAAAAATAGATATTGTCTCGCTTGTTTCCTCGTATATAAAACTGGAAAAAGCCGGGGCGAATTTCAAAGGCAGGTGTCCTTTTCACAACGAAAAGACTCCGTCGTTTTTTGTCTCGCCTGACAGAGGAAGTTACTATTGTTTTGGTTGCCAAGCCAAAGGTGACATATTCACTTTTGTTCAGGAGTTTGAGGGGCTTGATTTCATTGGCTCTCTCAAGGTTTTGGCGGACAGAGCGGGAGTTGTGTTGGAGCAGTACAACAGCGGTGATAAAACAGAAAAACAACGTCTGCATTCTGTTTTGGAACTAGCTGTATTTTTCTACCAGAAAAAGTTGGATGAGAACAAGGAAGCTCTGAAATATCTCCATAGTCGTGGCGTAACCGATGAGACAATAAAAGAATTCAGAATTGGTTTTGCTCCGCCCGAGTGGAGGGATTTGTTCGAATATCTTTTGTCGCGGTCTGTGACAGAAGGAGACATGTTGGAAGTTGGTTTGATAAAGAGGAAAGACGGAACACAATCCAGCTACTACGACACATTTCGAGGACGAATAACATTTCCTATAAATGATTCATCGGGGAGAGTTGTCGGATTTTCCGGTCGAATACTCGTTCCAGATGACCCCAGTAATAGAGCAGAGCTCAGTACGGGGCAGGCAAGTCAACCAAAATATCTGAACACTCCACAAACTTCGCTTTTCAACAAATCAGAAGTTTTGTTTGGGCTGGATAAGGCCAAGAAAGATATAAGGCTAAAAGATTATTCCGTTCTAGTCGAAGGTCAGATGGATCTCATAATGCTCCATCAGGTTGGTATTACAAACACAGTAGCATCGTCGGGGACAGCACTGACAGAAAACCACCTTATCAAACTGCGCAGATTATCGAACCGCATCATCATGGCTTATGATGCCGATTCGGCTGGTTTCTCTGCATCAAACAGAAGTTCGCAAATGGCTCTTTCTCTTGGCATGGAACTGAAACTAGCTTCTTTCCCCGAGGGCAAGGATCCGGCTGATCTGGCAAAGGACGATTTAGAAAAATTAAAAACCTGTTTCAAGAACGCCAAGCACATCATAGATTTCTACACAGACACGCTCCTAGAGAAGAAACTTCCGCCTCGCGAGTTGGGTAAAGAAATTCAGAAAAACGTTCTGCCTTACGTTTCCATATTGCCAAGTAGCATAGAGCAGTCACATTTTATAAAAAGCATCGCTCAAAAGACGTTTATAAAAGAAGAGGCTTTATGGGATGATTTGAAACAAATTGGCAGTACGGGTGTAGTAACAGATAATAGGGCTAAAAAACCATCTCCGGTTAATCGTACGGAATCTATCGAGAGAAAAATCTATGGAATTATCGCATGGCAAAAAACAAACAAAAGTTCACAGCCAGAGGTCGATATTGATGTGCTAGAAAAAAGAGCTAATGAAATTTTTGGACAGAGAATTATAGAACTTCAAAATAGGTATGAAAAAGAGAAAGACTCACTACTATTTGAGATAGAATCGTACTATAATGGTAAAACTAATTTAGTAAAAGATGTAGAGGAACTCCTTTTTGGATTGGAGGAAGAATATTTGAAAGAAGAGTTCGCTGTTTCCATGATTAATCTCCAAAAAGCAGAACAATTAAAAGATGTGGGCCAGATAGCGAAATATTTAGAGGAATGTCAGAGGATTTCACAGAGGATTAATGAGATTAAGAGCAAAAAAGTGTGAAAGTAGAAAGTATGAAAGTAAAAATAATGAAGAAGATTAAATCAAAAAAGAATAGCGCTAAATCACAGAAGTCTACTAAAAAAGTAGCGAAAAAAGTGAAAAAAGCAAAGAAGCGCAAGAAATTTGTTGTGCCGAAGATTCGTACCAAAAAGAAAAATAAATCTTCACTGGCCATGAATGCCGCCAGAAGTGAGAAAAAAGTAACTTCCAAAAGTGGAAAGGCAGATAAACAAGATCAGGGCATGACGCGACTAATGTCAAAGGGTAAAGAGCGCGGTTACATTACCTTTGATGAGATTTTGAAAGAATTTCCAACGGTTGAAGACGATATTATATTTCTTGATGAACTCTATGAGAAACTTTCTGGAAGTGGCATAGATGTGCTCGAGGGTGGAGGGCTCCTAGAAACTCCGGCCGCAGATGACCCAGCTAATAAAAAATATAGCTACGGGCGAAATACCGAAGGATCGTACGACTCTATACAAATGTATCTGAAAGAAATTGGTCAGTATCAACTCATTTCCGGTGGTATGGAAAAAGAGCTAGCAAAGAGGATAGAGAAGGGCGATGTAGAAGCTATAAACCTGCTTGCTCGTGCCAACTTGCGCCTCGTGGTTTCCATCGCCAAAAAGTACGCCAACCGAAGTCCAGACTTGACACTTCTTGATCTTATCCAAGAGGGCAATCTCGGACTTTTCAAAGCTGTTTCCAAATTCGACTGGACAAAGGGCTACAAGTTTTCAACCTACGCTACATGGTGGATTCGTCAGGCCATCACTCGTGCCTTGGCTGATCAGTCGCGCACGATACGAGTGCCCGTGCACATGGTGGAGACTATCGCCAAATACAAACAGGTTGTGAGAAGGCTTTCGCAAGACCTAGGCCGTGATCCATTGCCAGAAGAGATTGCTGTGGAGATGAATTTGCCGGTTGATAAGGTTTATACAATAGAGAAAATCGACCAGAGCACGCTTTCTCTTGAAAGTCCGATAGGTGAGGACGGCGATGAAAGCAAATCTAAACTAGGGGATTTTCTAGCGGATGAAAAGATTCTCTCTCCTGAGCAGGAAGCATCCAGACGCATTATTTCAGATCAAGTCAAAGAGATTTTAAACGACCTTCCGGAAAAAGAAAGAAAAATTTTGGAACTTCGTCATGGGCTTGTTGATGGTGTGACACATACACTGGAGGAAGTGGGCAAAGAGTTTGGTGTTACTCGCGAGCGTATACGACAGATTGAAGCCAAGGCGCATGAGAAGATTAGGCAACATGATAAGATAAACCGATTACGTAACTATTATTAATTTGAAAAATCCTTGGCGGTTAAACCGCCAAGGAAAAATTATTCTATATTTATTAATTTATTTCCCACTTAACTTTAGCGGCCGCTAAAGTTAAGTGGGTTGAACTTATTCTGTTTCTTTACTTTAGATTCTAAAAATCAGACAAATTTACTACAGTATACTGTAGTAAATTTGTGCTTGACAGTGGTGGCTGTTTGTGCTATCATGGATGGCAGAAATCTGAGAGGTGGATGCCCGTCTCCAAGCCAAGAAAGGGCTAAAACTCATGCGTTTCACAATTCGTCTCGTCGTCGTTCTCGGCCTTTTCCTTGGCTCCGCCATCCCGGCGAGCGCACAGGGCAAGGTGTCTGGTTCAGTCGAGGTGCAGAACGTGTTGAGTGAGAGTGGGGTCGTCCCGCAACTCGACGCGTACGTGCACGGGCCACTCTCGGGCAAGATCGGCTGGACGGTTTGGATGCTCGTGTCGAAGTCGTGGAGTGAGGGGCTCTTCGGGGTCACCTACGCGCCGGCCAAGTGGATCGAGGTGTCCGCGAGCGCTGGGCTGGAAAGCAACAAGAGCCCGTTTCGCGGCGCCGCGAGTATCTGGATGGGGAGTGGCAAGTACTCCTTCGTCTCGCTCCATGAAAAGGGTGGGAGCGGACGCTGGATGAAGAACGTGGCGACGTATGAGGTCAACAAGACTCTCACCGTCGGCGTTCTCCAACAGTCGTTCGTTGGGGTCGGCCCCTACGCCGCGGTCAAGGTGGGACGTATGACCATCTGGGGTGCGTACGCCGTCGCTGACGATCGCGGTTTGCTCACCGCGAAGTTCACGTTCTGAGGGAGTCTCGTGTTGGTGGAGTTTCCCGAAAGGGGACTCCACCGGCAGGAGGCAGAGGTCCAGAGTAGAATTGTCTACTTCTGGGCTTTTTTCGTACTAAAAATTTCACAAATTTTTGAGGTTGACAGGGGCGTTTACTTAGTATATAATAAAAACAGAAAATCGAGAGGCAGAAACCCGTTTCTAAGGCCGGAGGGCACATGAAAATAAGCGTCGTTGCCGTTCTACTTGCGCTCGTCGCAGGGACGGCGCAAGCGCAAGAGCCTGAGGCAAAGATCTCGGGGTTCGTTGAGTCGTACAATCAAATTGTGCGGGGAGAGAAACTCAACTCCTCACTCAACCTGTACATCGAGGGGCCTATCAAGGGCAGGCTCGGCTGGGCCACTGTGCTCTGGGTCCAGAAGGATTGGACCGAGTGGATGGGCGGTTTCACGGTGACTCCTGCACCGTGGATCGAGTTCATCGCTGTCCTTGGCGGCGAGACCGACGATCGGCCGCTTCGCGGATCCGGAATCCTCTGGCTCTCGAAGGCGGGTCTGACCCTCGAGGCTGAGTACGAAGCTGGTGGAAGTGGAACTTGGTACAGGGCGAACGCCAAGTACAAAGTCCATTTCCTCTCGCTCGGCGTCAACTCGGTTGCCGACGTCGGCACCGGACCCTACCTCGAGCTTGGCCTGGGCAAGTGGGATCTCTGGGGGTCCTACGTTGTCAAAGCCCACGGCGGAGTTTTTGGACTTCGTCGCAACTTCTGACTTCTGTAATGTCTCAGTCGTCCGAGTTGACTCGCGAGGGTGGAACCTGATTTCAGGGTTCCACCATCGCGAGTTTTTTGATACAAGGAATTTGTAATTTATGATACTATTGATGCAGAACTGATTTGGAGGGACCATGGACCAGCCAATTGAGGAGGCGGGAACGGAGAGACTCTGTCCTTATTGCCACAGCTGGAAAGTGGCTCCTTTCATAGGAGATTACTACCGCTGTGCCAATGAAGGATGTTATAGACTGATTGAAAAAGATGAACTGCTGGTTCGCAAGGTGAACCAGCCCGAGGGAGAGTGACATGGATGCTACTGATCTCATCCGGCCAGTCAACTTGTTCGAGCAAGATTTCAGCCGTGCAACCGAGGCCGAACGCGAACAAGTGGTGGCACTCTTACGGGTTTTCATGGCGAGGTTGCGTATCATTCTACGTGGGTGTGAACCCATGGTGAGAAAGGTCACCCCGCAGAACGAAGAGCGTTGCGCGACGTGCGCTTTCAACCCAGTGACGGACTCTCTCCCAGGGTTTGCTCTCACTGCCTATGGGGTTCTCCAGTGCATCTACAACGACCAGAAGGCTTTTCTCTGCCATGGTGAAAATCCTGACTGGGAGGATCAGCACCTGATCGACCCCGCGAACCCTATCCTGTGCAACGGCTTCCTTGCAGTTCGGCTCTACGCCGGCATCAGTGCGGCCCTTCTCGCTATCCGTACGATGAAGGCTATTAGGAAGGTTGTTCCAAAAAGTCCGTAAATGCGGACAAGAAAGGTGTCCGACCAGCCTCACGTAGAATTGCCTCGGCCCTTCTACGCGGGGCTTTTCTACTACATCCGCACACCAACTTTGCTCTCATTGCATCCAGTCTCAAAATCTAGATGCACATCTAAGATTTAGATATGATTTCCAACTTTTGCTTTAGTCTATATGTAGCAATAGGGAGACAAGAGCAAAGTTGGTGTGCGGATACATCCGCACACCAACTTTGCCATCGTCCTGCTTTTTCAAAAAACTTACTCCTGCTTTATAATTTTTGTTGTAATTTGCTTAAAGTACACCTTAAATCAGGACATAAAAAGTAATGGCAGGGTTGGTGTTCGGATAAAAATCCATGCTATTCTATATGCATGTCATCAGACAAAATCTTCGAAGAACGATATAAAAATCTAAACCAGGAACAGAAAAAAGCCGTTGATACTATTGAGGGTCCGGTTATGGTTGTGGCCGGTCCCGGCACTGGTAAGACCACGATTCTGACCCTGCGTATTGCCCAGATTTTGCGTAAAGCCACAGGGGTTTCCGCCAATGCTATTTTAGCTATTACCTACACAGACGCTGGAGTGAAAGTGATGAGAAGCAAACTACGAGAAATTATAGGCAACACCGCCCATGATGTTTACATTCACACATTCCACTCTTTTGCATCTAGCATGATAGCAGAGTACCCGGATCACTTTTTAAATATAAATGATTTTCGTCAAATAACTCCGGTCGAACAAGAGAGTTTGGTAAGAGAAATAATTACAGAACCAAAGTTCAAAGACCTGCGACCTCTGGGCAAACCGGACGCCTATTTGTCGGGAATTATTCGCGCCATAGGTGACGCAAAAAAAGAAGCTTTGATTCCCGAAATGGTTGCTGAAAACGCCCTAAAACAAATAAAAAAAATAGAAGAAGACGAAGACAGCATCTCAACGCGTGGGGCGACGAAGGGCCAACTCAAAGCTGATGCTTTAGAGAGTATAGAGAAATTGAAAAAGACCATTCTTTTTGCCAGAGTTTATGACCGCTATGAGCAAATAAAAAGGGAGAAGAAACTTCGTGACTATGACGACCTTATTGTTGAGCTTTTGGTGGCTTTGCAGAACGATGAGCTTTTTCTGCGTCTTGTCCAAGAAAGATTTCTCTATATCTTAGTTGATGAACATCAAGATACGAACGATTCACAAAACTTTATTATTGCTCTCTTGGCTGAGTTTTTCGAGACACCAAATATTTTTATTGTGGGGGATGAAAAGCAGGCCATATATCGTTTTCAGGGTGCTTCTGTAGAGAACTTTCTTCGTTTACGCAAGAGGTGGCCGGATATGCAACTTATTCACCTCGATACAAACTATCGTTCGCACCAGTCCATACTGGATGCTGTTTGGAGCATGATTGAGAATAATTATGATGGGGAAGAGCACAAAGACTTGCGGGTTAAACTAAAATCCGAATCTGGGGAAAAGAAGAAACCAGTGGATATTGTCACCGCTGAAAATACTCTGGCTATGGAGGAATATTTGATAGGTGAACTGAAACGAATTACTTCCGATGATCCAGAGGCCAGTGTAGCGATTATTGTTAGGCGTAATCGAGAACTAGAAAGAGTGCTCCGGTTTCTTGATTTGCGTGGAGTAGAGGTTTCTTCCGAAAGAAGCGTTGATATATTTCACCATCCTATTGGTATGGCCTTTTTTGACCTTATTGAATATATAAACGACCAGACCAAAATCGAATCACTAGCAAAGTCCTTGGCCAGTGGATTGTGGGGACTGTCTCATGTATCCTCAATAGAACTTATTCGCTCTATTGCAAAAGAAGAGTTGGGAAATTTGGATAAGATTTTACCACAACTAAAAGCCATAAGAGAGAGGATGCTTTCCGATGGCGCTCTTGAAGCTTTGATTTTCATCGCGGAATCCTCTGGTCTTACGGATATTATTGCTCGCAATCCTGCCAATGTGTCGGTCTGGCGCGGTATCGTTACTTTGGCTGAGTCCGTAATAAGAGACACACAGGCGGATAATCCGGCGGAACTTTTCGCTAGTTTGCTTTCATATCGAGATTCGGCCGAACTAAAACCGGTTAAAGTTTCTGTTGGCGCACCAGATTTGAAAATCAAGGCCATGACCGCTCATGGTTCCAAAGGTTTGGAATTTGATTATGTTTTTATACCATATGCTACGGAAGAGGCTTGGGTCGGTCGTGTTTGGGGTTCGTCTTTTATTTTGCAGGATAGAAACTTTGGCGATCATAATGTCGAGGATATAAGACGGCTTTTTTATGTTGCTATAACCAGAGCCAAGAAACATGTCAGTGTTTTGTATGCCAAAGAAGAGTCTGATGGACGAGTTTTGACCCCACTTAGATTTATAAATGAGTTGTATTCAAAAGATGTCAAATCGATTGAACTATCGAGAGTCCAGCTTGCTTTGGATTTTCAGGAAGTAAAAGCAAAGAAAAACAAAACGGATGAAAAAGACAACCAGTACCAGAAGCTCATGATAAATGAGGCCAAAAAAGTCCTAACGGAAAATGGTCTTTCGGTGACAGCCCTGAATCATTTTCTGGAATGTCCGAGCAAGTTTTTGTATGAGAGTATTTTGAAGTTGCCACAGGCGCCGAGTGCCTCCTCGGAGAAGGGTACGGCCATGCACGAAGCTATCTCGGAGATTTGGAGATCAAAGAGGGGTGGGGTGGAAGATATTGAAAAAATTATCACATCAATCACAGCGGAATATATTGACAGATCTCTAATATCCAAAGGTGATAAGGAGGCTTTGAAAAAGGAACTTGCTCTTAACGCTCCGGCTGTTGCCAAGTCACTTTTTCCTCATTTTACCACTACATCAAAAACCTCTGTTGAGAGATGGGTGGAAGCGCCCTTCGACACATCTTATGATAAAGAAAAAATCACAATACATGTACATGGAAAACTTGATGTTATTTTAGAAGATTTGGACGAGGTATCCGTTTTTGACTACAAGACACGACAGGCCATGTCTGTGGCTAACATAAAAGGCCAAAACAAGGGCAACGAAAATGGAAACTATTTCAGACAGCTTGTTTTTTATAAACTGCTTTTGGAAAATGTTCACTTGGGCAGGAATAAGAAGGTTTCCACTTCCTTGGTTTTTGTTTCTCCTGATGATAAAGGTAGGTGTCCGATTATAACTCTAGAAGTAACATCAGATGATATTAAGAAAGTTAAAGATGAGATAAATGATTTAATAGAGAATGTTTGGAATGGCGAGTTCGTTAGACACTACTGCAGTAATGCAAACTGCTCATACTGTGCTTATCGTAAACTACTTCAATAATGCATCAATGATGCCTTTGAGATTTTCATACGGCTGGGCACCTTGGACTGGAGTTTTTGTTCCGTCTTTTGAAACTATGATTGAGTTTGGTGTGCCCTTACCACCAGCTGCAATAGCGTCCTCGTAGTCCGCCTGTACTTTTGCTGCATATTTGCCACTAGACAGACATGTGTTGAAAGCGCTTACATCGAGACCTACCGCTTTTGCCATTATTGGAAGTTGTGCTGGGTCGAGAGAGTTGTTTGATGTTGTCGTGTCATACAAGAGATTTGTGTATTGCCAAAACTTGGATGGTCCACCGAGCTCGTTTGCGCACTCCAGTGCCTCGGCTTCTTTTCGGGCTTTTGGGTGGAGGGAATCAATAGGGAAGTGTCTGTAAACCCAAGCCACTTTACCGTCCTTGCCATACTCGTCCATCACACGTCTCATTGTGCTATGGAATACTTTGCAGAAAGGACATTCGGGATCAGAGTATTCGACGATTATGAGGTCAGCGTTGGGATTTCCTATGATGTGATCGTCTACAGAAACAGGTCTCATCTTTATGTCAGTACTTCCGGTCGTTCCCTGAGTTAATTTATTTGTAGCCACAAGCTGTACTCCTTTCAAGTTTGAATAATATAAGGCTCCGCCAATAAGCGCACCGGCGATTATTATTGCGATTGGGACTGACAGTTTTTCTAACGTCATATGTTTTTGTAAAAATTAATTGTTATAGGATTATATCGCACGACGCATTTAGTAGCAATCTCCTAGAACAGCGACCCTGTCTTCACCTCCGCCACGGGTTCCCAGTGTTTTGTCTCCAGCTTGATTTCTTTTGTAAAAGGTCCTTCTTTGAACATCAGACGCTTATTTTTCAGTGCGTATTCGTAAACATCTTTTGTTATTTTGACGTCGTCGAGGCAGTATTTGCGTATCTCGTCTGTTTTTCCAGTTCTCCACCAGACGACGGCGTCAAAGCCATGACCACTTTTGTTTATGCCAAAAGTACCTTCGGCTATCTGGTCCAGTTTCATCCGCCGACCGTACTGCATTTTTATTTCTTTCAGGACATCAAGCGAACGGATTTTCGTCAAGTCACCTCGACCTGCTTTTTTGTAATATTTGTTTAGTAGGGGGATGTCAAAATGCTCGCCTGTAAATGTGATCAGGACATCAGCCTTCTCAAAAATTGGCCACATTTGATCAAACTCTTCCTGTAAAAAGCTCTGGTATTTACCACTCTCATAATCATAAAGACCAACAACAGAAATGTCCAAATCCGCCGGATCATTTGACCCGATGTCTTGGAATATATTTTTTGTTTCAATATCGAAAACGAGTTTACGCATGGGAATGAATTGACCTAATTATACTAATTATTTCTAATTAATCTAAATAATAACCAAATACCAAATTAGAAATTAGAACAATTAAGTTAATTAGAAATAATTTTTACTATTTCTTCTGGTTTCACTGTTTTCTCCTCTCCGCTTTCCATGTTTTTTACTTTATACAAGCCGGACTTTATTTCATCTTGACCAACACAAATAATGAAAGGAATTCCTTGTTTGTCGGCAAGTTTTATTTGATCACCAAGTTTTTTGTCAGTCAGATTTACTGAAACATTGAGACCGTCTTTACGCAAAGTTTCAGCCAGTTTTTGTGCGTAGTCGTTTACAGAAGAATCGAGTGTGCAAATATAAAGATCTGTGGATGATTTGTATTTTGGCAAAAGGCCGTGGGATTCCAAAAAGTCTTTGTTAGTAACATCACCCCAGCCGAAACCGACGGCTGGTATCTTTTTTGCTCCAAAAATATCCAAAAGGTCGTCATATCTTCCCCCGCCAAAAAGTGATCGGTTATTTTCTGGACTAGTATCAAACATTTCAAAAACCACACCTGTGTAATAGTCAAAACCGCGCATCAAGGTTGGACTGAAAATCACATTTTGAATACCAGCCGAGTCTAATTTCTCAATAAGCCCCATCAGTTCATCTGCATTTTTATTATTACCGAGGGACTCTAGTAGTCTCTCGCTCGAAGACAGCACTCGCGCGAAATCCGAGGCTTTATCACCAATGATTTTCTCTAAACTTTCTTCAAATGTCTCAGCTGATATTTTATCCTTTTTATCTATGATTTTTGAAACCGTGTGGGCTTGTTCTTCGTTTAGTTCAAACCGTGCATAAAGGTCGTTTATCAGTTTTCTGCTGTTTATTTTTATGACAAAGTCGCTGTCTTTTGCCCCGAACTCTTTTATTATGTTGTAGGCTATTGTGATAATTTCAGCATCTGCCTCACTATTTTCCACGCCAAATAAATCCACGTTGAGTTGCCAGTGCTCACGAAGGCGACCTCTCTGTGGTTTCTCGTATCGAAAAAGATTTGGCATTGAGTACCAGCGTAGAGGGAAAGCGAGGTCGTGGACTCTTCCTGCCACCAGTCTTGCCACCGTTGGTGTCATTTCTGGTCGCAGGGTTACTTCGCGGTTGCCTCGGTCTGTAAATGTGTAAGTCTGTTCGTTTACTATTTCTTCACCCGTTTTTGCTTTGTATAGTTCTGCTGGTTCTAGGATTGATGCGCTGTATTCAACATAACCAAATCTCTCGACTACTTTGCGCCAAGTGTTGAATATATAGTTCTGCACGAACATATCTTCCGGATAAAAATCGCGTACGCCCTTGTAGCTTTCTGTTGATAGTTTGGATTTATTGGTCATGTGGGTTATTGTTAGTTTAGAATCTCTTTCTCACCAAAACCTTTTTGGAAACAGAATAAATTTCTGCTGAAATTTTTCTTCAGCGCTCGGAGCTCAAGTAAATTATCAATTGATTACAATTGTAATTTTCTAAGCTCTTGTGCGATGTTCCAAAAAGATTTTGCCTCGACGAGATTCTAAAGAACTGTATTTTATAGTGTATCAGAATATATGAAAAAAAATAGTGGTCTAAATTTAATCTATAAAAACCTTGGTGAGACGCCAAATGAGGCGATTTTGAGGTATAAAAGAGAAAATCCCGAATACGCCGATCTCGCAATGACCTATGCCGGCAGACTGGATCCTATGGCTGAAGGAGTGCTTCTAGTTTTGTCGGGAGACGAAATAAAGGAGAAAGAAAAATATCTTGGTTTGCGAAAAACCTATGTTTTTGAAATATTGTGGGGATTTTTGACAGACTCTCTGGATTTACTTGGGCTAGTTTCTGGTCATCACTTGGACACTCCGTTTCCAAGTGATGAGGAAATGAAGACAAGGCTGAAAGAATACATTAGAAAGTTTGAGCAGAAATATCCAGCGTACTCCTCGAAAACTATTGTGGGTGTGCCATTATTTAAACTAGCGAGACAAGGGAAGTTGGCGGATATTGAGATTCCAAAACACGAAGTGGAGATTTTTGAAGCCAAGTTTCTATCTCGCTGGTTTGTTTCAGGTGATGACTTATTAAAAAATATCGAGCATAAAATATCTCTAGTTTCCGGCGACTTTAGGCAATCTGAAATTTTGAAAAAATGGCAAGCAAACTTGTCAACCTCACAGGTTGACAAGTTTGTAATAGACCGGATTGAAGTAACGGTTTCAAGCGGGTTTTATGTTAGGCAGTTTGTTTCGGATATAGCTGAATCTTTTGGAACAAAGGCCGTTACTTTTCATATAAAAAGAACTAGTATTGAAAATTTTTCAATCTTGTGATTATATAAAAAGCGGATTGTCGCAACCGCGTAGTTTACTCTGGAGGCCTAATGAGCGTCGTGTTGAAGGATCTCGAAAGGGCTAGTGGCAGGTTCGGTTTGCTTTTTCGGCGGGGGATGGGGCGAATGTGCCTCAGTTTCCAAGAGGTGGCAAACCGGTCGCGACTCGACAAGAGGTTAGTTGTCGAGGTTGCGGAAGGGCGGGCACACACCATCCGTCACGCCGAGGTGAGACGGATCATGGACGTGGCTCTGCCGAAAGACATCGGTAGGATGAGGTCGGAGGCGTTTCATCTCCTCCTCATCTTCACGCCACGTCCACGTCCACGGTTTGTGCGGCGCATTCACCCCTCCCGTCGGTTTGCGCCTCAGAGGCGCAACTAGTTCCCGCCCAAAGCTTCGAAAAGGCCCCTCACATGCGATTGCAGCATGTGAGGGGCTCTCCGCTTAAATTATTTTCTGGTCACTTTCTTTCTTAGTCTGACAGATTTCGGAGTAATCTCTATAAACTCGTCATCGGACATCACTTCCATAGCTTTCTCAATATCCAGTTTATAGGTAGCGGCGAGGTAAACGCTGTCATCTGATCCGGCCGCTCTCATGTTTGTCAGTTGTTTGCCTTTTGTTGGATTTACAAACAAGTCGTCGCCCTTTGAAACATTGCCTATGACTTGACCAACGTAGACTTCCACTCCTGGGTCAACATACAAAGTCCCTCTCTGTTGCAAGTTATCCAATGCAAAAGCCAAGACCTTGCCTTTTTCCATTGAAACCATCGAGCCGTAACTCGTCTTTTTTATTTCACCGACAAATTCTCTAAATTCTATAAATCGCGAAGAGAGAATGCCGTTGCCTTTTGTATCTACTATAAACTGCCCACGATAACCCAGAAGTCCGCGCGTCGGAATCTCAATTACAATTCTTTGATGCCCGTGTGTCTGCTTTACACTAGTTAAAATTCCACGTCTTTCTGTCAGTCGAGAAATAACAGAACCAGCCAATTCATCGGAGACATCCACAGTTACTTCTTCAAAAGGTTCCATTTTCACACCATTAACGTTTTCTTTTATAATAACGTGGGGCTGGGAAACCTGGAGTTCAAATCCTTCACGACGCATGTTTTCCAGAAGTATGGCGATGTGAAGCTCACCACGCCCGTATACAGTATAGCCTTGGATGGCCGGATTTTCATCATTCCACTCAATTTTCAACCCGACGTTTATTTCCAGCTCTTTTTCCAAGCGTTCACGAATTTGTCGTCCTGTGACAAACTTTCCTTCACGTCCGGCGAAGGGTGAGTCGTTTACCAAAAAGTTCATGGAAATAGTTGGTTCGTCAATGTTTATAGATGGCAGGGTTTCCGCATCTTCGCTCTGGCAAATAGTGTCGCCAATATAAATAGTAGGAAGCCCCGCGATCATAACAATATCTCCCGCGGCGGCCATATCAGTTTCCACTCTTTTTGTACCTTCAAAGCTGAAAAGTTTTGTAAGTTTTCCCCTAAACTCAGGCTTTGCCTGAGTCGGGCGATCATCCGCTTCTGCGGATGATTTAGCCGAGATACCTTTTTTAACATATACAACATCGCCACTTTTTACGATGCCCTCGTAAACTCTACAGACAGCAAGTCTGCCGAGGAAGTTATCATATGCGAGGTTGAAAGATTGAAGTCGGGCTGGGAGATTTTTGTCTCCACTTGCTGCGGGCACTTCACGCAGTATTGTTTCAAGAAGGGGAGTTAAATCTTTTGATTCATCCGACAGTTTCATTTTGGCAATTCCGTCACGCCCGATAGCGTAAACAGTTGTAAAGTCCAGCTGTTCGTCGTTTGCGCCGAGCTCTAGGAAAAGCTCCAAAACAAGTTCATGCACTTCCTCTGGCCTTGCCGCTGCTTTGTCTATTTTATTTATTATGACGATAGGTTTCAATCCCAGTTCGAGAGATTTTTTCAAAACAAATCTAGTTTGTGGCATCGGCCCTTCCTGCGCATCGACGAGCAGAAGCACGGTGTCTATCGAACGTAGCACTCGCTCAACCTCGGAACCAAAGTCTGAGTGTCCAGGGGTATCAACAATATTTATTTTAGTAACTTCGCGACCTGAGTCTCTACTAGGGTAATACACTGATGTGTTTTTGGCGTATATGGTAATGCCACGCTCGAGTTCGAGGGCGTTTGAGTCCATGGTGACACCCTCGGCAGTCATGCCTGTTTGGCGCATGAGAGCGTCGGTGAGAGTAGTCTTACCGTGATCAACGTGGGCTATGATTGCAATGTTTCGTATCTCCATTTGTTTGATTTGTATATTTGGCGCATTTCGTTGTTGGAAAGCAAAAAATTATTCTCACCTGCGCACTCAGGCAGGCTCGAATCCTTTTTCACTTTCCGCCTAGAACTGCATCCAAATCTCCAAATCAAAGGATGCAATTCATTGAAAAACCGGCTACAGCCGGCGGTCAAGATTTAATTAAAGCATAATTTGTTTAATGATGCAAATTAGGCCTAATTATGGCTAATTTTAGGCCTTATTTTGGTACTTGACACGAGTATACTTGCGGTATACAATATAGGTAGATTCTTCGGGCTCCTCTCCCTACCCCTCAATACGAACTTCTGGAAAGTTAACTGTTCGGCCACGGGCCGACGCACACTGAGGTAGCAGCCATGCCAACGTATTCGCAGATTCTGCCCTGGGCTCTGGCCTGGGCTCTGGCCTTCTTCGGTTTTCTCATTCTCTTTGGCATCATCTTCCAGAAGAAGCACAAAAGTGACATCGACGCGCTGAAAGTCGACATCACGTTGTGGAAGACGAATTCGAAGGAGCTGTCCACGACGCTCGAGAATATGAGGAGGGAGGTGAGTGACCTCACCCATGAACGTGACGACCTGAAGCAGTTCGTCAGCGCGTTCGTCTCGGACGAGCATGCCCTCGAGGTCATGGGTCTCGCCACGGCGCGTATGCACGAGGTCTGCCAGAAGGCCGTCGGCGATCACGGAAAATTTCCCACATACGACCTCGACCCCGACGAGTTTCAACGGCAGCTCCTCATGGTTGTATCCATCATGGCGTCGGAGGCGGAGGTCGTCGAACGTGCCGCCGATGACTGGCGATCTCTCATGTATCTCGCGATGCATGCGGGTTATCCCACGAGGATCGACCCCACGACCCGGAGGGTGGTCATTGACCGCGAGAAGGAGGCGTCGAGCGCGGCGTAGTCGTCGTCGACAGCGTAGTTCTTTAAGGGCCGAACCGTATGTGTTCGGCCCTTTCGCTTATCTAAATATAATTTTAACCACTAAGCCCAATCTCGTCGAGGCAAAACCTTTTTGGAACATCGCGCAGGAGCTTAGAAAATTACAATTGTAACCAATTGATAATTTACTTGAGTTCCGAGCGTGAAGAAAAATTTCAACAGAAATTTATTCTGTTTCCAAAAAGGTTTTGGTGAGAAAGAGATTGGGCGAATTGTGTGCTAAAATGTCTCAATGTTCCTATCTCCGACACACGCTCTGGCCATTCTCGAGCACTATCACTACTGGCTTATTTTTCCTATTGCTGTGATTGAAGGTCCGATTATCATAATCATTTCTGGCTTTCTGGTTTCTCTCGGTTTTCTGAACACATATATCGCTTTTGCCGTTCTCGTTCTTGCTGACACCATAGGCGACTCTTTGTATTATCTTCTCGGCAGGTATTGGAGAAGGGCGGAGTGGGTTAAAAAAATCGCTCTTTTCTTGGGATTTAATGAAGACAAGGAAAAATCTCTGGAAAACCATTTCAAAAAGCATAAAATCAAAACTTTTCTTTTGGCCAAAATATCTCACGGTATTGGTGGGTCGGTTCAGGTGGCGGGCGGTTACGCCGGAGTGGATTATCTGGAATTTCTAGCCCTTACTCTTCTAGGCACCATACCCAAAACTTTTGTCCTCATGATAGTCGGCTTTTATTTGGGCAACTCATACATGACCATTGATAGCTTTTTGGATTACATCGGCTTTATAGTTTTCAGTATCTTTGTATTTCTCATCCTATATCTGGTTTTGGGCAAATATGTCAAAAGTTATTTTGCCAAAGGAGAATAGTTGACTTATAATATAGAGATGACAGAGACACTACCTCCACTTACACTACCCACCATTCCATATATAAATCTACCTTTTCTTTTTAGTCTGCAAATACTCATGGTTATTTTTGTTCTGTTTCTAATAACATATCTTATTGTGTCCGCGGTTTTGTTTTACCACTGGACATCATATGGTATGCGCAGTTTTGGTATATTAGTGGCGGAAACGCTGTTTACCATAGTTTCGGTTACGCTTTTTACCGTGGCTGGTTTAGCCCTGCATTATTTTTAGAAATTAGAATAATTAGGTTAATTAGAAATTTAATAATATGTCCTACGAAGTATTACATCTAGAACCAGAAGAACACGTTATCCTCCAAGTCAGAAAACATTGGATCGTCTTTGCTCTATACGCCGCGACTCTTCTCCTGGCCGCTTTCCTGCCTTTCATACTGATTTCACTGGCTCGGGTGTTTGTTCCCGCTTTGCTTGATTTTCATATCACTGGCAATCAACCCGCTTTGTTTTTATTTTTCTATACACTCTGGCTTCTCACCCTCTGGATTTTCTTTTTTATTGATTGGACCAAATACTATCTCGACGTCTGGTATGTGACGGAGGAGCGCATCATCGCTATTGACCAGAGACGTATATTTGACAGGGAAGTGTCAAACCTGCGTTTTGACAGAATACAAGACGTCACTCTGGACGTTCACGGCTTTATCCCGACATTACTTGGTTTTGGTAATATAAAAGTTCAGACAGCCAGTGAAGATAGCCGAGAGTTTTTTATGACTACGGTTAGAAATCCGGAAGAGATAAGACGAGTCATATTTCAGCAACAAAATAAGATGGTGCTTGGAAGCAAGTAAAAAGTCCATAAAGGCAAAAGTCCATAAAGCAAAGTTTGGAATAAATTCTATTCACTTTTGACTTTATAGACTTTGAGGACTTTATGGACCAATCCAAGTAATCCACAGATGTGGGTTTATTCTTCTGCCAGTTATTGTTATAATTAATCCGTTATTATTAATTTATCCGCACACTAACCTTGGTATTGTCTCCCTGTTGTGACATAAAAAGTTAAACAAAAGTTAGAGATATATTTAAATTTGGGATGTATCTCCAGAATCTGAGACTGGAGGCAACGATACCAAAGTTAGTGTGCGGACATGTTTTTTATATGAAATCATTACATATGGTTACATTTATCCTTCTAATAGTTGGAGGACTAGCATGGGGACTGCACGCTTTTGGTTATGACCCAATAGACAGTCTTGGTTCATCGGTTTCTATGATTGTCTATGTTCTAGTTGGTCTGTCAGCAATATATGAGGCTATTAGTCACAAGGGCCTGTGTCGCAATTGTTCCAGTAGTAGTATGTAGTTTTAGCTCAGCCTTTCAAAACAAAAGCTCCCTAAGGGGAGTTTTTGTTTTACTCAAAGACGAAATTGTTAATGTTTATAGCGTCATGATGAGCTGTATAAACCACCTTGCCCTTATTCAGTATTAAAACTTGCGGAGATTCATGTTTTATATCAAAAAAATCTTCAATTTTTTTGGATAACACAGGCATCTCTTGGACCGTGACTAGATAAATTGGGACAATTAGTCTTTTTTCTTCTAACCTTCGTTTAATTTCATCATACACTCGACCACTCCCGTTGCAATCCGCGGAATGTATGAAAATAATTACCGACTCGGTATGGGAATCTTCCACTATTTGCGACAAATGAGTAGTTAATCGGAAATGACTCATATTTTTTAGTTCTTTCCTTGAGATTTTTCTTTGGATTTATTTCTTTGTTCTTTTTCTTCTTGTTTCTCTCCTAGTTTCAGTATTATTTCTTGGTGTTTGTCTAAAAATTGTTTAAGACCAGCATTTAATTCTATTGCACTTTTCTCATCACCACTATCTTTTATTTTGGCAACATCTTGTGACACTTCTTTGGTTCGTGTAGAAAAATTCTTCTCAATTTCCGGTGCATTATTTTCATCAAGTTTGTTCTGGTCTGACAGCTCCTCCGCTTCCTTTAGCCTTTCGATGGTGTGTTTTATTTTAACTTCGGTTTGTGCTTTTGCTCCGACTGCGACCAAAGATTCCACTTTTTCATTTAGGTGTATTTTTACTGGATAAAGAATGTCTCCTGGGAGCGATGAGTTCGCAGCAAAAACTGTTCCCCCTGTAATAAAGATGAAAAGTACAGCAATCCCCGCTGAAACGAACATTTTTTGTCTCATAAAAAACATATTGAAATATGGAGATTTGCTCAGGTATGGGCTTTTTATCGGCCGGTTTTTTGTTTCAACATATTCGATTGGGTTGGTTTTTATAAAATTTTCAAGCACAAGAAGACCCTCAGTTTTTTCTTCCTCTGTAAGCGTCTCTTTTTTTATTTTTTTGAATATTTCTTGGTCCATTTTATTTTTGTTTATATTTTCTTACTTTTTATTATTTCCTTCAATCTTTTTATTCCTCTGTTTATGCGAACCGATATTACATTTACCGATTTGCCGGTTATGGCGGCGATTTCCGAAACACCCAACTCTTCAACATATCTCATGAACAATATTTCGGAATAAGTCTCTGGAAGGTTTTTTATCAAAACCAACGCTCCCTCTCCGTCCATCTTATCTATCCAAGATTCTCCCGGATTCTCTCCGAAGTCTTGACCATCCTCCATTAGCTCATCCAGAGACCTTACACTCGCCCTGCCTTTTTTTCTGTATTCATCTATTACCAAATTGTTCGCTATTTTGTAGAGAAAAGCCTTATCATTTTCTACTGCACCATTTTTTGAAATATATACCCATGTTTTCATAAAAACCTCTTGTGTAAAGTCCTTGGCCTTCTCCCTGTCGTTTAGCTTGAAAAAGATAAATCGAAAGATTTGGTCAGAGTGGGTGTTGTATGAATCTAGAAATGTCTTTTCGAGGTCCTTCATATAAGTAGACGTCTTAAATTATTGTTTCTTACTTTATCACAAACGTGCCCAAAAAGCCCCCGCTCCTGTAAGAAAGCCATATGATAGGCGTCATAACAGGCGTAAGGGTATTTAAATAGTATCCTTACCTTCCGTTGATTATTAACCTACATTATTAAAAAAACATATGAAAAAATATATATCTTATGCACTTACTGTTTCTTGTTTAGGTCTTACTGCTCTGCCTTTGATGGCCAGCGCTTCGTTGCTTAAATTAGGTGATGAAGAAAAAGCGGAATTAAAGTCTGCTATTAACTCAACTGTTTCGGGTGGTGTAGGCGTTAGTGGAAATGCTGATGTCAATGCTAATAATAATGGTTTCATTAATAGCGGTAATGCCAACGTTAACAGCAGAACTAACTTCGGGGCAGAAGTTAGGGCTGAGGCTAGATTAAAAGCAAAGTCAGATGATAGAGGTAATGCAAGCTCAACCTCTGACAAAAATGAGTTAAAGTCTAAGGAAAAAGGTGAGGTCAAGGCCGGTAAAAACGGCATGAACTCCTTCGTACAGTGGCTCAAGCAGTTTCGCACCAAAGCAGTTGCTCAAGTTGATGCAATAGCTCCGAAAATATTATTTGAGTCTTCATTCAGAATAAATTCCACTTCTTCTCACGTAGTCTGGGTTACAAATGAAAATTCAGATAGTAAAGTATGGTTGAGCACAAGTGCGGGGGTAAGTACAAGCACTACACCTAGAGCAGTTTCCTCATCAATGTCGCTCTTCCACAACCTAACTGTTTCTGGCTTGGCAACAAGCACAACATATTTTTATGTTGTAGGCAGTACTGACGCCTCTGGCAACACAATTTACTCAGCTGAGAATTCATTCAAGACCACTCTCCAGTAACAGATGATAGGAAGTTTTGTGTTTTTTCGTATACAAAATCCGCCTCCCTCGGATTTTGTACACTAGGGGGGCGGGTGGTTAGTCAGCCCCCAATAGTTTTCAAGAGGGCGTTGATTTTTCTCATCTGATCATTGGCACCAATGCTCTGTGCCATCAGAAGCGCCCGCAGAAGATAGGTGCGGGCCCTGTCATGGTCCTTCATCTCGGGTTTGAGAAACAACTCGCCGGCCTTGCGCAGGACCCGAGAGAACTGAGCCTTGGCCTGTAGTCGGTTTGGCTCCTGCCGGATTTCCTTGTCCATGGCTACCGCCGTCTCAACCAGGCTCATGATCTCGTTGCGGTTGAAGTCGGTAGCGTAGATGGTTTCAGCCAGGGTCATCCTGACCAAGGCTCTCTGATGGGCCTTCGCGCCATCTGTGGCTGCTAGAGCCACAGCCCTTCGGGCCAAGAAAAGCGGCCCCAGATCCTCTGACTGCTTCAGACGGGATGGCTGTCCCACAGTGATTCCTGGGATTCTTGCCCGCGCCTTGAGCAAGAACTGCACCAGAACATCGAGCTGGGTGTGGCTGCACTTCTTGTATTGTAACCAGAGAAATGTAGCGTGGATGGTGCCGAAGATGCAGAGTTGCACAGGGTGTTGTCGTGCCACGCTGATGTAGGCCGATAGCATGATGCTGTGGCCTTGGATGTACCGTCCCCAGTTCCTGCATTTTCGGGCGTCAGTTCGAGCCATGGCCAGGGCGTCTGGGTGGCCCTTCCACATGGCTTCCGCCGTGTTTGCCGGTTTTCTGGTTTCCAAGTATCCTCCTCTCCAGACGCGGTGTGCGTCTGATAATTTCCGAGTTCAGATTATCACGAGAGTTTAGTTTTGTCTAGTATTTGTTTTTTCTTTTCCTATCTTTTAATATCATTTTTAACATTAAGAATATAAAAACAACAGATAACACTAAACCAAAATAAAACAGTAATTTAGAACTGACAACAGCGAAAACAGCGTTTGCCAAATGTTTTTGGGTCGTTGGAAGAAAGCCTGTTTCTTGGGTTTTTGCGGATTGAGTATTGCCCGTTGATTTTGTATTATTTTCAACTTTTTTTGCTAAGGATTTTTCCGCTGTTGTACGCAAAGATTCTGTCATGTTATAAATCGAACTCAATACTCTTTTTACTATTGGTGTGGATGAGGCAATACCAGCTTGGATAGTATTAGTCACTAGGTTTATAGTTTGGGTCGCCTTCGATGGTGGTGTTGGTGGTGGGGGAGGCGGAGCAGGTTCGACGTTTATACTTTGACTTCCAGTGGTTTGGTTTGCCACGCTGACGGCAGTTTTGGTATTTGTATCAAACACTTCGCTAATTTTGGCTAAAACCAAATGTTTACCGGCTGAAGCTGTCCATGATACAGACTCGACTTGTGTTTCACCCGCGGGAACAGTAAAGCTATTCGTGCCAACGACAATATCATCGATCAAAAAATCTAGTTTTCCTGTAATTGAGTTTTGACTGCTATTATATAGGACTGTGAAAATATTTACTGAATTTCCTGCGGTAACATTGCTTTTGGATACCCAAACTGAGTTTGGAGCAAAACCCGCTGACAAATCACTTCCTGCAGAGGCTATTTTCGGTCCGATTTGCAAAAGTAAAAATAGTAAAAAAATCAATCGAAAATATTGCATATATTTATTATACAATACAGTGGTATTTCTGCACTAATTTATGAGGAGACTCGAAATGAAGTTTTGAAAACTTAAAAAATCTGTCTAGACAAAGTTGTATAAAAGTTTCAGTTTTTCCAAGCCACGGTGGATTTGTACCGCCAGAGCATTTTTTGTCTCTCCTGTGACAAGGGACATTTCAGAGAGCGATAGGTTTTGTGTAAATCGCATACGCATTACTTTTTGATATTTTTCCGGCAGATGAGCGATAAGTAGGAATGCTGACTTACCATCCAAGACGTCAACTAGATGCTCGGAGTCGTCACTCCCTAGGCTGAAGCCATTATCCAGAAGCGTATCGAGAGATGTTGTTTTGCGCTTTCTATACTCATCTATAATAAGACAGTTCAGAGCGTGGTAGAGAAAAGCCTTCATAGTATCGATTTTGCCACCCTTGATCAGATAATTCCATGTTTTCATGAAGGTGTCCTGTACCAAATCCTCACTTAGTTGGCGATTGTTTACCTTGAAGAATGAGTGTTTACAAAGACCGCTCTGGTGGTCTCTGTAAGCCAGAGTCATGGTTGTGTTCATTTGAATTCGTTCTCTCTCTGTCATAGCAGTGTTATCAAAATTTAATCTTAATTTAATAATAGTATTCTTGTGTTTGTCTTAAGTCAACTAACCAAGAATCAATAACTGTGTTGTAATACGTTTAATTTAATAAGAAGTTAATGATGTTCCTTGCAAATCTTAATAATAGGTGATAGACTCTATGTATGGCAATTCTGATTATTGAGGATGAAAAAAAGCTGGTGGATATAATAAAACGCGCTCTGAAAAGTGAGCGTTATTCTGTCGACACAGCATATGATGGACAAGAAGGTCTTGAGAAGGCCATGAAGAACAATTACTCCTTGATTATTCTTGATATTATGCTTCCGAAAAAGGATGGGTTGACTGTATGTAAGGACCTACGGGCCCGAAATATTCATACTCCAATCATAATGCTAACTGCCCGAGGCACGGTGGAAGACAAGGTAAGAGGGCTTGATGTTGGGGCGGATGATTACCTTATAAAACCTTTTGGGATAAAAGAACTTTTTGCTCGAATTCGCGCTGTTTTGAGACGAAGAAAAACTACTGATTCGGATATAAAAAAAATTGCTAATCTGGTAATGGATAAAAAGAAACACGAGGTTACTCGCGCGGGCAAAATTATTGACCTCACACCAAAAGAGTACAAGCTTTTAGACACACTTCTAACGAGAATGGGGGAAGCGGTAAAGAGGCGAGATCTCATTGATCATGCTTGGGGGCCAGAATTTAAAGAGACAAACAATGAACTGAATGTTCATATTAAATATCTGCGTAACAAAATAGACGCTGGCAAAAACAAGCCCTTGATACAAACAATACGCGGAGTCGGTTTTGTTTTGAAAGAATAAAAATAGTGAAAAAAAAGCCAGAAAAAGAAATAGAAACAAAATTAAAAGAGTCGGAGATCAGATACCGACGTCTTTTTGAGACAGCCCATGATGGAATACTTATACTTGATTCAAATACCGGACAGATTACAGACGTCAACCCTTTTTTAGTCACTTTGTTGGGTTATTCTAAAACTGAACTATTGAATAAAAAACTGTGGGAAGTCGGGGCGTTTAAAAACATGAAAGCCTCAAAGGACGCTTTTAAAATTCTTCAAACACAAGGTCATTTGCGTTATGACAACTTACCCCTAGAGACAAAAGGAGGCCAACCTGTTGAGGTTGAGTTTGTCAGTAACTCATACATGGCGGGAGATACTCTGGTTATACAGTGCAATATAAGAGATATAACTGAACGCAAGAGACTCGATCTGATAAAAGAAACAGAACGGCTTCTTCAAGAAGAGAAGTTAAAAGTGGAATCAATCGCCGACGCCACGCATGAACTTCGTACTCCTATTGCAATAATAAAGGGCAATGTTGATCTAGCCATGCAGGATAAAAGTAAAAACCCCAAACCGGCAAAGAGTGCCCTCAAAGCCATAAACTATGAGGTAAAGCATCTTAGTAGTATTTTGGCGGATTTGTCTTTGGTAACTTCAAAAGCTTGGGAATTAAAAAATAGAATTGTTTATGAAAAACTAAATCTGAAATCCCTCGTAACAACTGTAGTGGAGAGGTGTAAAGCTTTGGCTTATAAGAAAAATATCTCCATAACTACTAGAAATATACCAAGCATAACTCTGGTAGGAGATAAAGTTTATTTAGAAAAAATGTTGGTCAATCTGGTAAAGAACTCGATTATTTATGGTAATAGAGATGGTTATACAAAAATCTCAGTAGATAAATCCAAAGAGTTTGTTACGATAAACATAACAGACAATGGAATCGGAATATCGGAAGAAGATTCACCGCATGTATTTGAGAGGTTTTATAGAGCTGATAAATATCACACTAGTGGTGGAAACAGTATTGGTCTGGGATTGGCTATTGTAAAATGGATTGCGGAAATTCATGGCGGTACAGTCAGCGTCAAAAGTGTAAAAAATAAAAATAACGCCAAGGGCAGTGTTTTTAGCGTCTCCTTGCCTTTGAAAAACAAATCTAAAGCCACTTAAGAAGCTATATTTTTGTTGTTTATTTAATTCTACTTGTGTGATATAAAGCAGGGAGAAAGAGGTGCCAGATGACAATGACAAAGCAGGCTCTGCTTCTGAGACTTGCCCAAGTTGTCTCCCTGGAACAGAGGGAACAGCTTCGGCAAACTTGGAACAGAAATGTTTCCAGCCCTGCCGCTTTCCTGCCACACGAGAGGGTGGGGAAAGTGAGCATAGAGGAAGCGGAAGCGAACAACAAGGACCTTGGGAATTTCAGCACCGGTTTTGTCCGGCGCTGTCTTGCCCAGTTCGCAACCACGCAAGGGAAGGTTCGGCGCGAGATTGAGAGGAAGAAAATCATCGCTGTCGGTTACGGCCGCGGCTATGATTCTCCGTGGATCTATGAAGCAGGACTGGCGGGGCTGGCCACTTGGTGGATTGATGTGTCGGATAAAGCTTTGGAATTGGCCTGGCCAGACATCGAGGCCCAGGTCTACGCTTCAGAAGCTCGTGGAGTTTCATGTCCATCCCCCGGCGTGAGGCTGGGAGAAATCCATACAGTTCTCTCAGACCCAAGCAGTATTGGTCTGGAAGATCTGTCCACCATTTCGGCTTGGTACTTCGGTCGGACCCTCGGTTGTCTATACAAGTGGAGTGCTCCACTCGTTCTCCAGGAGGTGGGTCAAACCTTGAGTGAGGATGTGGATCCCCTTAAGGAGAACCAGATTATTATTGTGCAGGGACTGCAGGATAATAATCAAGGCTATGTCAGCTGTACCAGCACTCTGCACCGTAGGACAATGATTCAACGAAATATAAGGAAAGGAGCTGGACGCTCTGTTGAGATCGCCCTTGAAGATACACACCCGTATTACGATAAAATCGTAACGGCGATGTGCTTCAAAGCGATCTAAAATGGCGGACGGGAAAGAGGGGAAACCCTTGCTCTCGGCCGCCATTTGTTGTAGTTTATAGGATATGATTTTGGATAAGATTACTCAGTTGAATCAAACTGTTCTGGAATGTCTGGGGGAGACTAGTGAGATTAAAATAGTTAAAGCTTTTACTGAAGCAGGTTTGCAGGTTCTTCATGCTGATTTTGGTTTTGTGTGGCTTAACTCTGCCAAGTCTCATGCTTTAGAGTTAGTTTATAAAAGTCCAAATCTACCCTATATGCCAGTTGTTCCACGTGAAGAAGGTAGAAACTACCGAGTTCTAGAGTTTTCTACTCCTGATTTTGTAACTGACGTAAAAAAAAGAATGGATAAATATGATGTTAGCTCCTACATGAAAAGCTTTGTTATTATTCCTCTGGTCTATAAGCAAGCAGTTTATGGCACTATGGTTTTGTGTTTCAAAAAATCGGAATCTTTCTCAAAGGAAAAGAGAATACTCAGTGTTTTTATTGGAAACAGCATAGCTCAAACCGTTACCATTCGTAGACTTGCTATAAACGAACAAGAAGCCAGAATCTTGTCTGAGAAAAGAGAGCTACTTCTCAATGAAGAAAAAGTTAAAACAGAATTTATTGCGAACACAACCCATGAGTTTCGTACACCTCTTGCTATTATAAAAGGAAATATTGACCTAGTTTTAATTAATGATTCAAAAGGAGTAAAGTCTGTTAAAAACACACTTGTTGCTATTAATCATGAGGTGGAATATTTATCGAATATTCTTGCAGATTTGGAATTGCTCACCTCTGAAAGAGGATCAGTAAAAAATAGAATTGTTTCGAAAGAAGTTAATATGGCAGATTTAATCAGTCGGATTATAAAAAGATGTCAGGCTATCGCTCACAAGAAAAATATTTCTATAAAAGCAAAAAATATTCCAAGGATTATTTTGATGGGGGACACTGTCTATTTGGAAAAAGCATTCTTAAACCTTATTAGAAATGCAGTTATTTACGGACGAGAAGGAGGATGGATAAAAATTGATGCAGTAAAGATTGGAAGGTCGGTAGAAATAAAAATAAAAGACAACGGTATTGGGATTGATGAAGAAGACTTGCCACGTATTTTCGATCGTTTTTATAGGGCCGATAAATCGCACAATCGAAGTTCAAAAAATACCGGGCTCGGTTTAGCCATCGTCAAATGGGCGGTAAATTTGCATGGTGGAAATGTCAGTGTGAAAAGTCATAAGAATAAAGGATCGACTTTTAATGTCATTTTACCTATATTAAAACAGGGTTAAGTCAAACCCCATCTCAAAAATAAACGCCAATAATAAAACAAGATTCTTGCCTAACCAAACATTCAAATTTCGGTAAAAAATAGAGTTTCGCCACTCAACATATCCAGATATGTTTTGTGTCTCATCCTCTATTTTTCCCTCGAAATTTGAATGTTTGGTTTAGTCATTATTTTTGAGATGGGGTTTTCAACAGTTTGTGAACAGCTTGTGCCCTTTTAGGGTTTATTTTTTATTGACTTATTTATTTTGTGATAATAGAATATTAATATTAGATTAAGAATTAATAATTAGTTAATACATCCGCACACTAACTTTACTCTTGTCTCCCTGTTGCTACATTAAGAGTCAAGCAAAAGTTAGGGATCATATCTGAGTTTAAGATGTACATCTAGATTTTGAGACTGGATGCAATGAGAGCAAAGTTAGTGTGCGGATAAATAAATCATGTTAAAAAGAATTAAATCAATAATAGAGGATTCGATGTCAAATCAAACAAGAAACATAAAAAGTGGATTTAGGGCTTTAACAATGTGCAAGAAGTGCTACACATTTTATTACAAAAAAGCTTGGCATTTTGAAAGGCCGGAGTATCTGGATGATTATGTTGAGCAAGAAGTACCTGTGCGCTTTACAGAGTGTCCAGCCTGCTTGGAACAGGATGAAGCTTTGTTTGAAAAAGAATCAAGTTTAGTTTTGAGTAGAGTATAGAAGCCCAAGTCAGAAAATATGTTTTTGTTTTGCAATATCTAGCCGCTACCAACGGCTAGATGGATATGAGTACAAATAAAAAAGAAGGTAAGGGGAATCTGGAGTCTATTGAGGCTGATCTAGGAGAGCATTTCTGGGAAAATAGTTGTTGGCCATATATTAAAACTATCGTTGATGTTGTTCGTGAGCCTGTTTTGATTCTCGACAAAGATCTCCGAGTAATGATTGCTAACGAGCCTTTTTATAGGGTTTTTCAGGTGGAGGCCAAAGACACTGAAAAAAAGCTTGTTTATGAGCTGGGCAATGGCCAATGGGATATTCCTGCTCTGCGAAAACTTCTGGAAGATATTTTGCCAAAGAACACTGTTTTCAAGGGTTTTGAAGTTATACACCAATTTCCCTTTGTTGGGCGTAAGGTAATAATTCTAAATGCTCGTCAGATTCACTTCAAGGATCACGCTGCTTCGGAATTTTTTCCACCTATTATGCTCCTTGCCATGGAAGATGTGACAGAAATGATGATTATTGCCGAGAAACTTGCTGGACAAGCTAATCAGGTTGAAACCAAAATGTTGGACAGAACGCGCAGATTGGAAGCTCATTTATTAAGGTTGGAAAAAGATTTTAACGAACTGAAGCTAACGCTGTAATATTTTGAACATTAAAACGGCATTAATAATGTTAGGTCAAATCAAAGGTCGGCCCATACAAACAAAAACACAATATACAAAACAATAGGATTAAATTAATAAATAATTCATCCGCACACTAACTTCCGTTTTGTCTCCCAGTTGCGACATCGGTGGTTATACAAAAGATGCCTTATCCCTAAACGGGGATGTGCATCTAAACTCTGAGACAGGGCAACGAGACAGAAGTTAGTGTGCGGATAAAATAATATGACAAATACAACAACCTTAAATCGAAAGCTTACTTTGGGAATCGCAGGAATCTTGTCCGTTTTCATGTTTGGTATCGCTTATACTGCTTCTGCTGCGACGTTATATCGTCAGTTGCAGTTCGGCATGAGTGGTTCTGATGTTTCAGACCTTCAAGTTTTTCTAGCCAAGGATGTCGCTATCTATCCACAGGGATTGGTTACAGGATACTTTGGCAACCTTACAAAATCAGCAGTGGTTAACTTCCAAAATCGAAACGGTATCTCTCCAGTAGGTCGTGTCGGTCCAATAACAATGGCGGCAATAAATGTCCAGATGGGTAGCGACAGTAGCTCTCCATTTATCGGTGCAGTTTCTGTTAGCACTTCAAATAACTTTGCAACTCTCAACTGGAACACAAACGAGAATGCTTCAGCAGTAATCTATTACTCGACTATGCCTATCTCTATGATAGAAGGTAGCCCAACAACAGGAGTGACTATTGGTGGTTCAAGTCTACTCGTTCACACAGATCTTCGTTCTGTACATTCAGCAAGCATAACGGGATTACAAGCAAACACTACATATTACTTCGTTGTATATGTAAGAGATGGTGCTGGTAATGAGAGTATCTCATGGCCTTCAACATTTACTACTGCACAATAAACAATATGTTAACTACTATAGCGGTTGTACTAGTTATCTTGTGGCTACTTGGGGTTGTCACGGCACACACTATCGGCGGGTTCATCCACATCTTACTTGTTATAGCAATAATAATAGTTCTGATTAGGGTGATTCGTGGCGAGAAAGTACTATAAAAAGTCACAAAACTAAAGAAAAACTATCGAGTCAAATCGATGGTTTTTCTTTGTAATACTTTTCCCTTTCTGGCGTCTTCATTAATATAAGATTAATAAATAATGTACATCCGCACACTAACTTTGGTATGGTTGCATCCAGTCTCAAAATCTAGATGCACATCCCAATTTAGATACAATTTCTAACTTTTGCCTAACTCAACATATGGCAACAGGGAGACAATACCAAAGTTAGTGTGCGGATAAAAATTTATGAATAAAATAGCAATTCTAGTCGGTGGCATTATTGTAGTCGCCGCAGTTATCGGGGGTCTGGTTTACATGAGTCGCGGTAGTGCAGTTGACTCAAACGCCACAACCACACCTTCGATTGCCACAGGTGACACTGGTGGTACAGTGGCAAACTCACCTCAAGCAGGAGTGCCTACAGTCGTCACAAGTTCAAATGTTTCTCCTACAAACACCACAGCTATCGTAAACGGAAATGTCAATCCTAAAGGTGCTTTCACCAGCTACTGGTATGAGTTTGGCACAAGCTCTGATTTGGGTAACAAGACTACAAACCAAACACTTGGCTCGGGTTTTGTTCAGATTTCAGCTCCGGGGTATATCACCGGTCTTTTAAAAAATACCACATACTACTTTCGTCTAGTGGGTGAAAATAAATACGGAAGAGTAGCCGGTACCATATACTCGTTTAGCACAAGCGAAAATAACCCAGCTCCAGTCGGAAGTGCTCCAATCTCAAAAACAATAGCCGCTTCGGGTATTTCTCGAACGACAGCTAACTTAAATGGAGAAGTCACACCAAACAAATCCTTCACTTCTGTCTGGTTTGAATATGGCAAGACAGCGGATTTAGGTAACACCACAGCATTTTCTTCTGTCGGAGATGGCAGTAGCAAACTTACAACCTCAGTATCGCTTTCTGGTTTGGATCCTCTAACTACTTATTACTTTCGCTTGAACGCTCAAAATCAGTTTGGCACAATCAACGGTTCTATATTGAATTTCAAGACGACAGGTCCAACATCTGCAAAAGCGCCGAGTGTAACAACAGGCAACGCTAGCGCCATCTCGGATTCTGGAGCAACTTTGCATGGCACGGTTAATCCTAACTTAGCTGATACGACATATTGGTTTGAATACAGTACGGACTCACTTTTAGGTTCAGTTCTGCTTCAATCGACAGATCCTGTCTCCTTAGGGGCTGGTAGTAGTCCAATGTCTGTAGACGCTGCCATCACAGATCTCAACTCAAAAACTAATTATTACTTTCGCCTAGTTGCCCAAAATTCTCTTGGCACTGTTCGTGGTGATAAAGTAACATTTAAAACTAAATAAATCCGAACACTAACACAAAATATATGGACTCATCATACACTTCCTCAAGTACGAAACCACTTTACCGAGGCACGCAGATTGTTTGGTACATACTGGGCATTATAGAGGTTCTCCTAGCCTTCCGCTTCATCCTGAAGCTCTTGGGAGCTAATCCAACTGCCGGTTTTACTAGCTTCATATACGGCGTGACTTATGTTTTCGCGGAGCCTTTCCTAAACGTATTTCGTGTTACTCAAGTTTCAGGAAGTACTCTGGAGTGGACTACACTCCTTGCTATACTTGTTTACTGGGTAATAGCTGTTGGTATTATCAAACTCTTTCTCATGGGTAAAACAGTTTCTACGCCAGAAGCGGCTGCTAAATTAAATAGTCAGGAAAAATAAAAGAAGAATAAAAGAAAATCATGCAATTATCAGAAATAAAAAGAGCAATAAATGAAAGCCATCCTTATTTGAAGAATTTTTTCTATATATCTGTTGCTGTTTTTGTTTTTGGTTTTATGGTCTTCTTCTCGGTTTATTTAATCCCCAATACTAAAGTGGTAAAAGCCGAGGTATCGGAAAACTCAGTCTCTCTCGGTAAATCTGTTTTAGAGGTGCACATTGCAAACAATGGCATGGTTTATCTGCAGGGTGCTCGCGTTCTTGCCGTATCGGGAACTACGGTCTTGGTTAGCACCTCATGGAATCACATGGAATTTAAGTGGACCATCCAAACGAACGCGTCGAATTATGGCAAACGTCACTTCGGCACAAGCTTTCTTGATTCAAAAGGTAAAAGTGGAACTCTAAATGATATTCGTGTAGGAGATTTTATCAGTATTAATGGTCTTCTGGATATGAATTCTAGTGAGGTGGTTGTAAAGGCTGATGTTGTTAGAATTTAGTTTTACCTAAGCCAGACTTTTATTTCTTCCTGAGCTTCCTCTGGTGTTTCGGATGAGTGCATAACATTATGTAGAGCTCTGCCTTCTTCTTGACATTTCTCTAGTGTGTCTATGGTGAAATTATCTCTGACAACTTTTTTAATTTCAAGCATTCTAATAATGGCCTTTTCCCCCATAACCACCATGGCGCAGATGTTATGGTCTTTAATGTAGCTTTTGCTTAAATAGTCAATGATTTGCTCTTCGGTCGCTCCATAATTTCTGGCTTTGACATTGTAGTGTTCACGGCACTGTTTTTCGGTCGCAGATATAAATTTTTGTTCAAGTATTAATAAATCGGAGTCTAAAATGTTCTGAATTATGTGTGGCAATAACCCTCTCGATATTCCGTCAGGTTTTACCAGAACCAGTGACTTCTCTTTCATAATTCAGCATTTTACCATCTATTTTTAGAAAGGCAATATTTCGAGGTAATGTGCACATGCATTTGGTACTTTTTAATATTAGTATTAATCTCCCGTGTGTTTTGGCACCGCGGGCAGGGTGATCTTGCTGATAATAATTACTTAGCTCCGCTCGTTGGATACATTTAGAACTCTCGATTGGGCTCAGATTCAGAGAGAACTTGATTACTCAGGATTATTTTTAAAACCCATTTCTTATGCTAAAGTATAACAATTATGGATGTTGACGCAAATCATTTTAAAGAGAAAAAATTAGAAGCAGAAGCAATTTACTCTGCTCAAAAGACTATTTATAACCCTTATTTCAAAACCAACATTGTTTTAAACTCTGACGGTTTCCATCATTTGCAGTTTTCAGCTCGTAGAGAAAGAAATAAAAGAGAGCAATTATTCAAATTTAGTTTATTACCATTCGGATTAGAAATTATTAGAAAATCTGGGACAATTCAAGAGTACAGAAAACTATTAACTCCCATTGGTAAGAAATCAGCAGTAGATGGTTCTATACCGATGAAAAATGTTGAGTACTGGGGTTTGATAGGAATAGTTGGTCCAAAAGGAATAAAAGTGAGGACTATATTAAGAAGAGTAGGAGATGGCAATATTACTTTTTGGAGTGTTATGCTCTATTCAAAAATAAAGAATGGTAATCAAAAACTATTTACAGAAGGTATGGAAGATGAGTAAACAAAAACACCACCCGAAGGTGGTATCTTTGTTATGCCTGCCTTCAGCTTAGGTATTCCTTAGCTGAACGGGGCTTACGCCCACAGGCACATATAGACACTATCATATCTTACATAAAAAATCAATGAAGATTGGGGATTTCCTGTGTTTAGCTATTTTTTCAAAATTTTAACAATTCCAACCACAGAATTTGCTTTTTTATCAAGGTTTTTGAACTTCCAAAGATATTCTTCAAGATGAGGAGCCACAGAAGGTTTAGTGTCGTCTACCTTTTCAGCTTTGACTAGTTGTTTTGGGTCATAAAGCACGAGAAGGTCAATTCGCAATCTATAACCTCTATCAATCAAGGTATTTTCATAAAATCGTTTTACATCTTCAGCAAATGACTCACTTATGAGTTTTCCATCCTTTATTTCTATTGTTCCCGCTTGAATATCAGGTTGGTATGCTTCAAACTCTTCGTGGGCAACACCTTTTCTATTCGGGTCGTATTTATCAGTTCCAGTTTTTAAGATAATATCCGCCAGTTCATCAAGAGTGTATTGAGGATGGTCGGCAATACTCAAAGCCCGAAGTAAATAACTCCCTACAAAGTTTTCAGATAGTGATTTGTCTATTTTTGCTCCTACAACAGAATAATCAGGTTGAGTATCCAAAGTGTATTCAGGAATAGAAATTGTGATGATTTTAGGTTGCATATTATTCTTCTTCAATGGAGGTATGCATTATCTCTACTACAAAATTTACGAATAAATCAGGTAGGTCAAAATAGCATTCCTTTTCTGACCAACCACCTTCTCTGAACTTTATGTTTTTACTGATAGCCCAATTTTCTACCTTCTTAATAACCCCTCTAGGGTCATCAGAGAGAAACGCTATATGAGTTTTTCTTTTAGTATCTAAATCAGGAATGGGCTTTTCATCCACTTCAACGACTTGAATAGCAAAATGTAATTGCTTTTGACCGACCATTGCCCATTGATAGCCGTTATTTGGTTGGTAGACAACTTCGCAGTCAAAGATTTTATACATTTCAAGAACATCAGGAAGAGAACCTTTTGTGATGTTTTGAGCATAGTGATGTAGTCGTGGGTCTATTTTCATATTATTCAGGTCGGCAGTATATTTCTAATCTGTAACCATTTGGGTCATCAAACCAAATAAATTCTTTATTACCATATTTATCATTCATTATTCCACTATTCTTTATTCCTGAATTGTTTAGTGTTTGTTCAAACTCTCTTAGCTCTTCCATACTTCTAACTCCAAAAGCAAGATGATTTAAGCTAGTTTTATCTTTGTCTGATTTCTCAAAATCTCCATAAGCCAGTCCAAAGAAGATTTTTGTCTCTCCAATTTTATAAGCGACTTGTTCCTTGTCTTGTTGTTCGGGTTTACCAAGAAAAGAATTGTAAAACTTCTCTGTTTCTTCTATATTCTTAATTATTAAGACTATATGGTCTATGAATTTTGGTTGCATAAGTTATTTTAGTTCATACTCCCAACCTGCTTTCCAAGCTTTTGTTTTCCTCCAATCCTCTGCAAGAGCTTCTTTCCAAGTCTTACCCTTAACTAGAACATCAAGTGAAAGTTGCGGTGCTTTATGTCCAACTATAGCAACGCTTTTTCCATCATAATTTTGCTTTAGAAATTCAAGGAAGTCAGCTATTCGTGTTTTCACATTCACATAGCTTTCTCCTTCAGGAAATGGCTTTTCAATACACTCTTCTTCCTGCATTGGCTCAACAATATGAGACGAAGCTCCATTTAGTGTTCCATAATTACATTCTCGTAATCTAGCGTCAGGAACGATTTCATACATTCCTTTCCAAGCTAACTCTGCTGATTTAACTGCTCTCTGTAGGTCTGAACAAAAAACAACATCAAAATGCATATCCTGAGTCTTATCTTTCAAGGCAATAGACTGGTCTATACCAATTTGAGACAACTCAACATCTTTCCAGCCAGATGAGATTTCCTTCTCATTATCGGTAGTAGTTCCGTGAACAAAGTATGTAATTTTTATAGACATATTATTTTAGTTCAAAATACTTTTCTAAGACATCAAAGTAATCACTGCCATCATCAACTTCTTTATAGTTATTTTTATCTACCCATCTAAAGTTATTATGCTCCTCGCTTAATTTAACATCTCCTGATACATATTTTGCTCTGAACGCAACAAGATAAACTACTTTTGGATAATTTCTATGAGTTTTAGGAAATTCGTGATACCAAACCGCAAAAGGATTATAGACTTCAATTTCTAAACCTGTCTCTTCCATCACTTCTCTTTTTAATGACAAGACTAAAGACGAAGCATCTGCGTCTACAGCTTCGCCTTCCTGAATTTTACCACCCGCAAAGTCCAATCCTTCAACAGGGTCAAATAACACTAGAACTTTTCCGTCTTTTTCAATGAAAGCTTTTTGACCGACACAAAACAGTGCATCATTTTTCATATTTTATATTAAATTAAAACCAACCATTTTTACTATAGTATCCAAACTAACCTTATCTCCATAATAACTTTTGTAGTGATTGAGCATATCCGCTTGGTCTTTATACTTTTCGTGTCCTTCAAAATCGTCCTCTTCTAATTCTTTTAACTTTTTCTCTTCAACCTTAGTTATTACCGCCTTTGCAAATTCTTCGCTGGTTGATTTATTTACTAGTGAAAGTTTATCACCTTTTTCTAGGTTTTTATCGTCAAATAACCTCCAAGTTGAAGTTTTCTCTCCTGATAAAACAGGAGCTACTAAGTAAGGCATAAACTTGAGAGTTTTCATACGATTGAATTTTAACAAAATGTAAAGTAAAGTAAAGGATTATGAGTACTATTGAACAGAACTTAGAACGTAGTTACAACCTCTTTATTAACCGAAATACTCTATCGGATTTTTTTAAAGGTTTAGCCCAGTATCTTGAATATGTATATGAAGTTCCTGTTCTGAAAGAAGTTATGGAAGTATATGCAAAAGAAAGAAACGAGGATTACTAAGGGTATGTATGACAAGAAACAGCAAGAACTTCAAGACCAGTTACAGTTACTTGGAATTGAAATGTCAGAACATCAGAAAGCAGATTATGATTACCAAACCACTGTTGCTACAGTCATATCAGTAGCACGAAGAGCAAAAAATATATTTGAAAATAGTTCTGATGTTGCAGGTAAACGAGCATTTTTGAACTACATACTTCAGAACCCGACAGTAAACGAAAAAAAGCTATATTTTTCAATAGCTTCTCCGTTCAATCTAGTACTAGAACTAGCTGATAACCCTAACTGGCTCCGCGGGCAGGGATCGAACCTGCGACCCATCGCTTAACAGGCGATTGCTACTACCACTGAGCTACCGCGGAATGTTTTATTTTATGAATATTTCACAAGATACTTACCCATAATATCCAAAAATATGTAATAAAGCAATTAGTTGTTACGGCTTATTAGAGAGTGATATAATACCAATATGAAAATAAAAATACGTTCAAAAAATTTTGAGATAACGCCGGCCATTTTTAATTATGTAAATAAAAAAGTTTCATCTCTGGCCAAATTTCTCCATCTCAGAGACGATGCTCTGTCCGAAGTGGAGATAGGCAGAACGACAACTCATCACAAATCTGGAGATATATTCAGAGCAGAAATAAATATTTCAGAACCCGGAGCTAAACAAATTCATGTGGCTGCAGAAGAAGCTGACTTGTACACCGCTATTGATGTTGTCCGTGATGAAACAGAACGAGCTATCGTTTCAAGGAAAAATAAATATAGGACAATGTTTCGAAGAGGCGCGATAGGAGTGAAAAATATATTAAAACGTATTGATCCTAGAAATTTTAGAAGAAAGTAATTATAAATTAATCTAATTTATAATTATTCTAATTAACCTAAATAATAACAAAGCACCAATGATCCAATTGGGATTTGATTAGGGCAATTAGGATAACTAGGTCAATTAGAAATTTTTAGATTTCCTCTCAAATAATCTTTATAATCCATTTCTTTTTTACCCTCTGGAACAACTCTCTCCAAAACCAGTTGACCATCCTCAATGTGTGCTCGTTTTACTATGACTCTTTTGTCATTGTCGAAAAAATAAGCCGTTGGCCAAACATGAAAAGCGCGGATTTTTCGCAGATTGATTTCTGCGTCATTGCCTAGATTTATCTCGCCATCTTCTTTTTCTATTTTCTTACACACTGTGGCGCTTTGGTGGTCCTGTTCTTTGGCTTCAATTTTTCCTTCCACCCACTCTGGCATGATTTCTGCCAACAGTTTTCCACCCTCATGCGCCAGTTTGTTTTCCAAATCAGCTTCATAGGGAGGCCACTCGGGCGTATCTACTTTTTTCTGTGCAAGTATTGGTCCATGATCCATCTCCGTATCCAGTTTAATTATGCTTACGCCCGTTTCGTCTTCTTTCAAAATTGCGCTTTTTATTGGCGACGGCCCTCGCAGTTTTGGTAGGAGAGAAGGGTGAAGATTTAGCGTTCCGTGTTTTGAAATATTTAAAACTGCTTTTGGGATGATTTTTCCATAAGAAAAAACAATAAAAACATCCCATTTTTTTTCGCCCCACTTGGCGGCTAAGCCGCCAAGTGTTTCAGGTTGCGAAATCTCGATCTGGTTTTCCTCAGCCCAAATTTTTACAGGAGGGGGAGTCAGTACAAGCCCCCGCCCTTTTGGTTTATCAGGGATTGTCACTATTAACTCCGGAACAAATCCAGCGACTTTCAATTCATCCAAAACTATCACAGAAAACTCAGTAGTGCCAAAGAAAACCCATTTCAAATTTTGATTGTCGTTTTCCATTTCCTTAGATACTAGCTACTTTATGCTGTGTCTCCGGTATTATCTCCTCCACATATTTTGCTTTGTCTATGAAAAGCACTCCGTTCAAGTGGTCTATCTCATGCTGGAAAATCTGCGACATCAGTCCCGTGCCACCTCTTTCAAACTTTTTACCTTTTTCATCAAATGCTTCCACGGTGGCTTTCTTACCACGGCTGACCTGGCCATACAAATATCTCACAGACAAACAACCTTCCTCCACGACCATCTTTTCTTTTGATACTTTCTTTAATATCGGATTTATAAAAACCAGAGACTGAGTTGTAGTCTTATCCTCTTGCGTCAGGTTTTTAATGATATTTGGTACTCTTCCCGATACAACAAAAATGCGCAAGGGGTATCCAATCTGTGGCGCGGCTATGGCTACCCCGTCATCTTGGGAAGCAAGGGACGATTTCATCTCCGCAATAATTTTCTGAATTTTTGGTGAAGTTATGTCTTTGACAGGAACATCTTGGCATATCTTGCGCAGTATGGGGGATTCCTTTTGAAGTATTTTTTTCATCCCGTTAGAGATAGGAAATCCCTCATACTCGAGGCATTTCCGTAGTTTATTTACATTAATTAATTATAATCAATATTATTCTTACCATAAGTATATCAAAAAACAAAACTAACTGATCTCTAACGGGATCATAACAAGGTTGCTGGGTCTATCTTGATCGTGTATTGAGGCGGGAGCTGGCGCAGCTTTGCGAGCAAAAGTTTATCAACCCATTTGCCCACTGGTAGGGAAATTAAACCATGTATTGTGCACTTACTTTTGCTCCCAGCAATGAAAGCCTCAAAAACTGTCACCTGGTATGGTTTCATAAACTCCAGTGTTTCCTCCATTTGTTTTTTTATGACATTTTTTTCGCCCTCTAGGGTTATTTTGATATATGTGGTAAATGGCGGGTATCCGATAGACTCTCGTTCTGCTATCTCATCGCGATAAAAATCAATCAAATTTCCACGCACAGCATAGTCAAAGACTTTTGTATTTTCTTGCCGCGTCTGAAATAGTAGATTTTTCTCGGAGATAGCTCGTAGTCCCAGTAGAATATGAAATATTTTTTCGTTTATTTGAAAATCAGGAATTGAAAAATATGAGTCAATAGAAACCACAGTGGTATTTTCCACTTTTTGGTTTAGATATGACAGAGCCATCTCTGTTCCGACCATTATTCCACCAGCCGTAGCATAAAATGCATCACGGACTTTGACAGCTTGTTTGTGTGTGGATACATTGTCTTTGTCCATGACGAAAAGCATTTTTTTGTTTTCATTTTCTCCAAGAATTGACCTTACTTCCTCTGCCACTCTTTCAACGCCGATGCCAAGCGGATTTAACCTCCACCCCCCGCAGTGGATACACAACTCTAGGGCGTCGCGTCTTTCTCCACAATGATTGCAGACAAACAAATTTCCGGTACTTCGCGAAGTCTTTGTTGTTGGTGGTTTACCATATAGTACAACAGGTGCTTTACAATTTTTGCAAACCACAACCGTGCCACAATCACTACAGAGCGTTATAGGGTAAAGTCCTTTGCGACCGCAAAATAAAAATGTGTGCTCGTTATTTTCTCTTCCTTTTTTGATCAGGCTTACAAGTTTTTGATCAAATATTTTGAACTCCTTTTTCTTCATATCCTGTGGAGTCTTCATGTTTACTATCTGGCAGTTGGCCGTCGAGAGAGATCTAAATTTAAGAGGGGATAGTTCCGAGTACACGCCTGCTTTCTCACGCCATATTGTTTCTGTGCGCAAGAGTGTGTCGCCAAAAACCAGTCGGATACCGAGCTCTCTTGCTACCATCTCCGCCACGCCACGAATATCTATGAAGGGTCTTGTTTGCATTTTGTAGCCTCTTGAACTTTCTTTGTCTATGATTATTGTGCCAAGATCACCACGTGGAAGAGATAAAAAAGAACCCGTGCCGATTATCAAAATAGGATGTTCCTCATTAATAGCCTCTTGCCATATTTTTAATAATTCTTTTTTTGATACCGGGCGCGAAATTAGCACAGTATATTTTTCTATACCTTTTTCCAAAATAGTTTTGGCGTTCAGCATGTCTTCTGTTGTTGGTAAGCAGAAAAAAACGCTATGGTCTTTCGCGAACTCTTCACGTATCAGGCTCTTGTATGTGGCGTATCTTTCTTCGTCTTCGGATTGCAAGAGGACGGTTTCATAAAACCTTCCAGAGGTTACCCCAGAGGTCTTGTCTGTGGGGTCGTAAGACAATTTATCGCTTCCTTCAAGGATTGCTTTTGGGATAAGAGCTGAGAGTACAGCCCCGACGCTTGCCGCGTTATAATCCGCTATCTTCTGCGCGGCTTCTATGAAGGCAGGTGAGAGAAATGTTCTAGCGGAAATCTTTTCTACTTTTTTGATGCTATATGCCAGAGATTTCAATTCGGACTTTATTTCTTGAGCTATTCTACTTCCCGTTACCAATCCGTATGTAGTTTTGCTTCGTAATGGTACAGAAACGATAGAGCCCACCGGCACTTCTTTGTTCGTAAAATAAGTCAGCGTGTCCTTGGATATGCCTCGGCTTATAGGAATGACCGTAATAATGCGCATGGGGGTATTATAACAAAAAACATTGAATTAATTGTCTTAGAAGATCCTTATCAAATCATAAAATATAACATCAATTTTTTATCAAATAATCACTTGTATCAGGGTTTCTCCGTCCAAAACATAAATAAAACTAGGGTCGGTTTCTATGAAATGCGGGTCGGTGCCACGGAATATTGGTATGAAATTTTGGGTTCCGCTTTTGTCGGTTTCTATGACGAAGACAGAATTGCTCGTGGAGAAAATGATAGCGTCGGAGCGATCTTTATAAAAATAAATGTTTCTTATGGGTGTTTCTGATTTTATTACTAAGGTCCCCCCTGGGTCTTTCCTAGGAGAATTTACCATGATTGCGTTGCTTCCAAGCCACAATGTTACTGAGCCGTCTTTGCTTGTACGAGGTGAATCTTTTGTGGGTGGTTTGTCTGCTGAGACTTGATTTCGCAGTTTCCAATATTCAGGATCGTTTTTTGTGATAATCTCACCTGAAACATTTTGAGTTACGAAAATAGGGAAGAGTGTCACGCTTCCCCCGCTCGACACAATAAAATCTTTTTTCCAAGGGAAGTATCCTTGACGAGAAACGATTATTGAATGTCTGGTTGGGGTCAGAGAAATTTTCACCACCTCATTGTCTTTTGTCGTTGTGATTTTTTGGTCGGTATCAACGAAAATATCAGTGTTTATTATTGGAATTTCAATGGATACCGTGCCCAGTTTTCCTATTTTGAAATTATCCTCGATCCTGTATCCCATTTTGTAGCCAACAAAAACAGCAATCAAAATAATTGTTCCCGTTCCTGCAAAAACCCAATATTTTTTGTCCCTTCCCATATTTTTAGATTTATCATTATACACTTAACTTTAGCGGTCGCGAGAATTAAGTGTATGTGTTTTTAATTAGAAATTAGGAATTATGTGTGATATTGTATCTCATATGTCATTTTTCTCAAAAAAACTTGGAATTGACCTCGGCACAGCCAATATTCTGGTCTTTGTTCCAGGGCGCGGTATCGTCCTAAACGAGCCTTCTGTTGTGGCTGTTTCCGAGGAGGACAACCGCATCGTGGCTATTGGCATAGAGGCCAAGGAAATGATTGGCCGTACGCCGGAGGCCATCATAGCTTACAGGCCGATGAAAGATGGCGTTATTGCGGACTACAGAGTGACGGAGGCCATGCTACGCCACTACATGGACAAAGCTCTGGGAAGATGGAACTTTGTAAAACCGGAGGTTCTGGTTTCTGTGCCGGCTGGTGTGACATCGACCGAGAGACGGGCTGTTATAGAAGCGGCTATTCGTGCTGGAGCAAAAAACGCATATGTGGTCAAAGAGCCGATACTTGCCGCTATTGGTGCGGGCATTCCGATACATCAAGCCATGGGACACATGATAGTTGATATAGGTGGTGGAACGACGGACGTAGCAGTCATTTCTCTCGGTGGCATCGTGGCCTCGACTTCGGTCAAATGCGCCGGAAATAAAATTGACTATGCCATCACGGACTACATAAAGAAAACATTTAACCTCGGCATTGGCGACAAAACCGCGGAAGATATAAAAATAAAAATCGGCTCAGCCATTCCCCTCGACGAAGAGCTTTCCATAATGATAAAAGGTCGCGATTTTGTTACGGGACTTCCGCGAAGCGTTGAAATAAAAACAAACGAAGTGGTAAAGGCTATAAGCAAGGACCTGCGCGAGATGATAAAAGCCATAAAAGATGTTTTGCAGGAAACGCCACCAGAGTTGTCGAGTGACATCATAGATCAGGGGATAATTATGACGGGAGGCACATCCCAGCTTCGAAACTTCCCCGAGCTTGTTTTTCGACGTACGGGAGTGAAAGCCGTTTTGGCCAAGGATCCGCTCTATTGTGTGGCAAAGGGAACGGGGATTGCCTTGGAGCATTTGGATGTGTACAAGAAATCGGTGATTAGTAAGCGATAAAACCCACTCATCATATTTCTCGCAAAACATGATGAGTGGGTTTTAAATTCTTTGATATAATACCTTCATGCAAGAGCTTATTAATTCCTACAAACAATCGAAAAATCTTCATCATGCTTATTTTTTGGTGGGGGATGGAGAAAAAATCTTTTCGGAATTAAAGAATTTTTTGGAAAAAAGTGTTGGAATCAAAACTTCCGGTAATCCTGATTTTTGGCATGGGAGGTTTAATAGCTTGACCATTGACGAGGCGAGAGAGATAGCATTGGCTCAAGAGAGAAAATCTTTTGCGGAAGTCGGACTTCCGCAAAAAAAGATCTTCATTATCCAAGCGGACTTTATAAGTCACGAAGCCCAGAATTCGCTTCTTAAAGTTTTTGAAGAGCCAACCGCTGGTACTCATTTTTTCATAATCTCTCCCCAAGATATTTTACTCCCCACCCTCCGCTCCCGAGTTCACACCATAAACATGGCAAGGACGCCCCTTGCCACTAGTATGTCAAGGACAGTCCTTGACATGAAACTAGCAGAGCGATTGGCAAAGGTTAAAGAGATTGCAGAAGCCATAGGTGATGAGGAGTCGACAAAACAAGATGCAATATCATTTCTAAACGAGGTTGAAAAAGAGTTGCATGAGGTTGGTGTGGAAAAATCTGCTAAATCACTAGAGGTCTGCCAACTCGCTCGGGCATCACTATATGACCGTGGTGCACCGGTAAAGATGATCCTGGAAAATGTTGTACTTAGTATTTAATTTTCAATTATCAATTTTGCAATTTTCATTGAATTTTCAATGAATTAATTTTCAAACATTGAAACATTGAGAATTGACTGAAAATTGAGAACTAAAAATTGAAAATTTGGCATGATATGTTATGCTGGTAATCAAATGGCTTACAATTTTTCTCAACTAAAACAAAGTATCGCTACAACCGAGGATTGGCTGAAAAAGGAGTTCTCTGGTATTCGCACAGGCAGAGCTAATCCGGCTATTCTCGATGGAGTCAAGGTGGAAAGTTATGGATCGTTCATGCCCATAAACCAACTGGCAAATGTTTCAGTTGCAGACGCGCGGATGCTGGTTATTTCTCCATGGGATTCTTCTCAGGTTAAAGCTATTGAGAAGGCCATAATAGATTCGGGACTCGGACTTTCGGTCAACGTCGATGACAAAGGGATTCGAGTTATATTTCCGGAACTAACAAGCGACAGACGGGCTGGACTTTTGAAAATTGCCAAACAAAAACTAGAGGATGCGCGAGTTACTCTTCGCACAGAAAGGGAGAGGGTGATAAAAGATATAGATAAACAGGAAAAGGAGGGTGTGATGTCCGAGGATGAAAAGTTTCGCCTGAAAGCCGAACTGCAAAAGATGCTGGACGAATCAGGGAGAAATTTGGAAGGAATGTTTGGGAAGAAAGAAAGGGAGATATCTGAATAATTTACAATTTACAATTTTGCAATTTCCAATCAATTCTTAATGGTTCAATGGCCAATTTGAAAATTAATTCATTGAAAATTCAATGAAAATTGAGAACTGAAAATTGAAAATTTATTAACCATGTCCATTATCATATTTCTCATCATTCTCGCAATACTCGTTCTTGTTCACGAGCTCGGGCATTTTATTGTTGCCAAAAAATCAGGAATAAGAGTCGATGAGTTTGGGTTGGGATTTCCTCCGCGGCTTCTGGCTAAAAAATGGGGAGAGACAACATACACACTGAACGCCATTCCTTTTGGTGGGTTTGTAAAAATATTTGGTGAGGACAGCCACACGGAGTCTATGTCGGAAGAAGATAAATCAACTAGCTTTTGTTATAAACCGAAATGGGTTCAAGCACTGGTTCTTGTAGCTGGAGTTACATTTAACATGATATTTGCTTGGCTTGTCATATCTCTCGGCTTTATGATTGGCCTTCCCACTCCCACTGACTATGCAGGTCTGGGGCAAGTTACAAATCCGCACCTAGTTGTGACAGAAGTCCTCATCAATTCTCCAGCTCAAAAAGCAGGGCTGGAATCAGGCGACAAAATATTGTCCTTATCCTCTGGTCACATTGTTTTGAAAGACGAAACTCTAACACCCGAAAATGTTCAGCACACTATATCTGAAAGCAAAGCAAAGAGCGTGGAAGTCACGTATAGCCGAGGTCAAAATCCTCTGGTCGTTGTTTCTATCACACCAAGTACTGATGTTGTCGCTGGCTCTAGAGTAATAGGAATAGCTATGGATATGATAGGCACTCTCAAACTTCCAATTCATTTGGCTTTGATTGAAGGAGCAAAAACCACATGGTATCTGACGGAGTCCACGCTTATTGGTCTAGGAGGATTTTTGTGGAATGTGGTGAAGTTTAAATCCGATTTTTCTCAAATCTCCGGTCCTGTGGGTATAGTCTCTGTTGTTTCTCAAGCCAATGCTCTAGGGTTTATATATCTTCTCTCTCTTATGGCTATCATTTCCATAAACCTCGCTATTATAAACCTCTTGCCTTTTCCCGCTTTGGATGGGGGAAGGCTTTTGTTTGTGGTGATTGAGGCGATTATCCGCCGACCCATCTCTCCCAAGTTTGTCAGAATGACAAATACGGTCGGGTTTGCCCTTCTGATTGTTTTAATGATTATCGTAACTGGTCACGACATATTTAAACTCTTGTGATAAGATTTGAACATGCGTCAATCATTACTTTTTACAAAAACTAGAAAAGAAGCTCCAGCAGATGAGGTTTCCAAAAACGCACAGCTTCTTATCCGCGCTGGCTTCATCCACAAAGAAATGGCGGGAGTATATGATTACTTGCCTTTAGGTTTGCGAGTTATAAACAATTTGCGAAAAATAATAGGAGAAGAAATGGAAGCTATCGAAAGTCAAGAAGTGTCCCTCTCAACTCTTCAAGACCCAGAAATTTGGAAAGCAACCGACAGGTGGAGTGATGAAAAAGTGGATGTTTGGTTCAAGACCAAACTGAAAAATGATACAGAGCTTGGGCTCGGCTGTACTCACGAAGAGCCAATGGTTCGAATGATGAAAGATCACGTGTCATCATATCGTGATTTACCAAAATACACACACCAATTTCAGACAAAATTCAGAAATGAATTACGATCCAAATCCGGCATCATGCGCGGGAGGGAATTTCTTATGAAAGATATGTATTCTTTCAATAAAAGTCTGGAAGAGCTTGACGCTTTTTATGAAAAAGCTATTCAAGCTTACAGAAATGTTTACAACAGAGCGGGAATAGGCGACAGGACTTATCTGACTTTTGCATCGGGTGGTATGTTTTCCAAATTTAGCCACGAGTTTCAGACTGTTTGTGATGCTGGGGAAGACCACATATATATAGACAAAGAAAAAAACATGGCCGTGAACGATGAAGTCATGCAGGATGAGATTTTGCAGAGTTTGGATATTAAAAGAGAAAACCTTGTCGAAGCAAAATCGATTGAAGTCGGAAATATTTTCAAATACGGAACGAGATATACGACAGAGCTGGGACTTAATTTCAAAGATGAAGAAGGCGACGAAAAAACGGTTGTGCTTGGAGCCTATGGCATAGGCCTTGGTAGACTTATGGGCACCATAGTTGAATTACTTTCCGATGATAAAGGCATAGTTTGGCCAAAAGGTGTCGCTCCTTTTTCCGTTCATCTTGTGCGACTTGGAGAAACTCCTGACGTAGTTTCTGCGGCGGATAAACTATATGAAGATTTGAAAAATAAAGGAGTTGAAGTTCTCTACGATGATCGCGACCTCCGCGCTGGAGAGAAATTTGCAGACTCGGACCTCATCGGTATTCCGGTTCGATTTGTTATAAGTGATAAGACAATAGCTGAAAATAAAATCGAAGTAAAACATCGAGCATCGCCCGATTCAGAATTAATGTCGATCGAAAAAGCTCTGAAAATTCTCTAGCTTGTTTTTATATTAGAACTGAGTAGTATTTAATCTGGAAAGGAAGGTGTCCATTGGAAAGAATCAAGATGATTGTGCGCGACAGAATACCCTGCTGGTATGAGTTGTCGTTCCGAGCGGCCGTGGGTATTGTGTTGCGGATTCATCAAGATTTCGCAACAAATGCCACACCGATCCAGCCCAGCGCACCTATCGTGCAACAGTTCAAGCGCGATTTCGGGTTCAAGAAGTTCGGGGGTGTGTTCGGGCATGATCTCGGCTACGAGCATTCCCTCAAGTTTCTCGGACAAGTTGGGCAGTTTCTGGAGTACCATATCCCAGCCTCTCTTTGCAGGAAAGTGACGACGAAGCTTTGTCGCAGATGCAAAGGTTTAGCCGAGGATGAGAACACGGCCACTGGGAAGTGTCTCTGGTGCGACGGTGAGGGTAGGGAAGTTGTCATCGACTACGCGGAGGCCTATGCCGTCTCTGCTAGCCTCACGACCTTACTCCTGCTCATGAGTTTCCCCGAAATCGAGACCTCGTCACCCAATCCTCAGCTCATGACCGTGCAGACCATGACCGTTCGAGAGCAACACGGCGGATCTCTGCATGGTGAATACAGTACGGTTCTCGTCGAGTTTCTCCGTACCATGGGCCAGAGCCAGATTCCGGAAATGGTGATCGCCATGCAGGAGGTCCACAAGATGATGGAGGGCCGCATGGCTGATTATCATCGGCACTCCTTCAGCGCCTACACCCTAGGCAATGAGGGATGCCTCAATGTCAGCTGTCCGGGGGACGCCTGCGGACTCAATCCTGGACATATGTCTATTCAGGAAGGTAACGGGTACAAGTTTTCCTGTCACAACGTTGATCAGATGATTCAGCAGATGACACTTCTTGGCGCACTGGCGGCGCTCCACGATCTTGCACGACACCGCCCGACGGTCAAGTGAGCAACGGCTCACCGCAACCCCATACTGGACATCGAGGGCCTCACGCCATCTTGTCGGGTGTGGGGTCTTCTTTTATGATTATAATTAGGATTGGCACATGTTTGTTAGACACCGAGTGTTCAATAAATTATAATGAAGATATGAGAAAAACTGTAATAGTTCCAAATGAGTATTATCATATATTGAACAGGGGCAACAACAAACAACTGATCTTTTTGGATGAGAGAGATTGTGTGAGATTCTTATTTCTTTTACTTTATTTCCAATCAAATACTTCTTTATACAATCTTGGTCGATTTGTCACTCATTATGTTAGACACTCGGTGTTTAACATAACAGAAGAAGTGTTAAAAGATGTGATAAGGAATAGGACTGTGGAACTTGTTAATTTTACTCTGATGTCTAATCATTTTCATATTACAGTTAAAGAAATCAAAGAAAATGGGATTGCCAACTACATGCAAAGAGTTCTGAATGCCTACACAAAATATTTCAATACTAAATATAAAAAATCTGGACATTTATTTCAAGGTCCATATAAAGCTGTTCATGTAAGTAATAATAGGCAGTTACTACATCTTTCCGCATATATACACAGAAATCCAAGGGAAATTCCACAATGGAAAAACAGAGAGCATACATATCCGTGGTCAAGTTATCAAGACTATGTTAGAGAAAATAGATGGGGAAAGTTGCTCGAACAGGACATTATTCTTAGCCAGTTTTTAAATAAGAAGGAATATGATGATTTTGTCAGATCTAGTACAGCAAAAGAGTTGAAGGATAATTTGGATGATTCTTGTTTCATAGATTAGACACTCAAAACTGTTAGACACCGAGTGTCTAACAGTTTTTTGGAGGTTCAACCGTCAAAAATTTTTCCACGAGAAAACCGCCGATCGTCTGGCGGTTACCCGCCGCCACGATGGCGGTTGTTACTGTGTGAGGTATCTCTTCCACCCTCCCCACAGGATCACATCTTTGCACGGCCTGAGCCACAGCCTTTGAATTGCTCTCTGGCCTCGCTCCTCGTCGTAGCCAAATGTGAAGTTTCCCCAGCTGGCTCCGTAGAAAAACGCGCACACGAGGACCAAAGGGAAAATGAGAGCGAGAAAGACAAGCGCGTACACACTTGCAATTTGTTTCGGCATACCTTTAGCCCTTCATTTCTTCATGCACTCTAATATATTATATTTAATTTGTCAACTAATTTTGTTCTACTGAAATAAGGTGTTACTATGTCAATAATATGATTACTAGTTTCGAACAATTTAAACGCTTGATTTCAAACGATATAGGCATTGACCTTGGTACGGCTAATACCCTGGTGTATTTACGTGGGAAGGGTATTGTCATAAACGAGCCATCGGTTGTGGCAGTCAACAATAAAACCGGGCGTGTGGTCGCGGTGGGTCGTGATGCCAAGGAAATGCTCGGCCGAACTCCCGGACATATTGTGGCGGTTCGGCCTCTTGTTGATGGAGTTATTTCTGATTTCGAAGTAACGGAGGAGATGATTACATATCTCATAAACAAAGCTCAAAAGGGAAATAAAAAACTCATCGGTCCGCGGGTTGTGGTCGGAGTGCCAAGTGGTATTACAAACGTGGAGACTCGCGCTGTTCGCGATGCTACAAAAAACGCTGGGGCATCGGAAGTTTACATTGTGGAAGAACCAATGGCGGGGGCAATCGGTATAAAGCTTCCCGTCATGGACCCCGTAGGCAGTATGATTATAGACATAGGTGGAGGCACCTCTGACATCGCGGTCATATCTCTCGGAGGTGTGGTTAGGTCAAAAAACCTCCGCATCGCTGGTGACAAACTAAATAACGACATCATCTCTTACGTCCGAAGCGAGTTCAAAATTCTCATAGGTGAAAAGACGGCCGAAAATATAAAAATCTCCACGGGGGCGATATTGCAAGGAGACGCTCCTCTCGAGGCCTCTATAAAAGGTCGCGATTTGATATCTGGACTGCCGAGAGAAGTTATCATAACGGACTCTGATATCCGCGAAGCGATTTCGCAGTCTATTGACACCTTGATCGAATCGGTCAAAGAAGTCTTGGAGACAACACCGCCGGAGGTTCTATCCGATGTCATGCAGAGAGGAATTTATTTGGTCGGTGGTGGGGCTTTGATAAAAGGCTTGGCTGAAATTATTGCCGAGTACACGAAGATAGTAGTACACATCGCCGCAGACCCACTAACCGCCGTTTGTCGTGGAACAGGTATTATCTTAGACAACATTGATTTATACAAAGAAGTTCTAATAGCAAACGAAGATGAACTACCCCCTAAGAAATAAACCAAAACATCCTAACCGTGCACCCATAATTTCTGTCGTTGTTTTATTTCTTATCTTCTGTCTTTCTGGTTTTTTATTTCCAAACACTCTTCGCTCGGGTCTCTACAGCCTCTCTCGCCCTTTGTGGTTTCTAGGGGGTGGTGTTTCCAGCTCGTTTTCAAAAGTAAAAGAATTTTTCGTTTTCAGAAATAATTTGATTAGTAGAAACTTGTCTCTGGAAGATCAGGTCATGCATCTGGAGTTGAAGCAGGTCGACTACGAAACTTTACAGAAAGAAAATCAGGATTTGAAAAGTCAACTCGGCCGTTCTGATAGTTCAAGTCACATTATCTCTCGTGTGCTCTCCAGGCCACCCCAATCACCATATGACACATTTGTTATTGATGTCGGTTTATCAGACGGAGTAACTGTAGGCAGCAAAGTTTACATCTCTGATAGCATAATTATTGGTCTCGTGGCAGAAGTCACTCCTCACACTTCTCTGGTACAGCTGTTCTCCACTGGAAATCGCAAACAAGAATCAACACTGCTTCGTACTGGGGCGTCATTTGTCCTAGAGGGTTTGGGTGGGGCGAATTTCAAACTTGATGTGCCGAAAGATGCGGATGTTCTGTGGGGTGATGTCTTCGTCTATCCTTCGCTTTCGTCATCCGTTATCAGCGCTGTCTACTATATTGATACCAACTCCCAAAGCGCTTTTAAAACGATTTACTTACGAACCCCTATTAACGTCTTTTCCTCACAATGGGTTTTTGTTGAAAAAAACAATGGATAAGATTTTTATTCGTATAGTAGCTTTTATCATCACTTTTGGGCTTGTCGTAAATCTGCCCTGGTGGATTTCAGTGCTTTGGCTAGCGGGTCTTACAATTTATTTCCCACTATATCTCGAAGTACTCTTTTTTTGCTTTCTTTTTGATACACTATACTTACCTAGGTACGAATTTCCATATACAGCCTTAAGTGTGGCCTTTGTTTTTCTTCTTCTGGTTTATTTTATCCGAACGCGAATTCGTACCTAAGAATAATGATTTATGAATAAGGAATAGTGAGTTTAATTCAGATTCTTATTATTCATTATTCAATATTCTTTATTCAACATTCATTCAATAAATGCTTCATAAAATAAAAAATATATTCAAAAAAGGTGGTCGTATTACCAACAACGACATTGATCCCGATGAGATTTTTATCGACTCTCAAAACTTGCCGGATTTCAATACTGACCAGTTTGAGGGTAGGCTAGAGAGACCTATTTCCCCAAGCGTTTATAGTTTTCTCTACATTTTTATTGTTCTCGTTGGTGTCACTTTTGGGTTTAGACTTTGGAACTTGGAGATCGCGCAAGGAAGTGTTTTCCGCGCTCGTAGCGATAACAACAGTCTGCACAAAACTTCAGTCTATGCTGACAGGGGAGTTATATACGACCGCCAGGGGGTGCCTATCGTCTGGAATAATATAAATCCAAAGGGCGAAGATTATTCTCTCCGTGTTTATGCAACTTCTACTGGACTGTCCACAGTTTTGGGTTACATAAAATATCCGACCAAAGATTCAAGCGGATTTTATTATCAAGAGAAATTTGTGCCAAAAGACGGTTTGGAAAAAATATACAATGATTATCTTTCTGGCAAAGACGGTACGAAAATAGTAGAAACCGATGTTAAAGGCAATATAATTTCTGAAAGTATAGTGGAGCCGCCAAGAGATGGAAACAACATGGATCTCTCTATTGACCTCGATTTACAAAAACAGTTGACTTCATCACTTCTTGATATTAAGGACAGGGCGGGTTACAGGGGTGGTGCGGGGGTTATAATGGACGTTCACACCGGCGAGATATTGGCCAGTAGCAACTTCCCAGAGTATGACTCGCAAGTTATGACCGATGGATCGGATAGTAAAAAAATAACAGGTTGGGTCAATTCCAAAAGCTATCCGTTTCTGAACCGCGTTGTGGACGGTTTGTATACTCCAGGGTCTATCATGAAGCTTTTCGTGGCTATGGGTGTTCTCGATCAAGGTGTTATATCTCCAAGCAAACAGATATTGTCGACTGGTTCAATCACAGTACCGAATCCATTTTTTCCGGACAAACCATCTACTTTTCTGGATTGGAAGGCACATGGTTGGGTTGATCTCCGTCACGCCATAGCAGTTTCTTCAAATGTTTATTTCTATGAAGTAGGGGGTGGGTATAAAGGGCAAAATGGACAATCGTCACAAACGGGCATAGGTATTGCTAATATAGAAAAATATTCGAGGGCTTTCGGCTTTGGCAGTACGACCGGTATTTATTTCTCCGGTGAAGAAGCAGGGACTATTCCTAGTCCAGAGTGGAAAGCTCGGAATTTCAAGGGTGAAGAATGGCGAATAGGAGATACATACAACACAGCTATAGGTCAATACGGCTATCAAGTCTCACCA
>DATDWN010000011.1:0-3880 GCA_036517395.1 Minisyncoccota bacterium
TGTTGCGGCCATAGCCAACGACGGCATCTTACTCACTCCGACTTTTATAAAAGGTCAGCCGCCACTCTCAAGCCAGATAAATCTCAATATCGATTTTTTCAGAGTTGTTAAAGAAGGCATGAGGCTTGGTGTGACAGAAGGTACTTCACAGGCCATAAATTTCCCATTTGTTGAGGTTGCCTCTAAAACGGGTACGGCCCAGATTGGTGTTAGTAAAGACGAGGTGAACTCGTGGGTTGTTGGCTTCTGGCCATATCAGAATCCCAAGTATGCCTACGCCATAGTTATGGAGCGCGGTTCAAAGACGAATCAGTTTGGCGCGGTTTTGGTTATGACTCAATTCCTTGATTGGGTTCATATTTATGATAGTGGGTATTTAAATTAAGCAAAACCTCGTCGACGCAAAATCTTTTCAGAGACTTCGCAGGCAGAAAGCATGGTTCTGTCAATGACCCGAGTAGAACGAGGGCTCTTGACAGATTTCTGCCGAGAACTAAGAGAGCTTTTCGCTGGAAAAGCGAGCGGTCTCTGAAAAGGTTTTGGGGAGAAAGAGGTTTTGCTTAATTGACCAACATTGCTTTTTAATATATACTCTCGGCAATTATTTTAATAAAAAACATGACTGATGAACATGAATATTTAACAAAAGAAAAATTTGAGGAGTTTACAAAAGAGTTGGCGGAATTGAAGAGTGTTCGCAGAAAAGAAGTGGCCAAGAGTTTGGAGTATGCTAAATCATTGGGAGATTTGAAAGAGAACGCCGAATATCACGAGGCTCGAGATATCCAAGCTAATCTCGAAGAGAGAATTGCCAAGTTAGAAGAACTTTTGAAAACAGCTACCATTGTTTCTGTTAACCATGGTGGAGTAGTAAACGTCGGTTCAACCATCACTGTCGAAAAAGATGGAAAAAAATTTACGTATAATATCGTCGGTTCCGAAGAGGCTGACCCCGCAACAAACAAAATATCAATCAAGTCTCCCTTCGGTCAGGCTATCGTCGGCAAGAAAAAAGGAGAAACCTTTTCCTTCATGGCCCCAAATGGTGAGATAGTTTATAAATTAACAGATATTAAATAAAATATGAATTCACGAGAGTTTGTAGAGTCTATTCTTGCTCCTGCAGATGTAAAAATAAATGGAAGTAGGCCTTGGGATATTCAAGTTCATAATGATAAACTGTATGATAGGGTCATTAGTCAAGGAACCCTCGGTCTCGGTGAATCCTATATGGATGGCTGGTGGGATTGTGAAGAGATGAACGAGCTGTTTTATAGAGTGATTATTTCTGGTGCTGAAAATAAATTACCAAGAACACTCAAAAATATTACCCATTTATTAAAATCAAAAATCTTAAACCTTCAAACAAAAGTTAAAGCAAAAAAAGTTATAGAAAAACACTACGATATTGGTAATAATCTCTTCATCAACATGCTTGGAGAGAGTATGGTTTATACTTGTGGTTATTGGAAAGATGCGAATGACCTAGATAGTGCCCAGTATGCAAAACTGGATTTAATTTGTAAAAAAATGGGATTGAAAAAGGGTATGAAAGTTTTGGATATAGGTTGTGGTTTTGGAAGTTTTATGAAATTTGCCACAGAGAAATATGGGGTCAGTGTAGTTGGGGTTAGTCTCTCAAAAGAACAAATTAAATTTGGAGAAAAATTTTGCGCTGGGTTGCCTGTGGAATTTAGATTAATGGATTACCGTGATGTAAAGGAGAAATTTGACAGGGTGGTTTCCATCGGGATGTTTGAAGCGGTTGGATATAAAAACTTTAAACTGTTTATGCAGATTGCTAAAGATTGTCTGGTAGAAGACGGACTTTTTCTTCTTCACACTATCGGAAGGGCATATTCGACGACAACGAACGAACCTTGGTTTCATAAGTATATATTTCCAAATGGTGTTTCATCTTCGATCAAGCAAATCTCCGCTGCTAGTGATGGATTATTTGTTATTGAAGATGTCCATAATTTCGGACAATACTATGGCGACACAACTTTGGCTTGGTGGAAAAATTTTAATAAAAATTGGGACTTAATCAAAAAAGATTATGACAACAGGTTTTATAGGATGTGGCGATACTATCTACTTTCTTGCTCTGGAGCGTTTAGAGCAAGAGATTCACAAGTCTATCAAATAGTATTCTCTCACAATGGTGTTGTTGGTGGTTATCAATCTATAAGATAATTTTAAGTATTTTACTAGCTACTAAATTCTAGCCCGCCTTGGCCGGCGAGGCAAGCTGCTGTATACTATTTATATGGCTTCGCTAGATGAAATAAGAAAAAATAGACTCGAGAAAATCGAGATTCTGAAAAAGGCGGGGATTAATCCATATCCGGCCAAGGTTCCAAGGGATTTTCCTATTGATTTTCTGAAAACTAATTTTGATGCCCAGTCGAAATCAGGAGAGAATATTTCCGTTGCCGGACGAGTGATGGCCTTGCGAGGACAAGGGGCGATACTTTTTGCCGTGCTTTTTGACGGTACGGAAAAAATTCAAGCTATTATAAAAAAAGATGTGCTTTCAAACGAGGCCTTTTCACTTTTGGTTAATACAGTAGATGTGGGGGATTTTATTTCCGTCACAGGAAAAGCTATGCTTTCTGAGAGAGGAGAGCAGAGTGTCATGGCGGAGTCGTGGGTCATGGCTTCAAAATCGCTCCTGCCTCTGCCAGAAAAATGGCATGGTCTTCAGGATATCGAGGAGAGATATCGAAAACGCTATCTTGATTTCCTTATGAATCCTGAACTTCGAGAACTTTTGATAAAAAAGTCTAAATTTTGGGATACCACTCGGGATTTTATGAAAAATGCCGGTTTTCTAGAAGTGGAGACACCGACATTGGAGACCACTACTGGGGGTGCAGAAGCCACACCTTTCAAAACACATCACAATGATTACGACCTCGATGTTTATATGCGCATTTCCATAGGCGAGTTGTGGCAAAAACGTCTCATGGCAGGAGGTTTTCCAAAGACTTTTGAGATTGGAAAAGCTTACAGGAACGAGGGCACATCACCTGAGCATGCTCAAGAGTTTACCAACATGGAATTTTATTGGTCATTTGCGGACTACAACGACGGCATGGAACTTGTTCGAGAAATGTATATTGAAATTGCCAAAGAAGTTTTTGGTACGACACGATTTACAACTCACGGACACTCGTTTGACTTGATGGATAACTGGGAAAGGATTGATTATGTTTTGAAAGTCAAAGAGATAACAGGGATTGATTTGCTTTCGGCAAGCGAAGAAGATATGAAAAATAAATTAGTTGAGTTGGGAGTTTCTTATGATGGTGAAAACAGAGAACGACTAACTGACACGCTTTGGAAATATTGCAGAAAACAAATCTCCGGTCCGGCTTTTCTTATAAACCATCCGAAACTTGTTGCGCCTCTTTCAAAAGCCAACCCTGATAATTCTGCCACTACCCAGAGATTCCAGCCAATCATTGCCGGAAGCGAAGTCGGTAACGGATATTCAGAACTAAACGATCCAATCGATCAAAAAGAAAGGTTTGAAGCCCAGCAGAAACTTATTGATGCGGGGGATACTGAAGCTATGATGCAGGATGACGAATTTGTGGAAATGCTTGAGTATGGTATGCCTCCGACCTGCGGATTTGGTTTCGGCGAACGTCTTTTTGCCATATTGGCTGATAAACCATTGCGCGAATTGCAGACATTTCCTTTAATGCGTCCAAAGTAACTTAAATACAGTTAAAATCAATGGTATGAAACCCCAGGGCAAGCCCTGGACCCCTGTTCCGCCCCAGAGGGGCGGGGTTTTTACCATTGCTACTCCTCGTTCGGACGCTGTGAATGTGATTAAACATTCACGCGCTCCTCTCTCGTCGCAGATAAA
>DATDWN010000012.1:0-14946 GCA_036517395.1 Minisyncoccota bacterium
TTTATCTGCGACGAGAGAGGAGCGCGTGAATGTTTAATCACATTCACAGCGTCCGAACGAGGAGTAGCAATGGTAAAAACCCCGCCCCTCTGGGGCGGAACAGGGGTCCAGGGCTTGCCCTGGGGTTTCATACCATTGATTCCGGTAATTTTAAAACTGGGATGATTTGTTTTTTGCGAGAGAGAACTCCGGGGAGGACGTGTGTGTCTCCGTCTGGTCTGACGCCAAAAGAGGTCGAGATAAGGTCTTTTGTGAACTGGTTGTAGGTCAAAACAGTCGCTTCTTCTTTCAGAATATCGATAACAAACAGTAGGACTTCGTCAGTATCTTTTTCCTCGTCCAAAACCTCCTTTATAGCTTTTATTATGCCGTGTTTTCTGTCGAGAATAAGCTCTGGCATAGTTGTCTCAATCGATGAAACACGAATATTTTTATCTCCCACAGGATATTTTTTACTGTCCAAATGAATAAGGCCAATATCCGTGTAGTCGGAAACATCTGATTTGGCCGCGAACATTTCATTCGCGTATTTTGTTACGTCCAGTCCGAGTTTTTTGGCCAATATTTCCGCCACATCTTTATCATGCGATGTTGTCGTAGGCGAACGAAACTCCAAAGTGTCAGAAAGAATACAAGACAGTATGAGTCCAGCAATTTCTTTCGGCAAATCGTGAGTCACCTCGCCCAAAAGGTCATATATTATAGTAGCCGTACAAGCCAAAGGCCTTATGGTCGCTTCTACAGGACCGGCAGTCTGAAGTCCACCGAGTTTGTGATGGTCTATTATTCTGAGGATGTTTGCATTTGCAATCTCTGGCAAAAGTTCCTGAGGGTTGGTCGTATCAACGACGATAACATCATCACCTTTTTCCAAAGACAAAAGAATTTCGGGCTCTGGGATACCCCACTTTTGCAAGACAAAGCTTGTTTCCTTGTTCAGTTTGCCTAAAGCAAAAGGCACAGCATCCTGAGCCGTGTGAGTTTTCATGTACCACGCCCATAAAATAGCGCTTCCTACCGTGTCTGTGTCAGGCGAAATATGTCCAAAAACTTTTATTGACATAGAGCTATATTACTACCTGTGTTGACTAAAATCAAACTAGTGCCTGCCCCTCCACCAAAATTTTTGTATTTTCCATTTTTTATCAAACAACCATCCAACAAATTGTGTTTTTAGGCTTCTGGACTTTCTATTTGGTGTGGGGGTATAATAACAGCATTATAATAAAAACCAAAAAATAAATGCAAAAAATCATATCCAAAGCACTTATTGCCACCCTACTCCTCGGCGGAGTTGTGGCTTACGCAGAGACAAACAGCGCAACAGAAAACGCCTGGGTTGAAGCGTCGGTCAATACCAAAAAACCCACACTTTTACAGAGAATAAAAAATAATCTTGATGTTAAAAAAGAAGTTCGTGTTGAAACAAAGGCCCAAATAAAAGAGGAGGATTCTGCCGAAGGCTCTGACGACAAGGCGAAAGCTACGACAGTGGAGAGAGTTGAGACTAAATTAAATAATCGTTTTGAAAAAATGAACGATCGATTTGATGCCACAATCGAGAGACTTGCAAACATTATGTCTCGCATCGAAAGCAGAATTGCAAAAATCAAAGCCGCCGGAGGTGACACCACAGTAGCCGAGAGATTTGTTACAAGTGCGAAAGCAGATATTGCCACAGCAAAAGACAGTATGATTAGCATGAAAACCTCGGTAAATACAACCGTCAGCCTAGAAATCGCCACAACAACTCGAGCTCAAGCCAAAGAAGCATTACAGAACCTTGTCAAAATCTCCCAAGGATTGCAGAAAAACCTAAACGACGCCCGAGTTTCACTTGCAAAAGCTGTTGGAAATTTGAGGGGATTAAAAGTTAAGACCGATGTTGAGGCAACAACTACGGCACAAGTTAACAGCCAAAATTAACACAAAAACATGGAAGAAAACAAATCTGGAATTGGTTCTATCATTGGGACAATCATTATCATAGCCATCATAATTCTCGGAGGATTATATTTCTGGGGTAAGCGTGTGGAAGAATCAAAGGTCAAAGAAAACGTTGATAATTCAATAGCTACGACGACGAGTCAATCCGAAGCCGAGAAAATAAAAAGCACAAGCGAAAGCGATAGTCTAGATTCTATAGACGCGGACCTAAGTTCGACAAACACAACCAACCTGAATTCTGAAGCAAGCACTCAATCATACTAAAATTTCTTTTTCATCACATGTTTATAGAGAGCGCATATCCAGCCTCACTTTTGACTTAACACATCTTAGTGTAACTAGATAATAAAAGTAACACAGTCAATGTATGGTTGGTTAAAATGTAATATTTCAAAAGTGGAGCTGGGTTGCTTGTCTCATATATGATTTCAACGAAATTTACTTGCTAAAGCTTTAATATTACTGTAAATTTGGGAATATTATGACGAAAAACTATACAAATATAGTATTGAATTCTCTGCCCGAGAGGGAGCTAGAAATACTAGGCTCGATTACTGCGGAGAAAATGGCTCTTATGCGAGAAAGAGCTTTGGTTAAAATAAAAGTGGATTTTGAGGCGGATGGTTTTCGAAAAGGCAACGTTCCAGATGCAATAATCATCCAAAAAGTTGGTGAAATGAGACTCTTGGAGGAAGCGGCAGAGATTGCTTTGAGCGAGGAGTACCCGAACATACTGGATGAACACAAAATAGATGCTATTGGCAGGCCTGAAATAAATATTACTAAAATCGGTGTGGGCTCTCCCCTCGAGTTCAAAATAAAAACAGCCCTAATGCCCGAGGTGAAACTAGTGGATTATAAAAAGATTGCTAAAACTCAGAATAAAATTGAGGTTAAACCTCAAGAAGTGACTGATACGGAAGTAGAAAATGTTATCGAGAATATAAGACAAAATATCGCTCATCAAAAGGTGCATAGTGAGTCTTTGAATTCTGCCGAAGGCCAGGGCGGCAAGGCGACAGCTACGACAGCACACGATCACAATCACAGGAAAATTGAAAACTCGGATTTACCAGAAGTAAACGATGAATTTGCCAAAATGATTGGCGGGTTTAAAGATGTTGCAGAAATGAAAGAGAAAATCAGGGAAAATATCTCCGCTGAAAAAAGTTTGAAAGAAAAAGATAAAAAGAGAACAGATATTTTGGAAGAAATAATGAAAGATTCCAAGATTGACCTACCAAAAATCATTGTCGAAGGCGAAATGGAAAAAATGCTTGCCCAGTTTAGAGATGATATTGGCCGAAGTGGCATTACTTATGAAGACTATTTGAAACATATCAAAAAAACCGAAGATGATTTGAAAATAGAATGGAAAGAAATAGCAATCAAAAGGGCCAAGTCCCAAATAATTCTTAACACAATCGCGAAAAACGAAAGTTTAGCCGCTAAGGAAGAAGATGTAAAAAAAGAAATGGAAAATATTTTAGCGCATCACAAAGATGCAGAGCGTTTTCGTGTGAGAATGTATGTTGAGACTTTTCTAACTAACGAGTTAGTCTTTCAATTTTTAGAATCACAGAAGTAGCAAACTCGAAACAGCAATACCGGCGGTTTCAGCGCGGAGAATTTGGAGGCCGAGAGAGATACTGGGTATATTGTTTTCGCCAAATTCTTTGATTTCCATGTCACCAAAACCGCCTTCTGGACCGACAAATACAGCTAACTCATTGGGTTTTTCGGTTTGCAAAAAATCCCCTATATATTGACCCCCGAACTGTAAAAAAATCTTTTTCTCTGGCAGAATTTCACTTTTTAATAAGCTCCCAAGATCTACAACTTCGTGAACGGCAGGAATACTTCCCCTACCCGACTGCTCGGATGATTCAATGGCAATCTTTCTCGATCTTTCTATATTTATATTTTTCTTTTCGCTCCTTTCGCAAAGTACTGGAACAACATTTGAAACGCCAAGTTCTGTGGCCTTCTGCACCACTAACTCAAAATTATCTTTTTTTGTAATGCCGACACACAACCATAAATCTATTTTCGGCTTATTGTTTTTATTTTTCTTTTCTACAACTCCGACACTGGCGCCGGAACTGCGCAAGGAAGTTATCATAACCAAATAATCCACACCCGCTCCGTCAAAGAGTATAACCCGTGAACCGACGTTATATCGAAAAACTGATCGCCATTGATGAACGAGATCTCTGTCTGTGATATCAAACTTATCTTCTGAAATAGGAGTGTCTATATAGAATCGGTGAAGCCTCATAGCAGAAACTGTATCATATTGCCATATTTTACAAAACTCCTTTTTTTGGTATACTGCCTTCATGTTAATACCCACAGTTATTGAAAAATCCCAATTCGGCGAGAGAGCGTACGACATCTTCTCGCGACTTTTGCGTGATAATATTATTTTCCTCGACGGTCCTATCGACGACCACACCGCCAACCTCATCATCGCCCAACTGCTTTTTCTCCAGTCTGAAGACTCAAAAAAAAGTATCTCGTTCTATATAAATTCTCCAGGAGGATCAGTTACTGCTGGCCTTGCAATCATAGACACCATGAATCATATAAAAAACGATGTTTCAACTGTTTGCGTGGGAATCGCCGCGTCCATGGGAGCACACATACTTGCTTCAGGAGCAAAGGGTAAAAGATTTTGCTTGCCGAATGCAGAGGTCATGATCCACCAGCCACTCGGTGGAGCAGAAGGTCAGGCATCAGACATAGAAATCTCGGCAAAACACATCGTAAAGACAAGAGAAAATCTTAACAAAATTCTAGCAAAAAACACCGGCAAGCCCCTCGCTCAAATAGAAAAAGATATGGACAGAAACTTCTTCATGTCAGCCGAAGAAGCCAAGAAATACGGCATTATAGACAAGGTTCTCTAGGGTTTTATAGACTTTTGACTTTATTGCCTAACTTATGTATAGTGAGTGTATTACTTATTTTAATTTAAAAGTTTCCTGTTTTACCTTCACTCTAGAGTTGGCCAAAAATTCCAGTATCAAAAATTCAAAAAATGATTTTTTCAGATTACATATTGAATAGTCCTAAAACCTAGATAAAGTAGAAGCGGGAAATTTTCCGCAAACATGTCATTAAGAATAGTTTTCGCCCTGCTCTCGGTCGCCTCCCTAGTGTCTTTGGCGCTTGGTTATTATCTGCGCCTGATTATTTCTCTCGGCAAGAAAGGCTCGATGGAACTCGACATCAAGCAAATGATGCTCGAGGCAAAAAACCGTGAAAAAATCATCATTGACGAAGCCGACAAGAAAGCAGAGGAGATTTTGAGAGTGGCCCGAGGAGAAATAAAAGAAAAAGAGGAAAGTAATAAAAAAACCGAGGAGCGTCTGATAAAAAAAGACGAGCATTTGGATAGTAGACAAGCCGATATTGATAAAGAAGTGGAAGAAATAAAGAAAAGAATCGAGGAAATAAAAATTATAAAAGAAAACGTCGAAAAAAGAGAGTTAGAGAAAAAAGAAGAACTGGTCAAGATTGCTAGGTTAACACAAGAGCAGGCCAGAGAAGAAATCTTGAGAGAGGTTGAGAAAGATTCGCAAGAGGATATCTTGGCTCGTATGCAAAAGTTGGAACAGTCGGGCGAAGAACAACTGGAAGATAAAGCAAAAGCAATATTGGCCACATCTATCCAGAGACTATCAAATTCCGTCACATCAGACATGCTCACAACACACGTCCAGATTCCAAACGATGAAATAAAAGGCAAAATTATAGGCAAGGAAGGCCGAAATATAAAAGCTTTTGAGAGATGCACGGGAGTCGAAGTCATAGTTGATGACACGCCGGGATCTATAACCATATCTTCGTTTGATCCGGTTCGAAGACAGGTGGCCAAAATAGCTTTGGAAAACCTTATCGCGGATGGACGCATCCAGCCGGCAAAAATCGAGGAGTTTGTCCAGAAATCAGAGGAAGAGATATCCAAAATTATAAAAGATAAAGGTGAAGAAGCCATATACGAGACGGGAGTGATAGGGCTTGATCCACGAGTGGTTTCTATACTTGGACGACTTCATTTTCGAACAAGCTACGGCCAGAACGTTTTGGCGCACTCTATAGAGATGACACACATCGCCGGTATGATCGCCGAGGAAATAGGGGCAAACGTAGCAGTAGCAAAAGCCGGTGCTCTGGTTCACGACATAGGCAAAGCTCTGGACCACGAAGTTGTAGGCACACACGTTGAGATTGGCCGCAGAATTCTACAAAAGTTCGGCACGGACGAAAATATAATCAAAGCCATGCAGGCTCATCATGAGGAATATCCTTATGAAACGGTCGAGTCTATGATTGTCCAATCTGCCGACGCCATATCTGGTGGCCGTCCGGGAGCAAGGAGAGATAGCGTTGAGAACTACTTGAAACGCCTAAAAGACCTGGAAGCGGTGGCACTTTCGTTCAAAGGTGTTGAAAAGTCATACGCTTTGCAGGCTGGGCGCGAAATACGCATTTTCGTTACCCCGGCTGAAGTAACAGACCTTGAAGCCAAGAAAATGGCTAGGGATATAGCTTTGCGCATAGAAAGTGAGCTGAAATACCCCGGAGAAATCAAAGTGACCATCATCCGCGAGACGAGAAGTATAGAGTTTGCAAGGTAGTTTCGTAAATTCGGTTGGTATTACCTCCTCAAAAACACTCGGCTTCTTCCCTGCCTACCGCAGGCAGGCTGCGGAAGCCTCGTTCTGTCCTCGGCCCCTCCCTGTCAAGAGCCCAGCCCCAGTTTCTGAAAAACTGGGGCTGGGTCATTGACAGGGCCAAGCTCGGGGCCTGCGAATGTTTCTCGGAGGTAATACCAACCGAATTTACTTTAATGCTATCCCCCGTAGTGAAGTTGACATCTTTTTTAGCAAGGTATTCCTTGCAATGTCAACCTCTACTATGGGGTTGCACTAAAAATATGTTGGTATATAATGGCCTTACAGTAGATAGTTTATAAGGTTACCTTGAAATTTCAGATTTGGATGCAGTTCGCGGAAGATGAGAAAAATGATTGGAGACGTATAGCAATACGATGACAATCATTTTTTGAAATCTGACAAAGAAATGCGCCAAATATGGAATTTCTATTATTAGTAAGAAAAACAAAAATATGAATAAAGCAGGTATAGTGGATGTGGTCCACTCAAAATTAGGTGGAACGAAAGTTCAGGCCGAAGAAGTTGTTGATTTGGTTGTTGATTCAATCGTCGGAACTTTGAAAAAAGGCGGTGAAGTTTCTATCGCAGGTTTGGGTATCTTTTCAACAAAGCAAAGAGCGGCAAGACAAGCTCGAAACCCACGAACAGGAGCGGCTATTTCTGTTCCAGCGATGAAGGTTCCGAAGTTTCGCGCGGCGAAAGCCCTTAAAGAAGCAGTAAAATAGTCGCTTGGTCTTTTTGTCCGATTTCTTTGCTCTCGGTTTTGTCCGCTCCACGCAGAGTACTGTTGTACACTTTGGTCACGTCCAAAACCTGCGAGCTTCGAACTCGAACAAAAATCCTCAAGCTTGAAGTTTTTATTGTTTCTTTCGAAGGAAAATCAAAAAACGCCCATTCGGGTGTTTTTTGATTGAGAAAAATAAAGACCATCGGGTACATGAGCCCGATGGTAGGATTTGTAAGTGTTGGGACACTAGTCTCGCAAACCGGGTCGATCTGCGTTCCCATCGACCAGCTCCCAGCAGCATACAATCTTACTCCTAAATATATAGGCGAACCCAAAATTACGCAAATAAATCAAAAACTCGTAGTCTACTGAACGAAGTTAGAATCAAATTAGTTTACTAAAAACTGGTTGCAGGGTACAGAATCACAATAATCTGGAGGCATTCCTTTCCCTAACACATACCATTCATAAGAAAGTTTTGATGTATGTATAATAAATCCCCAATTAACTATACCTATAGTAACAATTATTCCAACTATAAAAAATAAGATTTTACTCTTCTTTTTTATCCCAAAAAATAATGCTGTTATCAATATAATAAGAGTAATTAAATATAGAGATGGAAATAACATATATGGTGATATCATGATTATAAATATGATTTGTAATTTGTGCGGGTAGCCGTAATCGAAACGGCGCATCGATCTTGGAAGGATCGCGTTCTACCACTAAACCATACCCGCAATAAAGTCATGTTAGCAGAAAAAGAGCTGTTGGGCAAAACCCGCACACTAAATTTGGCATTGTTTTTGTCTGATTAGATTTCACAATTTATAACAATATACTGTGATAAATTAATGATTATTCAATTTAATATTATTTAAAAAACAAAATGATGCCAAAATTAGTGTTCGGGTAAAATGCTATAATGTTTGTATCATGCTAAAAAGAATTTTAGAAGTCACACTTGTCATGCTGGTTGCCGTTTGGATTTTTGATTCATACAAGTCTCATGAACCGGGGAGCAAATACTTTCAGCCAATAACAGTAGTCACATCAACACCCACAGTCGCAGAAACAGAAAAACCTGCTACTACTACAACCGTGGCTCCTTCGACGGGCTCAGGGCAGGCAAAAAAAGTGGTGGTCAAGGCAAAAGCAATTGTCGTAGCGAAGACATTTGATGTTATTCCTGTGATTCCGACACCAGCGCCACCGGAACCTGCGCCGGATTTTGAAAAAATAAACAATTTCACTCGTGGAGCTACGATGAACATCCTCTGCATAGCCAAAGGCAGCGAACTCTCCCCTATTTCCGGAACTGGGATTATCATAAGCCCCGATGGTCTCATCCTAACAAACGCCCATGTCGCTCAATACCTACTTTTGCGTAACTTATACCAAAAAGATTTCATACAATGTGCCATCCGCACGGGTTCCCCGGCTTATCCGCGATACCACGTGGAACTAGTCTACATTTCACCCGCTTGGATTGAAGCAAACAAAACCGAGCTGAAAGAGCAAAACCCACAAGGCACGGGCGAAAACGATTTTGCCTTCTTGCACATTACCGACTCAATAGATGGAACTCCCCTCCCAGTTTTTCCATATATTCCAATCGACACAAGAGAAGTCATAAATGTCGGCGAGCCGGTAGTCCTAGTTTCCTACCCCGCTGGATTTCTCGGCGGCCTGTCCATACTCCAAGGCCTATCTGTAACAAGCGCAGTTACCACGGTCCAAGATGTTTTCACATTCAAGGCCGACACAATAGATGTGATAGATGTCGGCGGCACAGTAGTATCACAAAAAGGCGCATCAGGCGGAGCGGTGGTAGATAGGCACGGAAGCCTCATAGGAATCATTTCCACAAGCTCAAGTGGTAAGACCACAAGCAGTCGAGAGCTTAACGCCATAACACTTTCATATATAAGTAGAATGCTACAAAATGAAACTGGCTTCACACTTCCCAACTTTCTTTCTCTGAACATAAGCAACTTTGCAAACAGTTTTCAAAACACAACGGCGGTCAATCTGACAAAAATACTAACAGATGAACTGAGTAAACAGTAGAAGAAAATAATTATTTAAAATCTTCTCTTGGAGCTAAAATCGTAACAATTAAGATAAAAGCAAGAAAAACGATTGAACATTCTATGAAATAAAAATTTTTCAATTGAGAAATATACAAAACTAATCCAAAAAACATTATAAGCCCAGAGAATATCTTGTACGTTTCTGGAAAATGTCTTTCAATAAGTGAAAATCCCATGAATTGGTAGACTAATAATCCTAAAACAGTGCCCACAATGGTAATAACTCTTAAATATAAATCTGCAGTAACAACATTTACAGCAAGTGGTATTGATAAAACAAAAAGATAAACGCCGATGTATTCTGAAATAGCATAGCCATAGAGAGTGTGCTTTTTGCTCTTACTTACTTTATTATCTATAACATTCTGACTAGTGTTAGCAATAATCAGACTGGAAAAGAGAAAACCGAGCATACTGACAATGAGAAAGGCAATAGGCACTTTTATCAAAACGCTATATGAATCAAACTGTGTTAGCAAAAGTCCGTTGATGAATATAGTAACCGCCGTCATGAAAGACAACAGACCAACATCTGTCTGAATCTGACTGAGATAATTACTTTTATCAGACTCGTTCATTTTTAGAATTATACACCAACAAAAGCCGTAACAATAGAGGGAAATTGTTTTAGCAGAGGTTATGCTCTTAATTGGGCAATGACAGCATCTAGAACCTCGGGCATCGCATCCAAAGTGACTTTTGGAGCATCATCGTAGTTTGTATGAGCCACTGGCTGACCTCTTGAACTAAGTGTGGTAGACCCTCCATTAAATCTGTCAGCTTCAGATACTTTAGTTTCATTATCAAAAGTGGTAGAGATAGCAATACCTCTCTGCTCAAATAGCCAAGGTTCACCAACTCGAAGCTTTAATATATCGCTAGCACGATCTGCAGGTAACTCCGTAGATAAGTCCATGAGCATTAAGCGATATTTTTGTGTTCCATCTGGAGAGGAATCCTCTTTTAATTCTAAAACAACAGTCGTAATAGGCCCAAGGTTTGGTAAATTCTCCACTGTCAACTCTCTTCTCGTACCAGAAGCCCCAAGTAACAAATAAAGAACGGCGACCTTACCAGCCACAACTTCAAGTTGCTGTTTTTCTCTTTCTTGTCGCTCTGTCTCAGCTCTTGCTAACTCTTCCTCAACACGAACATGCTCTGGGACTTCGTCATTTGTTGGTACTACAGAATCTAAACCATCAGCTGTCATATAATTTTATAATTAATTTTAAAATAATCGATACCTAAGTATAATTCTTTCTCCTTACTTATTCAACAAGCCTTTAAAGTGGAAAACCGCCTCGCCCGTGGAGACTTGGCGGGTCCACACCAGCGGGCGGTGTCAGGGCTAGGGCTCGGTGAGTGCCAGTAGGCACTCAAGATGAAGCTTCAGCTGACCTTCAAGCCAGTTGAAGTAATGGTATCGGTTCGTCATGCAAAGACTCCGCAGAACCTCTTGGAATTCTGGACCATCTAGGTCCATGGCCCTTTTTTCCGCCAGCTCTCTTTTCGCCCAACGAATCCAGTAGATAAAGTGATTTGCGGGAGAACGCCCCTTCTTCACTCGTGCTTCTGTGAACTCTTTCTCAGCCTCTTGTCGTGTCATAAAACCCTCCTCGAATACCTTATGATATATTTGACATTGCGTAAAATATAGATATACTATATATTATTACTTATTTATATAAACCTTGTTTTAGATAGTATAAATAGTATAAATATTTATGACAGATTCCCTAGAAAACGACCTAAAAGAGGTGGGTTTAAAAAAGAATGAGGTCAAAATATATCTCTACCTTCTGCAAAATGGCCTGTCCACTCCCCCACAGATTGCCAAAGGTACTGGCATTTTACGCACCAACTGCTACAACACTATCCAAACACTTCAAGAAAAAGATGTAGTAGGCGAGCAGAGAAAAGGCTCGCGGAAAATATATATAGCCAGAGACCCTCAATCTTTGAAGCTATCTCTTGCCAGAAGAATCGAGGCTGTTGATCGTATACTGCCTGACTTGCGTGGATTGTACGCTACGCAAAAAAATAAGCCCACTTTCCAGTTCTATGACGGGTTTGAGGAAGTCAAACAAATTTACGAAATATCTTTATCCGCCGAATCAATCTACGCTACAGGATCTATGAATAAACTGGAAAATCTTGACCCTAAATTCTTTTCGAAATATATAAAATCAATAAATAAAAACAAAATCATATTTTACGATTTGCTCTCAAAGGATTCTCAGAGTCAATCGTTTAAAACAATCACAAATCTAACGAACTCTCTATACTCCACCAAATTTATGCCAGAACAATACAAAGAAAGTCTGACTGATTTATTTGTTTGGGATAACAACATAGCCCTCATATCCCTAGACGAACCAATATTTGGAACTATCATAACCAACCCTCCACTGGCTCAAACATTTAAAACACTTTTGAAAATAATCTGGGATAAAATCTGAAGTATTTTAATATAAACTCTCATACACAAATACCACGCGGTCGCACAGTATTTGTGTATGTTTAAAATATTGAATTATGAAAACCCAGTAAGAGCAGTTAGTTTTAAAAATCTCGTCGAGCCATATTCTTTTTGGAAACTTCGGAGCGCGTCGTCTGCCGAAGCAGACCCAGCGAGACGGAGGCAAAGTTTTAGCAAAAACTTATGCCGTGTTCCAAAAAGGATATGGCGAGTAAGAGATTTTAAAAACTATTTCATCGACTCGGCTGAAATTTGGATAATCATTTGGAAATCGTCCTCGGGAACGGCTTTGTTTGGTTTTTCAAAACCACACTTTACACATTTGTGTAAAATCGTGTACTCACTTCCCTTCTTTGAGACCCCGACCGGCTCCATCATGCCGCCACACTCGCTAAGCCTGTCTCCGGGATCAATATCGACGTGCTTTGACCATAAACATTGTGGGCAGTGGTTTGTGTAGCCATCACCCTCGACAAAAAAACCACACTTGTCGCATTTGAAATTTTCCTCTGTCCGAATAAAAACCATGACTATTTTATGACCTTAGTTGCTTTTTCGATCAATCTGACAATATTTGGAGCTGTTTTTAGCTTCTTTACCTCTTCAAGATTTAACCACTTTATGTCGTCAGTTTCGGAAAGCGGTTCTGGCTCACCTTTAGATATTGTGCATAAAAATACAATCGTGATTTTTTTATAATCCTCCGTTACCCAACTATGACTATCCAAATATTTCTCAATATTTATTTCAACTCCAATTTCTTCTAAAACTTCTCTTTTTAAGTTTTCTTCCAATGTATGAAGACCCGTCTCACTAATCTCAACATGTCCAGCAGGAATAGCCCAGATTCCAGGTTGATTTTCATCTTTTGAGTGTCTCTGGGCAATGAGAAAAAGCCCCTCCTTGTTATAAATAACCGCGGCAGTTACTACTCTAAATAGTTGATGCTTAGTCATAATTGTCGGGGTGCCGGGATTCGAACCCGAAACGCGTGATCCCAAATCACGAATGATAGCCGTTTCACTACACCCCGATATAAAACAAATACAGAGAGAAGTCTAGCATGAAAATTATAAATCACAAACAAAAAGCTAAAGGACAATATCTTCCAGCAGAAAAACACGGCTGATTCTCTTAGAGACATCTATATAAACTGTGACAACATCGAACTGCCACTCAACATCATCAGAAATGTCCTTTTCAAGAAGATAGGATTGGACTGCCCTACCGAGACGCTTTAGTTTCCAAGGATGCATGTTATCCTCAGCCCTGTATGAGTCATTTTGTTCTCGTCCGCCCCGTAGTGAGCTCGGCTCTACTACTGGGGTTTCACGAATAACACTATCTCGGGAATCCGAGATTACTCGAGAAACGCTCTTTACCTCGATAAAATGAAGCTTTTTGCCCTTCTTGGCAACAATATCCAGCTCTCCCCATTTCCTACTATAATTCCTGTCAAGTACCCCGTAACCGTTCTTCTCTAAGTATTCACAAGCGCAAGTCTCCCCTATTTCGCCAATTTTCTGTTTTTCAGTTGGCTCTTTTGTAAATTTTTTCCCAAACATACTTAAATTATACACGAACCCAAGAGAATGTTTCATGATTAACATATCTATTCATTTCACGTGAAACAATTTCCTGTTTTACTCAAAAACAGACACTTTTAAGACATGTCTCATTATAAAAACCCATATTTAGAGCCAAAAAATACAAATCGACAAAATTTAGTCTCTAAACTTGACAGCAGTCAAAGACCTGTCCTTAATACACATGTACACAGACTTATCCACATTTTTAACCTAAATTGAATAATATTACGTACTCTTTTAATTTTTTAGTCTTTGCTGTATTATATAAATGTTTCTACTGCGGGCGTAGTTTAGCGGTAGAACGATTGGTTGCCAATCAATCAGTAGGAGTTCGACTCTCCTCGCCCGCACAATAGAAAAAAGACCTAATATTAGGTCTTTTTTCTGTCCTATGATCACTAGTGCAGAATACTTGAATTAGTCCGAACCGCTTTCGCCGCCTGCAGCGGCGAGGAAGTCCCCCCGCGAAAATCCGGAAAGGCGGCGGAGCCGCACGAATGACAATTTCAAGTTTTTCTTTGGCGGAATACAATTCAGAATTCGCAAAGCGAATACCAAATGCAAATACATTTTATGATAAATTTTGGAAAAAATCAAAAAGAAAAAAGGCCCCGCGTGATGATGTTGCTGTCACGGGGGCCTTGGGGGCCAAGTTCACTCCAGGAAGCCGAATCTGGCTCCCATCTGGGCGACCTTTCCGAACTCTTTCGCCTCGTCACAATCTCTATTGCATTTGAGGCAAAAGGTGCCTTCTCGGTGAGCGGGGTTGACCGCGCGCGCAAGAAAACCGTCACATCCATCTTTGCCGCATCGCAGTTGTCCGCTTGCCATTCCGACCGGATCGGACATCGTGAAGATTTTGACCGGAAATCGGCATGTGGCACGCTGGCGCCGCAACTCTCTCCAGTCGCGAATCTGTTCACGAATCGCCCAACCCATGTAGTACAGGAAGGCCCCGGCGCCGATGTTGATAAGTGCATACCAACCCCAGCCCAGCTTACTGATACGCTCTGGCGTGATGACGCTACCGAACAGCAGTTGGTTCAACGCATGGTAACCCACCGCCGCGAAAAGAATGCACAGAGAGTGCTTGAGGATTTTCTCGTATCGGCTCATTTCGTTCACCTCTTTCTGTTTAGAATGTGCGATTTTGATCAAGCCACCATGGCCCAACCTACTGGCTACAAGGATAGCATATCATGTCATAAAAGTCAACTGACGGCAAGGGTTGCCGTCAGTTGGGATACAAATTCGTATGATTAAAAAATTTTCTTCCCCAAAAATTAAAATATGGTTCGAGCCGATGTTTTTAACGGGTTCTTTTGCGGTTTTGATTCGTGCGGCTCCGCCGCCTTTCCGGATTTTCGCGGGGGGACTTCCTCGCCGCCGCAGGCGGCGAAAGCGGTTCGGACTAATTCAAGTATTC
>DATDWN010000013.1:0-88025 GCA_036517395.1 Minisyncoccota bacterium
GCAATCTGTTACCTTCAATTTCAATGTCACAGCTCCTTCACCTCGGACTTCTATGTTCCGCTGGGAAATGTTGATTGAAAATCAAAAATGGTTCGGTGAAATTACTCCCGAACTTTACGTTGTTGTTAATTCACCAGCTCCATCATCATATTCAGTCACAGTAATAAAAAGCACGGGCGGTAGTGTAAAGAGTAATGATAACTTAATAAACTGTGGCACCACTTGTTCTTATAATTATGTTAAAGATAGTTCTGTCACACTCCAAGCTATTCCAGCCTCATCGTATTGGAGATTTGTTGGTTGGACTGCTGGAGACTGTTCAGGTTCTGGTCTCTGTACTCTCATCGTAAATGGAGCCAAATCAGTTACAGCTTTGTTTAGCCTAAGACAGTTTAATTATCAGGAGTTCTAGAGCTTGAAATAATTTTCAATTTACAATTCTCAATTTTCCTGTCTACCGCAGGCAGGCATTGAATTTTCAATGAATTAATTTTCAAATTGATCATTGGAACATTGATTGTAAATTGCAAAATTGAAAATTTCTACTTGCCTTTTTACTTCAAATCCATATAATAGCCGAATATGTTGAAACACAGAGTATTATCTATTTTTCTAATTCTGCTGGCTATTGGCATTGGTTTTTTCGTCTACAAAACAAACAAATATCCTTTTAGATTGGGACTCGATCTCAACGGTGGAACTGAGCTGACGTATCGAGCTGATGTTTCAAAAATAAAATCGGGCAGTGTGGTAGACGCCATGTCCTCTCTTCGCGATGTTATAGAACGTCGAGTTAATCTTTTTGGTGTTTCAGAGCCTGTGGTTCAAGTTGAAAACCCAGGGTTGATATCTGGTACAAGCGAGAACAGACTGTCAGTAGAACTCCCAGGAGTTACGGATATAAATCAAGCCGTCGCTCTTATCGGTAAAACTCCGCAACTTGAGTTCATGCTTGTTCGGCCTGAAGCTCAAAATCTCTCACAAGAAGAACTGAGAAATAAAACAATAGCAGAGGTTTTTGTCACTACTGGTTTGGATGGACAATATCTTGACAGCGCACGTTTGGACTTTACCAGTTCTGGCGGATCTCAAATTTCTGGACAGCCCCTTGTGGCTATCACCTTTAACTCTGAGGGTCGTGATCTCTTTGCTAAAATCACCCGCGATAATGTCGGCAAAGTCTTGGCTATTTTTCTTGACGGCCAGATGATTTCCAGTCCAGTAATAAGAGATGCTATTACAGATGGCAAGGCTCAAATATCCGGAGGTTTTACAGTTGATGAAGCCAAGTCTCTCGTCCGCGATCTGAATTATGGCGCTTTGCCCGTGCCGGTGGAACTTATCTCTACCCAGACCATAGGAGCCTCCCTTGGTCAGGACGCAAAAACTAGCGGAGTGAAGGCTGGTGTTGTCGGCTTTGCTCTAATTGTTCTCTTCTTAATTCTCTGGTACAGACTTCCAGGAATCGTCGCATCTCTCTCGCTTGTAATTTACATAATTCTTTCTCTGGCTATTTTCAAACTTATTCCTGTAACGTTTACGGCCGCCGGTATTGCTGGATTTATTCTTTCTATTGGTATGGCCGTTGACGCAAACATTCTTATTTTTGAAAGAACAAAGGAAGAGCTCAAACGTGACAAGTCTGTCCACGATGCACTTCATGAAGGATTTTCTCGAGCGTGGCTTTCTATTCGAGATTCAAACATATCTTCAATCATCACCGCGGTCATACTTTTCTGGCTTGGCACTTCGGCTATAAAGGGATTTGCTTTGACTCTCGGTATTGGAGTTTTAATTTCAATGTTTACAGCTATAACAGTTTCTCGCACTTTCTTATTTGCCATAGTTCCAAAAACCGAATCGCGATTTAAAAAGTTTTTATTCAGTAATGGACTACACATATGAAAATTTTCAATTATCAATTTTGCAATTTTCAATCAATTTTCAAGTATCAATGTTTCAATTTTGAAAATTAATTCATTGAAAATTCAATGAGAATTGAAAATTGAAAATTGAAAAATTATTAAATACCATGTCCATCATCAACCACAGAAAAATATTTTTCGTCCTCTCGGCTGCACTGGTTCTCGGCTCTATTTTTATCATGCTTGGTTTTGGTCTCAACTTTGGAATTGATTTCAAGGGGGGCTCATCTCTTGAAGTTAGTTATGCTTCTGTTCGGCCAGATTTTGATGCCACAAAAGCAAGTCTGGATTCACTCAATCTAGGTTCGTACGTACTTACTCCATCAGGAAATTTAAATTATATTTTGAAAACTCGAGACATAACTCCGGCCGAGAAAACCACTATTTTGGGGGCTCTTTCAATGGATCCGGCAAATCTCGCCAAGGAAGAACAGTTCAACACTCTCGGACCTGTTGTCGGAACACAGCTCAAAAATAAAGCTCTTCTGGCCATCGCTATAGTTATCATCTGCATCGTGCTTTTTATAACCTTTGCTTTTCGCAAAGTATCTACACCTGTGGCTTCTTGGAAATATGGTCTGGCCACAATCATCGCTTTGGCTCATGACGTCATAATTCCAACCGGAGTTTTCGTCACTTGGAGTCATTTTTATGGAGGTCAGATTGATCTGCTTTTCGTCACCGCCCTTCTTGCCATACTCGGTTACTCTGTTCACGATACTATCGTCGTTTTCGATAGAGTGCGCGAGAACTTACGAGTCGATTCGAAAGGCAAAGAAACATTTTCTGAAACAGTAGGCAAGTCAGTTACCCAGACCTTCGGCCGTTCAATAAACACATCCTTGACCATCTTCCTCGCCCTTGCCGCTTTGTATTTCATCGGCGGAGAATCCACCCGCGACTTTGCCTTCGTTCTCCTCGTTGGTGTTATTGTTGGAACATACTCATCAATCTTCGTCGCCTCACCGCTTCTTGTTACTCTTGAAAAATTACAGAAGTAAACTTCCAAATTTGGCCATTTCTCATGTTGGATTTTATCTAAATTGTGAAAGTTTTTGAATTCACTTGACACTATATAGGGTATTGTGCTATAGTTAGAAACGGGACAGCATCCTCTGAGGGAACGGCGACGAACAGTAACAAACCCCGCCCGGGTGGGCCAAGAGGCTCACCACCGCGGCGGGTTTTCTTGTTGTAAAAATTTCTACTATCACTTGGCGGCTTAGCCGCCAAGTGATATGATTTAGGTATGAGAAAGATAGAATTTGGGATTGATGAAGTTTATCATGTCTTTAACCGAGGAGTCGATAAGAGAAAAATTTTTTCAAACAAAAAAGATCTCGATAGGTTTTTTGAAAGCATGATCGCTTTTAATTCAATCAAACCTATTGGTAGTTTATTTGAACAAGGTTTTCAAAAGGAAGAAATCAAAAAACCACTTGTTGATATTATTTCTTATAACCTCTTACCTAACCATTTTCATCTTATTTTAAGAGAAATCAGGGAGGGAGGAATAAGTGAATTTCTTAAAAGACTTACCGGTGGCTATACTTGGTATTTTAACAATAAAAATAAAAGATCCGGTTCGTTGTTTCAGGGACCTTTTAAAGCTAAACATATAGATTCAAATGAGTATCTACTGCATGTTAGTGTTTATGTAAATTTAAATGACAAAATACCACTTGGCGGCTTAGCCGCCAAGTCGGGAGATTTAACAAAATCTAGTTGGAAAGAATATTTAGGCGATAATAAGGAAAGTGTTTGTAAGAAAGATATTATTTTAGAGCAGTTTAAAAACATAGCAGATTATAAAGAATTTGCCCTATCATCTTTAGATGATATAAAGTTAAACAAAGAAGAGTATAAAGATTTGGAGGAATGAGCAGTTCACCAGACCACTCACAGTGACTCACTTAGCGGTGGCACCGCCAAGTGAGTCACATAGTAGGAACCTACTCATTAATCTTCGTCGCTTCACCGCTTTTAGTAACACTTGAAAAATTGCAGAAGAAAGGCTAAACTCTCATTTAGAGTATTGTTCAGAAGAGGTGACTCATGGTGATTCGATCGGACTCCGCCATTGACGAGATCGAAAAGGTCTTTAGATGGCGAATAGACGCACAAGAGCGCTGGTCAAGAGACGGTTGGGGTCCTCGAGGACAGCACGAAATACAGAGGGAGCTGGACGCGGAAGGGTTCGAGAGGATTCGGAAGCTCCTTCGCCAGCACGGATCCCTACGGGTCTGATGACCCCTCGACGCAAGGCCAAGGAACCCTGCGTCGGTGGGTTTTTTGGTATAAAATTGTTGCTTGACTTGCATTTGAAAATGACTATACTGTACAGGTGCTCTGAAAGGAGCATTTTATGTTCGTTGACATTCATCCGCACACCAAGTTTGCCATTGCTTTTTATGTCCTGCCAACATGTTTACCTAGATGTGAATTATGGTAGTGATATTAAACAATGGTGCTATTTTTTTGAAAAAGCAAGACGATGGCAAACTTGGTGTGCGGATAAAAATGAATTAAAGTCCAAGCGTCACAATAAGCGCTTGGCAGAACGTATTTATTCCGCCTCAACGGCGGACCCGCCGAGGAGGCGGGGTGCAAGAAACCAAAAGTTTCTTAAATATGATTCCGGAAAAAATCAATAAAAACATATAAAAGAATTCATCTGTCACGCAAGCCAGCATAAAAATAAATTTGTAAATAACCACATTTTTTACTCCGACAAGTGAGGAGCGCATGGGAGAGTAATCTCTCACACAGCGTCCGAGCGCCGTCGAAGCAAAGAATGCGAATAGCATTCTTTATTTTGTTCCGTTCATTATAAGATTTGATCAATTTTTTATAAAGGGTCAGCAAAGCGAGTCTGAAAAATTTATTTTTCAGACGAGCGCGCGCCCCCTTTATATCAAAGATACCAATCTTTGATAAGAGTTTGATCCTAGCTCAGGATGAACGCTGGCGGTGTGGATAAGGCATGCAAGTCAAGGGGGCGCATCACATTGAGTACAATGTGAATTTAAAATTTTTACTTTAAAATTTAAAAATAATGACTAAATGTTTTAATTTTAAAAATTAATTCATTAAAAATTAAGTTTAAATTCTAAATTCTAAATTAAAAATTCGCATCGCGCGCAGCGTGATGCGTCACCGGCGAACGAGGTAGTAACACGTGGGTACATACCCTGAAGTCAGGAATAACCAGTCGAAAGATTGGATAATACTTGATGTGATCTTCGGATCAAAGTCGCAAGACGCTTTAGGAATGGCCTGCGAAGTATCAGCTAGTTGGTAGTGTAATGGACTACCAAGGCTATGACGCTTAGGGGGAGTGAGAGCTTGGCCCCCACCGATGAGACTGAGACACGGCTCATACACCTACGGGTGGCCGCAGCCGAGAATATTCGACAATGGACGAAAGTCTGATCGAGCGACACCGCGTGATGGATGAAGACCCTAGGGTCGTAAACATCTTTTATGAGGGAGAAAGTTTATTGATAGTACCTCACGAATAAGGGGTTTCAAAACTCGTGAAATGTGGGTTAAGCACCCACTTCCATTTGAAACTTAAAAATTCGTAATTACCGTGCGCGACTTAGGGCCGTGAGGTTCTAAGCAAATTCGGCTTATATGCTGGAAATCTGTAAAGACTGCGCCAAACACTTTTAAAAAAAGTGCGAGGTCCTTGACAGACAATCAGCAGGGAAGTCGGTATAATTAAGTAGTGAGTTTAACAAACAGACAAAAGGAAATAATAGTAGGCACTTTGTTGGGTGACGGATACTTGGAACATGATGGTTTCAAGGCGAGTAGATTGCAGATAAAGCAATGTGATCGCAAAAAAGATTATGTTTTTTGGCTCTATAACGAGCTGAAAAATTTAGTCAGAACTCCACTCAAACAAAGGAAAGATAACCAGCAATGGTATTTCAGCACCAGATCTCTAGTAGAGTTGGATTTTTTTAGAAGTCTTTTCTACGGATTTGGGAAAAAAGCTGTACCATCTATTATAAAAGAATTACCATTTTCTTCTCTTAGTCTTGCAGTCTGGTTTATGGATGATGGGTCGTTGGATTATAGAGTAAAATACCATTACTCCTTTTCCTTCAGCACTGATTCATTCAATGAGCCAGATGTAAAACTTTTGACAGAATTATTATTTGAAAAGTTTGATATAAAATCAAACATTCAGATGGTGGTTTCTCGAGGAAAGAAATATGTAAGACTGTATGTCGGTAAAGACGGAAGAGATAATTTTCTCTCTGTCGTAAGGCCTCATATTTTGTCCTGTTTTGATTACAAACTACCTCCGATTATAATTGACCCCTCAGAGACTGATCTTGAGAAAGTGAAGACTTTCAACACAGTGAGATAGAGAGATTTTTTTAAATCTTCTATAAGACGCCGAACCCCTTCCAAATGTAAATTTGTCAGGGTGATGATATAGTCCAATCCTCTTAGTGATAGGAGAAAAGAAGGCCAGCAGAAGCGGTAATACGAGTACCCCGAGCGTTATCCGGAATTATTGGGCGTAAAGGGTGTGTAGGTGGTAGTGTTAGTCATTTGTTAAAACCCGAGGCTTAACCTCGGATCCGCGAATGATACGGCACAACTAGAGGATGGCAGGGATGTATGGAACTCATGGAGTAGGGGTGAAATCCGTTGATATCATGGGGAACACCGAAAGCGAAGGCATTACATTGGGCCACTCCTGACACTGAAACACGAAAGCGTGGGTAGCGAATGGGATTAGATACCCCAGTAGTCCACGCCCTAAACGATGACAACTAGCTTTTCGGAGTATCGACCCTCTGAGAGGCGTAGCTAACGCGTTAAGTTGTCCGCCTGGGTAGTACGACCGCAAGGTTAAAACTCAAAGGAATAGACGGGGACTTGCACAAGCAGAGGATTATGTGGTTTAATTCGATGGCAAACGAAGAACCTTACCAAGATTTGAAACCCAACTGAAGACAGAGAGAAATTTTTGTTGTCCCACAAGGACAGTTGGGCAGGTGATTCATGGCCGTCGTCAGTTCGTGATTTGAATTGTTCCCTTAAGTGGGGTAACGAACGCAACCCTCGTTGTCTGTTACACGTATCAGGCGAGACTGCCCAGCTTTTTGTCCGGTAGGACATAAAGCTGAATAAAGAATAACGAATATTGAATAAAGAATGAATGCAGAATACAAACTGTATTAAATCATTATTCATAATTCACGATTCATTATTCTCTTTTTGTTCGCTAGCGAACAAAAAGCTGGGAGGAAGGCGAGGATGACGCCAGGTCAGCATGTCCCTTTGATATCTTGGGCTACACACATAATACAATGGCGACTACAACGCGTTGCGACGCCGTAAGGCTGAGCCAATCGTAATAAAAGTCGCCCCAGTTCAGATTGGGGGCTGAAACTCGACCCCATGAAGTTGGATTTGCTAGTAATCGCGGGTCAGCTATACCGCGGTGAATACGTTCTCAAGTCTTGTACTCACCGCCCGTCAACTCAGGGGAGTTGGGAGTACCCGAAGTCCTGCATATGCAGGCCCACGGTAAACTCAATGACAAAGAGTAAGTCGTAACAAGGCACGGCTAGGGGAACCTGGTCGTGGAATAATTCAATTTGAAATACTTTTCGCTTTGCGAAAGGAAAGTCATATCAATCGCAAGAAAGATATGAATGTGTGTCGATTCCAGCCCCAGTTCTGAAACTAAATCTATAATGTCACGGAGTTTATAGTAGGTATAAACTTTGATAACAAAAATAATATTGGTATCAGAACTGGAGCTGGAGGACAATGATTGTCTCGTCCTAAAACAATCTGACACTTGGAAAGACAGGAATGAACGGAACAAAATAAAGAATGATATACCATCGTGTGGGACACGATGAAGTTGAAAGTTAAAAGTCCATAAAGTTTGTAAAGTAAATGTAACCACAAAAATACCGCTATAATAGGCGGTATTTTTGATGCCGAAGTCCTGTACTGAGCTTTGCTCTGGTGCGGGATTGACTTTATACTGGGAAGTGTTATATAATAATAGACGGAGGAAACATGAATCGATTTCGACAAGAAACTGGCCAGTCGGTTCCAAGACTGGTCGTCGTTATCGTTGGACTCGTTCTGGTCTATCTGGCGCTCAGCGCGTCAGAAGGGCCAGGACAGGATCCTGTGCCGACTGCTTTGCAGTTGGCGGTGGTTTTCCTGGGCGCCGATGTGGCGCTCATGGCGTGGTTTCGCCTCGATCAGCGCGTTGCGCGCTGGTGGCGGGGGATGACTCGACCGGACAACCCATATCGGTCGAAGATCATCACACCCAGATGACAGCGAGAACCGACGGTTTCAGGAGGGCGACACGCAGACAGCCAATGCGTGCCGCCCTTTTTCATTTGTGAAAAATGATTTTTTCTGCTATATTTTTTTAGTTAAATGCGCATGTAGTGAGGTTGGGGTGGGACCCAGCCGCAAGATCGGAGCGTGACGGCGCGAGGTGGGGTCACAGGTATTTTTCACCAGAAAAATACCTGTGACCAGTTGGTAGAGCAGTCGACCGACTCCTTACAGGAGCTGTACACCTTTTGGATCTTTTTCAGAAGAATAAAATTAATTTGCTTTGTGCGCGTGTAGCTCAGTTGGTAGAGCACTCGACTGATACTCGTGGGGTCCATGGTTCGAATCCATGCACGCGCACAAAGCACGGTAGTCTATTCTTTTGAAAAAGATCTCGAAAGGTCTTGCGAAAGTGTCTCACACTTTCTCACTCGTGGGGTCCATGGTTCGAATCCATGCACGCGCACTTTGAGCAGAATTTGATATAATATAAAATAAAACATCATGATAAATCGCAAATCCACATTTTTCCTTGGTATTTTTATTTTTCTCATACCTTTTTTGGGCTTACCTAGTTCTTGGAAAACAGCCTTGGTTGTTATTTGTGGTTTGATTCTAGTTTTCCTCTCGGTAAAAGTTATCCTACCAAGGAAAACTATCGCCAATAGAAGTAGGATGAAAAAAGAAAGATCAATACCCGTCTTTGTTGAAAGCTTGCCAACATATTCGATTGATAACTCGGAAACAAAAGAAACCCAGCCGGAGATAGAAATAAAATAGCATGTCCGGTAGTAGAAGTTGACATTGCGCCAAAGGCGCATAAAACAGCAAAAATAATAGATATGATAAAGCTGAAATTAACAACTTATAAATTTGAAATGGCGTCTTGCTTCTAAAGCAATGCTGTTTTCTACTACTGGGATGGTTAAACGCATTCTTAATAAACATGGCGACATAGTATTTCTATGTCTGGTTATTGTGTGTGTGGTACTGATTCTATTTTTGTTGCCAAGGATTCTCAGTAGTCACTATTTTTCTACAGCGGATGAAAAGGCTGTCTCTACCACAACTGCTAAAAAAATTATTTTTATACCTTCCTATGTTTCTACGCCAGAGCCAGTCAAGGGTATATATATGACAAGTTGGGTGGCTGGCACTCCGAGTTTACGGGCAGGACTAGTAAAGCTTATAGACGAGACAGAATTAAACACCCTTGTTATAGATATAAAGGATTATAGTGGCAAGATTGTTTTTCCAATCGAGGATAATCCGAAGTTGAAAGATCATGGTTCAGAGGAGGTTAGAGTAAAAGACTTACAGGATTTCATAGAGACGCTTCACAAAAAGCAGGTTTATGTTATAGGTCGTATTGCTGTTTTCCAAGACGAATATTTTGTAAAGCATCGACCAGACTTGGCTGTAAAAAATAAATCAGGGACGGCAGTCTGGAAAGACAGAAAAGGCATTTCTTGGATTGACCCAGCATCTCGTGAATATTGGGAGTATATCATCCTACTTACAAAAGAGTCTCGCAAAATCGGTTTTGATGAGATCAACTTTGACTATATTCGTTTTCCATCTGATGGAAATATGCAGGATATATCGTTTCCTCATAGCTCGACAACATCAAAGGCTATAGTTTTGAAAGAATTTTTTCAGTATTTACAGCACCAACTGATTCTCCCTATGTCCGACATAGGGGACATAGGGGACATAGGGGAGTCGAGATTAAAAATATCAGCGGATTTGTTTGGCATGACAACAACCGCTGTAGACGATATGGGCATAGGTCAGCTTTTAGAAAACACCTTGCCTTATTTTGACTATGTCATGCCCATGGTTTATCCATCTCACTATCCGCCGACCTTTGACGGTTTCAAGGATCCTGAAGCGCATCCCTATGAGATAGTATACTTTGCCATGAAATCGGCTGTGACTAGGGCGGAAGCTCTGGCCAGTACGACCCCAGTAGTAGACGGAGATACCGTCACTACGGGGCAGGCTGGACAAAGCGTGGTTGATTATAAAAACAAGCTACGCCCATGGCTTCAGGATTTTGGTTTGAAAATGGATTATGGTCCTGCGGAAGTAAAAGCCCAGATAAAAGCAACGAACGATGTGGGTTTGTCGTCGTGGGTACTTTGGTCGGCTTCAAACAAATATACTCAATCTGCTTTGAAAGCAGATTAATTTAGACTTTAGACTTTAAAATTTTTAAATTAAGTTTAAATTATAAATTTTAAATTAAAAATTGAGAGTGTTGACAGAGCCACTTATCATTTAATTCATCTTGTTGTATAATACAAAGCGATTATTAATTAAAAGTTTATTCCATAATCATGTCTCAAAAATTTAAAAAGGGTTTCACCCCAGTACCAGAGCGAAGCTCGGTACGGGGTTTCACGCTTATCGAGTTACTTGTGGTTATTGCCATCATAGGTATTTTATCTTCCATTGTTTTAGCATCACTTAACTCCGCCAGAGATAAAGCAGGGAATGCTGCTATAAAGGAAGATTTGCACGGACTTCGCAGTCAGGCGGAAATTTCTTATGACAACAACAATAATAATTATAGTACAGTCTGCGCCAACCAAAATGTTATAAATGCCATAAACAATGCTTTAATAGCGGGTAGCGATACTGGGACAGTGGCAACAAGATGCAACAATAGCGCAACCGCATGGGCAGCCAATGTAAAGTTGAAGACGGTTGAAGGTACTAGTAATTACTGGTGTGTGGATAGTACTGGAGTAGGAAAGGGGGAGGCTAATGAACTCGGTGGAGCAACCGTTTGTAGTTAATATTTTTATCTGCGACGAGAGAGGAGCGCGTGAATGTGTAATCACATTCACAGCGTCCGAACGAGGAGTAGCAATGGTAAAACCCCGCCCCTCTGGGGCGGAACAGGGGTCCAGGGCTTGCCCTGGGGTTTCATACCATTGATAGACTAAATCTGAACAAAATAAACCCTATTGTTAGAGTTTATTTTGTTTTTATTGTATAATGCAGTGAAATTATGGATCCCAATGCCATCACATATTTTGCTGAGACGGACGCCAGGAATAAGAAGATAAAATTTGGCATAAAGGCCAAGGATCGCTTGAAGCACGTCTACGTAATAGGCAAGACGGGTATGGGCAAATCGACCCTCCTCGAGAACATGGCTATTCAGGATATTCAGAACGGAAACGGCATAGCCTTCGTCGACCCTCACGGAGGAACAGCTGAGAAACTGCTCGATTATGTTCCAGAAAGCCGCGTAAAAGATGTGCTTTATTTTGCCCCGTTTGATTTGGAGTACCCCATATCTTTTAACCTCATCGAGGACATTGGGGCTGACAAAAGACACCTTGTGGTAAATGGCCTGATGTCCACATTTGAGAAAATCTGGGTCGACGCTTGGTCGGCTCGTATGGCATATATTTTGAACAACTCGCTTCTGGCTCTTCTGGAATATCCCGGATCGACACTCCTCGGCGTCAACCGAATGCTCTCTGATAAAGACTATAGGAAAAAAGTGGTGGACAATGTCAAAGATCCATCGGTAAAATCCTTCTGGGTGGATGAGTTTGCAAAATATACTGAGAGATTTGCCGCAGAGGCAACTCCGGCTATTCAAAACAAAGTAGGACAGTTCACCTCGAACCCTCTCGTTCGAAATATAATAGGTCAGCCGAAATCATCTTTTGACTTGCGCGAGATAATGGATAAGAAAAAGATTCTCATCGTCAATCTCTCCAAAGGTCGCGTTGGTGAGGGCAATGCAAACCTCATCGGTTCGATGCTCATAACCAAAATATATCTAGCAGCTATGTCGCGCGCGGATTCCTCCGAGTCACAGCTGGCCAACCTGCCAAACTTTTATCTCTATGTGGACGAGTTCCAGTCTTTCGCAAACAAATCATTTGCCGATATTTTGTCCGAGGCCAGAAAATACAAACTGAACTTGACTATTGCTCACCAATACATAGAGCAGATGGAAGAAGAAGTGAGAGACGCTGTTTTTGGTAACGTCGGTACGATGATTACTTTCCGAGTCGGTGCTTTTGATTCTGAAGTTTTGGAGAAAGAGTTTGCGCCGACTTTTGAAGCGGTGGATCTGGTTGGTTTGGGTTTCGCTCAGGTTTATTTGAAGCTTATGATAGACGGTGTTTCTTCCCAGCCTTTCTCAGCCACTACCTTGGGTCCTATTGCAAAGCCAGATATTAGCTTCAAGGATGCTGTTATCACATCATCTCGTGAGCAGTTTGGCCATCCTCGGGCGCAGGTGGAAAAGGAAATAGTGGATTGGCATGATTTGGGTACTGCAAGAGAAGTTAGGGACGGAAGTGCAGGGAGACCAAGGCCCGCCCTCCCTCCCGAGGAGGGAGTAGGCGGGGATAATCAAAATGTAAAACAGGTGGGAGAAAGACCGGAAGTACAGTTCAGAAACGAAGTACAAAAAGAAGATCCTGAGGCCACCAAAAAAGCTTTCATGCAAGCTGCAGAGGAGTTGCGCAAAAAGGAGGGTGAGGAGAGACAGTCCCAGCACCGGAGTGTCCCAGCTAGCAGAGCCGCAGTACCAGAGCAGAGCTTGATACACGGCAAGCAGTACGATATGAGGCAGGAAAGGCTAAAAGATAATTTCAATAAATCAGGAAACACTGTTTCTCTCTCAAGCCTGAAATCAGACAAGGACAAAAAAAATCCAACAAGAGAAAATATGTCCAGTTTAAAGGCGGCCCTTTCTAGTGTTATAAGTAAACCAAGAGAAAATCCTCAGAAGACGGAAATACAAACCAAATACAAGCCACAACCGCGACAATCAGAAAAGGTCTCCACAAAAGAAGTGCCAGAAGATGTCCTGCGCAATTTACTGAAATGAAGAAGATTCTTATTTTTTCTACAGCTTACTATCCTTTTGTTGGAGGCGCAGAAGTGGCAGTTAAAGAAATTACCGACAGACTTGGGTCTCCTTCGATGAACTCAGGACAAGTAGATTTTGAGTTTGATTTGATAACGGCCAGATTAAGAAAAGATTTACCTGACCTTGAGAAAATCGGTGCTGTAAATGTTTATAGGATTGGGTCTGGAAAACCAACATTGGATAAACTACTACTCCCATTTCGTGGGGCTTTAAAAGCTTGGCAATTGAACAAAAAACAAAATTATTTCTGCTTTTGGGCCATTATGGCTTCGTTCAGTAGTGGGGCGGGGTATATCTGTAACATCCTAAGATTTATCTCTGGTAAGAACAAGATACCAATAGTTTTATCTCTACAAGAAGGCGATTCTGAAAATTATTTGAAGTATAAATGGGGTGGACTGGTAGCTCTATCATGGCGATTGTCGCTCTGGCAAACGGACCATCTGACCGCCTTAAGTAACTTTTTATTGAAGCGAGCCGAGAAAAATGGTTACAAAGGTGAAACCACTCTTGTTCCAAACGGAGTTGATATTCCTTTTTTCTCACAGATAATAAAAGAAGAGACGAAACAAGAACTACGAAATCGCTCGGGTAAAAAAACGGGGGATATTTTTTTGGTTACATCTGGCAGATTAACGCAAAAAAATGCAGTAGACAGCATCATTTCTTCTCTAACTCATTTAACAGAAAATATTTCTCTCATAATTATAGGCAAGGGAACTGATGGTAAATTGGATGAAGGTTCACAACTACAAAAACAAGCTCGTGATTTAGGATTAGCAAATAGAGTAAAATTTTTGGGCTTCCTACCTCACGTAGATATGCCAAAGTATCTTTCTGTCTGCGATATATTTATTCGCCCCAGTCGTTCGGAGGGTTTTGGTAATTCCTTTATTGAAGCCATGGCGGCTAGACTTCCAGTTATTGCCACACCAGTTGGTGGTATTCCAGACTTTATAGATGACAAAGAAACGGGAGTTTTTTGTTCACCGGATAATCCGCAAAGCATTGCTCAGGCTGTAAAGCTGATTTTGGAGGATGGTACCCTCCGAGAGAGAATTATAGAAAAAGCCTACGCTCGTGTTGTAGAGCGTTATAGCTGGGATCATGTGGTCCAGGAGATGAAGGCTGTTTTTGACAAAATGACCTAAAAATCTAGAATACACATTGTTATGAAAATCTTTATTATTACAAGTATATATCCACCAGAAATAGGCGGTCCCGCCGAATATGCCAAGAATCTGGAAGAAGTCTGGCACAATGATGGCAACAGGGTTTCAGTAAAAATTTTTGGCAGGTTTAAGAAATTTCCTTGGGGAATACGTCACATCATATTTTTCTTCTATATCCTACCAGCTGTTTCCTCCGCTGATTGTATTTTCGCCTTGGATGCATTTAGTACGGGGGTGGTCCTTGTTGCTTCGAAACTCTTTTCTAAGAAAGTGGTTTTTCGTACTGGTGGTGATGTGTTGTGGGAACTCTATGTTAAAAGAACGGGGGATATGGTTACGCTTCCCGACTTTTACAAAACACGATTGGACAAATTGTCTGCCAAAGAAAACATAATATTTGGCCTGATGAAGTGGACACTAAAAAATCTTTCCGGTGTGATATGGAGTACAAAATGGCAGAGAGATATTTTTATGGAACCCTATGGGCTTCAAAAACAAAAGCATTTTATTGTGGAGAATTATTACGGTCTTAAAGTTCTTCCTCTCCCGCCTCAAGAAAAAAATTTTGTGGCTTCTGGTCGCAATCACAAGCTTAAAAATATAGAAGCCTTAAAGCGAGTTTTTGAGGATTCAACCGTAAAACAGTTAGGTGCCATTTTGGACATCAAGGCAGTTCCACCTTCGGAGTTTTTGGAGAAAATAAGAAATTCATATGCCGTGCTCGTTGCTTCTCTATCTGAAATTAGCCCAAACACGATTATTTCAGCAATCAGTGCCGGTAAGCCTTTTATCGTGACAAAAGAGAATGGTCTGTATGAGCGAATCAAGGATGTGGCTTTGTTCGTCGACCCCAAAAATCCAGAGGATATAAAAGCAAAAATTTTGTGGCTATGTAACCCAGAGAATTATGAAATCCAAAAGGAAAAACTAAGTTCTTGGGATTTTGTCCATAGCTGGGAGGATATCGCTCGAGAGTATTTGGAAGTTCAGGCTTCAATAAAATAATTTCAATATGAAAGTCATATCCATCGGCACAGACAGAAAAGTTTTTGAAGAAGAAAGCCAAGTTTTTGGAAGGAACGTGGAGTATGCTTCTAAAATGGATGAGTTGCATATCGTGGTTTTTACTCTAAAAAGAGAGGGATTGACTGCAAAGAAGATAGGTAACCTTTATTTATACCCTACAAACTCTTTTTCGGAGTGGCTGTATGTATGGGATGCGTTAAGACTTTCTAAAAATTTGATTTCTCAAAGGGGACTTTTAAAAAACACTGTTATTTCGACTCAGGATCCCTTTCAGTGCGGATTTGTCGGAGTTAAACTTGCCAAAAGATTTCACTTACCGCTACAAGTTCAGGTTCACACGGATTTTCTCAGTCCTTATTTTTCAAAATCTTTTTTCAATAAAGTGAGAAAAATAATTGCTTCATACGTCATACCTAGGGCCAGCTCTCTTCGTGTTGTGGGTGATATGATAAAAAATTCCATAGAGAAAAAATTTTCCAACCTAAAAATTCCCATTAATGTTTTACCTATATTTTTTGATGTGGAGAAAATGGCTCACTTGTCAACCTCGCAGGTTGACAAGTCGTTAAATTTCCCTCAGCTCAAGTTCACTGTTTTAATGGCTAGTCGTTTAACCAAGGAAAAAAGAATTGATGTGGCTCTGTGTGCCTTCAAAAAAGTGCTAGAGAGTTTTCCCTATGCTGGGCTTGTTATTGCCGGAAGCGGTCCGGAAGAAAATAATTTGAAAAATCTGACAAAAGAGTTGGGTTTAACTTCCGCTGTTGTTTTTCTGGGTTGGCGAGACGATTTGCTGTCTCTATATAAAAGCGCAAATGTTTTTCTGCTTACATCGGAGTATGAAGGATATGGGATGGTTTTGGTAGAAGCGGCACTTTCCAGTTGTCCTATCATTACGACCAATGTTGGAATTGCTCAAAGTGGTATTTTTGTAAACGGCGTGAATTCTTTTGTTTGTCCCGTGGGAGATGTAGATGCCATTGCTCGGGCTATCCTAGAGCTTATAACAGACAATGCAAAGAGAGAGTTGTTCAAATGGAAAATGCAGGATAGTATTAAAGAGAAGATGATTTCCAAGGAAGAATATATGGCTAGTTATATAGCTTTATTGCAAAATTTACTCAGAAAATGATGGAATATATAAATAATCTTATTTATTACTTTACCAAGCACGTTGTAGTGCGCTACGTTATATCTGGAAGTTTGGCGGGACTAACTACAATACTTGTCCTCTATATCTTAAACGGTTTCTTAGGTTGGTACTATCTCCTGTCGTCTGTTTTGGCCTATCTCTCGGGTTTCGTTATAAGTTTTTCTCTGCAAAAATTTTGGACATTTCGAAGTCATGGGGAGGCAACTTCCAAGCAACTGTTCATGTATCTAGGGTCTTCTCTTTTTGGTTTGGTTTTAAATACAATGCTAATGTACATTTTTGTTGAGCACTTGTTTGTCTCCCTTCCTGTAGTTCTCAAGTTCAGGGTGCTTATTTCTGAATTTGTGGTTGGGCTTTTGGTGGCTTGTGTCACGTTTTTTATTTCGCGCAATATTATTTTCAAGTATAAAAAACCATCATTATGAGACTTCTTATTTTTACACAAAAAGTTGATAGAAACGATTCGGTTCTAGGCTTTTTTCATAACTGGATAATTGAAATAGCAAAAAAAGTAGAAGAAGTTCAAATTATATGTTTAGAAAAGGGTGAATTCGATTTTCCAAAAAATGCGAAGGTTTATTCCTTAGGAAAAGAAAAAGGAGTTTCTAAACTCCGTCGTATAATTAATTTGTATAAGTATTTGTGGATTATCCGAGGGTCGTACGATAAAGTTTTTGTTCATATGAATGAAGAGTACGTTTGGCTTCTTGGTCTTTACTGGAGAATTATTGGAGTGCCAGTTTATATGTGGAGAAATCATCCCAGAGGGGCATTTCTCACTCGCGTTGCTGTTCTTTTTTCTACGAAAGTGTTTTGCACATCCACCTCTTCTTTTACAGCCAGATTTAAAAAAACGGCTATTATGCCTGCCGGCATAGATACAAAAATATTTAGGGTGGTTGATGGAGTAGTGAGAAAAAAATACTCAATCTGTATGATTGGTCGCATAAGTCCTGTAAAACACATAGAGCTTGGACTAGAAGCGTTTGGCAGACTGGTTGCTTCAGGATCTCAAGCCTCTCTTAATATTATCGGTTCGACTGTGGAAAGAGATATTGAGTACTACGACAAACTAAAGGAATATGTTTTAGAGCATAATTTGTCCAATAGCATCAGTTTTACATCCGCGGTTACCCCTGACAAATTAGCGGAAATCTATAGTAGCTATGAAATATGTCTCAACCTGACAGAATCGGGCTCTTTTGATAAAACTATCGTCGAGGCGACTGCTTGTGGTTGTATTCCTTTAGTTTCAAATACATCTTTGCGGAGTCTTCTGCCAGAAGCTTGTATTACAGAAGCAACGTCAGAAGAAATTGCTAAATCCATAGAAAGACTTCTTGATGCTCACAGCCAGATGGAAACAGTAGAAAAGCTAAAGCCTTTTGTAGAGTCCCAGAGCTTAGATTTGCTAGTCAAGAGACTATTTGAAGAGATGGCATAATGGACTTTTTCTGGGCTCAAAAATAGTGTATAGTGGTATATTATGAATTCCAATACAGAGCTATCTATCGTGGTACCTCTTTTCAATGAAGAAGAAGTTCTGCCTTTGCTTTTATCTGAATTAAGCAAAGTTTGCGATTCTACAAAAAAAAGCTACGAGATAGTTCTAATTGATGATGGCTCACGCGACAAGACTTGGAGACTTATGCAAGAAGCTTCAGAAAGAAATTCAAAAATAAAAGCTGTAAAGTTTTCTCGAAACTTTGGCCATCAGTCTGCTTTCGGCGCAGGTATAAATCTTGCCTCGGGTGACATGGTTATTACTATGGATGGTGACTTGCAACATCCTCCACATCTAATTCCGGAGTTTATTAAAAGAGCAGAAGCGGGGAATGACATTGTCATAGGAGAAAGAACCAAAAACGAGCAGAACTCTCCTTTACGAGAAATAACTGGTACTCTTTTCTACAAATTTTTAAGCGCCATTACAAATCTGGAATTCAAAAATGTTTCTGACTTTGCTCTGTACAAAAGATCCGTGGTAGAAACTCTGAAAAGTATGCCGGAAAAGGAGCGATTTCTACGAGGTATGGTTCAATGGGTTGGCTATAAAAAATCCTACGTTCCTTATGTGGTCGAAAGTCGAAAAGCGGGGAGCGCTAAATACACAGCTAAAAAGTTGTTTGGTCTTATTATGAGCGGTGTAACATCTTTCTCCGCTTTTCCTTTGCGTTTGGCTTTTTGGGTCGGTTCTTTCGTTTTCGCTTTTAGTATCGTATTTTCCGGATATGTAGTCTGGGACCACTATGCAAATCCAAGTCCATTTCTTGCTGGTTGGGCTACGCTCGTCATACTGGTTTTGTTTTTTGGCAGTATCCAACTGATAGTTCTTGGTATCGTCGGCGAATATTTGTATAAAATGTTCAATGAAGTGAAAGGAAGGCCTCCTTATATAGTTTCGGAAACTCGGAATATTAATGATTCCAAATAATTTATTTATTGTGGCGGATGACTTGGGACTCCACCCATCTCTCAATGACGGGATAGTTTTTCTTCTTAAAAATGGCAACATATCTGGCGTCTCTTTAATGCCCAATGGAGAAGCTTTCCAAGACGCCATAGAAAAACTAAAAACACTGGAAAACCCATTAATCGGAGTCCATTTTGTTTTGGTTGAGGAGAAGGCCACTGCTCTGGAAAGACTTTGGAAAAACCATAAAACTTTTTTTCTAAAATATATTTTTGGGCTTGTGAAACTGACAGACGTAGAAAAAGAGCTAAGAGTTCAGATGGAAGTCTGTAAACGAGCTGGTGTAAAAATCTCTTTTATAAACAGCCATCAACATCTACATCTTCTACCAAAAATTATGGACATAGTTGTAAATCTAGCAAAAGAAAATAATATAGATTATATTCGCACCGTTTCCGAGCCATTTACTATGAAGGGTGGACTGTTTCGAGGATTGGAGTCCCTGTTTTTATCGTTTCTTTCTGCTAAAGCTCGGAGAAAAATAAAAAAAGCTGGGCTCAAAACAAACGATATTTTCATTGGATTTTTAGGAGCAAGTAATTTACAAAAACAAGACATTGATTTGGCAAATAGTTTGGCAGAAAAATATCCAGAAAAAAATGTAGAACTAGGTTGTCACCCCGGATTTGAAAACCCTAACCTTATAGAAAAATACAAACAATGGGGGAGATATAATTGGCAAAATGAACTGGAATTACTAAAAAGAACACAAAACAATGGTTAGCGGAAAAAAAGTTATTGTGGTTATGCCGGCCTATAATGCCCAAAAGACGGTAAAAATAACGCTGGATGCTATTCCTCGGGAATTTGTGGACGATGTTATCCTTGTTGATGATGCAAGTAAAGACAGCACGGTAGAAGTGGCTCGAGGCCTAGGGCTTAAAACATTTGTTCATCAAAAAAATCTCGGTTACGGCGGTAATCAGAAAACTTGCTACCAAGAGGCTCTGAAACTAGGGGCTGATATTGCTGTTATGGTTCATCCGGATTTTCAATATGATCCTGTCTTCATTCCGGAAATGGTGCAGCTTTTGGCGAATGATAAAGGAGATGCCGTTTTTGGCTCTCGGATGAAGATTAAAGCTAACGCTTTGAAAGGGGGGATGCCTTATTGGAAGTTTGTTGCCAATATATTTTTAACTATGATAGAAAATATTATTCTGGACAATCATCTAACAGAGTATCATTCCGGATTTCGAGCTTATAATAAAAAAGTGATGCAACTGCCGCTCAACCTAAATTCCGATAACTTCGTCTTTGATACAGAGATCATTGTTCAGATGAAAATAGCTGGTCTCCGGATAAAGGAAATTCCCATATCAACTAAATATTTTCCCGAAGCCTCCCAGATTCGTTTATGGAAGAGTATTGAATATGGTCTGTCGATACTAAATGTTATGAGAAAGTATATATTTTGGAAATATGGGATAAGAAGTTACAAACAGTTTGAAATTAATTAGAATTGAAATGACAATAAAAGAATTTGTTTTAAAAAATAAATATCAGTTGATAATTTTATTATGCGGAATTCTTGCGATTTTTGTTTCCTTTTTCTATATAGGATATAGTTCAGAGCTTGGCAGTGATGCCACTGAATTCAAACAAGCCTCTGAATTTTTGTCTTCCGGAAGCGTAGTTTCGCCTCAAATATTAATAAATAGAGTTTTAACTTCGCCCTTGTTTCTTCGGGCCTCGCTCTTGGTAGATCTTTTTACGAAAGACATAAGAGTTAGTTTTTCTATAGTTAATGTTCTCTTTTATTTGATGCTTATAATAGCTTTTTACCATTTAGTTTTGGAAATCTACAAAGAGGAGAAAGTGGCGCTTATTTCCACGCTTTTGGTTGTTTTTAATTATTATGTGATAGATCCCGGTAATGCTCATTTGGCCGACATGTCTGGCTGGTTTTTTCTTATAATCTCGACTTATTTTGCCGTTAAATATTTTAATACTCCAAATAAGAAATTTTATTTTTTATCAATATTATTTTCAGCCATAGGAGTTTTATTTAAAGAGTACGGCGGATTGGCCATTATTAATCTTGGGCTTCTGATTATTTTGTCGGATTTTTCTTGGAGAGAAAAGATTAAACAAGTTATAGTTGCGAGTTTGCTATTTATAATTCCACTCCTCGGATGGCATATTTTTGCTTATTTTAAATATCACATTACATATTTTGATAAATTTAAATATGTCGAAGCTATTTCTTCTGCGCCAGGGTATCAAAGTAAAAGCTTGATCATTTTTATAAAAATCTTAGGATGGCTATTTTCCGTTGGCTGGATTGCATTTCTGTACGGTTTTTGGAAAGAAATTGAAATAAAAAATAAAAATAGACTGAAGATTGTGATTGCTTGTTTTCCTGCAACAATGACATTTCTTATTTGGCCGGCGATCACTGAAAGACTGGCGGTTATTTTGCTGTTTTGGCTTGCTCTGATAGCGGGTTTTGGTCTATCAAAAATTAGATGGTACGTCCTCTATCCATTTTTACTGACTTATATTTGGTTTAATTGCAATATAAAGATTTTGATAGCCATGATTAATCTGCCTTTCTAGATCAAGTTGTATTTAACAAGCAAGTCAAAGTAGGGAATTTTGTTTCTTATCTGATCCAGCACAATACTATATTTACTTATGGCCGTTTCTTTGAGCTCCGGAAATTTGTTTTTCAAATCTTCAACCATAAAGTCTCTTATAGCCCACATAATGTCTCTCTCTTTTTGATTTGCCGGCGTGTAAACGTCTTCAACCAATCCTATGTCAACCGAGAAAAATTTTCCTGTAGCCAAAAGTTTACTAGCCTCACCTTGGTCCACAGAAAATGACAGGAAATTCTGTTGAGACAAGTCAATATAAACACGGCTTCTCTTCTGTCTTATGGTAAATATATGATGGAGGTTGTAGGGGTTAAGTCCAATAGTCTCCAGAGCTTTCTTGAAGTCACCCCTTTCTGCTTTATCCACCAACTTGAGGAGAGGAGCCATGTCATCTCTGGTTGCATTTTTCTGGCTCAAAACGTTTGTCTCTACTTTGAATTTCAGCTCTGTTCGCAAGTCGAACTGTCCCATAGGCGTAGCTTTTACTTGTACCAGTTCGCGCCCACTTTTCGGGTCTTCAGCATTTGTTGTGTTTATCCTAGAGCGGTATCTCGCACTGTTCTGGGATTTATCAAGGTCTAGATTTGAGGTATCGTAGTATTCATCTGTAAACTCGCTTACGTCCATTTTGTTTTCTCCTGTTATGTTTAGGTCCGGAAATCTCTGTTTCATCAAATCCATATGATCAATATAAGTGTCACGCAAGTATTGATAAACTTTATCAGCTTGTTTCTGAGGAATAGAAAGAGTTATTTGGCTATCCACTCTTGCCGCGTTTATTCCATAGCCGGCTGCGTGGGTATTCTGGTTAAATCCAAAAGTCTCTTCGACTAAGACATTTTTTCGCTCTGGATATGGTTTAACTCCCAGAATATAAAGAAAAGAGAGCGTGATAACAATTAGTAAAATGGCGACAGCAGAGGATTTCATGTCGTCTAAATTATACAGAATGAAGGCTTTATGTCTATGTTCCAGCCTTATTGATTAAATGAGATTTTGGTCTATAATGGTTGCTGTTTATGAAAAAAGATCTATCAAAGCGTCCACTCTATGTACTAGGGGCTATTTTTCTAGTTGGCGCTATCTTGGCTACAAGCCTTGTCATTGTCGCCATGCGGGATTACAGTCTACGTCTTCGGCTTCTCCATAATCCAGCCATCCAATATTTTAAGCATTCATATAACTCGTTTCGTAAGCTTTCCGATATAGTATTTCTACCTTATCTTTTTGCAGAGTCGAACCTGCCGGTGTATGACCTAAATGTTTCTGTAAATAACACCATGAGCATGAACGAAGCTCTATCACCCGATCCTATTTCAGGGAGGATGACCGATGATAACGCCCCCTACGTCAAGGCTCTTTTTGAAGACAAATCGATTGGTTTTGTAGATACCATCGATTTGAGATACCGCGGACAGGAGGCTAACCACTGGAACAGCCTCCAGAAGTCTTATCGTATAAGATTTGACGATAAAAATTTATGGGGTGGGAAGCGTCTAGTCAATTTTATAATTCCTTATGACAGGTTTTACTATATAGAGCCTATGAATATGTATAGAGCAAAGAAGTTTGGTCTTATCGATGTACCGATGAAGTTTGTTAGACTAAATCTCAATGGCACAGACAATGGTGTTTATCTGATGTTTGAGCAGTGGTCGCCGGAATTTTTGGAGAAGAAAGGCTTGCCTCAAGGAAAAATATTCTCCCTTGCTGACGGAGTTTACCACGCCACGAAACTTTCCGACTACGTTAATACATTCGACGAAAAAGGTGATGTAAAAAAAGAGGAACTAGCTGAACTTTTTTTTCTCCGAGACAAATCCGATGTCAGCACTTTCAAAAGGAAATTACCTCAGATCATGGATATGGATAAATTGTACCACTGGAACATACTCAATATTCTGGCCAGAAGCAATCACCAGAACGAGGCCGACAATCTTCTTTTGTACTGGAATGATGTTACTCTAAAATTTGAGATGATTCCGTGGGATATAGAGATATATCCTCCAGAGAATCCTTACACCGATTCCGTTTCTCTTCTTATGAAAAGAGTTTTGTCGATTCCGGAATTTCGGGCAAGACGGGACGAGCTCTTGAGGCAATATATAGAAAATCCCAAGAATTTGGAGGATGACCTAGCTTTTTATGATAAGCTAGAGAAAGAAACCAAGATCGATTTTCTGAAAGATAACAGTAAGCTTCAGACGGATTTCACTTATCTCTCTAACATAAAAAAATACAGGCGCTTTGTCGCTCTCGATTTCGAGAAGGCTAAGGAAATACTCTCTTTGCCAAAAGACTATTATGGAGATGGACACTAAAGCACAAAATAAAAAAGAGGACAAGAAAGAAGAAGAATTTGCCCGTCTGGAATTTAAATATGTTCTCGATCCACTTATTTACATGCAGGTGAGGAGCTTCATTGAATCCATAGGTTTGGAACATGATAGGTCTGTATTGGGCGGACTATACACAGTCACTAGCATATACTTCGACACTATCGGATTGGACGACTACTATGACACCGCTGGGGGATTTTTAGATAGAAAAAAACTGCGCGTCAGAATCTATGACCGTGAGTTTGATAGCAAGAAAGAAATCCATTTTGAAGTCAAGAACAAACACGATATGTTTATTTTGAAAGACAGGGTGACTGTTGTGGGAAAAGAATGGCAGGATCTTCTGCGTGGAGACTTCAGAAAATTCTCGAAAGTCTTTGACGGCTTTATCTTAAGCGAAGGCAGAACACCAACCGTTATTGTTCGTTATGAAAGAGAGGCTTACGATTCTTGGTTTCATGGGCGAGTTCGTCTTACTTTCGATAGGAAGATAGAGGCCATACGACCGGATTCCCTTGTCCATATAGACGAGTTATGGTACGATGTAAATCCGGTATACGAAGAATACGCCAACGAATACACCTCTTCCCCTACGGTTTTGGAGATAAAGTTCGGGGACAAACTTCCGTGGTGGTTTTCTTTCATGGTCAGGAAGTTTGACTTACAGCGCAGCGTTTTTTCAAAATATTCGAGATCGATTGATGCCCTTTATAAGCACGACCCGCTCCCAAGATAATTACAAAAATAAAAAAATATAGAGAATATGACTAACCCATTGGATTTTTACAATTTTACTGGCACAGAATTTTCAGCCGCTCTGGTCGTGTTTAACTTAGGATTATCGTTTCTTCTCCAACTTGTTATAGTCTGGGTCTATAAAAAAACTCATCGCGGACTTTCCCATTCCCAATCTTTTCTTTTTACTCTGGTCATCATAGGAGTTCTTGGCACGGTTGTTCTTATGGTTGTCCGAAATAACTTGGTTGGCGCCTTCGCTCTCCTTGGCGCTTTTTCATTAATCCGTTTTCGAACAATTGTTAAAGAAACTCGAGATGTGGCTTTCGTCTTTTTTGCTCTGGCTATGGGGGTTGCTGTAGGAACAAACAACTACTCTATTGCTCTCATTGCAACCTTCTGTATTTCGGCCATGATACTCTCTCTTTCCAAATACGGCTTTGGTCTTATAAACAAAGAGGGCAGTCTGGGATATGTTCTGACTATGGAAACCAGCCGAGAGTTTTCGGCGGAGGCCATGAAAGAAAAGCTGTCATCCTATTCCATTTCCGAGATGCTCCATTCAAAATATAAACAAGGTGTCGGAGGGCACTACGCCTTCTCTGTCCATTTCAGGGATTCCTCCGGCTTAAATAAACTTTCTGAAGATTTGAAGAAAACTTCAGGCATTGAACATTTTGAGTTCATAACCTCAAAAAATAGTGTTGAGTATTAATCTTGATTACGATGCAACAGGTCAAAGATTTTTTTGCTAAAAAGGAATGGTTTTTTGTTGCTTGTCTTGTTCTGGTCTTCATACTGATTCGCCTCTCTGGAGTTCATTTGCCTCTACATCAAGATGAGTATAAATGGCCTATTGTGGTCAATCCAGCCAACACAAGTGGCATATCTATTCCTCATCCGCCGCTTTCCGAGTTTATCTATCGTATGGCGGGGGAAATTGTCGGATTCAACGTTAATTTTCGGTTCGTCCCGCTGTTTTTTGGATCAATAAATCTGATTCTTTTGTTTTATCTGGTTAAAAGTTTGTTTGGCAAAAAAGAGGCTGTGGTGGCGTCTTTGATTTGGATTTTCTCTTATTTTTCTGTTCTGGCTTCTCTTATGGTGGATACGGACGGGGAGATTTTGCCTTTCTTTTTTCTGCTTTCACTTATCGCTTATTACAAAACCCGCATCTCTACGGGCAGAAAACTGTACATATGGATGGCTCTGCTCGTTATTTTCTGCATCCTCGGATTTATGGTCAAGGTTAGTTTCATCATTGCTATTGGAGCTATTGTAGCTGACTTTTTGTGGGACAGGAGAAAAAATATAACCAAAAAAGAGGCTCTGAAATATATAGGTTTCGGAGTTTTAGCTATTATCGCTCTGGCTATACTTTTAGCCGCTGCTCATTTCGCTTTCTCTTTTTTTGATTTGTCTAAGGCTCTTGTTTACTGGGAGCACTTTATCATAAGCAAGCGGGATTGGTTTCAGATATTTATACAGTGTGTTAAGGCTTTGCTCTACTCCTCTCCGTTTTTAGTTCTCCTTCCGTTTTTTGGTGAAAAAGAGGATTTTTCAAAGGTCAGGGTATTTGTCTTCTTTCTTATTTTGGCCTTTATTTTTTACATAGTATTGTTTGACTTCTCCATAGGGGCCTTGGACAGATATTTTCAGCTTCTTATACTGCCACTATCTGTTTTCTCTTCCATAATCATAGTTAAATCTTTTGAACCCAAACCCGCTCGAGCAAAAGAGTTTTTGCTTCTGGGCTCTGCTGTTGCTCTAATTTTTATTTTACTTCAATCCTTACCTCATTTTGTTCCTGCTCTCCACCCAAAATCCGAATGGATAAGTCGAGTGATTAGTCTCCGGTGGAACTTCGTCTATCCTTTTTCCGGCGGTTCTGGCCCTTTAGGATTTTATGTTTCCTTTTTGTTTATGGCACTCTCTTGGATTGTCACGTTTTGCTCTCTTGTCCTTGCCAAAATAAAACCAAACTATAAAACTCTTTCAATTATGTTTCTTATTCCTATTGGTGTTGCTTACAACGGCATTTTTATTGAGGAATATTTAGTTGGTCTGTGGAATGGTCATGCTCCGACTTTGGTTACTCACGCAGTAGAATTTATTAAAAATGACTCAGATATAAAATTTGTCACGGTTTACAACGACAATGGTGGCAACGAGATTATGGACATCGGCAAGTATCGAAAGCGACTTTATTTTGATCCCAAACTCAATCAGCAGAAAAAAGTTAGAAGTTTTAATGAATTCAAAGAGTATTATTTTGTCTTGGATGTGCCCAGACTTGATCCAACCAGTTTCTACCAAAAGTATTTTGACTCTTGCCAAATAGTCTATAGTGAAGTTGATAAAAAAATGACTTCTATTATTTATGATTGCAGATCTGCTCCAGATATAAGTCTCTAAATAGGGAATTCCAAGCCGGTTTCTTTTTGCTTTTTTCGTGTTAATATGACCAGATGCAAAGAATTTATCCGCACACCAACATTGCCATTGTTCTGCTTTTTCAATAATTACTCTGATAGATTTTGATAAAACATGACAGAAACAAATAATATGGGTATTTCCGAGCAGAACATAAAAAGAGATGGCAATGTTGGTGTGCGGATAAAAATTCTCTTTATTATAGGCAATTTGGACGTCGGGGGAGCGGAAAAGCTTATAATCAATCAGGTTAAAAACATAGATAAAAACAAGTTTGTACCTCACTTGTGTACACTGTTTCCTTATGGAGACAATAATTATTCCGAGGTTTGGAAGGAACTCTCAGATATTCCATATCACAGATTTAATTTCAAAGGCCCGTATGATGTTTTTAGCTGGATAAAAGTGTGGTCTATTTTACGTAAGGAAAAATTTGATATATTCTGTTGCCACTTGTTTGAGTCGAACTTTATTATTCGAATACTAAATCTTTTTGTAGGCAGAAAACCAGTTTTCATTTTTGAACATAATGTTTATTTTAAAAAACAATGGTGGAAGATTTTAGCAGACAAGATATTGGCCAAGAAAACATCCAAAATATTTGTCGATTCTCACGCTATTTTAAACTTTACTTCGGATCAGGAAAATATAGACAAGGATAAATTTGCAATCCTGCCCTATCCTATCGAACTATTGGGAGATAAGACTTTTGATTTGGCTAAAATAAAACATGATCTTGGATTACCCGACAATGCTTTTATCATCGGAACGGTAGCCCGTTTCGTTGAGCAGAAAGGCCTACCATATTTTATACAAGCTGCCGCTAAAATTTTGGAAAAAACCAAGCGTGAAGATATTTATTTTCTCCTTGTTGGCTACGGCAAAATGGAGCTAGATTTACGCATGATGGTGGATGACCTAAAAATAAATTCTCGATTACTCATTAGTCCTCCGAAAGACATAAAAGAAATTTTGCCTATTTTTGATATATTTGTTGTTCCATCTTTGTGGGAAGGTCAGCCAATCGCCATGTTGGAAGCCATGGCCTCAGGTCGCTCGGTTGTGGCAACAAAAGTCGGCGGTATTCCTGAAATATTGATTGATGGGAAAAACGGTTTACTCTCGGAGCCGAAAGATCCCAATTCATTAGCCAAGGCTATTACTAAAATGTTGGAAGACGAGAAACTGCGAGTACGAGTTGGTATAGAGGCCAAAGGCACAGCTCACAACTATAGTATGCCAATCTATATAAACAAACTAGAGAAATATTTTCTCGATGCATATAATGAAAACGAAAATTAAACAAGAAGCTATAAAATATTTTACTTCTCACTATCCTCTGGCCAGTCAAAAGGAAATAGACAAACAAGTCGAAGATTGGGAAAATAAATCTCGCTCAGCTGAAAGTCTACTTAAGTTTTTTGAAGAAAGGGTCGGTTTTGTGCGGGGCAAAAAAGTAATGGACGTTGGTTTTGGTAGTGGGGGAATATCCATGGCTTTTGCCAAGGCCGGAGCTATTGTTTCTGGTGTAGACGTTGATCCAGAGTTAAAAGATATAGCTGAAAGATTATTTTTAGCTGAGAATATTCAGGCTGATTTCAAAATATATGATGGTAGAAGTTTTCCTTACCCTGACAACTTTTTCAACTACGTTGTTTCTTCAAGCGTCTTGGAACACGTCAGTTTTCCTCTAGATGTGCTTAAAGAAATTTTGAGGGTACTGAAACCTCGAGGCAGAGTATTTCTTTCCCTTCCAAATAAATATTATCCTAAAGAAACTCATACCCTGGCTTATTTTGTAAGTTACATGCCAAGGGGCTGGGCAAATTTGTACCTGAGACTTTTAAAAAGAAGTCCTTTGGAAGACGACAATCTTCATTTTTACAGTTATTTTGATATTGTCAAAATGCTCAATAAGACGGGTTATAAATATGAAATTTTATATAAAGAACTAGGCAAGGGTCTGGGTGTAAAGAAAACTTTGATTTTAATCCTAAAGTGGCTTAATATTCATTACACTGCATTTTTGAAACAGCTCATATTCATAATCGAGAAAAGCTAAAACTATCATGACAAAAAAAATGAAAGACAAAAATAAAGAGGACTACATTGTTTTCGGCACTCCCGCCATAGGAGAGGAGGAAATCGAGGAAGTGGTTAAAACTCTTCGCTCGGGCTGGCTTGGAACAGGACCAAAAGTGGCCAAGTTTGAAGAAATGATATGCCAGTTGACCGGAGCAAAATATGCCATGGCCGTGAACTCTTGTACCGCCGCTTTACACTTATCCCTTGTTGCTTCAGGTGTGGGCAAGGGTGATGAAGTTATAACTACCCCCCTGACTTTTTGTGCCACCGCCAACTCCATTATCCATTGCGGAGCCACTCCGGTTTTTGTCGATGTTGATATGAAAACCATGAATATTGATGAAGACAGAATAGAAAAAGCCATCACAAAAAAGACCCGAGCTATTATGCCGGTTGATTTATTGGGTAGACCAGCTGATTTAGACAAGATTATGAAAATAGCCAAAAAGCACAATCTTCTGGTTATTGAAGACGCGGCTCATGCTATAGGAGCAGAATACAAGGGTAGGAAAATTGGAAGCATTGCTGACCTGACCTGTCTCAGTTTTTATGTTACTAAGAACATTATGACAGGTGAAGGTGGCATGGTTTTGACTGACAATAAAGAATATGCCGATAAAATAAAAATACTGGCTCTTCATGGCATGTCCAAAGATGCATGGAAAAGATTTTCTGACGACGGCTACAGACACTATGAGGTGGTTTATCCAGGGTTTAAATACAATATGATGGACATCCAAGCCTCGCTGGGAATTCACCAACTGAAAAAGATAGATGAGTATGACAAAAAAAGAAAGTTGATTTGGGATTTTTATAACAGAAAATTGAAGAATTTGCCAATAGGTCTGCCAAGTTACAAATGTAAAGATATAAAACACGTTATGCATCTATACACGGTTTTGGTTGATGAGCAAAAATCAGGAATATCCAGAGATAAGTTCATGCAAGAGCTTCATGTCCGCGGTATAGGAACCGGAGTGCACTATAATCCAGTTCATTTACACAAATATTATCGCGATACCTATGGTTACAAAATCGGTGATTATCCAAACGCGGAATATATTGGTGCAAGGACTGTTTCTCTGCCGCTTTCGGCAAAACTTACAATGGACGAAGCAAAAAGAGTTGTTAAGGCGGTCAAGGAAGTGCTGGGAAGAAAAAAATCTAAATAAAGATTATGCAGAAGAAAATAAATCCGCACACCAACTTTGTCATTGTTCTGTTTTTTCAAACTAGTATTTTCGTTTTTTGAATATCACTCCCAAAATAGATTCGTATATAACATATGTTTCAGAACACAAAAAATCATGACAAAGTTGGTGTGCGGATAAAAGTTGCTTTGATGAGTTACGCTATGGATAATCGTATAGCAAAAGGCACTGCTTTGTATACGCGTAAACTACTGGAGGGTCTTTTGGAAGATGATAGTTTTGAGTTCTATTTAGTTCATTATGAAAAGACGAATGACCCGCTTTATACGAAAGCCCATGAAATCATAATGCCAAAAGTCAGGCTTCCTTATGCTTCAAAATTTGTGTCACAACTTCTGTTTTTCTGGAAGTACAGAAATGATGGCTTTGACATCATACATTGGTTTCAGCCCAGACTTTACCCGTTTTATTCATTTGCACCGGCAAAAAAAATAATCGTTACCATGCATGGCGCGGGGGACATAACCGCTCCAACAGCCTTTGTTTTTTCCCGTTTCGTTTTTAATCTTGTCTTGAAGTATTTTCATAGACAAGTGACCGTCGCTATTGTGGACTCGGAATCCGCCAAATCTGAAGTGGTAAAGCATTACGGTTTTTATCCAAACAATGTGAAAAGCATTTATTTGGGCGGGGGCGAAAACTACGTTCCAATGGCAAAAGATGAGGCACGAGAAATCGTTTCTCATAAGTATAAAATTCAGGGATCCTACGTACTCAATATCTCCAGACTTCAACCTCATAAAAATGTTTGCAGATTGATAGAGGCCTATAGTCTTCTGAGAAAAAACAATAAAGATATAAAAGAAAAGCTTGTCATCGTGGGAAAACCAGTCAATTCTCATCCTGAAGAATATAAAACAGCCAAAGCCTCACAATTTTCAAATGATATTCTGTTTATTGACTATGTTGATTCGGAGGATTTGAACGCTGTTTATTCGGCTGCCGAAGTTTTTGTCTTTCCTTCTCTTTCCGAGGGTTTTGGCCTTCCGGTTTTAGAAGCCATGGCTAGTGGAGCGCCGGTTGTTACATCAAATATAGATTCAATGCCGGAAATAGGCGGGGATGCGGTAATCACGACTGACCCCTATGATATTTTGGCCTTATCTGTATCTATGAAAAAAGTTTTGGACGACTCCAGTCTTAAAGAAAAAATGATAGAATCAGGTCTAGAGCGGACAAAACACTTTAGCTGGAAAAAAATGGCAGAAGAGACCAAAGATTTATACAAGCAGGATTATTCTAGGTGTTATTTTTGCGAATCGTTTTCAGATGCTCCCATTATTGAAACTCATGTAAGTGACGCAGTCGAATACTCACTTCACCATTGTCAAAAGTGTGGGGTGGAGTATTGGACTCCTTTCAAAAATCCCGGAGCAGAGTGGTATGAAAAAGATTTACGTTATGCAAGTAGAAATATTGATCCGGAAATAGAACCGAACTGGCATCAAAAGAAAACAATTAATTTTCTTGGCCCAAGGATGGGCAGACTTCTTGACGTGGCTTGTGGCGCTGGAACATTTCTCTACTGGGCCAGAAAAAAAGGTTGGGGTGTTTCTGGGATAGATTTTGATAGAGACGCCATCCGCACCGCCAAAGAAGTATTTAAACTTGATAATGTCTATGACGTCGATTTAACCCAATACATAAAAGATCATCCAGAATCCAAGTTTGATTTGGTTTCACTCTTTGATATTTTCGAGCACATAGATAATCACAAAGAATTTCTGCGTGAAGTCGGTGCTGTGCTTTTGCCAAAGGGCTATATAGCCATAAGTTCGCCATACCGATATGGGGCAAGATGGCTAATGGGAGATGATTTTCCTCCTCGACATTTGACTAGATGGGATCGTAGATCGATTACAAGATATTTGGATGAGCAAGGGTTTAAAGTGGTTTATATAAAAAGAATGTCCGAGGGGGTCGGTTTTTTGGTTACCAAACTACGTCGAAAATATGGTAAGTATTTTTCTATGAACCTTATAGGAAAAATGAAAAGCAAAGCTCGAAAGGAAGGCAAGATTGACCTAGATAGTCCAGAGGAAAAAAATATTTCAAGAGTGCACAAATTGGCTCGGGTTAAGGACTGGCTCGTATTCGGGCTTCCAGCGGTGTTTCTCTGGCTTGGTTTATTTTTTAGTCAAAAATGCTATATTACTCTTTTCGTCATAGCTCAAAAGAAATGAAAATAAATCTGCATACCAATTTTGCCATTGTTCTGATTTTTCAAAAAGAAATATATAAGTTAATCGATATACTGCTATGAAATTAAATTAAAGATAAATTATGAAAGAAGAACAAAAAATCGATGGCAAATTTGGTGTGCGGATAAAGTATATTACAAATGTTCGAATTCCCACTGGACGAGCTCATGGTTACGCTATTATGAAGATGTGTTCTGAGTTTGCCAAGGCGGGTGTAGATGTGGAGATGTTTGTTCCAAGCAAGGGTAATAATGAAAATAAAAAAGATCCGTTTGAATTCTATGGTTTGGAAAGAAACTTCAAAATAAACAAAGTGAAGAGTTTTGATTTGTTGGGTAGAACACTTAAGTTTGGAAGATTGTTTTATTGGTTGGATATCGTCTCTTTTCTTCTGGCCCTTAAATTCAAATTGAGATTCGATTCTGGAGATATCATTTATACACGAGATTTTCTAATTTCTTTATTTTTGCCAAAGGCGGCATTGGTGGTTTTGGAGTTGCATCACATTCCATTAAATCTTTTCTTATTCAGTAGAGCCCTAAAAAATGTTGCTTTGTTGGTAGTCCTAAACAGCTATTTAAAAGAGGATTTAATCAAGCTGGGAGTCAGCCCTACAAAGATCTTTGTCTCACCGAGCGGTGTTGATTTGCAAGACTTCGTTCCCAACAAGGCTCAAGACGAAGCCAAAAAACAACTAAACCTTTCTCAGTATAAAAAAATAGTTTTGTATATAGGGCAATTTTATCCATGGAAAGGGGTTGATACTCTGGCAGATTCTGCGCGGTTACTACCAGATAAATCTTTCATATTTGCTGGAGGTGTTGAACCGGAACTCAGTAAGTTCATTGGGAAATACGCTCAAACGGAAAATATTATTATAACTTCATTTGTAAATCGCTCTCTTGTTTCTATGTATATGGCTTCGGCCGATGTTTTGGTTATACCCAACTCCGCCAAAGAAAAAATCTCTTCACACTACACGTCCCCCATGAAGCTTTTTGAGTATATGGCAGCCAAAAAACCGATCATAGCTTCAGACCTGCCTTCAATCAGGGAAATATTAACCGAAAATGAATGTGTCTTTGCTGAGCCGGATAATCCAGAATCTTTCGCTAAAGCTATAGAGAAAGTCCTAAACGACGAAGACTTGGCCCTGAGGATTGCCACCAATGCCTTCAATAAAGTAGGAGAGTACGCTTGGGACAAAAAAGCAAAAAATATATTAAATCAAATCTCTAGTCTATAAAAAGAATAAAAAATGATTTTTTCTGATACAAAAGAAAGTTATAACGCGGAAGCAAGGCGAATCCTGGATCTGTTGAAAAGGGATTTTCGACTTCCTGATGGCGCTCTTTGTCTCGAGAAAGTGGGGGATCAAACCTCTCCACACCATATCTTTCCCGACCTCGGCGATTTCTTGCCATTTTTTCTTTATTTTGGCGAAGAATCGTTTATTGATGAGCAGATAAGTTTATTTAAGAAAACTTTGATGGATGGAGTTTTAATTTCTGAGTTTCCATCTTTTGGATTTTCAAGTTTGGCCAAATCTTATGAGTATTCGGACCTGCTTTTTGGTCTGTTTGATTACAATTCTTTCAAAAATAATTCCGAGAGTACGGAACTACTATTGAAATCCGCGAAAACGGCTATAAAAATATTTCGCTTTGATGGCAGGATAAAATCTTTTTGGTTTTCAAAACTTAAAATTGGTTTGCCCATAATGGACACGCGTGATGGAACTTTTGTAGAGTTTTATGTTGATATGTATAAAGTGACAGGAGATGAACGGTATATACAAGTTGCCCATAACATCTATGACAATTTGATTAGCTCCTCTTTTTATAAACAAAACAGATTATTTGCTACGTTTGATGGGCCGATTTGGGTTCGTTTCTTATTTTTAATATTGAAAATAAGAAAACACATGGAAGCAAATATCTGTAAAAATAACACAAACAGTCTTTTTGGCATGTTTTCTCTGTATTCATTGACCAAAGATAAAAAAATTCTCCAAACTATTGAGCAAACTGTAGATTCAATAAAAGAAAAGGCTATAGTCGGTGGGGGAGTTTCGGGAGTTTATTCCAAAGTAAACTCGACCAGCGTCGCTTCTCTCACTGCCTCTTTTGCCATGATAGATTTTCTGTGTGATTTGTATAATGAAGTCGGTCAGAATAAATATTTAGAATTAGCCGAAGGGATTGCAAACTATTGGATTGAGCTTCAGGGGACAACAGGGCTGTTTCCTTTTTCAGGCTCTGTCAAAGATTCCTTTTTTGATTCCGAAACCGATATGACCGTGGCTTTGCTCAAGCTTTATGAGTTAACTTCAAAAGTCGAGTACAAAGAAGCGGCAGATAAATGTTTCAATGGTATAATGCAGTACCATTCGACTCGCGATTTCGTACTGGCGGTAAATATAGACACGGGTGAAGTGATAAATACCGCCCAAAGAACAAAGTTCCTAGCTCTTTTCTTGAAGCTTTTGATTTTGAAAATCGAAATTCTGGATGGAAAGAAAATATACGAAGATAAAAGGCTTTGGAGTTTGTTAAAAGATAGATAAAATGGAACTAATAGAAGTATTTAAAAAAAGAAGAAGCATCAGGGATTACTTGAAAACCCCTGTTCCAAGGGAAATGATTTTGGATCTTTTGGATTCTTCCACACATGCCCCTGTTTCTTGTAATCTGCAATTAACACAATATATTATAGTTGATGACCCAGATTTGCTTTCTAGACTAGCCAAAGAAGTAAGCTATAAATTTAACTATACGCCTTGTTTTATTGTCGTTTTGCAAGATACGCGGTTTACCGTTGAAAGACTGGCAGGAATTATGAGCGCTGGAATGGCGGTGGAAAATATTCTCCTCCGAGCGGTGGATTTGGGCCTCTCCACTTGCGCTATGGCCGGTTTTACTCGAGATAATAAAATGAGAAAAATATTATCAATACCGTCTCACATGGATATAATGCTTATAATATGCATTGGCTATCAAAGTGATAGAGATATATCTTCGGTGCCAAAAATTCCCCTAGAAAAAAGATATTCAATAAACACATATGGCAATCTAACCACTCTAAACGAATCAGCAAATCTATCTGACCACAGCATCCAAGACATAATAGAGTATAGGAGCAGAATCGCTCCGGTCTACCTCGATCGTTTTAGATTGAACAGTTACAACAATATTTATTATGAAGAAGTTTTTGATTTTTTCTCCAAAAGTATTCTCTCTATAGCAAAAGGACTGACCATACTTGATCTCATAAGTTACGATGGGGTGTTTTTGAAGTTATTGTGTGAAAACAATATAAATAACCATCACAAAATAATCTCCTCTGACTATTTGGAAAACAACTTAAGATTTTTTAAGGATAAGTTTAAGATTGAAAGGCTTCAAATCAATAATCAAAATGAGCTTGCTGGGGAGAAAAATTCTTTTGATGTTGTATCTTTTGTATTTCAAGCTTCTTTTACTCCAAACTTAGAAGTTTTAATTGAAAACTCTTCAAACGCATTAAAGTCTGGTGGCACGTTCTTTATTACTTCTGTTCACGAGTCCCTCTATAGAAAATTTGGCCGAAGTATTAAAAATTTATATAAGAAAGTAATTCTGCGTAAGACAATAAATATATACGAAAATAACCCTTTTTATAAAATAGGACCAAATAGCGGTCTTTCGAGAAAAGATATCATCGAGTTATGCCAAAAACATCATTTATCTTTGGCCAAAAACTTGCACATTAAAAAGTCTAATGGAGTAACAATAGGTATGTATGTGTTCAAGAAACATTAGCTTTATCAAATAAAAGCTAGTTTTTTCTCGAAATGATTTTTGCGCCAACGCTGAGAAAAACAAGACGATTTATAAGTCGAGCAATAACTGCTCCCCAAAGACCCCAAATATATATAAATGGCAAAAGGATTATTATTCCTATTACATTGCCGTAGAGATTGTATTTGTAAACTCCCACTCTATCCTTCTGGGATTCCAATATAGTGGCGATAAAGCCCGCTATAATCACAGGAATCAATGACAGGGCCAACACCTGAGAGTATCTTATTGAGGCTAGATATTTTGGGAAAAACATATTGAAAAATAATGGAGCAAGTAAAATATATATAAAAACTATAACGCCGGTCACCAGGCCGAGTATTTTTACTTTAGCCCAAATGGTTTTCTTGATCTCCTCACCCGTCTTGTTTGCAAATTTTGGAAACGCCAATGAATTAATATTTTTCATTAAGCCCTTGATCTGGTCTGTCGGAGCGGTAGCCAAGGCATAAATGGCCAAATCGGCGGCGCCGACATAGTGGAAGACCAATATCTTATCGAGTTCTCCCATTATTAAGGTCATTATATAAATGCCGCTGAGGTTTTTGCCGTACTTAATCGCTTCCGGATCAACGTTGTCATTATCCACATAGACCTTTTTTGTCCTGTGCAGAAAAAATATATTAGGAAGAGTAATAGATACAAAATAGGTCAAAATTATTAGATATAGATTTTTAGTTAAATAAATTACTGCAATTATTGATACTAAAGCGATACATTTTTTTATAATATTGTATCTGGTTTGAACTCCAAATAGTTGTTTACCAGCAAGAAATGAGTCATACATGTCGAAGCTTTCGGTGAAAGGGACAAACACCGCTGCCACAGAAAAGGAGATGGCTAGTAGCATATTACCCTGCATAAAATAATACAGAGCAATACCAAAAGAGGTCAAAGTTCCAAGAGCACCCCATTTAATTTTTGTTCTCACTCCCACATTGAGAGTTCCATCAAAGCCACGTGCCACTGATTGAGTAATGGCTGAATCCATACCGGAAAGTGTGCTAATAAGAACCAGGGAATTGATCGAAAGAATGAATTTGTAGACTCCGAATATTTCGGGGGCCAAGAGGTTGGCAAAAGCCACAGAGGCCAGAAAGGCTGATCCTGTAGCCACGAACTGTCCCAGAAGAAGCCAAAACCCGCCCTTGGCGAGATAGGTCATGTCGGTTTTGGTATGGCCCTCAAGCCATTTTAAGACCTTTAAAACGGCATTTTTTAGCCAGTTCATAGTTTCATAATATTACTTTATTTTAGACTTTCTTACTAGCATCCATTTTACTGATTTGTTATACTACATCCGCACACTAACTCTTATTAAACATGCAAAATACAAAAAATATTATCAAATACCTGATTCTGGGTGGCATATTTATCACTCCATTTATCGCTTTTATCGTTCCGCAGGGTATGTTCTTTCCGTTTATCACTGGCAAGGGTTTTGTCTTCAGGATTTTGGTTGAAATCATATTTGGTCTCTACGTTGTCTTGGCTTTTATGGACAGGGGATACAGGCCAAAACTTTCTTGGATTACAAAATCAGTTTTGATTTTCACTCTGGCTATACTCGTCGCTGATCTTCTCGGTGTCAGTCCATATAAAAGTATTTGGAGCAACTATGAGCGCATGGAGGGTTTTGTGCTCCTTATTCATTTGGTTATGTTTTATATTGTTCTGTCTTCCGTATTCAAAACAAAAGAAAAATGGCATCAGCTTTGGAACACATCAATAATCGCCAGCGTCATAATGTCCGTCTATGCTCTTTTCCAGTTGGCCGGTAAAATTGCTATTAACCAAGGAGGTGTTCGAGTGGATGCCACTTTTGGTAACTCATCATACCTTGCTATCTATTTGGTTTTCCATATTTTTCTCTGTATATACATGATGGTTCAAGAGACTAAAGAGAAATGGTATAAATGGGTGTACGGTTCTATCACTGTTCTGGAAATCATAATACTGTATTACACCGCTACCCGTGGCGCCATACTGGGTCTCATCGGTGGACTTTTGTTGACTGGTATTCTTTTAGTTTTTACATCTGCCGAAGGCTCTGACGGCAAGGCGCAAGCTACGACAGGAGGCGAAGCCGAAAATAAAAGTTTGCGTAAGACCGGGTTTTGGTTTTCTGGAGTTGTTGTTGCTCTGGTCTTGGGTTTTATTCTTTTCCACAACAGTTCGTTTGTTAAAAAAAGTCCGGTCTTATCTCGCTTCTCGACTTTGGGCATCTCCGAATTTCAAACTCAGGGAAGATATTTCGTTTGGCCGATGGCCGTTAAAGGGGTAGCTGAGCGACCAATATTTGGTTGGGGACAAGAGAATTTTAACTTCGTATTTAATAAAAACTATAACCCAGGAATGTTCGGTCAGGAGGAGTGGTTCGACAGAACCCACGATTTGGTTCTGGACTGGCTTATCGCTGGGGGCGTAGTCGGTCTCCTGACCTATCTCGGTATACTGGTCTTCTTGTTTTATTATATTTGGCGAAGGCAAAGTGTGCTTAAACTTGCCGAAAAAAGTATTCTAACTGGCATGATTTTTGCTTACATCTTTCATAATATATTCGTTTTTGATAACCTCATAAGTTACATCATTTTCTTCTCTCTTTTATCTTATGTGCATTCTTCTAGTGTCAGCCAGACAGAAATGAGTAGCAAGTTTTACGACAAAGTTTTTTCTGCTGAAGTCACAAGCTATATCGTAGTTCCAATAGTCGGTGTTTTGTCTCTTGGTATGATTTATTTTGTAAACGTTCCAGCCCTTTTAGCCAACAGAACACTAATACAGGCTATAACCCCGCAAAAAGAGGGTGGTGTTGAAAAAAATCTTGCGTTATTCAAACAGGTCTTCGATTACAATTCGTTTGGTTCGAGTGAAATTCTGGAACAACTTGTTCAAATAACCGAACAAGTTTACGCCACGCCTCAAGGACAAATACCAGACAACATCAAGCAGCAGTTTTTTGATTTTACAAAACTGAAACTTGAGGAAAAAGTGAAGCAATCACCTCATGACGCTAGGTATCTGGTTTTCGCCGGCTCCTTCTTTAACCGTTTCGGACAATATGATGAGGCTATCAAATACCTCGATCGTGCCCTGACAGAGTCGCCAAACAAACAATCTATCTATTTTGAACTCGGTTCATCTTATTTAGGCAAGGGAGACAAGACAAAAATGTTTGAGTTGTTCAAGACAGCCTATGAATTGAAACCGACCGAACTTGAGTCACAAGTTGTCTATACCATAGGGGCCATTTATACAAACAACGCCGCAGTTCTAAACGAAATGTCCCCCAAAATACCCCAGGAGACGATTATCTATGACAACCGGTTTGTGCAGACTTACAGTAACATAGGCGATTGGAATAGTGTCATTGCGATTCTAAATGTTCGTCTACAAAAAGATCCGAAAAATTTGCAGAATCAGTACACTTTGGCTTCAGCATATGTAAATATTGGCCAAAAAGATAAAGCCATCAGCATAATCCGCGCCATGATAGCACAGGAGCCAAGCTTCAAAGATCAGGGAGAAGCTTATATAAAGCAAATACAAACAGGAAAATAATTTTGAGGCCCATTGACAGAATATATAGATCAATATATAATAAACCTCGGAAGGATAAAACGGGTGGCGTGCGCCATCCATGTTGTTTAACAGAAAGAGGGACAGAATGTCTTCAAAAAAGACACGACAGAACTCGACCGACAAGAAGCCGACGTTGGAGATGCTCATCGACCTCACTCGTGTTGTCATGGGCGTCCTCGCGCGACTTTCGTTCGAGAAGGTTAACGTCCTCCTCGGCAACAAGACACTTCTCAGCAAGAAGCTGGAGAAGGTCTTTGAGATCGCGGCGGATCCGTTCGCTGCCGTACGCACCGAGTGGGAGAAGTTCTACCTCGACCACTGCAACATCGTCGTCGACTTCTCGGAAGTGACGATTCCTACAAAGCCGAGCGAGGGCTCATGGCGGCTCATCTTCGTCTCGCAGGGTCTGACCATGAACGTCATACTCGCAGTGATGCGAGCGAAGTTCAAGGCATGGGTCTATGCCGAGGACTTGGACGGCAATGTGCCTACCAATACCCGCACGAGCGTCCAGAGCTACGCCAAGTGGGTACGCGACGGTGTTGAGCCAGACGAGGAATACCTCGGCAAGACTACTCGCGACGCAGACATGACGGGAACCATCGGCATGACGCTCCTCGAGCGTCTCGTGCTTGGGGTCAAGCATTTCGTCGAGACAGGGAAGCATCTCGACATCAAAGGCTGGACCATCTGCACGGGTTCTCGTTACTCGGACGGCAGCGTGCCGTTCGTGTACTGGGGCCCGAGCACGGCCGAGGTCAAGGTGAACTGGTGCAGCGTCGGCAGCTCGAATCCGACGTGCGGTCTCCGTCAGGCAGTGTGATTTTCTCTTGTTCTCTTTTCACTTTTACCCTGCATTCGTGCAACCTTTTTCTTGGTTGCGCGGGTGCAGGGTAATTTCGTATACTAAACATGGCTGTTAAGCTAGTCAGTGTCTATTTTACAAAAATAATATTGATGGTAGTTTGCCAAACATAAAACTGCTTGTGAGTGTTTATGCATAGATGATTACAAGTGTGATGATGCAACACAGTGCCTGAGACATCAGGGTATAACACAGAGACTTTGGAAACAGAGAATCGGTGAAATGGAAGAATGCTCACAAAAAAGACTGTTCTCGTAACTCGGACGGCAACGTGCCGATCGTGTACTGGAACCCGAACACGGCCAAGGTCAAGGTGAACTGGTACAGCGTCGACAACTCGAATCCGACGAACGGTCTCCGTCAGAAGTTTTAGCAAAGAATCTCGATCTAGGTCGGGATTTTTTGTTGTTCCATATATTTTATCCATTGATTTGTCATCTTCGATGTTTCTATGACAAGCCCTTCTATTCTTATGTACGCTTTCTCCTCGATGATTTTCAGTTCATGTTCCATGCGGACAAAATTCTTTAGGATTTCCAAAAGTATTCGAGCCTTTTCTAAAGTTTCCAGCTTATTATTTTTGTGAGAGTAGTAAGCTTTTATAAGCAAGTACATTATTTCTTGGGCCGTCCCTTCGATGTATGCATGAATTCCAAGTTTGTCAGATTTCGGCAATTTCTTTCCTGTCTGGTATATGACAATGTATACTTGTTTAATACTATGAATAATAGAAATATCGCTGTTGTTGCGGGGGGGGGAGCACTATTGGAAATTTGTTTCATAATATTGTCAGTCTATCAAATTTGCTCCACGCATGGGAAGAGTTCAAAAGAGGAAAGTCAAAGAAAAAAGATGTCGCTCTCTTTGAGCTTAATCTCGAGGATAATATTTTTGAGTTACACAGAAGCCTAGTCTCTAAAGCATATCAGCACACGGAGTATGAGGCTTTTTATATTAGTGATCCAAAACTAAGGAATATACACAAGGCATCTGTGCGTGATCGTGTTGTTCATCAAGCTGTATATAGAATTTTGTGCCAGATTTTTGATAAACATTTTATATATGATTCTTACTCATCGCGAAAATCGCGGGGAACACATTTGGGTGTAAGGCGTTCTTATAAGGCTTGTCGTAAAGTAAGTAAAAATTGGAGAAGAAAAATCTACATACTGAAATGCGATGTCAGAAAATTCTTTGATTCAATGGATCACTCTATTCTGCGTGTTCTTATTGAGAAAAAAGTATTATGTTTGGAGACAATGAGGCTGGTCGATTTGGTTTTGGAGAGTTTCAAGAAAGAAACGGGAAAGGGTCTGCCACTAGGCAATGTTACAAGCCAACTTTTTGCCAATATTTACCTCGATCAATTTGACCAGTTTGTGAAGCATGGCCTTAAAATGAGGTATTATTTCAGATATTGCGACGATTTTATTATTATTTCTGAAAATAAACAGTTTTTATCTGAACTTGTGGATAAGATTAAAATATTTCTGGATCAAAATCTGCTACTCAAACTTCATCCTGATAAAGTTGAGATCAGAAGCATGAGGCAGGGAATAGATTTTCTCGGTTATGTGTGTCTGCCGAACATGATTGTATTGAGGACCAAGACAAAAAAAAGAATTATAAAAAAGATAAAGATAATGTTTGGAAAATTAAAAGCGGGAGAGATTTCACTTACCACATTCAAAAACACTCTAATGTCTTATCTAGGCGTCGTATCTCACTGTTGTAGTAGGGAAATAGAATTTTACATAAAACGCTTTTTATAAAAAGTTATCCACACTTTTTATAAAAATCCAACTTGATTTTATTTTTTTGTACTATAATTAACGCAGGTCGGAAACAAAAAAATAAATCCGCACACCAACTTTGATCTCGTTGCATTTGTCTCAAAGTTTAGTTGTACATCTTGAATTTAGATATAACTTCTAAATTTTGTTTGACTGTTTATGTGGCAACAGGGAGACAAGACCAAAGTTGGTGTTCGGATAAAGTATACTTTATTAAAAAATAATTTAGTTGAATACTTGTCACAGAGTAGTCAACAATAAATATCATGGCAGCAAAAAAGAAGAAGAAAGCAAAGAAGCGAGCATAGTCCCGTAGTAGAGCGAAGCTCACTACAGGATTGCATCTCTGCTTTTCTAAAAAATCAATTTGATTTTTCAAAAATCCGCACGTGCGGATTTTTGTTTTTATCCGCACACTAATTTTGGCATCGTCTCCCTGTTGCTATATAGAGGGGCTGCAAAAGTATCAGATTGTATCTAAATGTGGCTGTATATCTAGAATTTGAGACTAGATGCAACTATGCCAAATTTAGTGTGCGGATGAATGTTAAAATCAGCATTTTATGCTAAAATGAGTCACATATGGCAATTTTAGATAAGCTATTCGGCTCAGAATCCTCAAGGACTTTGAAGGAAATACAGCCCCTAGTTGATAAAATTAACGCTCTGGAGAGCGGTATTTCCGTGCTGTCTGATGCAGAACTGAAAGCTAAAACCCCTGAATTCAAAAAACGTCTCGTACAAGGTGAGACCTTGGATGATTTATTGCCTGAGGCCTTTGCTGTAGTGCGCGAGGCCAGTAAGAGATGTCACGACGAGAGACATTTCGATGTTCAACTTATGGGTGGCATCGTTTTACATCATGGAAGTATTGCCGAAATGCGAACAGGAGAAGGAAAAACTCTTATTGCTACTTTGCCGGCCTATCTTAACTCTCTTGCTGGACTCGGTATTCATGTGGTTACAGTAAACGATTATCTTTCACGTCGTGACGCGGTTTGGATGGGAGAGATTTATGATTTTCTTGGAGTTTCTGTTGGAGTAATAAACAACGCCGAATCTTTTATATATGACCCAACACATAAAGAGCTAGATGAAAAAAGAGACGAAGTAGCTTCTTTCAAAGTTGTGACAGAGTTTCTTCGTCCGTGCACAAGACGCGAGGCTTATCACGCCGATATAACATATGGAACGAACAATGAATACGGTTTTGATTATTTGAGGGATAACATCGAGTATGAAGAAAAAAATCTGCGTCAGAGAGAACCAAATTACGCTATTGTTGACGAGGTCGACTCTATTCTTATTGACGAGGCTCGTACACCTCTCATTATTTCTACGCCGACAATTGATTCTGACGAGATGTACAAAAAATTTGCCGATATATCGTCAAAACTGGAGACGGGTGAACATTATGCTGTTGATGAAAAGTTCAAAACAATATCGCTCACTGATTCTGGCATCACCAAAGCCGAGGAACTTCTCGGTGTTGAAAATATATACACCGAAAAAGGTATAAAATACGTGCATCATCTGGAAACAGCCGTTCGTGCGACGGCCCTTTTTCACAAAGACAAAGACTATGTGGTCAAGGATGGTGAGGTGGTGATAGTTGATGAGTTCACCGGCCGCTTGCAACCAGGAAGACGATGGTCAGAGGGCTTGCATCAGGCCATAGAAGCCAAAGAACACGTGGTAATCCAGAAGGAATCCAGAACTTTTGCTTCTATAACATTTCAGAACTATTTTCGGCTTTACAAAAAGCTTTCGGGCATGACTGGAACTGCGGTTACTTCATCGGAAGAGTTTTATAAAGTTTACGGTCTTCATGTTATTTCCATACCGACAAACAAACCAAATGCAAGGACTGATCGCAATGATCTTATTTTTCAAACAGAGTCGGGTAAGTTCAAGGCTATAAGCAAAGAAGTTAAAGAAAGACATGAAAAAGGCCAACCAGTTCTCATCGGTACGGTATCGATTGAGAAAAACGAGATGCTTTCAGAATATTTAAAAGCTGAGGGCATACCTCATGAAATTTTGAACGCTAAAAACCATGGAAGAGAGGCGGAAATTCTAGCTCAAGCGGGAAAACCAAAGTCTGTAACAGTTGCTACAAACATGGCTGGTCGAGGAATTGATATAAAACTGGGAGGAAATCCCGGGTCGCTCGAGGCATATGAGGAGGTCAAATCAAAAGGCGGGCTTTTTGTTCTAGGTACCGAGCGTCATGATGCGAGGCGTATAGACAATCAGCTCCGAGGTCGCTCCGGTAGACAGGGCGATTCCGGCGAGACGCAGTTTTTCGTTTCTCTGGATGACCATTTGATGCGAGTTTTTGGCGGGGACTCCATAAAAAACATGATGGGTAAGCTCGGCATTGGGGAAGATGAGGCCATTGAAAACAAAATGATTACGCGGTCGCTCGAAAGCGCACAAGAGAAAATCGAAGGTTTCAACTTTGACGCACGAAAACATGTTTTGGAGTTTGACGATGTCCTGAATTTTCAGAGAAAGATTTTTTACGGCAGAAGAAGAGAAATTCTTCTGGGTAATGTCGAGATTGTTAAAAACTACATCAGAGAATTGTTGGTGGATGTAGATGAAAAAGAAAGGGAAGCAATAGAAAAAAAACTCGAAAACAAAGACCCGCAGTATAGCGAGGCTTTGCGTCGAGTCATTCTACAAGTGATGGATATGTTTTGGGTTGAGCATTTGGAAGTGATGGATTATATGCGCTCTTCTGTTAACCTTCGCGCCTACGGTCAGAGAGACCCGCTTGTTGAATACAAACGCGAAGGACTGTCGCTTTTCAAAAATATGGAAATTTCCATCGGCCAAGAAATTTTGAAACTTATTCCCCAAATAGTGCCTGAGATTAAGTTATCCAATGAACAGGTTAAGTTTGTGGAAGGAATGGAAGGAGCAAGTGCCCCAATTTCTCTTTCCACACCAAAAACTCCAGATGGACACCCCAGTACCAGAGCAAAGCTCGGTACGGGGCAAGGAAAAATTGGTCGTAACGATCCCTGCTTCTGTGGAAGCGGTAAAAAGTTCAAAAAATGTGGGGAATTGAAAACCGAGGAACATCAGAAGATGATGAAAAATAAGTAGATTTAAGTGACAGAATAAAATTTATTGACACAGAACTTAAAATATCATAGAGTTAGGAAGGACATCAAACCCATAAATAAAGACTGGAGGCAGGGATGGGACAGATAATGTTCACCCTGCCGGCCGGCAGGGAGTTTGAGAGAACGTTTTTCGGTCTTCCCGTGAGCTGGGTTCCTTCCTACTGGGCTCCACGACTTGGGTTTGATGCTGCTATCCAGCAGGTCATCCAAGACAACTGGGCTCAGTTCGCTGAGGCTCAAAGGTTGGGGGCCTCGTACGTGCACAACCCGATTGAGCCCGAGATGGGCAGGACGCCGGATGTCTGGAGCATGGTAAAGGGGTATCTTCCAGAAGAGGTTGATGGCCGAAACCCGCCACTTGGCCTTTACGTGGCACTTGGTAGTTCCCTCGACCTGCACTATGGGGTCGATGCTTTCTTCTGGTGGGATGGTTGCTGTGCAACAGTTGACCTCTCTCTTCAGGAGAAGACCAAGGGGGCTCAGAATCCCAAGATGGTCCTTCATGCAGATATGCTGATTGGGCTGTCGATTTTACGCCGTGGTGGTCTAAACTGGTTCGGACGACGCATGGCCAGACTATTGATACACCGACGGGAAGTGCTCGTCGGGACAGGAAGTAGGATTGGCAAAGTTCGTTGGGTGTGATCCGGGCAGACTTAAACCGTCTGGCCCGGATTTCCGTATTAGCTGGAACTCGTCTTTATTTTGTGGTATTCTTTTTCATATGAAAAAATACATTTATATTTTAATAAGTCTACTTGTTCTTGCTGGAGTCGTTTGGCTTATTATGACGCCGGGGAAGCCAAGTAAACTGGATGATTTTGCAAAATGTTTGAAAGATAAAGGAGCAATATTTTACGGAGCGTTTTGGTGTCCGCATTGCCAAGCTCAAAAAGCTCGTTTCGGAAAGTCGGCACAGTACTTGCCATATGTTGAGTGTTCAACTCCTGATTCCCAAGGACAGTTGCAGGTTTGTAAAGACGCCGGGATTACAACATATCCAACATGGCAGTTTGGAACGACAACGGATTCGACGGGCTCACCGCAGATCGATCGTCTAACTGGTGAGGTGGAGCTTTCGGAACTTGCAGAGAAAACCAGTTGCGTTTTGCCTAAATAGTTTAATAAGTTCGACAAGATAAATAAGTTAAATAAGGAAATTCAATGATTCAATTTGTTCAAACAAATGCCACGCCGATTATCGGGACTTTGACACTTTTGTCGAATATTATATTTGTTGTGGTTCTTCTCGCCATAGTAGTTCACTCCGGCTCTCGGGCAAAGTTTTATGCTTTTGTTCACAAATATATTCTTGAGTTGCTTTTCTGGGGTGTGATGTCGGCTGTGGTTGGCAGTTTGGTTTACTCGGATATTGTCGGCTTTCCTCCTTGTGATTTGTGTTGGTGGCAGAGGATTTTTATGTATCCACAAGTCATAATCCTTCTCGTGGCCATGATTAGGCGCGACAAAAGCGTTATTGATTATCTTGTTCCTCTCTCGGTTCTTGGCGCTCTAGTCGCTCTTTTTCAGTCATTTGTTCAATGGGGATTTTCTTTTGGTCTTGCCGGTGGTTGCGCGGCTGCCGGAGGAGAATGCGCCAAAGTATTCTTTACCCAGTATTCCTATATCACCATACCCTTCATGTCATTCACGGTTTTCTTATATATAATCGCTTTGAAATTTGTTTACTACCACAAAGAAAGACATATAAAAAGAGGGAATAATGGATAATGATAATAAGACCAGGATAGTTACACATAGCTCTGGATTTCACACAGATGATGTTTTTGCCGTAGCCACATTACTTCTGGTAGTAGGAGAAGAAAAAGAAGTCGAGATTATTCGCTCCCGTGAAAAAGAGGTTCATAAAACTGCTGATTATGTAGTTGATACTGGAAATGAATATGATCCAGATAGAAACCGTTTTGATCATCATCAAGAAGGAGGGGCAGGCAAGAGAGAAAATGGTGTGCCTTATGCTTCCTTTGGTCTTGTCTGGAAGAAATTTGGCCAGGAATTGACTGGGAGTAAAAAGGGGTTGGAAATGATTGATCAAATGATAGTACAGCCGATAGATGCAGGTGATAATGGACTGAGATTCCTCCAGACCACAATTCCAAATCTCTATCCTTTTGACATAGGAAGACTTGTATTTCTTTTTGCTCCAACATGGAAAGAGGAAACTAGCATCGACGAGGTGTTTATTAAACTTGTCTCATATGCCAAAGTAATCATTTCACGCCTTATTGTTTCAGTGAAAGATGACATAGAAGCTGAAAAACTTGTGTTGGATTGTTATAATACCGCTCCGGACAAGAGACTTATTTTATTAAATGAGAGATATCCTTGGGAGGAAGTTTTATCACAGTTTCCTCTACCGCTTTTTGTTGTTTATAAAAATCAGCAGGGTCAGTGGTCAATAAAGACAATACGTGATGATATGTTTTCATATGAACCAAGAAAAAAACTACCCGAAAGCTGGGCCGGTAAAAGAATGGAAGAATTAGAAAAAGTCACAGGGGTTAAAGATGCGGTGTTTTGCCACAATGCCCGCTTTATGGCGGTGGCTAAAACAAAAGAGGCAGTATTGAAACTAGCTGAAATAGCCCTCAACTCCTAACTTTTCCACACAGCGTGAGATCTGTTGACACTAAGTGTCAGCAGATTAGGAGAATAAGCCGGGGAGGTAGAGAACCACCATACTTATTATCATAAGTACACAGATGATGGTCCATACCACTTGGAGTTTCTTTTTGTTCTTTTTCTGGAATAACATGATAAGATAGTAGAAAGTGTGAAAGAAGAAAGTAAAAAGTGAAAACATTTGAATAAACTTTCACACTTTATACTTTTAACTTTCAAACTTAATCATGATTGATTTTCAGCAAAAACGCAAGATTCGTTCTGTGGCTTACCATCGCGTCACTTTAGGAATACTTTTTATTTTGGTTTTGATTTTTGCTCACTCGGTTTGGAAAGTTTATCAGAAAAAACGCGAGAGCGAAAATATGAAAAACATATCTCTGAAAGCGACGGAGGAACTGAGGCGACGAGATCAGGACCTCAAGTTAAAGATTGATAGATTGGGGACTGAAGCTGGGGTTGAGGAGGAGATTAGGTCCAAGTTTAACGTAGTAAAGAGTGACGAAAACATGGTTGTTGTGGTTGAAGATCAAAGTCAAACAGAGGCGACTTCTAGTTCACAAGCCACTTTTTGGCAGAAAATCTGGGATTTTCTTGTGAGGTGAAGTCTGGTATACTTGTTTGAAATATAAATAAAAAATAACAACAATATGAACAAAAAAGTAACAATATATTCAACGCCAACATGTCATTTTTGCAACATGGCAAAAGATTATTTCAAGGAAAACAATGTAGAGTACACGGCTTTTGACGTCTCGGTCGATCAGGATAAGAGGAAGGAAATGATGGAAAAATCAGGCCAGCTTGGCGTGCCTGTCATTATCATAGGCGACAAAATTATCATAGGTTTCAATAAACCAAAAATTGCAGAGCTTTTGGATATAAAGTAGAAATATTTGAACGCTAGTACAAGGTGAGACCTTGTACTGTTAAGGATGTTTCTCGGAGATATAATTCAGAAAGTTCCGAAAATAAGTTGCCGTCGTAGCTCAACGGATAGAGCAAATTCGTCCTAAGAATGAGATAGAGGTTCAATTCCTCTCGATGGCACACAATTTTGATTTTTTGAGCAAATTTGCTACTATATGCCTATGTCACCAGAGGAAAGAGAACTTTTACAGAAAAGCGTTGCCTTAGCCGAGGAAAACAATAATATTCTTCGTTCGATAAAGCGGGGGATGCGATGGGCAAGGATTATGAGTTACATATACTGGTTCTTTATTATCGGGTCGGCAGTTGGGGCTTACTATATAATCCAGCCATACCTAGAGCAGCTTATGTATGCATACAGCGGAGCAAAAAGTTCCATCGGTGACGGAAGCGGTTTCCAAGCCGTACTTAATAGTTTGAAACAGGTTAGTAAATAAACATGCCGAGGTAGCTCAGTTGGTAGTAGCGCTTCCCTGAAGAGGAAGATGTCGCCAGTTCGACTCTGGCCCTCGGCACCAAAATAGGTTTATCCCTTTACCCTAAGTTTCGTCTGTCTATTTTTATCAATTTTTGGCAATCGTAAAATAAGAAGGCCGTGTTTTTCTATGGCGTCCGCCTCATCAACCTGTACTTCGGCAGGAAGCATAATAGTTCGTGAAAATGTGCCCCAGTAGAGTTCTTGGTGGAAATAGTCCTCATCTTTGACAAATCTTTCCGTCTCGCGTTTGCCTTTTATCGTGACCATGTCGCGGGTGATAGATATGTCGAGGTCTTCAGGCTTTACTCCGGCCACCATGCTTTTTATAACTATTTCCGTCGGTGTTTGGTAGAGGTCAACTGTAAGCTCTCCATCCTCGCTTTCATCATCAAACCAAGCCTCGCCATTGTTGTCTCCCCTGATGGGTATTTTTTTGCTACTAACAATTTCCGACTCAGCTTCTTCGTCCATTTTCATACTGCCGGTTAGTTTTTCAAAAAATGATCTATTGTCTTTCATAAGTGTTTTGATTTATATTTTTTATTTTTTCAAACATTAAAAGTATGGCTACAATTCCGACCCAGACCACACCAAATGTAAGAAAAATGTTTTTTTCTGCACTGTTAATTATAAGTAAATTGAAGCCAGTATGCAACACGATAGCAACGATAACTCCAGCAATAGTGTAAAATACTTTATCAACATGCGATTTATAGAAAGCTAGAGCCATATATACACCTATGGTGGCGGACGACATGATGTGGAGAAGTGACGCACCTACAAATCGCAGGTTTCCAGAGACGATGGTGTCAACCAGATTTCCGGCGTGAATTGATGGTATGAGAAAGAGTGCATTTTCAAAGGTGACAAAACCGAGGGCCGACACTATGAGGTAAATCATGTCGTCTACTGGCTCATCCGCCACTTTTTTGTTTCGTAGGGCGATAAAATATACAAATGCAAACTTAGCGGTCTCTTCTATGGTTGCCCACAGGATAAATGACAACAAATGCGGGTCTGGTTGATAGTTATAAACAAGCTTTTCGAGCGGTAAAACTACTAGGACCGCTAACATACCACCGAGGAAAGATAGAGTAATCATTTTTGCCGGTTCTGGGTGGCTATCTTCTTTCAGCCAGAACCACATCCATATCAGGGCTGGAATAAGCCCAAGAATAAAAGCTAGGATGAAAGGATAGTTTTGAAGGAAAGATAGCATAATTTTTAATTTAAACTTTAAAATTTAGACTTAATTTTAAATTATTAAATTCTAAATTTTAAATTGTTGGCTCAGGCCACTCTTCGATCATGAGAAGAGTTTTCTTATCCATATTTTGCCAAATTTCTTCCGTGATAAATGGCATGAATGGATGTAAAGCTCTGAGAGTAGCGTCTAGGGTCTGAAGTAAAAATTGCTTACGTCGACTCTTCTCTTCCTCCGTGCCTCTTTGGAAGATTGTTTTGCTTTCTTCTATTATTTTATCCGCGAGAGTGTGCCAGACATAATGATACAATTTTTCGGCGGCAAGATAAAAACGAAAATTGTCCATATCTTTTGTAACATCCTCAAGCACGGCTCGTCTTTCGGCTCTGAGTGTTTCGTCAAATTCGTTCCTCTCCGGAAAACCATTTTCCATACTTTCCCCCTCTGTATTTTCCAGGATAAACCTCGTAATGTTCCAGATTTTATTGGCGAAGTTTTTATAGGCCTTAATTTTGTCTTCTGAGAGGGCGAGTGAAGTTCCTGGTGTATTTCCTATAACCAGTGCCATACGCAGAGCATCTGTACCAAATTTCTCCGTGAGTATCATAGGATCGATAACATTTCCCTTGCTTTTGCTCATCTTTAGTCCTTTGCCATCTAAAACAAGCCCATGAAGATAAACGTTTTTGAATGGCACCTTCCCCGTGATATACAGTCCGAGCATAATCATGCGTGTCACCCAGAAGAAAATAATTTCTCCAGCCGTTTCCATGACATCCGTTGGATAAAAAGTTTTGAAGTCTTCGTGATCTGGAAACCCCAGTGTTGCAAAAGGCCATTGTCCTGATGAAAACCATGTATCAAATGTGTCATTGTCTTGGGCCACCCCTCCTCCACATTTGTCGCATTTCGATATTTTATTTTCCAAATCTACCATACCGTGACTGCACTGGGTGCATATTTTAGCTGGAATAGGAATGCCCCAGACTATTTGCCTAGATATATTCCAATCCATAATATTTTGTAGCCAGTGAGTGGTTATTTTCTTATAGTGATCTGGTATATATACGATCTCATCATTCTCTATTTTTTCCAATGCTTTCTCCGCCAGTGGCTTCATTTTTACAAACCACTGACTTTTTATCTGGGGCTCAATGATTGTTCCGCATTTATAGCAGGTTCGGACAACGTGCTTGTAGTTCTCGTCTATCTTTTCCACTAAACCTTTTTTTTGCAATTTTTCTAGTATCAAAGGTCTAGCTTTTTTGATGTGCTGACCAGCAAACTCTCCGGCAATGGGTAACAGTTTACCCTGTTCATCTATTATCTGCTCCTTGTCTAGATGATGTCTCTCGGCTATTTCAAAGTCAGCCGTGTCGTGCCAAGGAGTGATAGTCATAACTCCAGTACCGAACTCCATATCAACAGCCGAGTCTTTTATAATGGTCGCCTCAACAGGCCCATTTATCCATTCGAGGTTTATTTTTTGGCCATCTTTATAATCAGCGTATCTTTTATCGTCAGGATGCATGACCACATATTTATCGCCAAATTTTGTTTCAGGTCTGGAAGTGGCTATAGTGAAAGGTCCGTATTTGAGGTAGTAGAAACTATCAGTTCGTTCCTCGTCTTTGATTTCTAGATCAGAAAAAGAGGTTTGATGTTTTGTACACCACGAGACAATTCTCGATCCTCTATATACCAAATCATCGTCATACAGTTTTTTGAATGTTTGATAAACGGTTTGTATGATGTCTGGATCAAGTGTAAATTTTTCTCGAGACCAGTCACATGACGCCCCCATTTTCCTTATTTGCGATTTTATGTTACGAGAATTGTTTAGTGTGAAGTCCAGTATCTCTTTGTAAAGTTGTTTTGGTTCGATTTCAAATCTAGTTCGACCTTCTTTCTCTAGTTGTTTTTCGTACACAACTTGGGTTTCAAATCCCGCATGGTCTAGACCGGGGAGCCATAGAGTTTTGAATCCTTGCATCCTTTTATATCGAATCATTATGTCCTCTATAGTCATAACAAGTCCATGACCGGCATGAAGTGAGCCGTTGGCATTTGTCGGTGGCATTATTAGTGTAAAGGGTTTAGCATTAGGGTCAGTATTCTTGTCGGGATTGAAAAAACCGCTTTCCTCCCAGATTTTGTAGATCCTTTCCTCTGTTTCTTGGGGCTTATATGGGGATAAGAAAATTTCCTTCATCCCGTTAGAGTTTTTGATCATTTATTTGAAGTTAAATTTACTTGTGCAAGAATAATGTATTTTATCCACAGGCGTTAGGAAGTAAAACTCTAACGGGATTCATTTCTTTATATTATCACACCCAAACTTTGTGAGGTAGTTGTTGACAGTAGCAATAATTTGACAAAACAAAGTATCTTAAGGACATGTCTTTTATATACTACATATTATGTCCTTGATAATTACTTCCCGAAATAGACATGTTTTGTAGGCTATAAATTTTATATAAAAAACTTTTTTTGATGTAAAGGACATGAATCTAAAGAATGGCTATAAACAAGGATATTTCTGATATTAGTATTTTCCTCGACTATTGACACTTTTGTAATCGAAGTGTATCCTTTTCGGCATAATAAATATCTATGAAAACAGGCGTAAATAAATTAATACACATGAAGCATTTAGCTTTATTTACAGCCATATTCATGGCCACTTTTTTTGGTTTGGTGATTACCACAACCCACGCATTTAATGATCCACCCAATTTGAGAGCGAATGTAGTTTTCTCGTTTGAAGAGGTAAGTGGATACAACCCTAATTTAACCATACCACAGCAGGGTAATAAAATTATTCATTATGTTGTCCATGCCAATAACCTTGGACCGGGCTCAGTTACAGTTAAAAAAGAGGGATCAACGAATCCAATTTCTGGTTGGCAGGCTACTGGAGAGGGTAATGCTGAAGAGCTTGTAACCGTCGGCGGCAAAACGGTTTACCAAGAAGGAGAGTCTGGCGTTACGGATTTTTACTATGATACTGCCCAAAGAAGTTGTGGAAGAGTACAAATTGATATCGGATTTAAAGATACAGAAAATACTGCAGATAGATTAGCTGGTGATCAAATGGTTACTGGTATTGTAATTAATTATGGTGTTGATTGTAGCACCCTTCCCCAAGGATATCTGGATGGTGCAAGCTGTACTCATATTGGTGGTTGGTCTATAGATTTTGATACACCAAATTCTTTTGTTAATATTGAAATATACAGAAATGGTCCATTTGGAACTGGAACATTATCTACAACAACATCAGCATATCACTTTCGTTCAGATATTAATTCCATCTACAATTTAGGTAATCATGCTTTTGGCATTACTACCCCATCAGATTTTCTAGATGGTAATTCTCACAGCGTCTATGCCTATGGCATTGATACACAAACTGGTGCACGTGTGCTTCTAAGCCCATCATCTACGACAACACCTCTAGTAATATCTTGTCCAAACACTCCAGTTTCTCCAACAGTAGATCTCAAGGCTAACGGTTCAGATGGACCAATCACTATTCCATCTGGCACTTCTGCTACACTAAGCTGGATATCTCAAAATGCTACATCATGTGCTCTATTCATTAACAACATCAATACTGGTTGGACAGGGACATCACAATCAGACGTACAGACAGGTAACATCACTATCGCAACGAGCACCTACCGTGTTGATTGTACTGGTTCAGGTGGTAATGCTTCTGATACTGTGGTTATTTATACTCAGACTTCTCCTGCCGCATCTGCTAATCTTTCTGTTTTAAAGACAGCAGACAAGGCTACAGCAAATGTCCTTGACACTCTGACATACACAATCATCGTAGCAAACGCTGGCCCAGACAATGCTACAGGAGCATTCGTTACAGATATTTTATCTAATAAACTAAACTTTGTTTCAGCTTCATCTTCTGTGGGGAGTTTTTCTACTACAACAGGACAGTGGACGATAGGTAATTTAAATAATAATTCTTCTGCAACATTAACCATAGTTTCAACAATCAAGGCTGGAAATGAAGGACAGGTGATTACAAATACAGCCACTACCACAGCTAATCAAAACGATTCTAACACAGGTGATAACACTTCTACTGTAACAACTACGGTTAATGGTATTCCAGTAAATGGCAAGATAACTTTCTGTTTGATTCTTTCCGATATAAATAATGTTATTGCCACTACGTCTTCTGATTTACCAGCTGGTATTTTCTCTCTAGATCTAAATACATCAACAACTTCAGGTAGTACGGTTCAGACAAAAACATGGAATACACCTACATTTTCACCAAACAAAAAAATAATTCTAGGAGTAAATGATGCTGATTGTGTAACGTTCAGTAATCTTCCACTCGGCACTTATTATTATTCACAAATGACAGTAAACGGAGCGCTTTGGCTTGTACCTAGATACAATGATCAAAATACATCATCTGTAAATAATATTTTTGATTTCTTCATATATAGTCCTGAGCTTTTCAATGCTAGTAGCACAGATGATGCCGGTAGAAACTTGAATTCAGACGGTCAAATTATATTAGCAGCGGGGGACATGGACAAAACTTTAGTTGTCCTTGAGAAAGATGACCCAGGCACTTCATGTCCGGCGCCGCAAATAACATCTCTGCTTAGCGCAAGTGGTGTCGTGGGTTCTCCATTTACTTATACATTTACAGCGTCATCAACGACTGCAGTGACTTACTCTGCTAGTGGTCTTCCTCCAGGATTAACTTTCTCTACCACAACTCACATTATCACGGGAACGCCTACTACTGTCGGCACGTATAATGTGTCACTGGGCGCTGTCAACACCTGTATAGGTGGTATAGACATAAAGACATTGGTTATTACTATCACCACTCCGGGTGGAGGTGGTTCGCCAAACGCTAATCTGATTGTCTCAAAGACAGTAGACAAAGCTTCAGCTAATGTCCTTGATACTCTTACATACACAATCACCCTCAAAAATAATGGTCCAGACGCGGCTACAGGCGTAATTATCACGGACATTTTGTCTGGTAAGTTAGAATTTGTTTCTGCAACTTCTACTCTGGGAAGCTATGCCACAAGTACGGGCATATGGAGCGTGGGGAATTTGGCTAACGGCGCTTCAGCTACCACAACTATTGTGGCTAAAATAAAGGCTGGTAACGAAGGTCAAACAATAGCCAACAGCGCTGTTGGTTCTGCCACACAGGCCGACTCTAATCCTAATGACAATACGTCTAGCGTAAGTACCAGCGTAAATACTCCAGGTTGTACATCAAACTGTGGCGGTGGTGGTTGTGCCAGCAATTGTGGAGGGGGTGGATACAGCCCGAACTCGAACTTGGCAATCTCAAAGACATCTGACAAATCGACTGCAAAAGTTGGTGACAACATAACGTTCTTGATTACGGTAATAAACAATGGTCCAGACAATGCCACTGCGGTTAACGTAAACGAAGCTATTCCCGCAGGATTAAACTTTGTTTCAGCTACAACTACGAAGGGTACATATGTTCCGGCTACAGGTCTATGGGTCATTGGTGATTTGAATACATCTTCATCCACTACCCTCATTATCCGTGGTACTGTAAAGGACGGTTATCAAGGACAAACTATAAGCAATATGGTTACAGTCTACGCTTCACAAAATGATCCTGTGCCTAGTAATAACACGGCAAGAGTGGATGTGCCTGTAACGGGAACAACCACAGCGACAACACCAACAGTGCCGAACGGCTGTTACTACCTACTTGATTATCTTAGAGCAGATTTTAATAACAATCCGGTTGAAGTAAGGAAGCTTCAAGTTTTCCTTCGTGATTTGGAAGGATTCAGTACCGTTCAAATAACTGGCGTGTATGATGATCAGACCATTGTGGCTTTGGACGCATTCCAATCAAGATACGCATCTGATATTCTCACACCATGGGGACACACAGCTCCTACTTCTTACACATATATTTTGACTAAGAAAAAAGTAAACGAGATTTATTGTAAAATAGCTTTCCCTGTAAACGCCCAACAGCAAATAGAAATAGACACATACAGAAACTTCCTACTTGGTTTGAGAAACGCTGGAATTATTCCACCGACGACTTCAGAAAATAATGTAAGCAACACATCAAACAATACCAACGAAACAACGACACCAAGTGTTCTTCTAAATAACCAAGTCGGTATAGGGACTACTACACCCGTTACGCTGGTTAGCGCAACTACAACACCTGGTATAGTCTCACGATTTACGGCAAACGTGGTGTTTGCATGGGACAAAATAACTGGCGGACTTGATTGGTGTGGTTGGTTGAATATTCTACTTCTTATAATAATTGGCATTATTTCCTACCTATGGTATAGAGAATGGGACAGGAATAGAAAAATTGAGGCTATCAACAAAGAAATCGATCTAAACAAATAAAAGAAAGAAGCCACATTGTGTGGCCCCTTTCTTTTGTGTACTTCCAATACTATATACTAGCATACTGTGCTTTTTATTTCAACCACGTAGTAGAGCATAGCTCACTACATGGCTAGTTTTAGGTTACCACTAGCGATTATTTTTGTCTGTTTGTCCAGTATTTTAGGGTTTAGTATTACGTTTAAATATGTTGCGGCCGCTATCATGAGCGAGTTATCTGTGGCTAGAGAGTTGGTGGGTATTTTTAATATTAAATCCGAGAATTTGTCCGCAAGTTTAGTAAAGGCTTGTCTGATTTTTTTATTTGCTATCACACCGCCTGCTACGATGAGTGTTTTTGCTCCTGTTCTTTCCAATGCCTCATTTGTTTTCTTCAGTAGCACATCTACAACGGCATCCTCAAACTCTCTGGCCAGATCAGCTTTCTCATCTATCGTCATCTTGCTATGATCCTTGCTGAATTTATCTCGAATATAATAAAGCACAGCAGTTTTCAGTCCGGAAAAAGAAAAATTGCTATCACCGGAGTGTATCATTGGTCTGGGAAGTCTGGCTATGTTTGGAAGGTTGTTTTCTCTGGCGAATTCTGCCAATCGTGATATCTCAGGGCCGCCGGGGTAGGGAAGACCCATCATTCTAGCCACTTTATCAAAAGCTTCGCCCACCGCGTCATCAAGAGTTTGCCCCATTACTTCATATTCTCCCCACCCCTTCATACTGACTAGCTCAGTATGTCCACCAGAAATAAGTAGTGCTAAAGCGGGGAACCGTATTGTATTGGTTTTTTTTGAAAATTGAAAATTGAAAATTGAAAATTCTTCTGTTTTGCAAATCAAAACAGAAGCGATATGTCCTTCCATATGATTTATTGGCACAACAGGAATGTCCCATAGTTTACCCAAAGCTTCCGCGCAACTTATACCCACCCACAGAGCGGGGGCAAGTCCAGGACCCGATGTCACTCCAATCACATCTATCTTCGGCTTTTCTATGTTTTTTAAAGCAGATATTAGCCCTTCAAACAACCCATCCTCTCTAGAAACAATATATTTTATTTCTTGCCACTTCTCCTCGCCGTAGCTCGGCGAAGTCGGATTTTCAGCATACATCTCCGCTTGCTTCAATACGTTCATAAGAAGTGGAGGCAGGTTTTTGCCATGCTCTCTTTTTGCAAGCATCGGATAGACTCCGCCGTATTCTCTGTGTGTGTTTACTTGTGAGAAAAGAGAATTCCCGAGTATTTTGAAAACAGGGGATTCTGTTCCACCCTCTGCTTCTACAATACTAACAGCCGTTTCATCGCAACTCGTTTCAATCGAAAGTATTTTCATAATTTTATATACTCAGAAAATTAAACATATCACTTCTCGCCCCGTACCGAGCTTTGCTCTGGTACTGGGGTCATCACAACTTGTCTCAATGCTTAAGATTTTCATTCCTTTAACTTAGCAAAAATATTTCCAATTTACCAACAATTTCATATCTTACGATATATCGCAAGATATGATTATAGGCTGTAGATTATTAATCTTTTTCCACGCCCAGAATTATTTTTAGACAGTTCAATTATCTCTGTTGGTTTCCGATTTTTATCCTCAAAATCACATGAAACAATCCTTGTGCCGCTTCTACATTTTTTTTCTAAAACAGGCATGAGCTTTTCCATTACCTTTGGGTAAAGATATGTAAATATATGAGTTGCATTAGCGATGTCAGTTTTGAAAATATCTTCTCTTCTGATTTCTATGTTCTTGTTTTTTCGCGTTTTGAATCGGGCCAGTAGATAGGGGATAAAGGCAATCTCAATGCCGACAGCTTTTATATTTGGATATTTTTCTACGGCAGATTTCAAAACTCGCCCATCACCACAACCAAGGTCATACAATACGCTGTCTTCGTTTAATTTCAGACTTTCAATAATTTTGTCCTCAATTTCTCTAGGTATTGGCACAAATGGTGCGTCCGCTGTGAATATAGAGATAATCTGAGCCAAAAAGAAAAGTAATACGAAAAGCAAGACAACCAGACAAACACACAAAAGAAAAAAGTTTAAAACCATCATTGTGCGCGATGCAAGATTTGAACTTGCCGCCTTCTCAACGTCAATGAGACGCTCTACCAAATGAGCTAATCGCGCATGGATTTAAGTTAGCATATTTTTGCTTTTTAGACAAAAAGTGATATAGTTTTCCTGTGCTTTTGGCTAAACCCCTCTGGGGTCGCCCGAACTTTGCAAAGCAAAGTTTTAGGGCCCTATCGTCTATCGGTTAGGACAACTGGTTTTCAATCAGTTAAGCGCGGTTCGACTCCGCGTAGGGTCACAAAAATTAAATTAATGCATTATTTAATTTTTGTGACCCTGCGCCAGGAAGGGGTCGGGAGACCTGTTTGGTTTCCCGTGGAGGAAGGATTGGGAAAACCGTGGGTTTCCCAGTGCGTAAGGGTCACACACGTAACATTTTATGGATAACAAACCAGTTATTGCTATTGATATTGACGACGTGCTTTCTTCTAGCGCCGCCGGTTTTGTGGAATGGAGCAATGGTAAATATGGCACTCATCTTAAGCCAGAAGACTACCAAGAACATTGGGCCGAAATGTGGAAGCTTGATTTAGAGGAGACTTTTAAAAGAGCTAATGAATTTCATGAGTCGAATATTGTAAACGCCTATAGCACAGTTGATGGTGCTCTAGAAGTATTAAATAAACTTAAAACTCGTTTCACCCTTATCCTCGTTACGAGTCGTAGAGTATCGCTGAAGCAGGCAACTCTGGAATGGATAAATCTTCATTATCCAGGCATTTTTACGGATTGTTCCTTTGCTGGTTTCTTTGATGCTGATAAACCCGATCTCAACCATTTAAAATTGACTAAAGCGACCCTTGCACAAAGTCTCAAGGCCGATTACTTAATTGACGACCAACTTAAGCATATTGAAGCTGCGGCTGATATTGGAATAACTGGTCTTCTTTTTGGAGAATACTCGTGGAATAAAAAAGATGTTCTCCCTAAGAGTATAGTTCGAGCAAACAACTGGTCAGAAGTTCTACACTACTTTGAATCTCAGTAATTTGTGACTGATTTTTATATACACAAAACGCTTGACATCCGATGCGAAATGGAATACAATACTGTTGTGGTTTTAGGGAAGGTCTTGTGTGTTTCGGGACGACGGCATTCGCTCTCCCCCAACACACACCCTTTCCTTCACCCACGCAGTTCTTTCGGTCACACTTGCTTCGGCAATCTGTGACAACCCCGGTATCGATGTTCGATACCCCAATTTACAAAAGCTCTCCCTTCGGGTCGAGAGCTTTTCTGCATTATGCCCTACCTCGTATGCATTTCAACGTAGATATCTTCCAAGGCTTTGACTGCGTCTCCCGAGGCGATGTTGTTTTGGTGGTATAGTCCGTCAGTACAGTCTCCAGCGGCCCAGATTCCTGCAACTTTTGTTTTCTGGTTTCTAGGATCAACTGGGATTTGACCAATCTGGTTTAACTCCAGTACATTTTTTGCAAAGTATGTTGTAGGAATAAGTCCGATTTCTACAAAAATTCCTAGAGTCTCTATTTCATGATTTTCTTTTGTAGTTGTGTCTTGCCAAACTAAACCTGTAACAAACTGACCACCTTTTATCTCCACAGGCACGGCATTTATAATTATTTTAAAATTTGGGTTTTGTTTCAGTTTGGCCACTGTTATCTCATCTGCCCGAAGGTTTTCACTTCGGTTAAGTAGAGTCACGCTTTTACAATAGGCCAGAAGCTGAGCAGCTGTCTCAAAAGCAGCGTTACCCCCGCCAATAACCACAACATCTTGACCGGCGAAAAGCGGTCCGTCGCATGAGGCGCAGTATGTAAGGCCTTTGTTATCAAACTCTTTTGCTCCCACAACATCCAGTTTTCGGCGAGTTGAACCCGTAGCAATAAGTATATTTTTTGTTTGGTATTCTCCCTTCTCTGTAACAACAACAAAACCACCATTTGGGAGCTCGGCTCCCAAATGCTTTATATCTTGAACAGATTCTTCTTTTATTTCGACTGTGTCTCTGGCATATGCAGACAAATGTTTTTTGAAGTTGTCGGCCAACTCTTGCCCTGATATTTTTATCGTACCAATCCAGTTTTCTATACCTTCTGAAACAATACTTTGACCACCGAATTCAGGTGCAATCAAAAGTGTTTTTAGCTTTTTTCTCGCAGCATAAACACCAGCCGAGACACCAGCTGGTCCACCACCGATAATGATGAGATCATGCATGTGAATAATGAATTATGATTTATGAATAATGAATGATTTGGAAGTTTTAATAAGGCCCTGTAGTAGTCTCTGGCTTGTTACAAGTTTTTCCATTACTCTTTCAAAATCTTTACTAATATATCCTAAATCCTTAGATAATAAAAGTTGATTTTTCACTTCCGTTAGCGATCCATGAGCTAGATAATAGAATTGAACCTTTTCTCTATAGGACTGTCTTCCAAAACCTTCAGCAATATTTGATGTGATTGAAACACTAGCTCTTTGTATCTGTGACGTTAGTCCGAATCTTTCAAAAGCAGGAAATTTATTAGAAATCTTATAAATATCAAGAACTAGCTCGTGACTAAATTTCCAAGCATTGAGATCAGTAAAGTCCCTGATCTTTCCCGAACCATTATTCATAATTCATTATTCTAACATCTATTTTAGTTTACTTCTCCTCAAAAACGCCGGTACCGCGCCCCACTCGTCATCATCTGCCACTTCCGGCACTTTTACTTCTGAAGCTTTTGGTTGAACAGGTATGGAGTTAAATATTTTTCCCTTCTCCTCTGTTACTACTTCATCTTTTTTATTTGATGCCTGTGTAGATTGGAAAAGAGTTTTCTTGTTAAAGTTTTCTGGGAAGTTCGAAGCGATGACAGTTATTCTAACCTCGCCTTTTTTCAACTTCTCGTCCTTTACAGTTCCGAAAATAATTCTTGCGTTCGGATCTACCGACTCGGTTATTATTTTTGCCGCATCTTGAATCTCAAACATTCCCAAGTCATCTCCTCCAGCAATCGAGAACAAAACTCCCTTGGCCCCGTTTATTGAAACCTCCAAAAGAGGCGAGTTTATAGCCATTTTAGCCGCTTCCTCGGCTCTCTTTTCACCAGTTGCTGTGCCTATGCCCATAAGAGCCGTACCGGCGTTTTCCATGATGGCTTTTATATCAGCAAAGTCTATGTTTATAATTCCTGGGGTCGTAATCAAATCAGAGATGCCTTCAACAGCTGATTTCAAAACATCATCGCAAGTTGCAAAAGCGCTTTTTGCTGTTGTCTCTTTTGTAATACTTGAAAGCAGTCTGTCGTTAGGTATTACAATGATCGCATCAACTGCCAGTCGAAGCTCGTCGAGCCCTGCTTCTGCCAATTTCATTCTCTGCTGTCCTTCAAAGAAAAATGGTTTTGTTACAACCGCTACAGTCAGAGCACCCATCTCTCTGGAAATTCTAGCTATGATTGGAGCAGCTCCTGTTCCCGTACCGCCACCAAGTCCGCAAGTTATGAAAACCATGTCCGCACCCTTTATCGCTTCTTGTATTTCTTCTTTAGTTTCTTCCACGGCTCGTTTACCAAGCTCTGGGTTCATGCCAGCTCCTAAACCATGAGTCAAGTTTTTACCAATGTGTATTTTTCTTTTGGATAGGGAATGATGAAGGTCTTGAGAATCCGTATTAATGGCGATAAAATCAACCCCCCTAACTTTGGAATTTATCATATGGTTTAAGGCGTTTTTGCCAGAGCCACCGACTCCTAGGACCTTGATTCGGGCGAATGCTTCTACGTCTGGTTTTATTTGTGGCATGTTTTTTAAGAGTTTCTAATTAAAATTCTAAATTAGTTGTAGCCACATACTATCATAACCGTCAAAAATAAAAACAATTGACTACCTTAGAGATTTATGTCAGAAAACGGCTTAAAATAAAGCTATTTTATGGCTAAAACATTTTTGTTTAAACAAAAATGTTCGCCCGAACTTTTGCTTTACAAAAGTTTTAGGGTAAAAACTTTTGTATCCATTCTGAAATTTTTCCGCCAGCTTTTTTCATCCTGTTGCCCAGTCCCATGTTTATTTTTTCTTCAGTTGAAAGTCCAAGCATGCACAAACCATAGGCCACGGCCCAAGTCGAGTCTTTTATATTATTTTTGCCAGCCTGAGTTGACTGTCCGTTTATTGCTCCAAGTCTTGATGGCAGTTTCAAGGCTACCTTGGCCAACTCTTCTATCGTTCCGATACCACTACCTCCTCCTGTAATAAATATTCCAGCTGGCAATAAGCCGTTCCTGCCGATTTTTTTTAAATGATTCTCAATAAGCTCAAACATGTCGTAAATTCTGGCGCTGATTATTTCCTCAAGCTTTTTTTTTGAAAAAGAGCCGGAACCGAAACTGCCGATTTTCAGGTTCTCCGCTTCTTCTAAGGGGATTTTCAATCCTAGGGCTATATCATTGGTTATATCTGCGCCTCCGATAGGGAAAACCTCGAGGGAAATAGGAATATTGTTTTCAAAAACAACAATAGATATGGTTTCAGCACCGATGTTGGCCAGAACGCAACCGGCCATTTTTTGTTGTTTGGAAAGTATTACAAAAGAAGCGGCGATAGGAGAGGCCATGGCATCAATGACATCAATACCGGCTTTCTCCACTGCCTCCAGCATGTCGTTCAAGTGTCCCTCGAGACATGTCACAAAAAGCATTTTGACCTCGAGCTTGGTGCCCTTCATGTCTATAGGGCTTTTTGCCAAGACCGGTTTGCCGTCGATTTTGTATGAAAGAGGAATTGGGTGAAGTATTTTTCTGTTTTGAATTAGGGTGGCTGGTAAAGTTTCTTCACAGACTTGCGATAATTTTTCAATATCCAATTCTGTCACTTGTGAGTCTGCTCGAGCGATGATAGTACTTGCTGTACCCGTTACAGCTCCGAGACCTATGCCTCCGACAGCAACGAAAGCTTTGTGGATTTTCACACCACTGACTTTTTCAGCCATCTTTACCGCCACTTCAATACTTTCAGTTATGTCACCGCTGTTTATGATATAACCATGTCGAAGACCTTTTGATTCCGTCAGCCCCGTGCCAATAATACGGCTTATTTGCTTACCATTTTCTCTAACGAGCTCTGCCACTACCACTTTGACCTGGTATGTTCCGATATCTATTCCGACTGCAATATTTCTGGACATTTGAGAGATAATTTTCAATTATCAATTTTACAATTTACAATAAATTTCCAATGTTTCAATGTTTGAAAATTAATTCATTGAAAATTCAATGCCTGCCTGCGGTAGGCAGGAAAATTGAGAACTGTAAATTGAAAATTAGATTAGACGCCGAATTGCTTACGCAATTTGGTTTCTAATCTCTCCATTGTACTACCATGCTCCATTCCTTTCAAATGGAGACATCCGTGGATAAATAGAAAGCCCTCCTCTTTTTGTGCCAAGCTCGGCGTTATGAAAATCTCTCCGGCATTTTTATCTAGCGAGAAACTTAAAACATTCGTAGGTTTATCTTTGCCACGATATTTGAGATTTAGCTCACCAGACTTTTTCTCTCCAATAAACACCAGAGAGAGTGAGTAGCCTTTTCCCAACACTTCATTTTTTATTTTTGCAAAAGACACAGGGGGAACAACATTACGAGTGGTATTTATTAAGCTGAATTTTTCTTCATTATTCATTCAGATATAAGCTGATCGTGGAGTTGATTTAAGATTTAGGATTTATGAATGATGATTGGTATTTTGCATTATTCTTAAATCTTGAATCGTAAATCTTATATCTATTTTTTGCCTCCTCTAGGTGTGTATTCACTCATTTTGCCTAGTTTTATCAGTTCAGCTACTTCTTCTCGTCTTTTCAGCACTTTTAAGGTCTTTTTCTGCTTTACGTATGGAGAAAGTTTACGTGTTGAGTATCGAATTGATCTGACACGAGGCAAAACACCAGAGCCCTGAACTCTTTTGGTGAATCGTCTTATGAGGTTAACGTTGTTTTCGTTGCCCGTTTTTACCACTTCTGCGTTTACTGACATGTGCGGTATTTTATCACAACAAGCATTTTATTTCAACTCCAAGAAACACCCGTAGGTGAAGATACAAAATCTCGTCGAGGCAAAATCTTTTTAGAGACTTTCGCAGGCTGACGAGCCGAGAACGAGACAAAATCTCAACAGAGATTTATGTCGTGCTCTAAAAAGGTTTTGGTGAGAAAGAGGTTTTGTATCTAGGGGTTTTACTTAAGTTTCTTCAAAAACTCCGCTAGTTCAGAAAGAGCAATAGTTTCCTGCTCTCTGTTTGCGATACTTCTCACTATCATGCTGTTTTCCACCGCCTCTTTTTGTCCCATGACCAAAACATGCGTGGCCTTCATATATTCCGCTCCCGAGAGTTGTCCTGTGATTTTGTCTTTTGTTATGGAGTGGTAGACCGGAATTTTATGTTTGCGCAACATTTCAACTATATTTAAAGCTTTCAGTTTGGCCGTGGAACCGAGTTGTACTAGGTAAAACCTCGGTTTTTTTATTTTATGTATAGCAACTTTCTTCGACATGGATGGATTTTTCCTGACTGAAATAGTTACTCCCACCGTCGGTATTTCTCTTTTGCCTCCGATTTTTTTAGCTAGGTGATTGTATCTGTAACCGAAAGCCAAAAGCTCGTCACCGGATCTAATTTCGAATACAGTATTTGCGGCATAGAGTTTGTTTGATAATATATTGGGTTTTATCTTGTAGGTCACGTCAAAAGTTTCTATCGATTCCAGAACTTCTTTAAAATGAAGCCGGGCAATTTCTGATAGTGATCCAATGGTTGGCGGAGCATTTTCTCTTAACTCTTTTATTTCCGCTCCTAAACTTGTCAGTATTGAATAGTGATTTTTTTTGAGCTCCTGCCTGGTTTTAGCGGGCAGTGTGTGAGCATGTTTTCGTAAATAAGCTCCAAGCTCTCTTTCGAATTTGCCAATCGACTCTTTGTCTCCAATCGAGTTTATATCTATATATAGGTTTTCGTACTTGAATTCCTCGAGTATTGCAAGAGCACATTTTAATAGAAGTGCCTCGCTTGTGGATTTGGAACTACCCATGATTTCAAGGCCATAGACTTCGTTGGTTGGTTTCTTTTTTGCACCAGTACCACTAAGGGGTTTTCTGTAGTGAATAGCCAGAGGTTGAGACTCAAGATCCAGCCTTTCTTCCATGTACCATCGGGTTAAGGTTATTTTCTCTAGAGCATCGTCGTAGTAATCAAACTCTTTAAATTGTTTTGATTTTAAGATATCATCGTGACTTATCTGCGGCGGCTTTACGATAGTGAATCCGTAGTGGACGGCAATTTCTCCAACTTTGTCAGTTGTTGTTTCGAGGTGTGTTTTCCGCGCGGTTTTATCTTTTTGCCCTTTTTTCTTCTTCATATTATTTACTATCAGCTCCGGGTAAAATACCGATTTTTGTGATTGGGAAGAGTCTTATAATTGGCTTGCCCAAGATGTACTTCTTATTTAGCGGCCCCCACGAACGCGAGTCGAAACTCTCTGCACGATTGTCACCCATGACAAAATATTCGTCAGGTCCTAGAGTTTTCTGGAATAAACTTATGCAGCTAAACTTGGCACTATCACACTGGTTTACCACATATGACTGATCTATGATAAAGCCGTTAGGATTGTCTTTGTTTACAATGGTGACGATGTTGCCTAACATGGTTACGGTTTCATTTGGCAAACCTATAATCCTTTTTATAAAACTTTTGGATGGGTCGTTTGGGTAGCGGAAAACTATAACCGTGTTTCTCTGGGGTGTTCCTATTTCATACGAAAGTTTATCAACTATGAGATAGTCGCTTGTTGCAAATGTCGGATCCATAGATCTGCCATCTACGAGGTATGGCTCTGCAATATAAATGCGAAAGGGGAGCACCACACCAAAGGCGATAATGACAAATATGGTAACTTCTTTAGCTACTGCCTTCCATGTGCTTTTTTTGGGAGGTTGTGTGAAATCTAATGGTTCATCGACGTTTGGAGCAGGTGCATTTTCCTCATTCATATAGCTCAGTATATAGTAGGAAGTCGCTTGACACAACAGGGTAGAATATTGAATAATGAATTATGAATATTGATTTTACTTAGTTTTTATCATTATTCTTTATTCCATATTCATTATTCATCATGAATTTCTATATCGTTGGCCTCGGAAATCCCGGATCTGAATACGAAAACACTCGCCATAACACGGGGCGGATTTTGGTTGAGTTGTTTGGCAAGTCGCTTGATGCGCAGTGGAAAACCGACGCCAAGGTGAAAGCTATGATAGCCAAAATAAAAGTCGGGAAGACTGGTGTAACTTTGGTTTTACCCGACACTTTCATGAACAACTCCGGAGACAGCATAAAGTCACTTGGCGGCTTAGCCGCCAAGTGGGCGGAGAAGATGATTGTGGTTTATGATGATCTTGATTTGCCTTTTGGCTCAGCTAAAATTTCTTTCAACAAATCATCTGGCGGCCACAAGGGCCTGGAGTCAATAATAAAAGCTATCAAGACTGAGAAATTTGCGCGGATTCGTGTTGGCATATCGCCCGTAACTCCAACAGGGAAAATAAAAAAACCCGAGGGTGACGCAGTAACCAAAGTAATAATGGGCAGTTTCAAACCCGAGGAACTCATCGCTCTAAAAAAACTATCAAAAAAAATAAATGAAGCTCTAGAAACCTTTGTCACTTCCGGTCTCCAAAAAGCAATGACGGAGTTTAACTAGCTTTGACATCTCACATATTTGCATATACATTAATGAAGGAATCCGACACCTCGGACACCAAGGAGACGCCCATGTGCATGAACCCGTTGCCGGCGAGCCAGACTCAGCCTGCAAGGAGCGAGTTCGACAAGGACCTCGACTGGGAACTGGCCTTCGTGGAGGAGTTGGAGACCTGTTCCGTGGAGTCCTACGATGACTTCCACTTAGGTCGGTTTCTCTTGCGCGCAGCGATCCGAAAACACCACGATCTCCTCATCGAGGCGTGGAAGTACCGAATGGGCTTCATGAGAATCATGCATCAGGATCTCGGCCGAAAGGTCCTCGCCAGTCTCGAGCGCAAGAAGCGCGAGGCCGAGGCGAGAGTGGCGGCCAAGGTTGCGGAGGAGAAACGAAGATTCGACCGACTCGTTCCCTATCCTGAAGATCCGCACGAGCGGATGTAACTTGGGCATCGGATATCCAAGTGTTCGCAAAAGGGCGGCCGCCGTGGCCGCCCTAAATGCTACCTGAAATAACCGTCGAGCCCAATCTCGTCGAGGCAAAACCTTTTTAGAGACTTTCGCAGGCTGACGAGCCGAGAACGAGACAAAATCTCAGCAGAGATTTATGTCGTGCTCTAAAAAGGTTTTGGTGAGAAAGAGATTGGGCGGATGTGGCTACTCAGATTTTTTATTCTGATCAATGAAGCTCAATGTCATCTTTTGCTCCTTCGCGTCAAACAAAGTAATTTTGAATTTATAGTTTTTACCAAGCTCTAGAGAGCTATGAAGTTTTTCATCGCTACCGAACTCCGATATATGAACCAGTCCTGCGATACCTTCCTCGATACTAGCCAGCGCACCGTGTTTGTTGAATTTGATAACCACACCCTCCACAACGTCGTCTTTTTTATATTTCTTCTCGCCTTCTTTCCAAGGATTTTCTTTCAGAGCTTTTATAGAGAGCGAAATCTTGCCGTCTTTTATCTCAATTATTTTCACTTTGACTTTTTCGCCTATGTGGAACAGAAGTTTTGGGTTTTCCACTAGTGCCCAGTCGATTTCAGATATGTGAACCAAACCCTCTAAGCCTTCCTCTAGTTTTACGAAGATGCCAAAGTCCACCATACCCGTTACTTCACCCGTCACTTCCTCGTTCAGGGTGTATTTACCTATTATATAGTCTTTATTTTTCTGCTCAGGATTTTTCTCGGAGAATATAAGTTTGCCTTCTTTTGGAGATACGCCGATTATGGCCACCGAGATTTTCTGCCCGACAAGTTTTTTCAATTCCTCCAAAATCCTGTCTTTATCACCGTCTGCAACGCGAGGGTAGTGCTCGGTTTTGAGCTGGGATGCTGGAAGGAAGCCAGAAATACCCTGCCATGAGAGAATAAGTCCACCCTTGTTCGCTTCTTGTATGGGCAGCTCAAATATTTTCTTTTCCGCTATGGCCGCTTCCGCCTCAGACCAAATCAAAGCCTGACGAGCTTCCTTCAAAGATATCTCAATGTAGCCGTCTTTGTTGGAAAGTGAAATAACTTTTCCAGCAACACTATCGCCAACATTTATTTTTTTTATTATGTCACGGGCGTTTATGTATTCACGACCATAAATAATACCCGTACCAAATGGCGGTATGTCTATGAAAACTTTTGATTTTTCTATACCTATGACTTTGCCTTCTATTACATCGTCAACCGACGGGGGAGTCGCACTCTCGCTTATTATTTTGTCCATTACACCGGCTGTCGTGGCTTCCGCCTTAACGTCGGTCTCTTCTTCAACTAATTTTTTTGACATGAGCATATGTGCAATAAGTTTTTTATCTCGGACAGGAAACCTCAGGCAGAGATAGGGTTAAGACTTATTACGGCTTTTAATACTATAGTCCTGTAGTGAGCTTTGCTCTACTACGGGGATACGAAGGTAAGTATACAGAAATCAAGCAATATGTCCATTTGACAGATTCGTCTATATAAAGCTTTAATAATAAGGGAGGAAGACACATGTTCTTTATCAGATACGCCTTGGGTGGCGCGGTCTACTACATGGGCATCCATAACCACGAGATCCACAGAAGGGTAGTGGATGACCTGAAGAAAAGGGGCTGTCCAGTCCGGTCGGTTGTGAGGAGTACCTTCCGTTGTCACTGTGGTCGGACTCGAAGACAGCGCAGACGAGTTTTTCGGAAAGTCCTGCCCGCACTGCGTAGTGGAAGGAGTTCTGTCTGGATTGTCAATTCGTAGGGGTTCGTCGAGAAAAGCGTTTGCGCTTCGCCTCGGCGGACCTTTTCTCGTATTTGAAAATTAGTAAGTGAACGTAGTCTTTCTTTTTAGATACATTATAATTTAGCTATAGCTAAGTTTTAATGTGTATAGTAGATTTGATTTTGAAGATTAAAAATTATAAATTGAACATTGTCGCCTTCTCGGCGACCAGCCGAAGAGGCTGGAAAATTTTATCATAATGCGCTAAGCTTAGCGCATTATGATAATCACATACCACGGCGTGGATTTTTTTAAAGTAAGTTTCGGTGACACCACCATCGCCGTTAATCCTATTTCCAAGGATTCAAAACTCAAAGCCACTCGATTTGGCTCGGATATTACTCTAGTTTCTTTAAACAGCCCTGAACATAACGGCTCTGATGTCACATCTCGCGGAGACAAGGAACCATTTCTCATAAAAGGTCCCGGAGAATACGAGGTCTCCGGAGTTTTCATAAAAGGTTTTATTTCAAAATCCGCTTACCCTTCTCAGATAGCGCCTCAGGTGCTATCTGAGAAAATTAATACTATATATACTGTATCACTCGAGGGGATGACACTGTGTTTTCTTGGAGCTTTGGGCGACAAGGAACTGTCAGCCGAGGCAAAAGAGGCTATTGAAGAAACGGATATACTTTTTGTGCCTATTGGGGGTGACGGAGTGCTCGATCCAACTAGCGCTCACAAACTAGCTGTGCAGTTTGAGCCAAAGCTTATTATTCCAAGTCACTTCGGAGAAGTGGGTGAGGCAGGTGCGCTTAAAAAATTTCTCAAAGAAGCAGGGGAGGAGTCCGTAAAACCAGTGGATAAACTGACGATAAAGAAAAAAGATTTGGAAGGAAAAGAGGGAGATGTTGTTGTACTTGAACAAGTGTGAAAGTAAAAAGTGTGAAAGTCACAAGTAAATACAGAAAATACTTTTCACTTTTCACTTTCGACTTTTAACTATATTTTATGTTTCCTCTGATTGAAAAATTAAGACAAAAGCCGAGTAGGACAAAAAAGCAAATAGCTTTTGTTGTCTCTTTTTTATTGGCAGGGGTTATTTTTGTAATATGGTTGTCCATTATCTATCCCGACTTCAGCCAGCGTCAGGCCAAGGAAATAAGCGCTTCCAAACTCGAACCGAGTCCTATTTCAAATTTCGGAGAAACTTTTTCTTCCGGCCTTTCAGCCATAGGTGCGCAATTTTCTAAAATAAAAGAATCATTATCGTCTCTCTCCACAACCACATACTATTTTGCGTCGACTACTCAAGAAGCGACGACAACTATAGAACAATAATAATTTAAAATTTAGACTTTAGAATTTAAAATCAATTTTTAATGAATTAATTTTTAAATTTAAACATTTTAAATTAAGTCTAAATTCTAAATTAAAAATTGAAAATTCTGACGGGATATGATAAAATATAAGCAATAATATGGTTAAAAAAGTAGACGAAAACGATAAATCCCCGATATTGCCAGACAGAGTCAACGTTATTTCACAGGAAATTACGGATGAAATGAAGACCTCTTTCATCGACTACGCCATGTCGGTTATTACCGATCGTGCTCTGCCTGACGTGCGAGATGGACTGAAACCTGTGCATCGTCGTGTGCTTTTTGCCATGAACGAATTGGGTTTGACATCTGGTGCCAAGTCTCGAAAATCAGCGGCGGTTGTTGGAGAAGTTTTGGGAAATTATCATCCTCATGGCGATGTAGCTGTTTATGACTCAATGGTCAAAATGGCGCAAGATTTCACAATGCGCTATCCGCTTGTTCTAGGTCAAGGCAATTTTGGCAGTATCGACGGGGATAATCCCGCCGCTATGCGATACACCGAGGCTAAAATGACCAGACTGTCTTCCGAACTTTTGCGCGATATAGAAAAAGAGACTGTGGATTTTGTGCCAAACTACGACGGTACAAAAAAAGAACCAAAAGTTTTGCCAACCACAGTGCCAACTCTTCTTCTCAACGGCACACTTGGTATCGCTGTCGGTATGGCCACGAATATTCCTCCTCACAACCTTGGTGAAGTGATGGACGCTGTCACACATCTTGTAGACAACAAAGACGCCACAACAGAAGATCTTTTGCAGTTTGTAAAAGGCCCCGATTTTCCTATCGGAGGCTTGGTTTTTGGAGCAAAAGACATGGCTCATGCCTATGCCTCGGGTCGTGGCGGAGTTGTCACTAGAGGAGATGCGGAAATCGTCGAGAGCAAGTCTGGCGGCTCGCAAATTATCATTACCTCCATACCATATCGTGTAAATAAAGAAAATCTGGTGGTAAAAATCGCCGATCTTGTGCGCGAGAAAAAACTGGAGGGAGTAAAGGGCTTGCGTGACGAGTCGGCCAAAGATATTCGTGTGGTCGTTGATCTCAAGGGCACGTCGCACCCACAAACAGTTCTGAACTATATATACAAACACACACAACTCGAGGAAGCATTTCACTACAATATGGTGGCACTTGTGGATGGCATACCGCAAACTCTTTCGCTGAAGGATATTTTGGAAGAGTTTGTTTCTCACAGGGTGGAGGTTATAAAACGCCGAACAGAATTTGATTTGAAAAAGGCGTTGGAGCGAGAACATATTCTGCTCGGTTTGAAAAATGCACTTGATCATATTGACCAAATAATAAAACTGATCAGAGGTTCAAAAGACACACCCGAAGCGCACAAAAAGCTTATGACAGAGTTCAAGTTTTCCTCGATCCAAGCCACAGCTATTTTGGAAATGAAGCTCTCACGTCTGGCCGGATTGGAGAGAAAAAAAGTGGAGGATGAACTAAAGTCGGTTCAGGATTTTATAGGGGCCATGAAGGCAATTCTAGGGAGTCCGAAGAAAATCCTCGGGGTTATAAAAGATGAATGCAAGGAAATAAAAGAAAAATACGGAGATGAACGCAGAACCAAAATCATAAAAGGCGGAGTGAAAGTTTTGTCCATGGAGGATTTGGTTCCTGACGAAGAAAACGCCTTGGTTCTGACAGCGGGTGGATATATAAAACGCACAAATCCAGATGAGTTCCGAAAACAAAAGCGCGGGGGAGTTGGCGTTGTCGACCTTGATACAAAAGAGGAGGATTTTGTGACCATGCTTCTCAACACCTCGACTCACAGCGACCTGCTTTTCTTTACAGACAAGGGCAAAGTCTACCAAACAAAAATGTATGATATTCCGGAGGGTCGTCGGGCAACACGTGGCAAATCGGTTATGAATTTTCTTCCGCTTTCAGAAGGTGAGAAAATCACATCAATTCTTCCAATGCCAAAAGAAGTCAAAAAATCCGACTCGTCTCTTATGATGGTCACAAAGCAGGGGATTGCCAAGAAATCAGCCACAGCCAGTTTCCATGACGTTCGCATTTCTGGAATTATTGCTATTAAACTCGACGCTGGGGACGCCCTGGTTTCTGCCAGTTTCGTTCACAAAAAAGATACTGTTATGGTAGTGACAAGCAAGGGTCAGTCTATACATTTCAAAGAATCAGACATACGCGAGATGGGTAGAACGGCTATGGGCGTGCGGGGGATCAAACTTGGCAAGGGTGACGAGGTTATTTCAGCCGAGGCCGTGCCAAATGAGCTAAATTCGGCCACCATCATGGTCATATCACAAAACGGTTATGGCAAATGCACAGACATAGATGAGTACAAAGTCCAGAACCGCGGTGGCTCTGGTATCAAAACAGCAAAAGTCACGCCCAAAACCGGTCCTATTATTTCAGCCAAAGTTTTTGCCGAAGGGGAGGCCGAGCTTGTGGCAATATCTAAAAAATCCCAAGTCATTCGCGTGGACTCAAAAGAAATCCCCGTCCTCGGTCGACAAACCCAAGGTGTTCGTGTTATGAAACTCCGCGAAGGTGACTCAATCGCTTCTCTGATTTGTTTATAATTTAAATATGTCAAGGACTGTCCTTGGCATATACTTCGCACAAAATAATAGATTCCTACATATTAGCCGTTACTCCTAACAAGGAAGTTTCTGATAAGGTTGATGAATATAGAAGTAAGTATAGAAAACGTAATTATTCAATTTGTCCACATATAACCATACTTCCACCATTTTATATTGATAATGTTAACAATGTTGAAGTTGAACTGTCAGAAAAGCTAAAAAACATACACTCCAGAGAAATCGTAATTAGTTCTATTGGTTTTTTTGAAAACGGGAACGATGAAAATGTTATATATTTCAAACTAAATAAAGGGAGTGAAAGTTATTTGAGAGAGATTTTTTCTCTATGTTTTGGAGCTTTACAAGGTCAAATCAAAAACAAATACTCAAATTATCCTACAGAATATAACCCTCATATAACAATTTCTTCCAAAATATTAGATATTGATTTTCCTGAAATAAAAGCAGAGCTCATTAATACCAAAACATTTTTTAGATTTGAAGTAATATCTATTGATATTTACAAACAAGAACAAGAATCTGGAGTATGGAATAAAATAAAAGTTTTATCAATAGCATAATGTCAAGGACTGTCCTTGACATGAAGAGTTAAGGTTTCTTTTTCAAAATTTTCTCCCTCAAAAACTGATTCTAGGAGATCTTTACAGACTATAGGCAAGTTTCTATTAGATGCAAAATCATTATAGCTACTCCATTTATAGTCACAAGGATGTTTGACAAAATTATCTGAAACAGGGTTCATGTGTATATAGGAAGATACCCACATAAGTTGTGAATCAGTTTCAATAACCACTGATTTGAATCTTTCTTGAAATACATGACCAACTCTTCCATATTTTTTGTTTATATACATCGCAAAGCTGGTGCAGGTCTGAGAAATCAGTCTCGATATGGAGATATCTGAGCACTGTTCTATAAGTAGATGAAAGTGGTTAGACATTAAACAAAAAGAATGAAGTTTGAAAAGATTTTTATTAGCATTGATCCTGACTCTTGAATAGGGTAGTGACAGCATCTTTTCTTTCTGAATTTCCTTTTCTTCAAATCCCAGTGCTAGCCCTAACCTAAAAAGGAAAGCTTTGTAGTCTTGTTCATCCCGAAATATTTTTTCTCTGTTGTTTCCTCTATTATAAATATGTAAAATTGTTCCCTCGGCGAATTCTTTGTAATCTCTATTTTTCATTCCCTAATTATGTCAAGGACAGTCCTTGACAGCAATTGGCTTGTACACAGTTTTTATTATTTAGTTTTGGGTTATAATTAATGATAGTAATTATTGGTTTATAACTTTACACTTTTAACTATTGCTTATGTTCTCTGATCCTCTAAAAAATATTGAGCAGTGTGGAATACAAGCAGGTGCTGAGATCGCCGACTTTGGCAGTGGCTCGGGACACTATAGTATAGCGGCATCTCGGGCCCTTATCTCCACTGGGCGGGTTTATGCTATCGATATCCAGCAAGAACTTCTCTCAAAACTGAAAAATCAAGCCGTTCGCGAGGGTCTCTATAATATCGAGGTCATATGGGGCAATATTGAAAAAATCAGCGGTACAAAACTTCGAGATAATTCAGTTGACCTCGTTTTGCTTTCCAACATTCTTTTTCAACTAGACGACAGAGAGACAATGGTCAAAGAAGTGAAAAGAGTCCTGCGATCATCGGGCAAAGTAATGGTCGTTGATTGGTCGGACTCTTTTGGTGGCATAGGACCAAAACCGGAAGCGGTGGTAAGAAAAGATGTGGCAAAAGCCCTCTTCGAGAAGAGCGGATTTCACACGGACAAAGAATTCACCGCCGGTGCTCACCACTATGGTTTCATTTTTAAAAAGCTTTAACTTTATGGATTTTATGACTTTATAAACTTTCAACTACTACTATGTCAAACATGTCCGCTTTCAAAATAGTCCTCATATCTGTATTTGCGGTTTCTGCCGTGGTTGCGGTGGCTATGTTTGCTCTGTCAAAGGGGGGGGTGGGGGGTGGACAGTCGGCCAATCTCTTGGTCTGGGGGACGGTTTCGCCGGAGTCCTTTGATGTGGCTTACAAAAACTCTTCCATCAAATCCGACAAGCAGATCCAAATAACATACGTCAAAAAAGATCCAGCTACGTTCGATGCTGATTTCGTTGAAGCTTTGGCCACGGGCACTGGCCCCGACATTGTTGTACTGCGTGATGATTATCTCTACAAAAACAGCAACAAACTTTTTATCATACCCTTCGCCAATTACTCAGGGCGTTCTTTCAAAGACACATTTATAGAGGGGGGTGAAATATTTCTCACGCCTTCGGGAGTAGCGGCTCTGCCTTTTATAGTTGATCCCATGGTCATGTACTGGAACAGAGATATGTTTTCAAACGTGACAGTATCACAGCCACCAAAATACTGGGACGAGATATACTCTCTCATCCCGAAAATGACGGTCAAAGACGGTAGTGGAAGTATTCTCAAATCTACTATCGCTTTGGGCGAGTGGGGTAATGTGAGTGGCGCAAAAGAGATCGTCTCCATGCTCCTCCTACAGGCAGGAACGCCCATAACCTCTCGCACGGCAAACGGATTGCAGTCTGTTTTGAATTCTCTGTTTGACTACTCCATCGCTCCAAGCCAGTCCGCAGTAAATTTTTATACCCAATTCTCAAACCCGACTTCGCCAAACTATACTTGGAATCGTTCTCTTCCGTTATCTCTCAATATGTTTCTTTCTGGCAACCTCGGACTTTATCTAGGTTTTTCCAGCGAGATTTTCGCTATACAGCAGAAAAATTCAAACCTGAACTTTGATGTTGCTCTCGTTCCGCAAATTCGCGACACTAACAAAAAAGAAGTGTTCGGACACATGTACGCTCTAGCCATAGTCAAACAGTCCCGACAGGTCGGCGGTGCATATCTCGCCATAAACGCTCTGACCGAAGCCACTTCTATAAAAGCCCTGAGTGCCACCACAAACCTTCCGCCGGTTCGTCGGGATCTGCTCTCCAGCACTCCACCCGACACATTTCTCTCTGTGTTTTATAACTCTGCCCTTCTTTCCCACTCATGGATAGATCCGGATTCAGTGGCTTCGTCAAAAACTTTTCGTGATATGATAGAAGGCATAACGAGTGGGAGGTATCGACTGTCTGATGCTTTGAATAATGCCGACGATGAGCTAACTTCTGAAATAAAATGAAAAAACTCTTAAATTTGGCACATTCCTTTGTTGCTCGTTTTGTTTTTTCCACGCGCAGTATTTCTATACAGCTTGGTCAAAAACAAAACTTCGCGCCGCGGACTACACTCAAATTTAAGAGTTTTTTTGTGTTATTTATCATCTTTTCTACAGCAGTCTCTCTGCCAATCTTTGTCCATGCTGATGTTTCTAAAACATCAGGAAATACTGGAATCACATATGAGTGTGGTGATGGGCCGACTGCAGGGGATTGTAGTTTCCAGGATTTAGTAGCGGCAACCAAAAATGTCACCAATTTCGGGGCTAAATTCGCAATCTCATTTTCTGTTGTCATCCTCGCCCTCGTTGGTGGTAGATATATGTTTTACGCTGACAACGCCGGAGAAAGAAAGAAAACCCATGCCATGCTCACAAGTGTGGTCATAGGAATAGTTGTTATCCTGGCCGCGTGGCTTATCGTGACACTCATCACAACTTCACTTTTGAAGCCCGACGTTGTACAATTTGGTATGTAGATCTAAAAATATTTAACGGGAATGAAAAATATAAAAAAAATCTCAATACATTTAGCAGTTTTGAGTTTTCTTGCCATTCCATTTTTTACATATGCTGATCCTGGCACTACAGTTCCTCCATCTGGAGGCACCACTATTCCCCCCACTCCTATTTCTATACACATCCCTAACCCTCTCAAATGTACTGCTCCTACCCCAGAGGAATGTGGCAGTATCATTTATCTTATCTCAATCATACTAAACAATGTCATCATGCCTGTAGCAGCCGTCGCTGTTGTGATCTGGATTATTTGGGCTGGTTTCATGTATCTTACGGCCCAAGGTAATCCAAAGAAAATCGAGGAAGCTCACGCTCGTCTAATGTGGTCGCTTATCGGCGCGGGAATTCTTCTTGGTGCGGCGGCCATAGCCAAAGTAGTATCAAGTACCATAACAGCTCTTATTGCCGCTCCATGAAAAAACATAAAATCTACATTTATTTAGTCGCTACTTTATCTTTTCCAGCTATTATTTTCGCTTTCTCTCTCAAAGACAGCACATTTTCTCAGACTATAGGATATGTGTTGGAAGTTATTAGAATTCTCATACCAATTCTCTCTGCTATCGCCTTTATCACATTTTTCTGGGGACTATCCAAGTTTCTTCTCAACTCTGGCAAACCAGAGGAAATAAAAAACGGCCGCAGTTACATGCTCTGGGGCATCCTAGCCCTTTTCATCTTGCTCTCTTTCATGGCTATAGTTAAATTTATCTCAAAGGATTTGGAGATTGGCAGTAACCCAAGTGTTCCAGGCGTGTTATTGAAAACCAGTTAAATAAATATCAAATAAATAAAATAAAATGAAGAAACACATTTCTATACTAACTCCGTTACTTTTCATCTTGCCCACCGTGGCCCTTGCCGCGTTTGATGGGGTAAAGGGGCTACTCTCTGCTTTCGGTGGAATATTGGGAACAGTCATACCAATAATTTTCGGCATAGCTCTGATATATTTTTTCTGGGGCTCTGCCCAGTTTATTCTCGAGTCGGGAGATGTGAAAAAACGCGAGGATGGAAAACAAAAAATGATCTGGGGTATCGTCGCTCTTTTCGTTATGTTTTCAATCTATGGCATTTTGAGATTTATAGGAGTTGCTCTTGGAATATCTGTTGGAACATCAGACACACCACTCCCTAGTACACCCATCTCTGGGTACTCTACTCTACCTTGATATTTATCCGCACACTAACTTTGCTCTCGTTGCATCCAGTCTCAGAATCTAGATGTACATCTTAGACTTAGATATGTTTTCTAACTTTTGCTTTACTCCTTATGTAGCAACAGGGAGACAAGAGCAAAGTTAGTGTGCGGATTTATCCACAGATGCTTGTTTTCTGGCTTTTTCTGTACTATAATTTAGCCATTATACGAAAATTTAATAATAATTAAGTAAAAATATGAAGAAATTTATTTATGCTGTTTTGGCTTTTGCGCCTGTTTTGGCTTTTGCCCAGAATCTTGACAATGTTTCTAGGCTTGTTGACTCTGTGTCAAGTATCGTGGGAAAAGTTATTCCAATAATGTTTGCTTTGGCCATCATCTACTTTTTCTGGGGTCTTATCCAGTTCATTCGTTCAGCAGGAGACCCAAAACTAGCGGCACAAGGTAAAAGTATCATGATTTACGGCGTCATTGCTATTGCTGTCATGCTTTCTATTTATGGTTTGGTCAGATTTTTGAATACCTCATTTGGTATTAGTGATAACTCGAACATCACAGTTCCAGGAGTAACAAAAGGTCCTACAAATTTCTAACCTTTAGATTTTATTGTTTTATTCTAGCATGACAATCGTCACTTTTCTCTATAGGGTAAATAACCTTATACTCAATCCGCTTATTCTTCTTGCCTTTGGCGTATCTTTTGTCTACTTCATTTACGGTATTATCAAATTCCTAACTCTGGACGCCGCTGACAAATCGAGAAAAGAAGCCCAAGATTCTATCATGTGGGGGATTGTCGGCATGGTCATCATGTTTTCTGTTTATGGCATTATAAAATTCGTCTTGGCTACGTTTGGAATAGCTCCAGCTGAACTCGGAACTGACGCTGGACGCTTTCTGAATTTCTAATTTATCCGCACCCAACTTCTGTCTCGTTGCCCTGTCTCAGAGTTTAAATGTACATCCACACTTTAGGATAGAACCAAATATTGCAAAACTACCGATGTGGCAACTGGGAGACAAGACAAATTGGCTACGTTTGGAATTGCTCCGTCCGAACTCGGAACTGACGCTCAACATTTTCTGAATTTCTAATTTATCCGCACCCAACTTCTGTCTCGTTGCCCTGTCTCAGAGTTTAAATGTACATCCACACTTTAGGATAGAACCAAATATTGCAAAACTACCGATGTGGCAACTGGGAGACAAGACAAAAGTTGGTGTGCGGATAAATTTAAAGCGCGTGTCCTTCCTCCGAGGGATCACGCGCTTTTGGCCTTCCGGCCGGTTTTATCTGGAAACGGTGATTCTTACTTTCACCGGCTCCGTTGTCCTAGATTGGAACCTCGCCTTGACTATCGGGGGCGAGGTGTACTCCCTATCGTTTCCGGACTCATACTGAACGCCGTTCTGATCGACAATCCAGATGAGCCCTTCTGGTTCGATCCTCGCCCCTCTCCTCGTGTCCACCTCCTCTACGCTCGGTTTGCCCACCGGCGCCTCGATGTCGAAGTTGACTGGTTTGGCGGATTCCGCGGCTACTGCTTTCTTAACCGCTTCCTCCGCCTCGTATTTTGCCCACCAGTCTTTCCCGAAGACGACCCACGCACTGGTTCCGATGAAGAACCAGATGCCGATGGTCGCTAACTTGTGCCTGAACGGTAGACCGGGCGCTCCACCGCTTCCAAAGAGAGTGAACGCCGCGATGGTGAAGAGTCCCACGCCCGACAGGACCTTGCTCCACCACCATTCTCCCGTGAGAAATCCCACGATGAGAATGAGGGCTGTCCACTCTGCGCCCAGCCAGAGGGCGTTCTCGTATTTCTTGCACCAGCACGTGAACGCCGACCAGCCCGTTGGTTCTGTTGACGGAACTGCTCCCGCCACTGCGCCGCGTGTCGCTGGTGTTGCTCTTCTCGTCGATATCGCCTTGCCAACGATGGCAAGAACGATGATTGCAACGACTATCGCCGTTGTCGTTGTCATGGAGTAACTCCTGTTGGTTTGTTGACCTTGGTCAGCATCTCCTTGATGCCAGCGAAGGCCGTGAACATTTCACTTCCGGGAACGATGCTGTAGTCGGCGCCGGTGAAGGCCTTGGCCATCGTCTCCATCCAGAGTGTCGCCTGACCCTCTGGTGTTTTGGAGATTTCTGCCAATTTCGCCACACCGACCGCTTCTGCCTCGAGCATCAGCCGCCGCGCTTGAGCTGCGCCTATGCCCTCGTCGATTCTCTTCTGTTTCTCGCCGACAGCCGTGGCCTTTACGGCCTCAGCTTTCTGCCTCGCAATCGAGACTTCCACCACAGAAGTGTTCAGTGGGTGAGAGAAGATGAAGGGCTTGACGAACGCATCGACGATTTGTACGCCGGTGTTCGCTGTCGCCACATCTATTTTCACTCTCAACTTCTTGTTGGTCTTCGCGATTGTGAGCAGCGCTTTCGCGGGCGTCTTGTCTGAGAACTCGATACCGAATAGTTCGACGGCTTTGTCCTCGAGGATCTTCCGAAACGCGTCGACGTCATCGTAGCTCTTGAAGAACTTCGTCGCGTTGATGATTTTCCACGAGACCACCGGGACCACCTCTGCCACGATCTGAATGTTGTACGGGTCCTTCTTCAGGGCCGCATCGTCATCTGCTCGTGGACTTCCGAACTTGACCCGAATTGGCGGGAACATGTTCGGTGGTACGGGTAGTTTGTCGTCTTGTCTGAAGATCTGCCTCGGCTCCCCAGGGAGCTCATCTTGGTATCTTGTCCGTCGTCCCTTCCGTACCGTTACCAGCCCGAGTGGGGCAAGGTATGGTCCGGGGTCGAGATTTCCATCAGGCGCACCGAGAACGAATCTCGCGGCGACCTCGTCAACTCCGACCGTTCCGTAACTGAAAATCAGGTACGCCGTCTCGAGCGCCAGCAGGATCGCTCCCACATTTGCACCCGAGATTTCTACCCCAACGCCCATGAGCACAAGGCTCACGATCGCCAGGGTCGACAATCCCAAGTTAATCACTTTCTTCACTTCTTCACCTCTTTCCAAATCTAGAACGTCAAAGAACCGAAATAACTGCCTCTTGGCAGTTTTCTGAGTCTGGTCGGATTCTATCATGGAAAGATACCTATGTCAAGCTTTTTTTCGTCAAAAAATGGCTCAACGTGGGGTGGGTTTTCTCTGCACCCAGTTAATTTTTCAAGAATCTATGATATTTAATTATATGGTAAAGACAAAACGAAACACCAGAGTTTACAACAAGTGCCCCCCAAGTCAGTGACCAATCATGATAATAAATTCCCTTGATGAAAAGTATACATTGTATAAAAAATACTGCGGTTGGAAGTAGTGGTGAAACATTTTTTGCGTTGTGGCCTTTATGTATGATCCAACCCTGATGATAATAACCCAAAGAGACTATAACCCATCCAACAGCCAGAACCACACTCCAAGTATTTTGGGCGTCCCAAAAAGAAGATATGGATTTTAGGTATCCATAAACAAAATATGTTCCGACAAAGACAAACAATACAGAAATAATTGTTTCTAATATGGCCTTGTTTTTCATTCAAAACAATTATACCACGAAGCCTTCTTAGTCGGTCGGGGCCGGCCCTCCGACTAATCCACATGTGTCTATACAAATATTTTATACGAGATGTTATTATATAGAGTGAGAGTTTAATTAATAAATTATTTATAAACTATGTTTAAAAAAATAAACTGGGTTGGTTGGGTTGTCATTGTAGTTGTGATTGCGTTAGTTGTATGGTGGGGTATGTCAAACTCATCAAGTACTTCTCAATCTGCAGGTGTGCTAAATAGCATAAATCCGACAAATGCTAACTATGTACAAGTCTCTTATGACAAAGATCAGATTAATCGAATCGTTGCTATCATAGATGCGAAACTAAAGATAGGTGTTAGTGGTCTTGATAACATTGGCGCTAATCCAACTCAAGCCAAAATTGTTTCGACAGCTAACAGCTTTAAAAATGTTGCCGTGTTAATGGAAACAGTAAATGCTCAGCTTGGATCCGCTATAATCAACGCCAATGCGACTGGACTTTCTAGTACATTGAGAGACGCAAATGCTCAGTTGTCCAATGCCGCCTCACAAATAAGTGTAGTTTTAAGTAACACAAGCGGTATTAGTGCAAATGAAACCACCGCGAGTTGGATGCCTCTCAAGCAAGCCTTAATTCAGTTGAAACTAGCTCAAAGCTATTTGCAGTTGGTTCGTATGGATATTGCAGTTCTTGTTAAGGGGTTGAAATAGATTATACCCACGAAACATTTTGGTGTAATTAAAAATAATCCAGTGCTTTTAAAAGCACTGGATTATTTTTAATTGTGGGCGAGGGGAGACTTGAACTCCCACCCCTTGCGGGACTAGTTCCTAAGACTAGCGTGTTTACCAATTACACCACTCGCCCAATTTTTAATTTACAAAATATAAAATATTTTGTTGGTGCGCTCACCTGGGCTCGAACCAGGGACCTTCGAATTAAGAGTTCGTTGCTCTACCAGCTGAGCTATGAGCGCGTATAATTATCTTTTAATTTATACCATTTTCTTTCTATTTTCTCAACATTAATTTTTGAGTCTTTCAAAAACATATCAATCCATGTAAAAACCCTGTGTCTAAAGTCAGTTCCTTTATTAACCCTTACTTTTATAGTTCCATAGTACAAAGTATTTTTCTTATAATTTTTATTGACTGGTTTGATAAAACTTTTACCGAAATTGTTTATGGGGATATTTGTTATATCTGACCAAAACTTTTTTATTTGTAAATCATTCTGATCTTGATAAATGTTCAAATGTGCCCCAAGGTTATCTGGAGTTATTTTGAATATTTTACAAAACCATCGGCACATAAACTGAATTAAAAGAGGATCAGAATTCGTTACTGTAAAATCACTTACTTTATTACCTTCTGCCCAATATAAAGCTGCGCCGAACAGCCTATAAGTTTGATCAGATAGAGGAAAAGAAATTTCTTTTCTTGCTATTTTTCTTATTTCTTGAATCTCCGCTTCTCTTCTTTGCCTACTCCCATATGGTCCTTTCGATAAAATCTCAATTTGTCTTGTATATAGTCTCTTCTGATTTTTAGGCGTCAAAACAATATCTAGGCACCAGTACCTGATTGTGCTTTTAGTCGAACCAGTTTTTTTAGAAATTTCTCCATAACTTAGTCCTTGATTTCTTAGTTTTCTTGCTATTATTTTTTCTTTTTTATAATTTCTCATTTATACTACTATCATATCCTATATGACAACTAATCTAAATGAAGTTATCCACAATAAGTCTTTTTGTGTCTTTATTAAACCATATCAGAACCTATTTTCAAAACAAAGTGAGGTAATGAATGTGGCACGCTCCGAGAATGCGGTGATGTGAAATGTAATCGTACGCTCTACGACGAATTCCGTCACGGCACAGCCTCCGCTCCACCAGACTGTCGGGTACGACAGTCTGCCTCCGCTTCTGCTGTTCCGTTCCGCCCTCGCCTCGCCACCACACATTCTTTTTTTGTTTGGCGCGATTTCCTTTTTCTTTTTTCGGTATGGTGGTGGCGAGGCGAGGGGCGAGTTTCTCCTTGAGGGAGAAACTGACGGAATTCTAGTGCCAATTCGATGGACTCGGTTTTCCCAAACTATTTTCTGGGGATTTTGATTTGGCAAAACAGAGACTGCATTTCCCGCCCGCAGAAAGGGGTCTGGGGAATGAATGCGGGCGGGGTTTCGGAATTCGTTTTTGGCGGGGCGGAATTTATAACTAACTATGGAGTATATCCTAATATATGATATACTTTTACACATGGAACAAATACCAACCCTAGAAAGATTCAGAGATTATCAATACGGTCTTATTGACCCTCGACCTATTCCAGAGGCCAAAGCTTCAAACGATAAACTTTTCGAAAATCCTCAGGGTGTTCTTGGTATTGAAGTTACTATTCCTGCATATGCTGAAAAGTGCACACTTGGAAATATAGATCCTCAACATACAGAAGGAAAAGTTGATCTGGCAGCTATTGAGGTAGCGCAAACATGTGATGTCCCGCCAAGCGAGGCGAGCATGGTAACAGTAAGAGCTGATCTTGATGCACTTGGATCTATGGCTTTATTAAAATACAGAGCAAAGGGAGGTGAAATAACACCAGAAATATCATCACGCATTGAAGCAATTGCTACATCAGATAAATTTGCCCGTGGAGGATGGCCAGGAAAATCAGAACTGCCAAACAAAGAGAAGCCTTGGCCGACATCTGGAAGCGCATCAGAAAATAAAAATCTTGCTCCTATTGGTGCACGAGTAATGGACTTCAAAGTTCCAGTTGCTGACAGAGTAAAATCTGTAGAAGAATATCTTGCTCAAGGATTAGAACCTGCTGGATATCGAGAAAAAGTAGAAGCTGAACGAGCCGAAATGATAGGAGCAATTGAAAGTGGAGGAATAAAAATTGAAGTAGTCGCTGATGGTAGTATCGCCTATGTTGAAAGTTCTCACCGTTCTGGAACAAACCTCGGATATTCTCAAGCTCCTATTGTTGTAGCTTTTAATCCAATATTCAAACAAGGTCCCGGAGACCCTTACAAAAAATATACAATATGCCAATACGATGGAACATGGGTAGACCTAGTTGCCGTAAAAGAAGAGTTGGCCAAACTTGAAGAGGGCTGGGGTGGTTCACCTACTATCATTGGGAGCCCTCAAGGCAAGAGTTCGGAAATATCTAAAGGTAAAATTATTGAGATTGTCGCTAGACACGCTAGGAAAAAAATACCCTCAAAATAACGCCTTTTGAGGGTTTTTGAGCTACCCATTTTGTGCTTGACAAATGGGTATTGAGTGTGCTATAATACAAGGGTAACTCGATCTTTGAAATACATTGCCGTGTGGACTGGAAATCTCACACCAAGCAATGAGCCGCGTTTCAGCGGATGGAAAAGATTTCCATGGTCAGTAGGTGTGGACGGTTGTCTTCACCTCGCAAGCCATCAGGGCTGACCTAACTTCGTAGTGCGCCGAGTGTGGCGCGAGGATAGTATCATGATTAAGAAAATTCTCCGTTTTTTGGGCTTCGTCCACGAGGGCGAACGCTTCGAGGTCTGCGAGTACTTGTCGGGCATGAAGGAGATGCCGACACGTGGCGGCGGTGGCATGTGGATGATCAGCTACCTCGTTCCCGGGTTGAGCGAAAGCCCGGGAAAGGTACGGGTCATCGGCAACATGCCGATCGAGCCGATCTCGGCCGGCAAGTTGCGGGCGGAAATGGGGGACGGGCTGTACTACGCCCGCAAGATCAAGCGCTACCTCGATTCGTGGGGCGTTGACCTCCAGGCGCTCGAAACGGTGCCGGCCGACGTCGTTGACCTACCCACCCGCGCTCCGCGCGGCTGGTGGGAGCGTAACACCAGGTTGTATCCCTGGTGGGAAGCGGCAAGCCGATGACGATGTACCGAGGCTTCGTCGTTGACGGACTTCCAGACGACGCGTCCGTGAAGTACGCCAAAAGGGCTCGGCGAACCTTCCGGCAAGCATGGAAGGACGCCGAGAGACTTCTGCGCAAGCCCTTCTACGGCCCTGGCAGCGCCATCGTCGCCGGGGTGCGTCCGGAAAAGAAAAAGCAACGCAAGCCGAGTGCGTAATCTCGGCGACATCACAACAAAAAATCAAAGGCGTCACTAACCTGAAAAGGCACTGGAGGCGCCTTTTCTATTTTTATGGTTTGTAATTTTAATTACAGAGCAAAAAGTTAATATTTATTATTTTATTAAGATCTATGTTAGAATTATAATTATGGAAGGAGAAATAAAACTGGGCAAAAAGATTGGGGAGGGAGATGAAAAAGTAGTCTATGAAGATCCGAATTCAAAGGAAAAAGTGATCGCCGTCTTTAAAGAACGGATACCAGAATCTCCAAATACAGTAAAAGCCAGGTTTTATTTTACTAGAATTTTACACTTGTTATTTCCTAATAATATCCCCGATATTCATTGGTCTGGATCTAACCCTCATGCATATTCAACCAAGAGAGTCGATGAAGACTTAGCTAGAGGAATTAAAAATTCTTTTAGACTCTACTATAAAACCAAGAAACAAAAAGAAGGTATATCTGAATTGACTGAAAACCTCCATCAGCTAGGTATGGGTCTTGATATCGGACCTTATAATTTTATGGAGGATTCAAGTGGTCAAATGTTATATGTAGATAGTTTTTGGCCTTGGCAAGAAATCATTGGTAAAGGATTACTTGAGTTAAATTTTAATATAGAAAAAATTACTGCTGCCATCGACGCTTTGCCTAGTGAAGAGAAAAAACCTGCCTTGAATTATTTGTCTAGAATTCTTGAACTACAAAAAGTAGAACAGGAAATTATCTCATCAAAAAATATCCAACGAGCTGCGTAATACGGATTATAAAAAGTACTCCTATAAATTCCGCCCCGCCAAAAACGAATTCCGAAACCCCGCCCGCATTCATTCCCCAGACCCCTTTCTGCGGGCGGGAAATGCAGTCTCGGTTTTGCCAAATCAAAATCCCCAGAAAATAGTTTGGCAAAACCGAGTCCATCGAATTGGCACTAGAATTCCGTCACGGCACAGCCTCCGCTCCACCAGACTGTCGGGTACGACAGTCTGCCTCCGCTTCTGCTGTTCCGTTCCGCCCTCGCCTCGCCACCACACATTCTTTTTTTGTTTGGC
>DATDWN010000014.1:0-28809 GCA_036517395.1 Minisyncoccota bacterium
AATCAATGGTATGAAACCCCAGGGCAAGCCCTGGACCCCTGTTCCGCCCCAGAGGGGCGGGGTTTTTACCATTGCTACTCCTCGTTCGGACGCTGTGAATGTGATTAAACATTCACGCGCTCCTCTCTCGTCGCAGATAAAAAACCCCTTACATGCGATTCGAGCATGTGAGGGGTTTTTTTAGTTATCCACAGGGTGTGTATAAACCAAGTGGTAGATAAGTGGGAAGGAGTGGTATATAATGTAAGTCAAGTGGGAAGAAGTGGGTGATAAAATATTATGTTAATAGGAGAATACACACATTCGATTGACGATAAAAACCGCCTCTCTCTTCCTGCCAAATTTCGTTCCGAACTTGGGAAAAAAATAGTGGTTACCCAAGGTTTGGATAATTGTCTCTGGATCTTCAAACACGTGGAGTGGAAGAAGATAGAAGAAAAACTCAACCAATCTTCTATCGGCCAAGCAGACAATCGAAGTTTTAATCGTTTGATGTTTTCTTCGGCGGTTGAGGCAGAGGTCGACGCAATCGGTCGCATACTTGTTCCGGAGTTTTTGCGAGACAGAGCAAACCTGAAAAACAAAGTAGTTGTTATAGGTGTCTCGTCGCGCGTTGAAATCTGGAATGAGAAGGCTTGGAGTGAGTATAAGAAGGTGGTCGAGAAGCAAGCTGATACTCTGGCAGAAAAATTAGGACAAGTGGGAGTAATTTAGTTAAAAGTGTGAAAGAAGAAAGTCAAAAGTTAATGCGTTTACTTTCACACTTTCTACTTTTAACTTTTTGACTCCAATGCATAAATCAGTTCTTTTACATGAAGCAATAGACGGTCTAGATATCAAAGCCGGGGACATCTTTGTTGATGGAACTCTAGGTGGTGGTGGACATAGCGAGGAGGTGTGCCTTAGGTTTGGCGGTAGCGTTGTCATGATCGCTATCGACCTTGACCCTGAAGCTATAAGTCGAGCAACTAGCAGACTTTCTTCTTTGAAATGCAATATCCGCTATGTGCAGGGAAGTTTCCGCAACATTGACACAATACTTGATTCGCTTGGTGTGGCCCAAGTGTCAAAGTGTCTCTTTGACATCGGACTTTCATCAAATCAGTTTGAAGATTCCGGTCGGGGGTTTTCTTTTCAAAAAGACGAACCTCTGATCATGTCATTCAAGAAAGATTTGAAGGAGGAGGATCTAACAGCCAGAAAAATTGTAAATAATTGGGATGAGGAAAATATCAGAGCTGTCTTGGAAGGTTATGGCGAAGAAAAGTTTGCTTACAAAATTGTCAAAGCTATCGTGGAGAGGCGAGGGAAGAGGCCAATAGAAACAACTTTTGATTTGGTGGAAATCATAAAATCAGCCACTCCCGCCTTCTACCACCATCGAAAAATCCATCCAGCCACTAAAACATTTCAAGCTTTGCGCATTACAGTAAACGATGAGATAGAAGCTTTGAAAGAGGGAGTGAAGAAAGGATTTGAAAGGCTTAGTCCAGAGGGCCGACTAGCTGTCATTTCATTTCATAGTTTGGAGGACAGAGTAGTGAAAGATTTTTTTAGAGAGAAAGAAGATATGGGGTTTGGCAGGAGGATAACAAAAAAGCCAATCGTACCAACTGAAGAAGAAATTTTAATAAATCCCAGAGCAAGAAGTGCGAAATTACGAATAGTTGAAAAAACATAAAAATGGTAGAAAGAATATTAGAATTAAATAGAGAAAAGTACATATTTTGGTTGCTTTTGAGCGTTTTTGTCATGTTTGCTTGTCTTTATGTATATTTTATAAGAAGCACAATAAGCAACGTGGTTGTTAGGCAGAACTTGGAGCAAGAAGCTTCGAGCCTAACTCTGGCTATAGGAGGGGAGGAATTTTCATACATTGCCAAAAGAAATGCTATTACTTTAGAACTCGCACATTCTCTTGGTTTCAAAGATAGTCACGACAAGATTTTTGTTTCTCGAAATCCAGATACAAAAGTGGCTTTCTTGAGTCATTAGTATTAGTTTGATTAATAACCCCTTTTCTCTTCAAGACCTTTTTGAAAACAGAATACCCAGCCCCACTTTTGAAAGAATAATTTTAAACTGGTTTTGTATTTAATCTTGATTGTGAGGCACAATCATTGAGTATATTCAAAAATGGAGCTGGGTTTCTTCACGCTCGGAACTCAAGAAAATTATCAATTGACTACAATTGTAATTTTCTAAGCTCCTGCGCGATGTTTCAAAAAGATCTTGCTTCGATAGGTTTATTAATCAGAGATTCTTGATACAATAATTTCATGAAGTCCAGTCACTCTTGGAAAATTCGCATCATTTCTTTTTTTATATTTATTTTTGCTTTGTTACTTATTGGTCGGCTCTACATGTTGCAGGTGGTGGACAATAATCTGTATAAAAATAAAGCCGACAGGCAGTACGCCTCCGTGGCTTCAACAGTTTTTGATAGGGGAACTATTTTTTTTCAAAACAAAGATAAAAGTCTAGTCTCAGCTGCGACTCTTAAGTCAGGTTTCATCGTGGCTATTAACCCAGAGTTATTAAAAGATCCGGAAGGTGTTTACAAAAAAGTAAATGAACTCCTGCCCACAGACTATGATGTTTTTATTACCAAAGCAGCAAAAGTAAAGGATCCATATGAGGAGATAGCTGTGCACGTTGATACAGATATTGGTCAGAAAATAAGTGAGCTAAAGATTGCAGGGCTTGAGGTTTATAAGGACAGGTGGAGATTTTACCCTGGAGGAAATATTGCTTCTCATGTTTTGGGTATCCTGGGTTTCAAGGGTGATGAGTATGCTGGCCGATATGGATTAGAAAGGCAATTTGAAAAACAGCTCAAAAGGCAGGATGGGTCAGCCACCAACTTTTTCGCAGAGATTTTTTCAAATATAAAAAATGCCACAAAAAACACGCCTGAAAACGAAGCCGACGTGGTGACGACTATTGAGCCGACAGTACAATCCACTTTGCAGGACATACTCTCAAGTACAAAGGAAAAATGGCAGAGTGATGTTATTGGTGGGATTATTATGAATCCACAAACTGGCGAGATATACGCCATGGCTTCACTCCCTACATTTGATTCAAATAATTCCAAGTCCGAAAAAGATGTTTCGGTGTTTTCCAATCCTCTTGTGGAAAATGTTTATGAAATGGGGTCTATTATAAAGCCCTTAACCATATCCGCTGGTATTGATACTGGTGTTATCACGGCAAAATCAACATACTATGACAAAGGTTTCGTCATAATAAATAACAAAAAAGTCTCAAACTTTGATGGCAAGGAGCGTGGAGTTGTTAATATTCAAGATGTCCTCTCGCAGTCTCTGAACGTTGGTGCGGCTCATGTTGAGTCTCTTGTGGGCAATGCTAGGTTTACAGACTATATGTACGGTTTTGGCCTAAATCAAAAAACGGGGATTGATTTGCCAAACGAGGGCAAGAGTTTGGTGGATAACTTAAAAAGTCCGAGAGATATAGAATACGCTACAGCTGCTTTTGGTCAGGGAATTGCTCTCACTCCCGTTGCTACGATACGAGCTCTTTCTGCTGTGGCAAACGGAGGGACTCTGGTTACTCCACATGTGGTAAAGAGTTTGGAATATAAAATTGGAATTTCAAAAGTCACATCTGTTGCCGTAAGTCCTGGTGTTATAAAAAAAGAAACTTCAGACGAGGTTAGCCGTATGTTGACCTATAGTGTAGATAAAGTTTTGATGGGGGGTACTTTGAGTATAAAAAACTATAGCGTGGCTGCAAAAACGGGTACGGCGCAGATAGCCAATCCAAACGGCGGAGGTTATTATGACAATCAGTTTCTCCATTCTTTTGTCGGGTATTTCCCATCATACAATCCCAAGTTTATAGTCCTGCTCTATATGGTCAATCCGAAAGGCGCTCAGTTCGGTTCGGAGACTTTGACTGTACCTTTTATGAATATGATTAACTTCCTTATAAACTATTACGAAGTTGCGCCTGATAGATAAAATTTTCAAATGAGATTTTACTCAGTCTCGACGAAATTAAAATTATTCGGTACAATTGTTTCATGTCTATCAACTTTTTATATATCCTGAAAATCCTATATTACACTTCTTATTTTTGGATTCCTCTTTTTTTGATACTTTTGGCATGGGATTTGTGGGTACAGTACAGACGGGCTTTGTTTTTTGCAAAACAGGTTTATGTCTTATTAGAAATCAAACTGCCGAGAGAAATATTTAAATCCCCTCGGGCGATGGAGTTCTGTATTGATAGTTTATGGACTACATTAGGAGAGGCGAATTGGTATGAGAAATATTGGAAGGGTCAGGTTCGCAATTCGTATTCTCTGGAAATAGTCTCTATAAACGGGATTGTGCATTTTTACATTTGGGCTAAGAAGGGGGATAAAAGTAGGATTGAAGCAAATCTATACTCTCAATATCCCGGAGTTGAAATATATGAGGTTCCAGATTATACCTTGCCAGTTGTTTATGACCCGGAGCAAAGTGGTATGTGGGTGACGGAATTCAAACTGACTAAAGCAGATGCTTTTCCCATAAAGACATACATTGACTATGGTATGGAAAAAGATCCAAAAGAGGAATTTAAAATCGATCCGATGACCCCTCTCATTGAGTTCATGGGCTCACTTTCTCGAGGTAACCAAGCTTGGGTTCAAATAATCATAAGAGCGCACAAGGCAGAAGAAAAAGATCCAGAGAAAAAACTTAGTACATGGAAAATATGGGAAACGTGGAAACTAGAAGATGTTTGGGACTTTATGAAGAAAAAGGATTTTATGTGGGAAGAGGGCGCAAAGAAGGAGATTGAGACATTGATAGCAAGGGGTAAAGGGGAAAAAGGTGAAGATGGTAAAATAATTCCTGGAAGTACTAGATTTTTAACAGAGGATGAACAAAATACGATAAAAGCTTTAGGACGCAGTATATCAAAGAAGGGTTTTGATGTCGGTATGCGTCTTATTTACACAGCACCAAAAGATGTATTTGATATGGCTAACCTTGGTGGTCTTGTTGGCGGGATTATGCATTTTAACTCTTCCATGAATGGCTTTGGCACCACCGGAACTACTACTCCGAAATATAAACATTTTTTGTTGTCTTGGAAAGATAGAAACAAGAAGTTACTTGATGCCGAGAAACAAGATTTCCTTGATGCCTATAAACGCCGAGCCTATTTCTACAAACCATATAAAAGAGAAAAATATTTTATCCTAAACACGGAAGAGTTGGCCACTTTGTTTCATCTTCCCGGAAGTGTTTCTGCCACACCTTCGTTTGCTAGGATTGAGTCGAAAAAAGCTGAAGCGCCTACGAACCTACCAGTATGAGGTAAATAATTTAAAATTTAGAATTTAAACTTTAAAATTAAATCATTCTAAATTAAGTCTAAATTTTAAATTCTAAATTTTAAATTATTCTAATGTTTACAAATACAGACTATTCTTTGCAAAAACAAAAATACATCACCTGTTTCTTTGTCGGTCTTTTTGTTCTTGGTTGTATTTATCTTTTTCTTCACAAACCACCGAAGGATTTTCCATTAGGGGAGATCGTGACTATACAGTCCGGAGAGTCTCTCCAGCAGATTTCCAATAATTTGCGTGATGCTCACGTGATCGCTTATCCTTTTGTTTTCAGGGCTCATGTTATTGTGCAGGGTGGAGAAAAAAAAGTTCAGGCGGGGGGTTATCTTCTAGATCGGGCCGAAGGTCCGGCAGATTTGGCCTACCGTTTGGTTCATGGCCAGTTTCATCTTGAGACCGTCAAAATTACAATTCCCGAAGGCTGGAATGTTTTTCAAATAGGAGATTATTTGACAAAAACACTTATAAAATTTGATAAAAAAAGTTTTCTTGCTTTGGCAAAAGGTAAGGAGGGGTATCTTTTCCCAGATACGTATTTTGTCTCTCCGACTGCAAAACCAAAAGATATTGTAAATTTGATGCAAAACAATTTTGATGAAAAGATTGTTGTCATATCGGGTATGGCCTCATCAACGCACAAACTAGGCGAAATCATTACTATGGCTTCGATTTTGGAAAATGAAGCTCGAACGACAGATAGTCGCCGGATTATCGCAGGGATACTTTGGAAACGACTGTCTCTGGGTATGCCACTCCAAGTTGATTCCACTTTTTCGTATATAAATGGCAAAAACACGTACGACCTGACTGCCGATGATCTAAAGATTGATTCGTCTTATAACACTTATCTATATAAGGGTTTACCGCCGACACCAATAAGTAATCCAGGGATTGACGCTATAACTTCATCAATCACCCCTATCACCACAAAATATTTATATTTCTTGTCGAGCAAAAGTGGTGTGATGTATTACGCTAGGACTTTTGATGAGCATGTCAGGAATAAAATGCTTTACTTGAATAAGTAATTTCACAATCTCTTTCTCACCAAAACCTTTTCAGAGACCGTTCATCTTTCCGGCGAAAGATTCACTTCCTCCTTACAGGAGCAGTATACCTTTCCCATTTTGATTACAAAACGCTCAAGGTCTTGCGAAGCTTCGCTTCTCACCTCGCCCTTGACTTGTCAAGAGCCCTCACATACTGGAATCGCATGAGAGGGGTCGTTGACAAGACCATGCTCAATGGCTGTGGAGTCTCTGAAAAGATTTTGCCTCGACGAGATTCTGAAATTACTTTCGTTTTATGGTATAAATTGTGAAATGAATAAAGGATCAAAAGTACGACCGAGCGAGAGCGATGGGAGTACCGAGACCAGAAGACCGAATGTGTTTGTTGGTGTTTCGGGTGGAGTTGACTCTTCTGTTGCTTTGGCGTTGCTACAGAAGGAGGGGTACGATGTGACTGGTGTTTTTCTAAAAGTTTGGAATCCGGACTGGATGGAATGTAATTGGAAGGAGGAGAGACGGAGTGCTATGAGAGTTTGCGCTACTCTCGGTGTACCTTTTTTAACTTTGGACTGTGAGGCAGAATATAAAAAGGAAGTTGTGAATTATATGATAGGAGAATATTCTCTGGGTCGAGTGCCAAACCCCGATGTTTTTTGTAATAAATATGTGAAGTTTGGAGTGTTTCTGGACAAAGCTTTGGAAATGGGAGCGGATTTTATAGCGACGGGACACTATGCGCGAGTACGCGAATTTTCAATTTCTAATTTTCAATTTTCAAATAAAAATTCAAAAAGATTTGAACTTCTAGAATCAGTAGACAAAAACAAAGATCAGTCGTATTTTTTGTATACATTAAATCAGGAACAAATAAAACACACACTTTTTCCTGTCGGACATTTAACAAAGACAGAAGTTCGAAAACTTGCGGAAAAATTTGGACTGCCGACAGCCACAAAAAAAGACAGTCAGGGTCTGTGTTTTATTGGCAAGGTGAATATGAAGGATTTTCTTTCGCACTATATCCAACCGAAGCGCGGAGATGTCCTGAACACAAAAGGCGAGGTTGTAGGTTTCCATGATGGAGCAATGTTTTATACTATTGGAGAGAGACACGGCTTTACTATCACAAAAAAATCACCGGAAGATCCTAGGTTTTTTGTAGTTTCAAAAGATTTAGAGAAAAATACAATAACAGTTGCTAGCAAAGAATCCGAAAGCGAAAAAATAAACAACACAAAAGAAATTATGGTCAAAGATTTACATATCATCTCCCCTATGTCCGACATAGGGGAATATGGGAGTCCGACTTCCAAGTTAGGAGTGAGGATTAGGTATAGGCAAGAAAAACAAGAATGTGTGTTGGAAAAAAGAAGCGACGGGTATCATATAGTTTTTGATGTACCTCAAAGCGCTGTACCAGTCGGTCAGTCGGCGGTGCTGTACGACGGTGAAATCTGCCTCGGTGGCGGTATTATTGAAGAAATCAATTGACTAACCCCGCGTCTGCGTTGTTGAGGGCTCCGTCTGCTTCCACGCAGTACTAGTTGTACAGCATGTAGCAGTACTCGCCCTCGCCTAGTATATGGGGCTATTGAATTGATTTCTTGTTGCTATGATACAATATTACGATGCAAATCAAACCTACATATGTTTTCAAAGCAAATGGAACGAAGGAGTTGTTTGATGTCAAAAAACTGGAGGAGTCTCTGCTTCACTCTGGAGCTTCGCCAAAAGTAACTGGCGATGTCATCGCTCACGTTTCCTCCGAATTGCAAGATGGCATGACCACACGGGAGATTTATCAGCACGCCTTCGAGATTCTTCATCGCGAGGAAAAACCCGTGGCAATGAAGTATTCGGTTAGGCACGCCATCATGGAGCTTGGACCCTCCGGTTTTCCCTTCGAGGATTTCGTAGCGGAAATTTTTCGAGCGAAGGGTTTTGAGACTCTGACCGATCAGTCGGTAAGGGGTTTTTGCACCACTCACGAGATAGATGTGGTGGCATGGAATAAAGTTAAGCTTGTTATGGTTGAAGCCAAGTTTCACAATGAAATCGGAATGAAGTCGGATCTGAAGGTTGTTCTTTATGTGAAGGCAAGATTTGATGATTTACGCAAGGTTAAATTTAATTATGGACGGGAAAGGGAACTTGACGAAGCCTGGCTTGTTACCAATACAAAGTTTTCCTCAACCGCTATCGAATACGCTGAGTGTCAAGGCGGTCTTATGATGGTTGGTTGGAACTATCCTCCCGTCGGCAATCTCCATGATATGATTATTGAATCAAAGTTGCACCCTATTACCTGTCTCGTTTCTATAAATGGTCGAGAAAAAAAGGTTCTCCTAGCTCAAGGCGTTGTTTTGTGTAAGTCCATAAAAGAAAATCCAGATTTGCTAGTGGCGACAGGCATGACAGAGGAAGAGAAGCGAAAAGTTCTGGATGAAATAGATACACTATAGCGCGATACCAATATACGAATTCATGCGAATGAAACGAATGGCTACGAATAAAATGAAAAGGAAAAATAATTCAAATAAAGACATCGCTAATTTTCTATTCGAGGTTGGTATGTTGGCCAAAACCCCACGAAGTGGTTTTCACTTTCTTGGAACGGGTGAACAGTCAGTGGCTGAACATATAAATCGAGTGGCATTCATTGGTTATATTTTAGCTCATATGGATGGAACAGTTGACGTCTTAAAAGTTCTGAAAATGTCTCTTTTCCATGACATATCTGAAACTCGTATATCTGATTTGAATCATATTCACCAGAAGTATGTTGAAAGAAGAGAACACAGTGCTGTAAAAGATATTTCAGACTCAATTCCATTTGGTAAAGACATGTTTGATACAATGAAAGAATATGAAAAAAGGGAGTCCGATGAGGCCATATTGGTAAAAGATGCGGACGGTTTAGAATGGATACTGTCCTTGAAGGAAGAGGTTGATACTGGTAACACTAGAGCAGCAGAGTGGGTAAAAATAGCTATAAAGAATCTGAAGACACCTAACGCCAAAGCACTGTCAGATGCCATAATGAGTACAGATTCAAACAATTGGTGGTTTTCGGAGGATTCGGTCATAAGAAAGAAAAAATACATCAAGCAGGTTAAAAGGTGAAAGTCAAAAGCAAATGAAACTTAATACAGAAGAAAAATTTGAGAGAATGAAAAAAATTCGTGATGAGCTCCTGAGTTTCAAGGAGTCGCCTTTGTACGAATACAGAGTTGCTAGTAAATATTTTCCAGTGGTGGGTGAGGGATCTCACTCGGCCAACATAATGTTTGTAGGTGAAGCACCGGGAGAAAACGAGGCCAAAACAGCTCGGCCTTTTTGTGGCCGTTCCGGTAAGGTGCTAGATGAAATGCTGGAGTCAATCAATCTAAACCGTAGTGATGTGTATATAACAAATATAGTCAAAGACCGTCCACAGGAAAATCGTGACCCAACACCGGACGAAATCAAACTCTATGCACCATTTCTCAATCGTCAGATTGATATTGTGGAACCGAAAGTCATCGCTACTCTTGGGCGGTTTTCCATGGAATATATCATGAACCTTCTCGGACTTTCCGCAGATTTGAAACCGATAAGTAATATGCATGGTCGAGAGTTTGAAGCGCAGGCAAGCTATGGTAAAGTAACTATCATCCCTTTGTATCATCCGGCGGTGGCCCTATATAATGGTTCGAATAAGAAAACCCTTCTGGAAGATTTTCAAGTTTTGAAGAAATATATAAACTAACATGTCATACTAATATGTCATATACGCCCCCACAAAAAATTTTAGAAAAATATGCTTCTGTGTTGGTTAATTTTGCATTGAACAGTGGCAAGGGAATAAAAAAGGGCGAGACCGTAATGGTATTAGCTTCTGAAGTTTCTAAACCGCTTTATATCGAATTGTTAAAGGCTATATGGAAATCTGGTGGAAATGTTATAGCTCGTTTTAGTCCGGATAATGATGTGTCGTTTAAGTTTGATAGATTTTTCTTTGAAAATGCTACTTCCGAACAGCTAAAATTTTTCCCAGCCAAGCTAATGAAAGGTGAAGTAGATGATGTGGATCATTTAATAAGAATTATCGCTGAGACAGATAAAAGATCGCTTGCTGGAGTTGATCCAAAAAAAATAATGTCACGCGGTGTGGCCTTGAAACCAGCTTGGGAATGGCGAGATGAAAAAGAGAACAAGGGTCTGTACACGTGGACTCTAGGTTTATATGGCACTTTCGCCATGGCAAAGGAAGCCCGTATGAGCGAGAAAGAATATTGGAATCAAATAATCAAAGCCTGTTATTTGGATAAGCCAAACCCAATAAAAGAGTGGAAAATATTATTTAAAAACATTGAGGTCTATCGCCAAAAACTTAATAAATTAAAAATCCAAAAAGTTCACATAGAGGGCCCTGATGTAAACCTATGGGTGACTATTGGAGAGAGAAGAGCATGGTTTGGTGGTGGTGGCAGAAATATTCCTAGTTTTGAAATATTTACTTCACCCGATTGGCGTGGCACAGAAGGTTGGATAAAATTTAGCGAACCGTTATATAGATACGGTAGTCTTATAGAAGGTATAAAACTGGAATTCAAAAATGGTCGAGTAGTAAAAAGTAGCGCCAGAAAAGGCCAAGATGTTCTCAAGGCAATGATTGCCACGGAAAATGCTGACAAGGTGGGAGAGTATTCTCTTACTGACAAGAGATTCTCACGGATTACCAAATTCATGGCCGAGACGCTTTTTGATGAAAACGTTGGTGGACCAAACGGCAACACACACATCGCTCTTGGCAACGCTTATCAGGACTGTTTTGACGGTGATCCAAGCAAAGTAAGTAAAAAAGAATGGAACAGACTTGGCTACAATAAATCTTCTGTTCACACTGATATTGTCTCAACTACACCCCGAATGGTCACGGCCTATCTCATGGGCGGAAAAACAAAAGTCATATACAAAAACGGCCAGTTTACGCTTTAGAAATCGACAAATGACATCAAACGAAATTCGTAAAAGGTTCATAGAGTTTTTTTTGAAGCGAGGGCATATAGAAATCCCTTCTGCCTCTCTTGTTCCTGCAAATGACCCATCGGTTCTTTTCAACACCGCGGGTATGCAACCACTCATGCCTTATTTTTTTGGAAAGAAACATCCGGACGGAGACAAGTTGGTCAATTCTCAGAAATGTGTAAGAACGGTTGATATTGATGAAATAGGCGACAACACTCACGCCACATTTTTTGAAATGCTTGGCAACTGGTCTTTGGGGGATTACTTCAAAAAAGAAGCCATTAACTGGAGTTATGAATTCCTGACATCGAAGACCGAAGGACTGGGACTTGATCCGATGCGTTTGTACGTGACCTGTTTTGCCGGTGATGATAGGATTCCAAAAGATACCGATGCTGTGGAAATATGGAAGAGTTTTGGCATACCGGAAAACAGAATATATTTTCAAGGAGTAGATTCAAACTGGTGGCCGGCGGTGAAAAAGGAAGAAGACGGCTGGACTGGGCCTACAGGCACATGTTCAGAAATGTTTTATGATGTAACGGAGGATGGTTTGGGAGATTTATCGCCAGATCAGTTTCGGCAAGCAGATGAGGAACAAAAAATTGTAGAGATTTGGAATGATGTGTTTATGGAGTATGAAAAAAAGGATGGTGAGATAGTCAGAAAGCTTCCACAAAAAAATGTTGATACGGGGGCGGGATTTGAGAGATTAGTTGCTGTTGTTCAAAAGAAAAAAAGTATTTTTGATACGGACCTTTTTGTTCCTCTCATACAACATATCAGAGAAAATCCATCAATAGCCAGAGTTCGTTCGGAGCGTATTATTGCCGACCATATTAGGACCGCAACATTTCTTATCGCCGACGGGGTTAGTCCTTCCAATACCGATAGAGGTTATATTCTTCGTCGTTTGATTCGCAGAGCTGTAAGACATGCTGATGTATTGAAACTACCAGAAAACTTTTTGGGAACTCTAGTGCCGATCATAGAGGAGATTTATAAGGGAGTGTATCCCGAAATAACTTTGAAAAAAGCAAAAATTCTCTCGGAATTAAGTCTCGAAGAGGAAAAATTTAGGAAGACTCTGGTATCGGGTATGAGACAATTTGAAAAAATAAGTAAAGAAAATATAACTGCATTAGAGGCTTTCACTTTGTTTTCTTCTTATGGTTTTCCTGTTGAGTTAACAAAAGAAATAGCGGAGGAAAGAGGATTAAAAGTAGATGAGGATGGCTTCAAGCGAGAACTTTCCCGACATCAGGATTTGTCTCGAGTGGGAGCGGAGCAAAAGTTTAAAGGAGGGCTCTTTGGCACGGGTGAAATAGAAACCAAATATCACACGGCCACACATCTCCTGCATCAGGCCCTGCGAGATGTTTTGGGTACGAGCGTGGAGCAGAAAGGTAGTAACATCACAGTAGAGCGAGCACGATTCGACTTCGCCTTTGATAGAAAAATGACTGATGAGGAAAAGAAAAAAGTGGAAAATATTATTAATGAAAAAATTCAAGCCAAGCTTCCTGTCAATAAAATTATTATGAAAAAAGCCGACGCTCTAAAAACAGGAGCTCTGCACTTTTTTGGTGACAAATATGGAGATGAGGTTAACGTTTATTACATTGGGAACTCTCTAACGTCTGCTTATTCAAAGGAGTTTTGCGGTGGACCTCATGTTGAAAATATTAGTGTTCTCGGGAATTTCAAGATCTTGAAAGAGGAAGCGGTATCTGCCGGTGTTCGTAGGATAAAAGCAGTACTGAAATAAAATTTTTGTGTTAAAATAACAGCATGTCATTTTTGTCATTTTTCAAAAAGAAAGAGGAGCACTCACTTCTTATAGACATTGGTAACGGAGCTATTACCTGTGCCTTGGTTTCGTTTGCTAAAAACCGGCCGCCAAAATTTCTCTACAGTATAACTAAAACTTTTTTGGTGAATGAAAAACCAGATTTTCTCCGATTATCCAAGGGAATCACTTCACTTTTGGGCGAGATGTTGGCTACTATTGTCAAAAAAAGTAAAAATTTGTCCAGTGTGGTGGTTTCTCTCTCGTCACCGTGGTTTATATTAAAATCAAAAGACATTTCTCTGTCACAAGAAGCCATTTTTGTTATCAGCGAATCATTTTTAGACAGTATTGCTTCAAGCGAAGAAGAGATCTTTGAAAAAAAACTAGCCAAAGATTTCTCTATGTCGAGTGCCGGTTCGTTTAGCGTCATAGAAAAAAACATTATCAACACTAAAATCAATGGCTATGTAGTTGAAAATCCTATTGGAAGGAAAACAAAACATTTTGATGCCACTATCTTTATCACCGCTATGCTCAAAAACATTGAAAAAAATGTGGTTGAAGTTGTTTCAAAAAACACCCATATTTCAAGGGGGAAAATATTACTGCACTCGTTTCCTTTGGTTTTATTTTCAGTAGTCCGAGATAATTTTGAAAGAAGCTCTGACTTTATGCTCATGAATATAACTTCTGAATTAACAGATCTAATACTTATAAGCAATGGCACAATAACAAAAACAGCTTCTTTTAATTTTGGTAAGAGCACTATTATTCGAGAGATGGCAAAAACTCTCAAAATTACCCCAGAGATAGCCGAGTCACAGCTCCACATGTATATATCGGGTAAGATAAATGATTCAAGCAAGAGTTCTATAAAGGAAATATTTGATACTTTAGAACAAAACTGGATTGAAGGCTTAAAAGATGCTCTAACCACATTCTCGCCCACAATGACTTTACCCGGAAAAGTTTTTATAACCACGGATGATGATACTGCGCCAATTTTTATTGATTTTCTAAAGTCGGAAAAAATAGGTATCCTTCTTGATTTTATAAAAAATATAAATATCACAAATATAAACAAGGAGTTACTCTTACCTTTCTATAAAACAGAACCGCAAATAGGGGAGAATGAGTTTGTTGTCATATTGTCATTATTTTGTGATAAATTCTTTAAAAGCCAGTAGGTTGTTAACAGATTTTCTTTGCTTACTGGCCTAATTGCGATATAATAAAGTTGATGCCCAAGAAAAATGTTGTCCAAGATGTTATACCTTCTCCAAAATCTATTCGTAATGTAGTTTTGACTCCAAAATTCACAGCACGTGACAGGGGAGTGGTAACCGATATCAAGATTAATACTAAAACTATAGAACCGACTATAGAACCAGAACCAACTCCAAACTATAATTATGAGTACGACGAACCTGTAAAACCATCAAAAAAACTACTCTATGTTTCTATGGCCATATTGGTTCTTGCTGTGGCCTTTGGTCTCTCTGCATTTTTCAAGAGTGCAAAAATAACTATTACTCCAAAACAAGAGACTAGGGTTTTAGACGCCGAATTTAAGGCCTTAAAAAATGTTTCTGTTGGGGACTTAGGTTTTCAGATTGTTAGTTCGACAAAGGATTTGCAAAAAACAGTAGTTTCTAGCGGAGAGACGGAAGTTACCACAAAAGCCAAAGGTACGATAGTCGTCTACAACAACACTCCTCAGCCACAGAAATTAATTATTAATACTAGATTCCAAAGTCCGGAAGGGTTCATCTTCCGTGCGCTTGGTCCAGTCAGCATTCCTGCAAAACAAGTGCTATCTGGTAAATCTATAGCCGGTAGCGTTGAGGTGTTAGTACAAGCGGACAAAGCGGGTAGTGGTTACAATATCGGACTGAAAGATTTTACAATCCCTGGGTTCAAAGGTGATCCAAAGTACACCCTGATTTATGCTAGGTCCAAAACAGAAATGAAGGGTGGTTTTTCAGGGCAACAGAGCGTGGTGACAAAAGAAGTAATGGATAAAACAAATGCTGAGTTAGAAGACGCTCTTCGTTCGTCTCTCTTGAAAGACATAAACTCTCAAATTCCCGAAAATTTTATTTTGTATTCAACCGGTTTATCATATGATTTCGAGCCAACCGTTCAAGTTGCTTCATCGGGGAACAGCACCTCTACAAAAAATGTTGTGTTAAACAAAAAAGGACGAATAAGCGGGGTGATTTTTGATAAAGCTTCTCTTTCTGCCGCAATTCTAACAAAAATTGCTCAAGATATATCTGCCTCACCTGTCATAATAAGCAATCTAAATAGTCTTAATTTTTCATTTAAATCACCAGACAGTAATTTAAATACGGTCAGCTCGATTAGCTTTAACTTGGCGGGTAATGCTGATATGGTATGGACTTTCGATGAAAATAGATTGAAGAGCGATCTTCTAGGGCTTGCCAAAAATGCCGCAAAAAGTGTCATAACCACTTATCATTCTGTCAGTGAGGCTTGGATAGAGACATATCCATTCTGGAATCAGACAATACCCAGTGATCCAAAAAAAGTCACCCTTATAAACACTAAAACTCCTTAGTGTGTTATGTTCTGATGCGGAGTTGCTAAATTGACATTACTCTGCTAGTATAAAACTCGCTAATGCAAGACCAAATTAAAAGAGATAACAGTATATCTGGAGTGGTTATTGAAGCTTTACCCAACACTTTTTTTAGGGTAAAAAGAGATGACAATGCCGAGGAGATTCTGTGTTATCTCTCTGGAAAAATGAGATTGCACAGAATTCGAGTTTTGATAGGAGATAAAGTGTTGGTAGAGCTTGATCCATATGGAGGCAAAGGCAGGATAGTAAAGAGAGTATAGTGGAAATGAATCCCGTTAGAGATTATTCGGTTGATTTCTAGCGTTGTAAGTGTTATAAATTACGAGTCCTGATTATTTATTATATAAACATAAACTACGGAAATGCCTCGAGTACGAGGGATTTCCTATCTCTAACGGGATGAAGGTTAAATCATCTGTAAAAAAAATATGTTCTCAATGTCAAGTCGTTCGAAGGGGCGGTTATGTTTATGTGGTTTGCAAGGCTAATGCTCGCCACAAACAACGCCAAGGCTAAAATTCTAAATCATGCGTATACTAGGAATCACATTACCAGAGGAAAAGCGTATAGAAATCGGTCTAACAGTCCTATATGGTGTTGGGCGACCACTAGCCCATACAGTTTTGGATAAAGCAAAAGTTCCATATGGCCTGAAGCCAAAAGAGTTAAGCGTTGACCAGGAAAACACTATTAGAAAAATTTTTGAAACACTAAAAATAGAAGGCGATTTGAAACGAGAAGTTGCCGGCAATATAAAAAGATTAAAAGATATCAAATCCCACAGAGGAAGCCGCCACTCAAAGAACCTACCAACACGTGGACAACGGACAAAAACTAATGCCAGAACGAAAAGGGGGGCGAAGAAGACTGCAGGTACTGGACGAAAGATCGCTGACAAAAAATAGTTCGACAAACTCACTATAAATAAAATGGGTAAAAAAAGAATTGTAAAAACAGGAGAAAACGGAGAATCCGAGAATAAAGCATCGGCTCCTTCTACGGTGTCAAAAAAGAAAGTGGAGGTCGGGAAACTATATGTCGAGTCAACCTATAACAACACCAAAATCGTTCTGACAGACTCTAAGGGCAATGTTTTGGCTACAAGCTCTAGTGGTTCTATTGGTTTCAAAGGTGCCAAGAAAGGCACTCCTTTTGCTGCTGCAAAAGTCGGTGAGATTCTCGGAATGAAAGCTGTAACTATGGGAATGAGAGAAGTCAGTGTCGTTGTAAAAGGTGTGGGTTCTGGTCGTGAGTCTGGTATAAGAGGTTTTATTTCCAAGGGTATAAATATAAATTCTATAAAAGACATAACCCCTGTACCTCACAACGGCCCAAAACCGAAGAAACCGAGAAGAGTGTAGTCGCAACAATTTAGACTTTAGAATTTAAACTTTAAAAATTAAATCATTCTAAATTAAGTCTAAATTGTAAATTTTAAATTATAAATTTCAAAAAAAATGATTACAGGACCAAAATACAAAATAGCACGACGCCTAGGGGCACCAATATTTGAGAAAACTCAGACGCAAAAGTACGCTCTTCATTTAGAGCGTAGGAGCAAGAAACGAACTTTCACAAAACCAAAGTCAGAGTTTGGTTTGCAGTTGAACGAAAAACAAAAGGCCCGATTTATTTATGGTCTTTCTGAGAGACAATTTTCAAACTATGTTAAGGAAGCATTGGCAAAAAAGACCCCAAACACATCACAGCTTATTTTTGAGCTTCTTGAGAGCAGAATCGATAGTGCTATCTACCGTCTTGGCTTTTCTCCAACACGATCCGGTGCTCGTCAAATGGTCTCTCATGGACATATTGCCATAAATGGTAGACGGGTGAACACTCCGTCCAGACGTTTGCAGATAGGTGATAAAATAGGGATTGTGGGGAGATCTTTGGGTAAGCCTCTCTTCGCTGATTTGGCCGAGAGGACTAAAAATGTCACCGTGCCCCCGTGGCTCAAATTTGATCCTGAAAAGAAAGAAGTGATGGTTCAGGGTAAACCGGTTCTGGTCAAAACGGAGAATATGTTTGACCTGAATACGGTTATCGAATTTTATTCACGCTAAATCCCTTGCTTTGTTGCAATATTTGGTGTAGTATTGTTTCCTGTCCACTTTATGTTATGGACTTTTAACTTTATAAACTTTTAACTAATTTACCCTACATGTCTGATTACACAATCGTTTTGCCTTCCAAGCCAAAGATAGTGTCTGAGGCTGATTTTGGTGGTTCATATGAGATCGACGGCCTTTACCCCGGATATGGCCACACCCTCGGCAACTCTCTTCGCCGAATTATTTTGTCATCACTTCCGGGGTCAGCAGTTACTGCTGTTAAAATCGCCGGAATTGATCACGAGTTTTCTGTTGTTCCGGGAGTAAAAGAAGATGCAGTTACGATTCTCCTCAATCTAAAGAAAATCCGATTTAACATGGTCAGTGATGAGCCACAAACTCTTACACTAAAAGTGAAGGGTGTGAAATCCGTCACGGCCGGAGACATAAAGATTTCTGGTGGGGTGGATATACTAAACCCCGAGCTTGTTATCGCCACTTTGACTGATAAATCAGCCGACTTGGATATGGAGATAACTATTGAAAAAGGTCTAGGTTTTGTGGCTAAGGAGGTTTTGCAGAAAAACCGAGTGGATATTGGGCAGATTACACTCGACGCTATTTTCACTCCTATAAGACGAGTCAGTTACGAGGTTGAAAATATGCGCGTTGGTGACAGGACAGACTTCAATCGTCTAAAGATGTTTATTGAAACGGATGGTACCGTAACTCCTCGAGAGGCCCTAGAGAAATCAATAGAGATGATGATAAGTCAGCTCAAGGCAATAATTGGTTTCAAAGACGAGGATGTAATGCCAAGCAGTGATATGAAAGCGGATGAAACTAAGGTAAAAAGTGAAGTGGACGAGGATTCTCTGAAGACTCGTATCGAAACTTTGAACTTTTCAGCCAGAACCTTGAACGCACTTTCAAACGCAAACATTAGAACGGTGGGAGGTTTAGCTCGTAAAAAAGAAAAGGATATTTTGGAAATAGAGGGTATGGGCCAGAAGGGTTTGTCAGAAATAAAGGAGATGCTAGGAACTTTCGGGATTACCCTAAAGTAAATTTAGACTTTAGAATTTAAAATTTAAAAATTCTAAATTAAGTCTAAATTCTAAATTTTAAATTAAAAATTATCCAAAACAATGAGACACAGTAATTCAATCAGAAAATTTGGACGAGTTAGAAAAGTGCGAGTAGCACTGCTTAACTCCCTTGCATTATCTTTGGTTTTGAATGGCAGGATTAAAACAACTGATGCGAAGGCTCGAGAGCTTCGACCATTCGTCGAAAAGCTTGTAAGTACGGGTAGACTTGGAACTGTCGCTTCTCGCAGGACCTTGGTGTCGAAGGTTGGCACTCTCGGTGCGATCAAAATCGTCAAGGATATATCTCCTAAATATGTTGGACGCGCTGGTGGCTACACTCGTATAACCAAATTGCCACAAAGACTTTCTGATGGTAGCTTTATGTCTGTCATTGAATTCGTCTAAATTCACAATCATGGCTAAATACACACTAGATGCAGAAAATAAGAGGATAGGCAGAGTGGCTACACAAGCCGCTGTCTATTTAATGGGTAAAAATTTGACTGACTTCAAGAGAAACTCAATACCACAGGTTGTTGTTGAAATAAAGAACACGTCAAAAGCTCTTATAGATGATAAAAAGATGCTTCAGAAAACATACAGCCGGTACTCTGGATATCCAGGAGGTTTGAAACAACCCACCATGAAACAAGTTGTGGGCAAGAAGGGCTATGCTGAGTTGTTTCGAGAGGCTATTTCTGGTATGCTACCGAAAAATAAATTGAGACCGAAGATGCTTAAAAATTTGATGATTACAGAGTAGATAATTTAGACTTTTTAATTTAGAATTTAAAATGAATTTAAAATTTTAAAATTGAATCAATGAAAATTAAGTCTAAATTATTAAATTTTAAATTACGAATATCATGGAAGCCACGATAACAAAAAAATCAGAGGACAGATATATCGAGACTGTTGGACGCAGAAAGACTTCTGTTGCGCGTGTCCGTATTACTCGCGCAAGCAAGACTTCTTTCTTGATCAATGAAAAGACACTAGAAGGTTATTTTGGTATAAAAGAGTTGCAGACTATTGTTGTGGAACCATTTTCAAAAATTTCCGAAAAATTCAGTGTCAGCGCACGTATAAATGGTGGCGGAATACATTCACAGGCCGAAAGTTTGAGACATGGTATCGCTCGTGCTCTGGTGAAATACAAAGCGGAACTGCGTAAAGATTTGAAAAAAGCTGGTTATCTAAAACGAGACCCAAGAGCGAAAGAAAGAAGGAAGTTTGGTTTGAAGAAGGCAAGAAAAGCCCCACAATGGTCGAAGCGATAGCGTAGAGCATTGTGGGACAGAAAGGGGTCGGGAAAACTGGGTGTTTTCCCGTGGAGGAAGGACTGGGAAAACCGTGGGTTTCCCAGTAAACCTCATTGGAGCAAGAGGTAATTCTGATTCGCCCAATCTCCCTCGCCATAACTTTTTTGGAAACAGAATAAATTTCTGCTGAAAATTTTCTTCTCTTCCTACTCATCACATTCGCTTCTGCACTATGTTCCAAATAGATTTTATTAAAACATGCTAATATAAAAATCATGAAAGTTATTTTACTAAAAGAAATTCCAAAAATTGGCAGAAAATATGATATTAAAGATGTGTCCGATGGCTATGCTTTGAATATGCTCATACCTAGGGGTTTGGTGCAGATTGCCAATGTGCAAGCGGTGAAAAATATTGAGGGAATGAAGGCAAGGGACTCCGCCGAGAGACAGATTCAGGGAGAGTTGCTTTTGAAAAGTTTGGACACAATAAAAAATCTGACTTTAGCTATAAAAGAAAAAGCCAATGACAAAGGCCATTTGTTTGCCGGTATAACAAAAGAGAGATTGGTTGAAGAAATTATAAAAAGCGCACGACTGAATATTGACCCGGAGTCGATCAAACTCGATAAACCTATAAAAGAAGTAGGGGAACATAAAGTGATTATAGAGGCGAAGGGGAAGAGTGTGGAATTTTCTGTGGTTGTGGAAGCGGCGTAATTTTTGATATAAACAGAGATCCCCGCCTAGCGACGGGGTTCTGCCGTGCTGGCGGGGCTTTCTACATGAGATACTTGTCGGTGTGTGTGGCGGTGATACCGTCTGAGTCCTTGTCGTCATTGGGCTCGTCGCCCTCGGCCTTTGTGTGGTTGTGTATCGAGCAAACCAAGTAAGCTGTGAGGTCTGCGTACTTGGGTGTGGGGGCTAATCCCCCCTGTGCACTCAGTTGGTCGTTGAGAAACGGAAGCTCGTCTTTCATGATGAGCTTCGCCCTCAACAGCCGATCGAGCTCGACCCGACCGTCTTGTTTCGAGCAAAACTCGGCGCCTGTTGTCTCGTCTGGCAGAACGATCCTGCCATGCTCTCCGCACTTACACATCTTCAGGTAGGCAACTCTATGAATCATCTGGCCGTCCCTCCAATCAAGATTATATATAATAACTAAGCATTTTGTCAAACATTTTAGTCTAAAAAACCTGCAGAGAGGAGGTCTTCTAGACTACACTGACCACTTTCTTGACCATCGTTTTATTATCAAAATGAGTTTTGCGTTTTGTGGAGAATTTGACGATACCGTTTACTAGTGCAAAAAGGGTATGATCCTTGCCCATACCAACGCCACGCCCAGCCATGACGTCGGTTCCTCTTTGTCGTATCAAAACAGACCCAGCCTGAGCTTTGTCTCCTTCGGTAAGTTTTACTCCTAGATATTTAGGATTTGAGTCTCTTCCATTCTTTGTAGTTCCAGCGCTCTTTTTATGTGCCATACCCCGAGAATTTCTAATTGACCTAATTATTCTAATTTCTAATCAAATCCCAACTGGTTATTGGTGCTTGTTTATTATTTAGGTTAATTAGTATAATTAGAAATTAGATTAATTGTGATAATATTTGAATATGCCCAGTATAAGTCATTTCCTAGATAAAATCAAGCCCTTCTATAATCTATTATTAATTCTTGTTATAGCTAGTATTTTCTTTGCTTTAGGGCGACTCTCGGGTCTAGAAGAACGACGTGTTCCCATAAGAATTGACTCGCCAGGAGCTCAACAAACAGCTTCTGTGATTGAAGCCAACACGCCAAGGACAGTCCTTGACAGTAATGTGGCCGGGGAGGTGATTGGTTCAAAAAATGGCACCAAGTATTACTTTCCGTGGTGCGGATCGGCCGCTAGGATAAAACCGGAAAATCAAGTAAAGTTTACCTCTGTCGAAGCCGCTCGCGCCGCGGGATATACTCCAGCGGCAAATTGCAAAGGACTTAAGTAGAATTTTCAATTATCAATTTACAATTTTCAATTTTGAAAATTAATTCAATTGAAAATTCAATGAAAATTGAGAACTGAAAATTGAAAATTATTCCAAATGCACACAATCATCTTATTTTATAAATATATTCATATAGAAAATCCGGAGGAGTTGAGAAAGTCTCAATTAGGTTTGTCTTTGAGGTTTAACCTCAAAGGACGAGTGATTGTGGCGGAGGAGGGGATTAATGCGACGCTGGAAGGCACAGCGGAAAATATTGATGAATATTTGAAACAATTTTTGGTCGACAAAAGATTTGCCTATACTGACATAAAGAAAAGTGTTGGTACTGGTAATGCTTTTCCAAAGCTCAAAGTTAAAGTTCGTCCAGAGATTGTCTCACTCCATCTCGAAGATGACATTGACCCAAATCAAATCACCGGAAAACATTTGAAGCCGGAGGAGTTGAAGAAGTGGTATGAAGATGGCCGAGAGTTTTATGTTATAGATATGAGAAATGACTATGAATTCAATGTGGGTCGTTTCAAAAACTCTCGTCTCATACCCGTACAGAATTTTCGAGACCTGCCCGCAATGCTTCGCAAAGCGATGCAGACGGGTATTCCAAAAGTCTCTTCAGGTATTTGGGATTTACAAGATAAAACCGTTCTAGCAGTCTGCACCGGTGGAGTAAGATGTGAAAAAGCTTCAGGGCTTCTCATACGCGAAGGCTTCAAAGATGTTTACCAGCTCGACGGAGGCATTGTCAGGTACATGGAAAAATTTCCAGCACAGGAGTTTCAAGGCTCGCTTTACGTTTTCGATAACCGTATCACAATGGATTTTGATTCCAAGGAAAAACATGTAGTGGTGGGCAAGTGTGACAAATGCGCCGCTTCATCAGAACGCTATGTTAACTGCAAAAATCCGAAGTGCAACAAACATTTCATCTGTTGCGAGGATTGTTCGGAAGAAGAGAAGCCTTTTTGCAAGGAGTGCAAAAAGTAATTTCTAATTAACCTAATTATTCTAATTTCTAAATTGGTACTTGGTTATTATTTAGGTTAATTAGTCTAATTAGAAATTAGGTCAATTATATTTACCTCCCAATAGAATTAAACGATCCCCCTGATATCGTATGCGCGTAGGCGTTGTATATAGGTATCTCCGAGAGGGAAAAAACGCCTTCTGCTTGTTCTCCTTCTTCTTCACCTCCGTAGTAGCTATAAAAATTGTGTCTATAACTCAAACCATATCCTAGAATGTCATAAGAACTATCAACATTGAAATCCACGGTCCTGCTGACACCACTTGGCAAAACATCACCCTTTATATATACATCGGCAGAATCACCCTTGTCTATTTTTATCTCATCTTCTAGTTCAAAATAATAATATCTATCATCAAGTTCAGCGTCAAAACATTTCACTACTTTGTAGTCCACGCATATTTTAACATTGGCTAAGTCGAGAGATGAGACAGAGCCAGCTTGTAACCAAGCGAATGATTTGAGGAGAACATTTTCCGCAGAACCAGCTGTTAGTCTGACAGCGGAGAAAGTTATATTTTTGTCGTTTATATAAACAGTTTTGTTTGTGGCTGGGTCGGTGCCACTGGAAGTCAATTCCAAAGAGCCGATTGTGACATTGGAAGTTACGGTGTGCATAGCGCCAACCACAGGTAAAGTGCCGGAAATCTTGGCCGGAGTTTTACTACTAATCTCTATTGCTGAAAGTGCCAGTTGGGGAGTCTGGCCGTTGTAGTCGGCAAGAGTTGCTATGGCATTTATGTTTCCAAATATTAGAACTTCCTGACTCTCGCCCTCCATGATGGTAAATGGTTTATGAGTGGCATATTTATGATTTGCGTTGAGTACACGCTCAGAATCTATACCTTCTATACCGACATCATAAAATACACGATCAGAAGCAAATCCTTTTCTCTCCACTTCCAGACTGTCTACAGTGATGTCACTTCCTAGTGCCGTCAGGTTTACAACTGTGAAGGGAACTCTGTCGGCGTCAGCCGGAACAACAGTTGATTTTGGTTGCTCTCCTGCTTCTACTAAAAGAGTTGGCTCTGAAATCTCCGGAGCCGGTGTAGGAGTCGGGGCAAATACTTCAACAGGTTTACTTTCTTGTGAATCAGAATTATTTGCGACAACATTTTCTTTTTTTACCGTTTTCAAAACCGTGTCAAAAACAGTTTTTGACACGGTTTCGTCTTTAACTTCTTTGGTTGTTGTTGCTTTAGACGCTTCCTCGACACTTACAACACCCGCTAACTGACTTTCGTTATCCGAAATTGTCTCTTTTTTATCCGAGACCACTTGGCTGGACTCGGGTGTTTCTCTCTCATACATCAAATAAGAGGCAACACCAACTCCAACCGCTATTATAGTTAGCAGAATATAACCGACGAAACCACCAGTGGTTTGTCTGGGCATGAAAGTATTATAACCTAGTATTTCTGAAATCAACACTATTTTTAGCTCTATTTTGTGGATAACTAACGAGATATTTGCGACATTGACAGGTGGGTCTTTAATATGCTATAATACAATATAGAGGTAGGCGATCCGGTCTACACAAAAAACAGAAAGAGTAGGTGCGACTTGAAGAAGCAAGATCTCAAGAGTCGCATTGCGGCTCTTATGCTGGGCCACACCGTGGACCAGCTGACGACGAAGGGTTACACCTACGTCGTTCTCCCCCCCATCATGGCATACTTCGGAATGGCAAAGGGTATGGCCATTAACTTTTTCCTCTCCTTCCTGATCTGCCTCGCCTTCATGAAGTTCTACGACTGGGCGAAGGTAGACTGGTTGGGGTTGGAAACTGCCAAAGAGGTTCGTGAGGAAGGAGAAAAAGGTAATAAACTCTCACGACTTCTCTCCTGGGCTCTTCGAAAGGGCGATTGGGTAGTCTTACTCATTCTCTCAATCTACAAGGATGCATTCTTTTGTACTGTGTGGATGCGCAAAGGCGCTCACCAGTACAACGGGATGAGTTCTCGGGATTGGGGGGTGTTCATGACAACACTCGCCCTCTCCACCGTTTGGGAGAGTCTATGGGTGACGGTGCTCCTGGTGGCAGGTAAAGCCATCTGGAGTGTTCTGTAAGAAAGGATGTGTGCGAGGGCCCGTTCCACTTCGATGTGGAACGGGCTCTTTGTTACCTATACACATATAAATAATTATGATAGAATTTAATTAGAACTTACTTGGGTAGCCAATCCCAAGAGAAAGGAGGTAAAACAAATGACAACAACATCTGCTGTTCCTGTGGATACTACCATATCAACAGGGACACTACTCGAGCGAGTGTTGGGTTACCAGAACTCGGCTGTCGTCGATCGATTCGTGGAAAAGTTGGGTCTTGGTGAAGAAGAGGCTTCTCTTCTTTTCGAGGATACAAAGAGATTTCTTTATCTCTGCGGATCCAAGAGGAAGGGTGATCCGACTCTTGCACCGTCCGAGAAGGTTGACGCTGGCTGGCATGAATTCCTGCTTTTCACGGAAGACTACCAGTCCTTCTGTCAGTCATTCTTCGGAAGGTTCATTCACCACCGACCACGACGAACAGAAGACCCGAAGGGTGACGGCTCTGACCTTCGGAACACACGCATGCTGGCGATCGCCACCTTCGGAGACCTGTCTTCGAACTGGCAACTGCCAGTTGTGATGAACGAAGACTGTCAGGCGTGCGAATCCAGCTGCGATTCAGGGGGCTGCTCAACCTGCACCGAATGTCACAACTGAGACGGTCTTCAACCGAGACTCAAGGCCCTCTGGCTGTCAGGGGCTTTCTTATTTTTATATCAAGTTATATTATTATATTTATGAAACCAAGTATTATTTTTAAAAAACTGGTTAGTGATGGATTACTGAAATCAAAAGGTAAAGCTCTTGATCTTGGATTTGGTTCCGGAACTGAAGTAATAAATCTTGCCAACATTGGTTTTGAAGTTGATGCCGTTGATTCAAATCCACAGGTAATAATAAACCTCCAAGATGAATTAAAGGCAGATGAATATAAAGATTTTTCAATCAATTTACATAATCAAAAAATTGAAGATTTTAAAATAGAAAATGAAAAGTATGACTGTGTTATTGCCAGTAATTCCTTACCTTTTATAATACCGAAAGAAAAAGTGATTGAAATAATAAAAAATATTGTTCCTGGATTGAAAAAAGATGGTTGTATGTATATAACAGTATTTGGTGTGAAAGATGGCTGGATAGATAAACAAAATATGTGTTTTTTTGAATACAAAGAAATAAAAGACTTATTAGATTCTTTAGGTGTTAAATTTTACCACTCTACTATTGAAGAAGGTTATGGAAAAACAATGAAAGGAAATGTGAAGTATTGGAATGTTTTTAAGTTCATTTATATAAAAAACTAACCACAAATCATTATTTAATTTTTATTGATTATGTGTTATAATGAATCCTATGCATTTTGGAGAGCATTTGATGGTAGACGGTTATGGCGGTGATGAAAATCTTTTAAATAAAAAAAGTGTGGTTTTGGGGGTGCTGAAAGAGTTGCCAAAAATTTTAAAAATGAAGACATTGTCTAAACCACAAGTCTTTTTTGCTCCAGATAATCACAAAAAAGATCCAGGAGGTTGGAGTGGTTTTGTGGTTATTGCAGAAAGTCATATAAGTATTCACACTTTTCCTGCGAGAGGTTTTTTCAGCGCTGATGTCTATACTTGTCAAAACGGCTTAAATACTAAAAAAATAGTCCAATATTTTCAAAAACTTTTTGAAACAAAAGATGTAGAGACGAATTTTGTAAAAAGAGGAACAAGATATCCTAAAGCAAATATCTATTAGATTTGTTTTGATAAATAAAATCTATGATTCCACAATTTCCAAATTTTAAAAAAATTGAGTTTAGTGACAAGGAAGAGGTAGAGAACATAACTAAAGGATTTCCACCTTATTCCGATTTTAATTTTACTAGTATATGGATTTGGGATATCAACGAAAAGATGATGTTTTCTGAATTAAACAATAATCTAGTTGTGCTTTTTTATGATTATGTCACAAATAAACCATACCTTTCTTTTATCGGGACAAACATGATTTCAGAAACCACTTCTACTCTCTTGGATTATTCCAAAAAGAAATTTAAAGTTAAATTTTTAAAACTTATTCCCGAAGAAATAGCAAAAAATCTACCAGTTTCAGAATTTAACGCTATCTCTGACAGAGATTCTCATGACTATATTTATTATATTCCCAATCTGGCTAATATGGAGATTCTTCAGGAGAATTCATCTGGGAGAGAGATTAGACAGTTTATGAGGAAGTATCCAGATTACAAAGCAAAAGATTCCTCGATTCAAGATGCGCCCAAACAGGAATATGAAGAATTATTTCACAGATGGGCAAGGAACAAAAAAATAGAAAATTGCTTTGAAATGAATGAATACAAAGCTTTTCAAAAAATGTTTGAAATTAAGGACGACCGTGTTAGGGTCGTTTCTTTGTATGTGGATGGTCTCCTAGTTGGATTTAATGTACATGAAATATTAGATAACGATTTTGTTATTTCACATTTTGCTAAATACGACGCTTTTTTTCATAGGGCTATCTATGATGTATTAAACTGGGAAGAAGCAAAATTTTTAAATTCTAAAGGTTTAAAACACTTTAACTGGGAGCAGGATCTCGGTATACTTGGATTAAGGCAATCAAAAGAGAAATATAAACCGGGTTTTTTCTTGGAAAAATTTATTGTAAAATCAACAAGAAGTGCGGGAATAGTCCAACTAATAATGAAATATGTTAAGAATTTATATCTAAAAAATCACAACAGAAAATTAAAACACGCCTAAATTTTATTTACACAACATATTTTAATAACCATAACGACAGATAACCCCGTTTGTCACTGACCATCCAGTTTCAAAACTTCTTGCCATTCTTTCAGGATCATTTTTAAAATAATGCTCACGAAATTTGTATGCCTGTTTCGTGTTTACTCCAGCAAGACTGTATGCAACATAATCTTTATTTACACCATCTCTAAATAATTTTTCTCTCATAGCCATCGCTTCAGCCGTTCCAACACCAGAAAGACTTAGGGCTACAAATTCCTTATTCGATACTTCTTTATAAAATTTTTTTCTCATACCCATAGCTTTAATTGTATTTATCCCGGCAAAACTTTGGGCTATATAATTTCCGTGTACTCCTTCTCTAAATAATTTTTCTCTCATACTCATCGCTTCAGCCGTTCCAACATTGATGTTAATAATCACCAGTTACGTTACGAAACTGGTAAGTTTATAGGTAATTTTCATAATATTACCTCAACATATAAAGAGAAACATATGAAGGACTGGTGGTCTGTGGAAACTTATCCAGCAATGAAGAAATTGGAATATATTAAAAATAACCTGACTAATCATGAGTTAGATCATTTTTATAAAGTGCTTGAAAATTGTTGGGTGTTTATAAATAAATCACTTTTTGAATCAGGGAGTTATTTTAAAAGCCAAAAAATTTATATTCATGGTGATTTTAAACCTGATAATCTTGTTGTTAGTAATGATAAAATAAATTGCATAGATTTAGATAATTCTAGATATGAAATTAGAGAAATGGATTTTGCTCGAATAGCACGTTATGT
>DATDWN010000015.1:0-47512 GCA_036517395.1 Minisyncoccota bacterium
GTTTTTACCATTGCTACTCCTCGTTCGGACGCTGTGAATGTGATTACACATTCACGCGCTCCTCTCTCGTCGCAGATAAAATCTCTTTCTCGAAATAGTGAGCCGACGAAATTGTATTATCCTTTCCTATCCAACTTTTGCAATATTTCCAGCATCATTTCATTCTGATTTTCGAGGTGAATGAGTATGGTTTCAATTTCTTTTTCCGCTTTTTTATTTATTTCAAAATCAGCTTCTGCTCTACTTTCAGCCTGCTTTCCTTGGAGATTCTGCCCTATAAGAAGAATAGGCATGAGAATAAGCTGTAAGAGGTTGGAGATAAAAAGCCACAAGACAAAAGCGGGATATGGGTCAAAATGAAACTCAGCCGGGCCAAGCATATTCCAACCCAACCAAATTATCGTCCAGAAAAAGATAATGAGAAAAAATCCCATAGTACCGACACGTTCGGTTATAGCAACAGCCAAAATATCCAATAGGCTAAGTTTTCCTTTTAGTTCAAGGTCTGGGTTGCGTAGAGGCTTTCTCAGATTTTTTAATTCCTCAAGAGACAGTGGTATTTTTCGCATGTTTATCCGCACACTAACTCTCATTTTGCGCTAGTGTGTCTTTTAATCTTAATTTTAATTGATTTCTGGATTGACCTCTTAACTTTAACATTTTTTCTCTCCTTCGCGCATCTGACTCTTCCACATAGGCTTCATAGTAAACAAGTTTATAAGGTTTCTTGTTTCTTGTTGATTCTACCTTGCCTCTATTATGTTCTATGATTCTTCTCTTTAGATCATTAGTAGAACCTATGTACATCTCATTATACTTATTACTGTTTAGCACATATACATAGAACATAATGAAATGAGGGTTAGTGTGCGGATGAATTATACCAAAGCTTTATCTATTTTGCCTTCTTTGGTTTCTTTTTTTCTTTTCTGTGTGTTTCGCCTTTAGCCATATATCCGCACACTAATTTTGACATCGTTGCCCTGTCTCTGATTTTAAAGTTGTAACCTTATTAAGTGAAAGTTATTATTCCACCGAACAATTTAAGTAGCAACCTAGAGACAATGTCAAATTTAGTGTGCGGATTAATTATATCATAGCAGAAATAATAAAACATGGGAGAAAGTTCAGTGGTTCAAAACCAACCTTGACCCACCCAAAAAACATGCGCAGTGGCTTGGCCATGAGATTTGAGTATTGATGAAAAATAATAAACATGCCACTTGAGGCAAGACTGTGTCTGGTCAAATCACATATCTCTTCCCTCTCAGATTTTGAAAGATAGGAAAAAGGAACGCTGGAGATAAAAAGGTCTGCGCTATCAAAACCATACTTCTCTATATTTCTAGAGACATTTTGCATACTATCCTCTATCACCAAAAGCCTTGGATCATTAATTTGCTTCAATATCTTTACAAAATCCGAATCGGTCTCGACAGCCAGAAGCCGACCTTGTGGAGAAAGATGCTTCAAAAGCTCCAAAGTCATGACACCATCACCGGATCCGTATTCGACTATTTTTTGTAATGGACGACCGGATATCAGTTTGAGAACAGCCCTAACAACATAACTCGAGCTTCTGACAATAGCGCCGGTTTTGCTTTTATCGGAAAGAGCGATTTTAATAAAATTAAGATATTTGTTCATTGATTAGAGTGATTATTTTTCTATTTTTTGCACCAAAAAACTCCATGGTTTTTATCCGCACACCAACTTCGGCATTGTTGTGTGGTGTTTTCATAGTTTTAATCAATTTTATAAATATTCTATCAAAAAACATTATTCAACGACTAATTCTGTACCACAACAAAAACACAATGCCGAAGTTGGTGTTCGGATGAATTCTAACACATGAAGTCTTTTTTGGATTATTTCAGCTGCTTATTTCAGTTTTTGGGCGTCGTCTTTGGACATGAACTTAAACATATTTCCACCGCATTTTGCGCACTGACCTTTTGCTGAAAATCTGTTGTTTTTCTCTGAAACCTTCGGATTATTCATAACTTGCATTGTAGGTTTGTTTTTTACATCTCTACATCGCATACACAAAGCTTTTAGTTCCATATTTTGTTTTATCCGCACACTAACTTTTGTCTCGTTGCCCTGTCTCAGATTCCAGATGTATATCCAAACAGGACAGAGACTTTTAACATTTGCTCAATTCCCAATATAGCAACCGAGAGACAAGACAAAAGTTAGTGTGCGGATTAATTATAAGTAATGTGTCTATTATATAACTATTCCCACCAGAAGTCCAGCTATTTACTCTACTATCGCAAACAACCTAGACACTAGTGATTAATTGAAAAATCTTTTGAAACAAGCTCAAAAGCGAAAATGCAAAATATAAGTCTGAAAATGGCACAATGGAGACAAGGCGGGCAATTTTATCAGCTTTAGGTTCAGACCTCGTCTTAAAGGATAAAATACTCAGTATTAACACAGAGAAATCACTCTTTCCAATAAAAAGAATTACAAAAGATATTAGTGCGATAAGGGAACGGTTAGAACCTCTCAATACTGTTGAAAAACAAAACGAATTTGACCGTTTGTGTGTACAAAATCCACGACGGCTGCGGGGCTTGGACTCGAACCAAGATGAATCGCTTCAGAGGCGACTATCCTACCATTAGATGATCCCGCAATTACAAAACAATACCCGAAAAAGTGAAGTTTTACAAATTATGAAGACGTCACTACCGCCAAAATAACTGCCGTGACGACGGCACCGCAGAGGCCCAGTCTTTGATGAGAGTGCAATTTTTCTTTATTGACCGTAAGCCCCAGAAGTACGGCTATGATTATGTAACTTTCCGAAAGTGCAGTCACTACTGCTATAGGTGCCAAACTCATACCGAATACAAAAGCAACCCAAGCAACGTTGTTCGAGATGGCCATGGGCAATAATAGTTGATAGTCATTTCTTAAATGCTCTGTCACTTTGTGCATTTGGCCCTTAAAAACTAGATAGGCAAAAGTGGCCAAAGCCATAAAAACATTTGTAAAGAAAACCACCATCAGAGGATTGGAAATTCTTCCCGCCCATCCCATAAAAAAGTTTGCTCCTCCCATAAGAAAAGATCCAAAGAAGGCGATGATCACCCCCTTTTCAATAAAGAATTTTTTATTAAATGTTCTCTCTCGAAAGGCGACTAAAATTAAACAGACAATCAAAAGGATAATCAATAATATTTGTAGCCCTGATATTCTTTCGCCGATGATAAAATAAGCCAGAAGGGCTGCGGCTGGGACTTCTATAGACCAGATGGGTTCGACAATAGCTAACTTCCCTTTTTTCAGGGCCTCAAAGTCAAGAAGGGTGGCGATAAAAATAAAAACACTCGAGACAAGAAGAATAAAGAGCTCATCAGTTTGATTTGTCAAAACCGAGTACAGCGAGTTCCAAACAAAAGGAAGAAGTATGAGCGCGCCAAAACCTGTGATAACAAACAAACTTTCCCAGTCACCAAATTTACGAGATGATTTCTGAATAAGAAAATCAGCAAACCCCCAACAGAGCATAGCCACAAAAGCCAATCCAATTCCGATTTGCGTAGTCATAATTATTTTTTGTGTTTCAAACAAGCCTCGATGAAAGCGGTAAAAAGTGGGTGTGGCTCAAGTGGTCTGGCTTTGAATTCTGGGTGAAATTGTGTGCCGAGAAAAAATGGGTGGACAGATTTTGGTAGTTCGGCTATTTCCATAAGTTTTCCATCAGGCGAGGCGCCGGAAAAAACTAAACCGGCTTTCTCTATATCGACTATATACTCTGGATTTACTTCGTATCGGTGTCGATGTCTCTCGGAAATCTCTAAAGCTTTGTAGGCACTATAGGCCACGGTCCCCTTCTTCAAAATGGCAGGATAAGTACCAAGTCTCATACTGGCCCCGTATTTACCATCAGCCAAATTTTTCTTTTGCTCTGGCATTATGTCTATTACGACGTGAGAACTTTTGGGATTTATTTCTGCCGTGTTGGCGTCTTTCCAGCCCAAAACATTTCGACAATATTCAATAGTAGCCAGTTGCATACCATAACAAAGTCCAAAAAACGGAATTTTATTTTCTCGCACAAATTTTATAACCTTGATAACCCCCTCTATGCCCGACTGTCCAAAACCTCCCGGAACGATAATACCATCGAATTTTTTTAGTTCAGAAAGTCTCTTGGAATTTATCTCATAATCTTTTGAATTAACCCAGACCAACTCGCTCTTGGCTCCGGCCCAAATGGATGAAAATTTTACCGCTTCAATAACTGAAATGTAGGCGTCTGAGAGCATAAAATCCCCTGTATTAAAATATTTACCAACTACAGCAATCCTTAACTTTTTTCTGGCATTTTTACGTTTTTCCACCATCCGTCGCCACTCTTTTAAATCTTTTTGTTTTGGTTTCAAACCAAAATGCTCCAAGACACGCTGACCCAGAGCATCTTTTTCGAAATTGATAGGTACATCATAAATACTCTCCACATCCGGAGCGGAGATGACGGCGTCCACCGATACGCCAGTCGAAAAAGCAATTTTTTCCTTTCTTTTATAATCTAATGGCACGTGACTGCGAGCAATAATCATATCGGCGTTAATGCCATACGAGTTCAACTGTCGCACAGCATTTTGGGTCGGCTTTGTTTTCATTTCACCGAGATTCCTTGGTACTGGCAGATAACTGACCATCACAAACATAACGTCTTTAGGATATTTAAGCTTCAGCATACGAGCAGCCTCCAAAAATATTGCGTTTTGATACTCACCAACAGTACCGCCAATTTCAAAAACACTTATCTCAGCCTTTGTTTTTTGTATTGAGGCTTCAATGCGTCGTAGAATTTCTTCAGTAATATGGAAAACCGGCTCGACACATTTACCTTTATAGCTAAGTGCCCGTTCTTTATCAATGACATGTTTGAAAACCGCTCCATTAGTCATATAGTTTTCAGAAAATAACGACTTACCGAGAAAACGTTCATAGTTACCCATGTCCTGATCAGTCTCTAATCCAGAATCTAAAACAAAAACCTCACCGTGTTCGGTGGGGTTCATGGTACCCGCGTCGACGTTGAGATATGGGTCGGCTTTGATGAGGTTCATGCGAAAGCCCTTTGATTGAAGGATGGTGCCGATAGATGCTGTAGTTATACCCTTGCCCACCCCAGACATTACCCCACCCACTACAAAAATGTATTTGTGATTTTTCTTCATTATGAATTCCTGATTACCTTACTGTATATGAATCATACTTTCAAGTATTTCCGAACAGCAAGGTAACTTGACACCGAGCCGATAACCACACCGGAGGCAACTATTATGAGGAAAATCTGCCCGAAGTTTTCGGTGTAGTAGTGGAAAATGTTCAGACCTACAAAGAAATCCTGCGTAGTGTTACCGAGCCATATGGTGATAGGGTAAAAAAGTATAAGCGTCAGAATTGCTGAGATGAAACCATATATGGCCCCAGCGATAAAGAACGGCCCACGGATGTAGTTGGTAGACGCGCCCACAAGACGCATGACTGATATTTCATCGCGCGACATATATATGACCAGCCGAATTGTGTTGAACGTAATAAGTACAGAAATAATGATGAGGAAAATAGTCAATATAAATCCGAGACGATTAGCCGAATTTATTATGTTGGTCAGCCGATCGATAGCTTCCCTATTCTGATAATAATTCACTTTGTCTATAATGCCAGTTCCACCCGTGGCTTCTGCTGTTTTATCATTGAGGAAAGAGGCGATGCTTGCGTATTGTGATGGGTCTTTGGCTTTTATATTTAACGTTGCTCCTAGGGGATTTGAACCCAGTTCATCCAATGCCTGTAGAGTAAACTGATCATTTTCGTGTCGTTTTTTGAAAGCGGCAAGGGCGTCTACTGCGGAAACATAGACTACAGGAGGAGCAACCTCTGGAAGACCATCTAGAGTTTTCTTCATTGCCAAAATATCACTTTCGCTCGCAGAAGAAACAAAGTAGACATTAATATCAACCTTGTCTTTTATCTGATTGAGAGTGGAACTGAGAATTGCTCCGGAGAAAATAACCGAACCGATGACAAAAAGTGTGACCATCATAACCAGGATGGAAGAAAGTGAAATAAAGCCATTACGCCAAAAGCTGTAGAAACCCGAACGCGCCACTCTTTTTATTTTGATCCAAAGCATGGTTGATTTTTAATGAGCGAAGCGATTATAAAAATCACCATCCCTCCCCAATTTTGCTAGTAAATCACCACCCGACGCGCGGACGAATAGTCCGGCCCTATTCGGGCCAGCGTCGCTAGTAATATTCTCTATTCTACTTTGTTTTACGCTTTGTGTCATATATTGTTCAAAATTGGGGATGGGATTATTTAAATTATACTCGCTACGCTCGTGAATTTAAATAACATATTTGCCTTGTTGATCATCTCTTATTATACGACCATTTTCCATGGTTATAACTCGTTTTTTCAGAGAATCTATCACTCCTTTATTGTGGGTAGTCAGTATAACCGTCGTACCTAGATCGTTTATCTTCTTCAAAATCTGAACGATATCATACGTGTTCAGAGGATCGAGATTGCCCGTCGGCTCATCGGCGATAACCACATCCGGCTGATTAACTATAGCCCGAGCGATGGATACACGCTGTTTCTCTCCGCCAGAAAGTTCTCCAGGGAAATTCCATATTTTCTTGCCTAGGTCTACCAAATCAAGCACGTGGGGAACATCGGCCTCTATCTCCTCATCCGTCCGTCCAGCCGCCTCCATAGCAAAAGCGATATTTTCATATATGTTCTTGTGAGGCAAAAGACGAAAATCCTGGAAAACCACACCGACTTTGCGACGGAAATCGTTTATTTCTCTTTTCTTTAGGGTAGAGACATCGGTCGACTCGAAAAAGACCTTGCCTTTGGTCGGCCTCTCTTCTGCTAGAAACATCTTCAGAAGCGTCGTCTTCCCTGCCCCAGAGTGGCCAACGATAGAAACAAACTCCTTTGGCTCAATAGAAAAAGAGACATCATCCAAAGCGATGGATTTATCTGTATAGACTTTTGAGACTTTATCAAAGCGAATCATTCTTCAATTATATCACAAATGTAGTCATTATTTACTACACCTCTTTACCTCTTGGCTTATCATCCGGGAAAATAAGTCCTGTCTGCCAGTCGCGATCATAACCATACGGCCCTATTATAGCTCTAATTTTTTGAATAACTTCTTTAATAATTATTTCAGATACCTGGCCAATATATTTAATTTTTCGCTCTTTATAAGCAATTGACTTTATGTGATCGCTAAGAATAACTCCTTTTATTTTCCCAATTGAGACAGGAACTTCAAAACTATAGCCTTTAATCTTTTGAGTGATTGGACAAACTATCGCTAACTTTATTAACCTATTATAAGGCTCTGGTGAAAGCACCAGAGAAGGGCGGCGTCCGCCTTGTTCATGGCCTTCAGTCGGAGAGAAATTAAGCCAAATTATATCCCCACGTTTTGGTATGTATTTTTTTCTTACCATATCTCTTTGCCCATCGGCTTACCCCAATCCGTTTCAGGATGAATATTTTTCTTCGTTATGCCTTTTAGCAATTCATCTAAGGTATATTTCCGTGAAATCACTGTTTCAGGCTTCACTTCAAAAGTTAAGCTTTTTCGTATAACGGTCACTTTCGAACCAGCTCTTAAGTTAAAGTTTCTTGCCAGGTCTTTTGGCAGCCGCATAGCTAAACTGTTACCCCATTTTTGAATTTTAGTTGTCATCATGGTTTAAGTATATACAATGTATCTACGTAGTCAAGCTCTTCTCTCCCTCAATGAAATCATCCAAGTCTCCATCTAAAACCGCGTCAATGTTGCTCGTTTCTGCTCCTGTACGATGGTCCTTTACCATTTTGTAAGGATGCATGACATACGAGCGGATTTGGTTACCCCATTCTATCTGGGTCGTTTTGGAAATATACATGCCTTTTTCTTTTGAAATACGCTCGTCTTCGAGAGCTTTATAAATTTTGCCATACAGAATCTGCATGGCCTTTTCTTTGTTCTGACCTTGAGAACGCTCGTTATCACTCTGGGCCGAGAGATTTGTTGGAATATGAACAACACGCACCGCTGTCTCGCGCTTGTTGACATTTTGCCCTCCCGGACCGGAAGAGCGTGAGAGCTCCACGCGAATATCGGACTCGGGAATGTCTAGGTCACTTAGTTTAGATGTTTTTTCAAATTTTGGAATAACTTCGACCATGGAGAAAGATGTATGGCGTTTTTGGGAAGCGTTAAAAGGTGAAATCCGCACAAGACGATGAACACCGGATTCATTTTTGAGTATCCCATAGGATCCGAAATCCTGCGAAGCTTTATGCGAAGCAGGACTTGTTATCTCAACCGTTACATTTCTATATCCACCGTGGTCGTTTTCGTTCTTATGTAAAATACTGACACCAAAGCCGCGCTTAGCAAAAAATTTCATGTACATATTTAGTAGGATCGCCGAGAAATCCTCAGCATCATCGCCACCTGCACCGGAGAAAATAGTCATAACCGCATCGCCCTTGTCGTATTTACCGACGCCCAAAAGCTCCTCTTTCAAACGCCCTAGCTCTTTTATTTTGGCTTGCGCCTCGCTTTTATTATCCCAAAAGCCAGAGGATTGCATGTCTTCTTCGATCTTTTCTATTTTGGCTTTAATATTTTCCATTAGAAGATAATCCTATCATACTTTAGTTTTCTATGACTTATTGCTGTTTATTTAGACCGTTTTTGCCTATATTTATCACGGTGCTCCGAATTCGTTAGGAAAAATAGGGGGAAATCAGTGGGACGCGCTTCGCGCGTCCCACGCTCTTGGGTCTTCTGTATCTTTTTCTACAAAACTGGAGCCACCTCCCAGAATCGGACTGGGGACCCCGTCTTTACGAAAGACGTGCTCTACCAACTGAGCTAAGGTGGCAAAAAATAATGGAGCCGGTGGAGGGACTTGCACCCACGGCCTCGTCATTACCAATGACGTGCTCTGACTACCCGAGCTACACCGGCGTAGGGTTTATACTACTTCAATTTTTGGATTTCTTCCACTCCACTAATTTGCCGGCAGTGATCTCTATCTTATCTGCTTTTCGCAAGTTTTTTATTTGTTTTTTTGAAAGCATGGGATAGTGTTTTATTTTATCTAGCGCCTCGTGGACCTGCCAGATATCTTTCTCTGATGTTCGCCACGTTCGGTCTGCTGGCCTCAGTACTCCCTTCGCTCGCGCTCGGTCGCATTTTAGTTTAGACAAATCCAAAAGCTCAGAATACTCTCTCAAAGTTTTCTTGCCATTATCCAAGAAATACTCATGAAAAAAAGATATGACTAACTCCCTCACTGTTTTATAAACTGGCTCACGATATCGTAAAACACCATGGTTTGTTTTTGAAATTGCCCCGAAACAGTCAAACTGTTTGAAAACCGCCACGACATGATCATAGTCATATGGCTTTTTTGTGGAACGCAAATCAAGAAGAAGCGGTTTGTGTCCATGAAATTCCAAAACCACTGCGGCAAAAATTGCCCCCTCCAAACAATCAGCCTTCCCCATCTCCAAAACTTTCCTTGGTGACATGCATGTCCCCCACCCCTCCTCAAAGTTGAATGGAAGTGAGTTTAAATAATCCTGTATTTTCTGCGGAGAGTTCATCTTATGAAAAAGTTTCATTTCTTCTCTGGTATATTCAGTTTTTTTCATTATTTAAACAATTCTATTAAAAAGAAAATGAATATTCCAAGTGAACTTAAAATCGTAGTCCATGCAATAGTTTTAGAAAGACTTGAATCAGTTACTCCAAATTCTTTTTTTGAAAAAATCCAACCACTGATACAGAAAAGAACGACAATACTTAATCCATGAAAAAGCCAGTGATGTTTGACGCCGAGTATAGAAATGCTTTTCATGTAAGTCAAAAGCGGCGGGTACAGCTCTTTGGTAATTGTTAGTACGGTATTCAGAATTATTACAACGACAGAGGCAATTCCGAATCCCACTGTTGTTTTATTTAATGTAGAGTTCATGATTATTTCTGGGTTAGATGTTACCTAATAGACTCATTCGAACAGCAAAGGAAATAATGCCACCAGCCCCTTCTAGTGCAAGTGAAATCAAGACAATCAAAACTGTCAGAGTTAAAACTAGTGACCGGGCGGGCTTGTTTTCAAGAAGATTGTTACTCTTTGTAACAATTGGTAAAAATAGTGACAAAACAAGAACAATAAAGAAAACATGTTCCTTTGATTCCATGACTAGGTTGTGCGCAAAGGCCCATGGACCCTTTAAAATCAAAGCCCTGTCTCCAGCATAATAGACGATATACCAATATCCACTGGTAATCCAAGTCAAAACCATCAATATGGCCGTTAGAATACTAGCGATATTAATGCGCTTCAGATTCCTTTCAGAAACATTAAGCACTTCGACAAAAACCCATACCGCAGTAATAACACCAAATACTCCGAGCATTGGGTGAAGGAATAAAATAAATTCTTTCATGCCTTTAATTATACTCCTTCCAAAAAAATCGTAACTAGATCTGTGTATAACAATTTAACATATAAGTTAGGTTGGTAAAAAATTTTTTGTATTTTTTATCCTCTGCGCGGTTGATGGGACTTGAAGCTTACAGCTTCAGTACACCTTTTGGCTAAAATTTTCGCTAGCTCAATTTTAGACTCAAAAGGTCTTCATGTCCCAACGAAATGTCTCCCAGACATTTCTTCTCTTACACACATAGACACAAAAATCACTAGGAAGAAAACCTAGTGATTTTTGGTCTTGCGCGGTTGATGGGACTTGAACCCACGACCTCCAGCGTGACAGGCCGGCGCTCTAACCAGCTGAGCTACAACCGCATTTATTAGAAATACTAATGAAATATAACCTTTTTTCATACTAAAAACAAACTTGTGTCGACGCCAAGAGTTGCACTTGGGACCTTCTCTTTATGAGTGAGATGCTCTTACTAACTGAGCTACGCCGACAATATTTCGTTCTTAAGCGCTTTTATTAATCCAACTGTCTTATACTTCAAATTCTTACTCCTTCTAACAAACAATCTGCAGACACCGTAATACTTATTATAATTCTCATAGACCTTATTTACTTTAGTATTAATATAATAAGGCTTTCTTATTTGAGAACTTTTCAAGTTTAACAGTTTTTTCCAAAAAATCAATACTTTTTTTATCCTATTTTCATGTATTCTGTTTATTTGAATGCCGCAAACGAGATCATCCGGATGAACACCCATGACAGAAATCAAAAACTTTTTCATAATTAATAGCATATTTGGATCAGAATTAACAAACATAAAACTACTGGTAGTGTCGGTTTTTGAACCTTCACACCAATAAAGAGCTACACCAATCAATAGCAAGTCCTTTTTAGAAACTTTTTTAATAAGTCTTTTACCAAAAAGGTCTGCTTTTTCAATAGCATCTCTTTTCTTTTTTCTATTAGACTCTGCACCCATCCACCGACCCATAACACTTCCCCTTTGCTTCTTTAGCTGTTCTACCTGTTTAAAAGTAAGAAGAATATCTCTACACCACAAACTGACAGAACTTTTTGAAACACCAAGCTCTTGTGCGATAATACCTATCGAAATTCCTTCCTTTCTTTTTATCCTTGCTTTGATTCTCTCATCATATCTTGCCATATACTACATTATATCATAAGTACAATAGTAAAGAATTAATTGTTGATAACTATTCTGTGCTTTATGCCAACTTGCACTCAGATCAAAAAACCTATAAACTATACAAAGCGGGGTGGAGAAGCAGTATCTCACAAGGCTCAATCGTATGGGCCCCCTTCGGAGAAATCCGCGGGAGTGCACTCGTCAAATTCGGAGAAATCCTCTCTCAAAAGAAGGACAATTCCGAGCTAAATTTGGTTAAATAAACTTAACTAATAAATGTGTAGAGACTAGATGATGAGCTCCTTCGTTTTGAAAAACATGGAGATGGTATAGTCCAGACCACAAACATAAACAAGTGGCGAAAGTCATAGTGGTAAGCATAACCTTGGGACCCACGTGCAAATCGTGGCCCCGCAACAAGAAATAAAAAACTCCTTCGGGAGTTTTTTATTATATAACCTTAAATTCTTGGAAGACACTTTCATATAAACCGATCACTCTCTTCGTCTCATGCTGATTTATTATAAACTCCCCGCCTTCGTGGGCTATCTGGTTGCGGATCTTGTGAGCCTCCCACGCCGCATCTATAGTTTTGAAGTCAGCACTCTGCACAGTTTTCAATCTATCTCCTATGGTTTCTCCCACAAGACCCATTTTTTCCAGCAATTCATCCAACATAATATCGGCTTCGATTATAGCCAGTCGCCAATCATTTTCATTTAGAGAATCGCTATTTTTTAGTATTCTTTCCCACATCGGATTACCAACCTTCTCTGATTTAGCTGTCTCTACATATAAAAGTGCAGACTCGGCTTTGCGTAAAACTACTACTTTTTTATAAAAATCCATTATCCAGAAAGCAAGACCAACTGAGAGAAGAACCATTATGTATTTTAGATAATAAAAAATCGAGAGAAGAATATCCATCATATGTGTCTTGAACCAAAAAACTGGTCCTGACGAAGAGAATGAGTCAGATAAAAACACTGAGATAATGCCATTTATAACATAAATAATAAGTAAGACCGCCAATATAGTCCAGACAACTTCCACAAAAGGATCTGGATGTGAAAACCCGGATGTAGGTGGAACACTTTCTGGTTTTTTATCATCAGCCATCCCGTTAGAGATAGAGATCCTCAATCTTGAGATCGGAGACCCTAAATTTATTATTTTGTAATAATTCTATAATCATACGTACTAGTTTATATTATCTCTAACGGGACAAGTTTTCAAACTTCTTCCCCACTTCAAAAAGTAAATCCTCCTTTCCGTGTGAAGCCATGACTTGAATTCCTAGAGGTAAATTTTTTCCTTCTATACTTACAAATCCGGATGGTAGAGAAACAGCGGGTAAACCGACTATATTTGCCGTTACTGTGAAAATATCTTCTAGATACATCGACAAAGGATCGCTTTTTTCACCTATTTTCCAAGCTGGTGCAGGAGTTGTCGGTGTTAAAACTAAATCAACGTCTGTAAAAATCTTTTCAAACTGAGCTCTTAAGGCCACTCTGGCAGATTGAGCTTTGCCATAGTATGCGTCGTAATAACCGGCCGACAAAATATATGTGCCGAGAAGAATTCTTCTCCTAGCTTCTTTGCCGAAACCCTGCCCTCTGGTCAGTTTGTAATCATCGAGCAAGTCCTTGCCGTCTACATGTAAACCATACTTAACCCCATCGAACCTAGACAAGTTAGAAGAAACTTCGGCAAAGTTCAGGATATAATATAGAGCAAGACAATTTGGTAATCTAATATCTTTGACGGCGTATCCCAGATTTTCAAATTTTTTGACAGATTCTCTGAAATTTTCTTTTACCGCCACATCAATTCCTTCTCCCTCTATCAAATCCCACGGCACCCCGATTACCTTTTCGGATTTCGTTCTTCGAATTTCGGATTTTTCATATGTCTTGTTTGTGATAGTTGTACTGTCTAGCGGATCGTTTCCTTTTATCGCCTCAAATATAATTTCCGCATCAGAAAGCGTTTTTGCTATCGCCCCTATTACATCATAAGACGAAACAGCCGCCATGAGACCATAACGAGAAACCCCTCCGTATGTAGGTTTCAGACCAACTACTCCGCAAAAACTGGATGGCTGTCGAACAGAACCTCCTGTGTCTGACCCAAGAGCGCCTAAAGCCATACTAGCACTTACCGCCGCGGCTGATCCCCCTGATGTGCCCCCTGATACTCGTCCCCTGTCGTGTGGATTTTTTGTTACACCGTATGCGGAGTTTTCTGTGGATGACCCCAGAGCAAATTCGTCCATGTTTGTCCGACCTAGAAAAACCGCCCCTTGGGTCTTCAATTTTTCTATGACTGTAGCGTCATATGGTGAAATATAATTTTCCAATATTTTAGAACCAGAAGTGGACTTTCTGCCTTTTATGACAATGTTGTCTTTTATAGCAAGTGGAATACCTAGAAGTGGAAGTGATTCTCCCTTTGCAATCCTTTCATCAGCCGCTTTGGCCTGTTCCAACACATCGTCGTAAACTTCCAGATAGGCATTTAATTCCGTATTGGTCTTTTCTATTTTTTCCAAATAAGTGCTAGCCAAGTCAATCGCAGAAAATTCTTTTGCGTCCAGCTTTACTCTTGCATCTTTTATTGTTAATTTTTGCAAATCTATCATGGATTTAGAATTTACTTTTCACTTTCACACCTTTAACTTTTAACTCCTTATAATATTTTTTTAACTTTGAGGAAATCACCTTCTCTTCTTGGGGCGTTTGATAAAATATCTTCTGTATACTGACTGGTTTCATGGGTTATAACATCTTTTCTCAGGATGTTTCTTTGTGACGAAATCTCCAGATCGTTGCCCACGGGCATATTTTCAATCTGGCTAACATAGCCCAAGATTGAATCAATTTCAGAAGTCAGGGAGAGAGCTTCCTCTTCGCTAATTTCAATACGAGAAAGAGTGGCTAGATTTTGTATGTCATTGTTCGTAATCATATTTGTATATTAACACCTTTTTTAATCTTGGAGGAGTTGTTGAAACTGCGCCTCATCTAAAACTGGGATTCCTAATTCTCTGGCCCTTTGGAGCTTTGAGCCCGCATTTTCTCCAGCCACAACATAATCCGTCTCTTTTGAAACACTTTCCGAAGCTGTCCCGCCAAGCAGACGAATTTTTCCCTTAGCTTCATCACGCGACAATTTGGTTAATGTACCAGTAAAAACAAAAATCTTTCCTTGTAATTTACTTTTCACTTTCGACTTTTGACTTTCAATTTTTATTTCTACTTCCCTTAAAAGATTTTTGATTATTTTTTGATTTTCTTTGGATTTGAAGAAAAAAACTATTGAGTCGGCAACTATTGGCCCAACACCATTAATCTTTTCCAGGTCTTCTTTTGTGGCTTTTTGTAAATTATTAACTGTAAATTGGAAATTCTCCGTCAACAAGTATGCCGTCTCTTCCCCCACCTGCGGAATGGAGAGCCCTATAATAAAACGAGGTAAGGTTACGTTTCGAGCCTTTTCGATAGACGAGAGTAGATTATCCACCGACTTTTCTGCAAATCGGGGCAAGGACAAAAGGTCTCCCTTTTTCAATGAAAAAATATCGGCATATTCAGAAATTAGATTTTGTTCGAGAAGTACATCAACAACTTTTGGCCCACAATCCACAATATCAAAAGATTTCTTGGAAACGAAGTGATAAAATTTGCGTTTCTGTTGATCAAATGAGTTTTTATCTACACACCTCCACGCCGCCTGTCCAGCTATTCTTTCTATTTTTCCGTCCCCCCCACATTGAGAGACATGTGTTGGCCAAAGAAAAATCTTTTCCTTCCCAGTACGCAATTCCTTGACCACGGAAACTATATCCGGAATAACATCCCCTGCTTTTTGTAGGATAACAGTGTCACCAATTCGAACATCAAGACGACGGATTTCGTCTTCGTTGTGGAGCGTAGCCCGAGAAACATTAGAACCAGCGACGAGAACAGGCCTGAGATGAGCCACGGGAGTGAGAACCCCAGTTCGCCCAATCTGCAAAACAATATCTTCCACAACAGTGGTCACTTGCTCTGCTGGAAACTTGTAGGCCACACCCCAGCGTGGTGATTTACCAGTATATCCCAAAGCTTTTTGGATTTTATTGGAATTAACCTTGATGACAACACCATCTAGTCCATAGTCCAGAGAGTCTTTTTTCTTTGCCCAGTTCTGATAAAATTTTTCGACTCCTTCCAAGTTATCAAAAACAGAGAAATTTTGATTGATTTTAAAACCAAACTTTTTTAATAACAACAATTCATCTGATTGATTTTTTGGAAATTGGAAATTGGAAATTGGAAATTTTATCTCATCTATGTCGTATATGAAAGAATCAAGCCTTCTCTCAGCTGCTATTTTCGGATCAAGTTGCCTCATGGCTCCAGCGGCTAGATTGCGCGTATTTGCATACAAGGTCTCACCTTGTACAGTTCTAGTTTTGTTTATTGCATCCAAATCTTTTTTACCTATCCAAGCTTCCCCGACTACCACAATATTTACTTTATCTTTCAGCACGAGAGGAATACTGCCTATCGTCCTGACATTGTGAGTCACATCCTCTCCGACTTCTCCGTCACCGCGAGTGGCACCACGGACCAATTCGCCGTTCTCATAAGTCAAAACCAGTTTTAACCCATCTATTTTTAATTCACAACAATATTCGATTTTCTCTTTTTCCAAACCAGCCTTTTTTATAAAATTTTTTACTTTTTCATCCCACTTCTTCAACCCATTAAAATCAAAAACATCATCATACGACCACTGTCGTACGGCATGTGATACTTTCACAAACTCTTTCAAAGGCTCACCCCCAACCCTTTCCGATGGACTATTGGGTGATTTAAGTTCTGGGTATTTTTCTTCTAAACTCTGTAACTCAAGCAAAAGCGAATCATACGCCTCGTCGGAAATCTTCGGTTTATCCAGAGTGTGGTAGAGGTGAGCATGGTATTTCAGGCTTTTTTTTAGTCCTTCCAATCTGGTTCTTGTTTCTGATGGAATATTTCTTTTCATAAATAATTTCTAATTGACCTAATTATACTAATTTCTAAACAAATCCCAATTAGTCATTGGTTTTTATCTATGTTAATTAGAATAATTAGAAATTAGGTCAATTCCCCTAATATGTCAGCGTCACTCCTCTTTCAAAACGACGAAGGGCCGATGTGTTACATGTATTGTAGCCACGAGAATCTATTGTCGTAGTACCATCGGAATTTTTGGTGACTCTTACGATGGCGCAACCTTTTGTAAAATTGATGCTGAAAATACTAGTTCGATTGTTCGAACCCCCGCCCCCTATAAGACTCGATTGAGATGGTATGGTCGGGACGGATTGGCTACCCGTTGATATACTCTGGCTACTACATGTTATACTGCCAGGGCTGTTTATGCCAAATGAACTGACACCATTATTAGCCTTCAAATCCCAATAAATAGCACATTCTGTGCCGCTATCTGCGGCATAAAAAGCGTATTGGGATTCCGTCCCAACAGAAGCTAAAACCAACTGTTTTAAGGCGATATTGGCCACAACAAAGCTTACCAAAAGCAACATTGAGGTGACTACAATAGCGATAAGCAAGGTAAACCCTCGCTCCTTTGATTGTATTATTTTTTGAATTTTTGGCTTCATTTACTTTATGGACTTTATGGACTTGATGACTTTCGACTGATTTATTGGCGATTAAATAATGTTTCGGTTACCTGAAATGATTTTGGTATTCCTCTACTGGTCCAACTAATTTTTATTATGACGGAAATTTCATCAGAAGCGACCTGTTGGAACTGTATCTCGCGCTTGAAATTTGTTGTTAACCAAGTGCCACCACTAGTATAGCCAAAAAGGCCAGTCCCAGAATCCTCCTTTAAGTTTGGACAAGAACCAAATCCCCCCGAACAAGCCGTTACCGTCTTTAATGGTGAATCAATAACACAAGTTTTGCCAAAATAACATGGATCAGACGAAACATTGGAAAGCGAAGCTAACCAATTAGTGGATTGTCCACTTATGGAATGCAGAGCATTTTCATCTCTAATGTTTTTTATAAACTCCATAGCTTCTTGGGTTAAATAGAAAGCGGTTATTTCGTCTTTTGCATATGTAGAATTTTGAATACTATTTTGAACAGCGGTAAATGTAGCGGCGATGGACAAGGACAAAATACTAATCGCCACAAGCGACTCAACAAGGGTAAAACCAGTATTGGAGAGTTTTAATAACATCTTGTTCTATATTATACTACAAAATACCCCATTAATACTAAGTCTTTTAGACTCGTTGTCTTTTATAAATATTTGCTAACTTCATTAGCCAGTTTTTTAGCATTGCCGTGTTTTAAAAGTCCAAAATAAGATTGAACTGTCTCTGGACTAGAATTATTAGAAAGATTTTTAAACATCCTTTTCTTTGTTGTTGTACGCAATACCTTGTGATCAGAAAAATTAATCCACCCAAGAAAGTCAATGCCAGAAGACAGCGTGCGAATAAAAATTTTATCTGGGTGAAGTTGTAGTTTTAGTTTGGACAGTAAAAACTCATTTATCTTAATCAAAGTATGCTCAAGCCGCTTTTTATCATCTGCCATAATAACAAAGTCATCAGCATAACGAATATAATACCTGGCTTTTATTTCATGCTTAATAAATTGATCAAATTGATTCATATAAATATTAACTAGGAGCTGAGAAGTCAGATTGCCAAGTGGCAGTCCGATAAACTCTTTGACCGAATGAAAACTCTTGATAACCTTAGATAAAAGCCAGAGAGTATTTTTGTCTTCAATATGATTTTGGAGAACACAAATCAGAGTATACTGATCAATAGAAGCAAAAAACTTTTTAACATCACATTTCAAAACCCATGCTTGTCTTGTTCTATTTTTTGAGACCTTGTACGAAAACTTCCTAAAAGTATCAAGGGCTTTGTGTGTTCCTTTGTTTAGCCTACATGAATAAGAGTCATTAATAAATCTCCTATCAAACCATGGGTATAGGGCACTATACAGAGCGTGATGTACTACTCTGTCTCTAACAGTAGCTTTGTGTATATTTCTAGGTTTAGGGTCAGAAATGTTAAATGCTTCATATCCACCGTGCAGATAAGCTTTAGTCCTTAAATCTGTATGAAGATTTATTATATTATCCATCAGATGTAGCTGAAACTCTTGCACATCTTTTCTCTGCTTTTTGCCTCGTAGAAATTCTTTCCATGCGGCGAGTAGGTTTTCTATAGAAATTATTTCTTCAAAAGTTATTGTTTTCATGATATGATTTTGTTTTACTAAACTAAAACACAAAAAATGACTTTAAGTGCCCCCCCCCCCGAAATTGCTTCCTGTTCTAGAAATAATGAAATCAGCCTACATATTGTGGCAAAGTTACATAAACATAATACCAAAGACTTCACGTTATACTCTAGCTGAAACAATAGATAAATATTTCATACAGATTATTGAAAGTATATTGGTAGCCAGTTTCTTGGAGAAGCAAGAGAAACAACCATTTGTTAAAAAAGCTATTATCTCACTTGATACGCTCAAGTTTCTTTTACTCATACTTTGGGAAATAAAGGCAATTGAAGCTAAGAAATACATCACCATATCAGAACCATTACAAACAGCAGGAAAACAGCTCGGCGGTTGGCATGGGCAAATTGTAAAACAAAACTCTCCCACAAAAGCAGGAGAGAAATGAAAAGATTAGCGGACGCCAGCGAACCACCAGTTGTCGTTCCAGTCGTTGTCGCTCTCGTTGACGTTCACGTTGCGCTCGTCGTTCCAACGGTTGAACGTGGCGAAGTGTGCAAAATACCATCCATGACACCACCCCTTGAAATTCTTTCGAAAATTTCAGGATTGAATATAATTTCGCATCATAATGCGCCAGTATTCTGCACCAAGTATCTTCATTTTTTTGAAGTGTCTACATACATCCTCCGTGTTAAACCATGATCTAACACGCTCTCAACGTATGGATACTGGATTCGGTGGTAAGTATCCGAGTTGAACGCTTACTGATATTCACCTACTACCGCAATAGATTATAAGCAGTATATCAAATTTTTACAACAAAAAACCGCCCAGAAAATCTGGGCGGAATGCAGGGCTGAGGTCAAAGGATCCAAGAAGGACCCAGTGACCTCAGCCCCAAGAGCTAACGCTGCGCTTACTTGCGGACGCCAGCGAACCACCAGACGCCGCTCCAGTCGCGGCCGCCCTCGCGGACGTCCACGATGCGCTCGCCGTGCCAACGGCGGAACGCGGCGAAGCACCACTTGCCTTCGGCGTTCTTCCAGTGCGTACCGTTGGGATGTGTGTCGGCGAAGGCGGGGTCGTCCGTGTTAACTTGGTCGAGTGAGCACGGGTCGGCGGGCTTGAGGCCCACGAACTCGAACTCCTTCTCCAAGTTGTCGTCGGTGATGAGGCCGTTCGCGTAGGCCTCGGGTCGCGGTTTGAAGAATATGACCTCCGTCTTCCCGCCCTTGCCCTTCGGCATGGCGGTGACGACGGTGTTGTCGACGTACGGCTTGCGACCGGTCGCAGTGAGAACCGTCTCGGGAGTCTGCGTGTTGTCGACATCGACGATGCGAGTGATCATGTTCGCCATCGCCTCGACGACCTGGCGAAAGACTGCGAACATCCTCATGCCGAGGTTGTCCACACCGAGGGCTTGTTGGGCCACGTCCTTCGGGATCTCCTCCCGGTGTTTGCGCATGGCTGCGCGTAGTTGGTCGGTGGCCTTGTCGATCTGCTCATCCGTAATGGATGGGGTCATGGTCTCTGCCATGGCGTCATCCTCCTTTCGTGACTATGAGCCGGAATTGGCACCATAGCTCTCATAAAAGTATATAACCTTTTGGAATTTATGTCAATGGCTACATAGCTATTTAACTCTAGAACTTTGGAAGTTTTATTGACTATCAAACTGGCGCTGGGATACAGTCGTCTCCAAAGTAAATGACGATTGGCTGGTCGCTTTTGTCCCTGCAAAACCCTTTACCACTATTATAACTTGAGGCTGGTACAAATCAGCACCTCCAGAATAAGCAGGAGAACCAAATACTCGAAAAGACAGAGCCTGGATAGTTACATCTCCTGATGTCAGAAAATAATTTGGTCCACCATCTATTGACCTAGCTATAGCTCCTCCGACCAATTTATATGTTACTCTCTTGCCGTCCACCGCCCTAACAACAAAAGAACTGCTGGAATCATTATTGCCACAATCCCTTGGTAGAGTTATGTCACCCTTACTTACATCACAGTGATAAACGCTTCCAAAACGAATAGTCCTAGTCATGGCTTCCATCGTAGAATTGAGGTTGTCCATAACGGTACGAAGCGATTGAGATTTTTTGTTGGCGTCAAAAACGCTAACAACCGAACCCATACTAATGACCATGACTATTGCAAATAGAGAAACCGATACCATTAGCTCAACCAGAGTAAAGCCCCCAGTAGTAGAGCGAAGCTCACTACGGGGCAAGCCTTTTGAACTTTTTGAAAATTGAAAATTGAAAATTGAAAATTTCATGTCATTGTACTAGCACCTGCCCCGTACTCTCAATCCTCACTGTCAAGGTCTTGCCTTTGGGTGAAGTCAAGACTACTTTGCCGGTAAGAGAGGGGCCAACCTTAATCTGGCCTCCATTGTTTGTGAAATAAATACCGGCATCTGGGTTTGGACGGAGAAATGTTATATCCATCATTTTAACACTCACCTCTGGTGGGCAAGCATTTTGGTCACATATTCCTGATATTTTGACGCCATTCCTCAGATCGAAGCGCCCAACGCACTCCGTATTTCCACTTCCGCAACCAGAACCCGCATCGTAAGTCTTATTGCTATTTATGTCGGCAAAGATATAGTAGGCAGAAGGACTAGAGCTTGGGTCAAAATAAATACCATAGGCCGAGTCAAAGCGACCACCCCCAGGAGTAACCTCTTTGACAGTTAGACCATATGTCTGGGCTTGTCTTATGGCGATTGCCAACTCCTGCCCACCAGAAGCCAAAGCTAGGTTGTCATTAAAACCAGTGTAATTAAAAAGCACTACAGACATTATGAGAACAACGATAGCTACAGAGACCAGAAGTTCAACAAGGGTGAACCCAGTAGTAGATTTTCGAATTTTCGAGGACATATTTGGTGTTTATTATACTATAATTTTCAATTTTCAGTTCTCAATTTTCATTGAATTTTCAAAATTGGAACATTGAGAATTGATTGAAAATTAGAAATTGAAAATTGCTAAAACATTGCCCAACCCCAAGACATCAACATTGGTAAAAAATACGAGAGCCGTGGCCAGTATGAGAAACGGCGCAAAGGGGATCTCTGTTTTCAACCCAATATTTTGAAAAACGCTCTTAGAAAATCGTCCGTAAATATAGACCGCTATGCTCCATAATGCTCCAAGCCAAAAAGCCAGAACAACAGCTGAAATTCCAGAGACAAAACCGAGAAGCGCTCCAATGCCCAAAACCAGTTTAGCATCACCGAAACCAATCCACCGACCATTTGAGACAAGCCATAAAAGAGCAAAGGGTATAAAAAGCACAAACGGTGCGGATAAATCAAATAAATCCAAAGGAGCCAGTATGAAGTGTTTGCAATATATGTAAAGCAGAAGTTTAAGAAAAGCTAAAATAATAAATGTATAAACCAGAGAGTTTGGAATAATTTTGTGTTTTATATCATAGACTGTGATGACTAGGAGTAAACCAAAGACAAAGGCGTAGTATACAAAGAAAAGCCCAGAATAGAGCAACCCGTTGCTGAAAGCGCTATAAATCGGCCACAGATGAATACCTCGAAGTAAAAGACCAAGAAAAATAAAACCAGATATGGTTTCAATTATTGGGTATTGAAAAGATATTTTGCTCTTGCACGTTCGACACCTACCTCGAAAAATGAAAAAACTGAACAATGGCATAAGTTCGTACCATTTGAGAGCGGTGCCACAGGAAAAACACCTGGATCTGCCTGTAAAAGCCGAAAGACCTGTGTTAAAACGCAGAGCAACTACATTTATAAAACTGCCTATAATAGTGCCAAAAATAAAGATGAAGAGATAAATGGAAAAATTCATGTTTTAATTATACATCAAAGCTGACAAACAAAAAACCGCCCTTCAATAATACTAAAGAGCGGTTTTTTGCAATTCTAAACTAGGAAAATACTATGCACAAACCGTACCCGCACCCAAAGCCCCATCTTCAACCTTTGACTGACCTGTACTGTCTACACACCAATAGTCTGTGCCTGTAGATGCACCAGCCTGATTTGTTTGCTTTAGAGTTGCACTAGCGGCCCATGCCGTACTGCTTGTATTACATACACCACTACCAGCAACACCTGCGTTAGCTGCGGCTGTAACACCTGCTAATATTGTACCGGAACCAGCAGTACAAACTCCTGTGTAGGAATTGCTATTGCTATCATAATACAACTCTGCCTGAGCACGAATGTTGTTAAGGTTACTCTTTACTGCGGCATCCGCCCCCTTGCTCCTTGCCGTATTAAGACTTGCTAAAACAACAGAGGAAAGAATACCAATGATTGCTATAACCACAAGCAATTCAATAAGGGTAAAACCTCGATTTAATCTATTCATAAATTAATTTTTAAAATTATAACTAATACCAGTATTATACGACTATATAAACAGCATGGGAAGACGAACTGTGGATAAATCCGCACACTAACTTTGCTCTCGTTGCATCCAGTCTCAAAACCTAGATGTGCATCTCAAACTTAGATTTGGTTTCCAACTTTTTTTCTTACTTCTTATGTAGCAACAGAGAGACAAGAGCAAAGTTAGTGTGCGGATAAATGCTAGGCGTTGGAAGCGATGTTGTAGATGGGCATCAGCACTGCAGCCAAAAGTACCCCTACACCCAGTCCCAAAGCCACAATCATGACCGGCTCTATCATGCTGACTAGTGTATCGACAGAATCCATAACTTCACGCTGATAAAATTTGGCCAAAGACTTCAAAATATTGCCAAGTTCAGCAGTTTCTTCCCCAACTTTGATCATTTGAGTCATAATATTTGGAATTTCTTCATGTTGTCCAAAAGCGCTAGAAAGAGAAACACCTTCTTTAACTTTGATAAGAGCATCGTCCAAAATAGCTTTGTAAGTTAAATTATCCACCACAGATGAAGTAATCTCCAAAGCTCGAAGTATAGGAATACCACTCATGATCATGGTGTTCATGTTATCTGCAATACGCGACAAATAGAGTTTTCTGTATAAACCGCCTATGTAGGGCAAATCCAAGCGTAACCTGTCAAGAGAAAGCGCTCCTTCTTTTGTTCGAGAATACTTCCAAAAAACAAACCCGATGACAACAAGCCCAACCAAAATAAAGAGGTAATAGTGAACAAATATGTTGCTAAGCCCAAGAACAATCTGTGTATAAAATGGTACGGCTTGACCGGAATCAGTAATCATTAAGGCGATCTTTGGAATGATAACCGTTAACATCAGAGTCATAACTCCAAGAAATGTGGCAACTACGAAAGCCGGATAAACCAAAGCATTCTTGGCTTTCGATGTTACTTCATATGTTCTGTCCAAATAATCTGCCAAGTAACTAAAAACTTCATCAAGTTTTCCAGACTCTTCCCCGCTTTTTACCATATTTACATAAAAGTTCGAAAATACATCAGGATATTTGGATATCGCCACTGATATAGAACTGCCTCCTTGGAGATCATCGGCGATGGTAGATAAATAATTTTGTAACACCGAATTTTCAACTTGAGAAGCAAGAAGCCTGAAAACTCGAAGAGCTGAGACTTGAGCATGGAAAAGCGTGGCAATCTGCCTTGATAGAATAACTATATCTTTGTTTGACACACGATTAAACAAGGAGGTGAGAGAAATACTCAGTTTTTTTTGGTCCGAATCGTGAATTTCTGATATAACAAGTCCGCGTCTTTGAAGCTCTTTTATGGCAGAATCAACGCTGAACGCCTCAACTACGCCTTCTGTTTTCTCCCCCGTATTGGTTATTGCTTTGTATTTGAAGACCATGATTAAGTTTGAAAGTTAAAAGTGTGAAAGTGTGAAAGTAATTTTGATTATATTTACTTTCTACTTTCCTGCCTGACCAGTAGGCAGGCTTCTTTCACACTTTTTACTATTATAGCATCCTATCCAAACTCTTGGAATTTTGTGAGTAGAGATAAGCATTCTCAATTGTTATCTCCCCCGCACGCACTAGGTCACTTAGATTTCTGTTTAGGTCTATCATGCCATCCTTTGAGCCAGTCTCTATAACAGAATTAATCTCGTGAATGCGATTTTCCCTGATTAGGTTTGCCACTGCAGTATTGTTAATCAGGAGTTCAACGGCTGGTATCAGCCCACCCGAAACCCTAGGAATCAACCTCTGTGAAAAAATTCCTAAGAGACTTCCGGCCAATTGGGTTCGAATCTGCGTCTGTTGAGTTGGCCCAAAGGAATCAATGATACGAGCAATAGTTTGGGCTGCGTCGTTGGTATGAAGAGTGGAGAAAACCAAGTGCCCGGTTTCAGCCGCCGTCACAGCCACAGAAATATCCTCGGGTGTGCGCATTTCACCTATCATCAAAACATCTATATCCTGACGAAACATGCCAGCAAGAGCGGTGTGAAAATCTGGGGTATCTTGGAAAACCTCGCGTTGATCAACTATAGATTTTTTGGATTCAAAAACATATTCTATAGGATCTTCTATTGTAATAATATGCTCCAACCGATGTTGGTTTATGTTTTCAATCATACTAGCCAAAGTGGTACTTTTACCCTGACCGGTAGGACCAACAACAAGGAAAAATCCTTGCTGTTTAGAGGTAAAGGTCTCCAAAATTTCCGGAAGGTGGAGCTCTTCAAATGTTTTGATGTCCTTTGGAACTAAGCGGAGAGCGATATTTATCTTACCCATGGCAAAATAAGCATTGCCACGAAATCTTGTTTTATTTTTATCATAATAGGCAAAATCAACTTCTTTTTTTTCTAAAAAAATCTCTTTTTTGGAGGCATCAATCAGTTCATCCAGTATGCCTTTTATATCTTGCCGAGTGAGCACTGGGTGATCTGTAATTGGCAAAAGAAAACCAGCTGATCTTATAATCGAAACTCTATCTTCTGCCAAATGAAGATCCGAAGCTTCTTCTTTGATTACCAGAGCAACCAGACTTTCGAATTCTTTTTTGTAATCAGTAGCCATGCTATTTGTGTTTGCTTTTATAAACAGCCAGGACTTGATCAACCACTTCTGATGGTATAGTGGTGGCTTTAATTATATAGCCATCTATGTCTAGATTTTTTGCTTTTTCAAAGTCATCAGCTTGATTGGTCAACATTATAACAATGGCCGACGGCACTAATTTTTCTTCTCTTACTCTCTTCAAAAATTCTAACCCGTCTATGCTAGGCATGATGATATCCAATATCAAAATGTCATAAACACTTCCAGTTCTAAGTTTGTCTAGGGCAGAAAGACTGCTACCCATGGCGTCAACTTCTAGACCATACTTTTTAAACTTCAACGAATACATGTCTAGGAGAAAACGATCATCATCTACAATCAGTATTTTTAATTTTTTATCTTCTTCTTTCATATATTTTATAATTATAGCATGTTAACTTCCTCAAAGGGAACAATTCTATTCATCGATTTTATAATAGCATCTTGTTTCATAGTAAGCATTCCTTTCTCTCTGGTTACCCTAGTTATCTCCAGCTCGGTTGGATCTTTCAATATGACAGCTTCAAGATCAGCATCCATCTCAAAAACCTCTATGACTGCTACACGGCCACGAGTTCCGTTTGGACAATCAGCCGTGACGTTGGCTTTATAGACTTTATCGTGAAAAGCAATCTCATCTTTATATTTTTTGGGTAAATCTTCGAATTGTTTATCTATCATGACCTTTAGACTACCCTCTATCGGCGTAGCCAAGCCACCCTCTGGACAAAGACCTAGAGTGAGCCTTTGAGCCATGGCCAATATGAGTGTTGGGGCTATAAGGTAGGGATCAATACCCATGTTTATAAGTCTCGGTATAACACCGACGGCGTTGTTTGTGTGTATGGTAGAAAGGACCAAGTGTCCAGTTAGCGCAGCTTGTATGGCCAGCTCGGCCGTCTCTTTATCACGAATCTCCCCCACCATGATAACATCGGGGTCCTGACGGAGTGTAGTGCGAAGTCCAGAAGAAAAAGTGTAACCAATTTCTGATTGAACTTGGGACTGCGACATACCGTCTATGTTGTACTCAATCGGATCTTCCAGAGATAGTACGTTTTGATGCTCACGATCTACCTCGTTTAGCATAGAGTAGAGAGTCGTGGTTTTTCCAGAACCAGTCGGACCAGAAATCAGAATAAGGCCGTATGATTTTGTTATGGCTCTTCTGATTATATCCAGATTCCTCTGGCTCATACCCAGATCATCGAGCTTTTTCACTCCTTTTTCTTGATCCAAAAGTCTCATAACCACCTTTTCACCAAAGTAAGTCGGAAATGTAGAAACACGAAAATCAATTTTCCTGCCTTCGATACGAGCAGTGAAACGTCCGTCCTGAGGTTTGCGCTTTTCGTCCAGTCGCATGCCATTTGTTAGAATCTTTATGCGAGCAACCAGGGCCAAGTGGACTTTTGATGGCAGAATAAGACTAGTGTTCATAACACCATCAACACGAAACCTGACTTTAACATTGTCACGGGTTGGTTCAATGTGAATATCAGAAGCATTGCCGTCGGTAGCATAACGCAGTATGGTGGCCACTATTTTTGTAATTGGAGCATCTTCGGAAAGTTGTTTATTCGGAGTTAAACTCGGAGAATTGGCCTCTAGGTCTTTATCGCCTCGTTTGCCAGAATCTGTCTTTAACTCCATTTCCAGTTCTGATAATGATTTGGAAACTTCAGAAGTCAGACCTTTGTATAGAGCAAAAACTTTGTTAAAATCTGTCTCGGTAAGTAGAAAAACCTTGAACGGCAAGCCGAGTTTGGATGATATAAAATTGAGAGCGTCCTTGGCTTCTATGTCATCTGGATTAAGCATTCCAACCTCTAGTACACCATCCGTGATAGCGATCGGTATAAAATGATAGTGAGAAACCGAATCCTCTGGAATATAACTTAAAACATTAGGGTCAACATCTTGCTCGTCCAAACTTTTTACCGGAATATCAAAATATTCGCCCTTGGCCAGAAGAATCTCTTTCGTCGGAATACCCATTTTTATGAGAGTCTCTTCAAGAGTAGAACCAGAAGATACCGACTCATCTTCGATGGTTGGAACATCTTTCTCCAATATAAGACCTTTTTTTACAAGTATTTGAAGTATGTCCATGGGCTTAATTTTTAATTTAAAATTTAGAATTTATAAATTAATTTTTAAAGTTTAAATTCTAAATTTTAAATTATTATTGGGTCTTTTGTGTAGTAGTCCCAGGAGAAAAAACATCCGAGCCGATAATGGCAAAAGGATTTGTCCTGCCTTTAGACTCCGGATAAATCACTTGGGTAAAGTCTTTCAGGTTAGTAAACAAAGGTTCCGAAAAAATGCCCTGATCTATGGATATAGAATTTAGTTTTCTGGCCAAAGTTAAAACATCTGGCTTCATTGAGAAAGCGCTGGAAGGTATATCAGAATTGACCTCAGTGGAAGAAGTCCCGATGAACATTCGGTAGCCAAAAAAGCCTAGAAGCAAGACCGCAACTAACAAGATGATTATTTTTTGTATAGAAGGTAGCATTTTAGTTATTATCGCAGAGAATAAACGTTCATTTCCAATAAATACTCCAAGGAACCAGAGACCGAACCTTGGGCTTCGACCGATTTGATAGAAATACTTTTAACATCGACTAAACGCAAACTCGATTCAAGGTCACTAACAAATTTTATAAATCTGAAATACTGTCCTTGAAGTCTCAGGGTAACTATCGTGGTTTTGTAGGCCTCGACTTTTGTTTTTGTAACTATGGCCTCTCGCCCTTCTGTTTTCGGATCATCAATCTTAAACTCCTTGGCCGCCAAACCGTTGTATGAGGCCATAGAATTGACATCATTTATAAATAAGACGGAATTAAACGAATCTGGAATAATTTTATTTAATTTATCAATATCAGAACTTGGAATGTTGTTGTAATCACTTAAAATAGCGTCTCTTTTTAATGCCAACTCTCTAGTTTTTAACAAAATATCGCTCTGCTCCGATTTCTTTGAGCTTAGAACTTGAACATCATTTATTGCCGGACTGGTATAAGCAAAATATATTATGATAGAGACCACAAGAATGATTGCTGATATGATAGATTTCATATGATTGGTTTATTGACTTAATTCAACAGACTTCTTATAGGAAACGAGACTCGGATCGACCGTTGCCGAGAAATCCACCGTGATGAAACCGTTATCACCTAGAGAAAAATTGGAAAATACTGGATTTTTAATAAACTCATTGCTCTGCAATAAACTCTGCTCCTGAACCAAAGCATTGTATGTCTGGGCTTCAAGGCTTATCGATAGGCTAGATTCCTTGTTTTTATTTATATAATTTAGTGAAGTAAAACGGATTCTTTTGATCGTGAGATCATTTAAGAGGGTAAGTAGTTTGGATACAACCACATGGTTGTCCAGCAAGGTTTTTGTTACTGTTACTCTAGAGTTTGCATCTATTAAATCCTGAATTTTCTGGGGCTGTATGGCGTTACTGGCATCATTTATTTCCTTGTCATATTGTTCCACCTGACCTGAGAGAATATTTTTATAGACAAACAAAGCACCGGAAGTAAGTAGAGTTATGACAAACACAACCGTCGCTATGCTTGAAAAAAGACTGCCACCAGCAGATATATTCGAGCTAGGACTCACCGTACTGCCAATCGGTTTTTTGGGAATAAATGATGTTTGAAATTTAGGTTCCATGAGATCAATTTTCAATTTTCAATTTTCAATTTTCAAACAATTCAAAATGTTCAAAAAACGAAACTCAAAAATTGAGGACTATTAAACAATTATACATAATATTTCAATGAAAACTAATAAAGTTATGCACAAACTTATCCGCACACTAATTCTGCCATCGTCCTGTTTTTTCAGAAATATTAATAACAATAGTTTCCAAATTTATCACAGTATATCGATATAAATTCTAAAATCGAATCAGGACAAAAAATAATGGCAGATTTAGTGTTCGGATGAATAGAAAAACCCCGTACCTGAGCAAAGAACGGTACGGGGCGTATTCCGCAGGTTCGGGAAACTTATGGAGTCAGTCAACGCCGTAGAAGATTGGTTTGTTCCAAATCATGGCCAGGAAGACAACACCAGCCATGATAATTCCAACGATACCCGAGAGCACGAAACTCCCGAGCACCATGTGGAGCAGGGCCGCAACCACGAGACCAACCACGAGACAGACGCCGAAAGCTACGAAGAGAATGATATCAATCATACTTCCCACTCCCCCTTATAAAGTGGATTTCGGACTTGGGTGACTTTCTGGTCAAAATATACACTATTTTAAATTTTAGTCAATTATAATTACCACGCAACCCCACCCGGTGGGTTTTTGCTCAAGATAAATAGTCACCACTAGGCTTTCAAATCTGAGACAAGGTCGCGTGTCTAGAACTTTCAAATTTGGATGAAATCCGACGTGAGAAATTAAAAAGGCGAGAAGCCTTACTCGTTGTAAGGTGACGAGAATTTTTAATTTGGGAACGAGAAGTGAGAAACGAATACTTGGAGTTTCGCAAGACCTTGAGTATTTTGTAATCAAAATGCGAAAGGTGTACAGAACCTGTAAGGTTCGCCAAATTTGGAAGTTCTGTCGCTAGTCGAATTCCTGCAGGCGACGCAAAGCAACACCCATGGCTACGGCAAATTCCGGTCCCGTATCATGTAATATTTTTTCCAGAAACGCCGGTGCTATGACTTTGGCAAAAGGATCACCCGCCACCACTTCTGTTTGAAAATTATTTTTAGCCACATTGACCACTCCCTTCAAGGCACTTCCGCCACCAACCAGAACCACTTTACTGACATTTTTATTGTACTTCTTTTGATAAGCCAAAATCACTCGGTTTGATTCAGAAAAGATATAAGTTAGTGTAAGAGCAATAATATCCTTGACCGCCACTCCATTTACCTCTCCCTCTAGACCTTTTTCTCTCTTCATATATTCTGCATCTGTAATAGAAATACCGAGGGATTTTGACAGCTCGTCGGTGATGCTTTGTGAACCACGATTAACCGAGTGGGATGAGCGTAAAATACCCTTCTCTACTATGTACAGTTTTGTGCTTGTGGCCCCCATATCTATTAGTAAAACCGGAGTCAGTTCTTGGTCTAGGATGGAACGCATAGTGCTAAAGATTTCTATTTCAAAAAAGCTGGCTTCCAACAAGTTTTTAGAAACAATGTCTTTGTAATGCGAAATAGTATCGTTGTGTAAGGCCACGATAAGTACCTCTATCTTTTCCTGCAACGGTTTCATGTCTGGATCCAGGTTTTGTTCCGGATTCTTATCTTTTGGAATAATGTACCAATCCAGAGCCACCTCAGAAATAGGCACTGGGATGTATTTGCGGGCCTCTAGAGGAATCATGGTTTCCAGTTGTTTTTGTGAAGCAAGTGGCAAATCTATAACAGCCATTAGACTGGAGGAAAAAGGTATAGCCATCCCACAGGCTTTAGTGGTAATATTGACTTCTTTTTCCTTGAGCATGTCCCCTATAGCCGTGGTGATTTTTTCTACAGATAAACTAGTGGCTTCTCCTATGCTTTTACCGGCGTATGGTCCGAGAGAAAGTTCTCCATAAGTATCCAGCACCGCGTGACCGTTCTTGCGCGAGAGCTGGACGATTTTTATGGACGAAGAACCTATGTCAATACCCAGAACACTCTCCGACTTCTTGCCGATGATACCACCAAAAATAGAACCCATTAGATCTTTTATAAACTGTGGCATAGAAAGTAATTAAATAATTTCTAATTGACCTAATTATTCTAATTGTTCTAAACAAATCCCAATTGGTTGTTGAAGCTTGGTTATTCTTTAGATTAATTAGAATAATTAGAAATTAGGTTAATTTCAAGAATAATTATCCTGATTATCTATTAGTATATCATGATTTTGCGCTATATAATGTATAAATGTTGAAAAGTATAGAGAAAATCTTCAACTATATTCTAGATTTCATACTTCCTCCTCGGACAAACTTTGCTATTGTTAAAAAACTTGACGAGAAAGCCATAAACAACCTACCAAAAGCTCCAGAGGTTTTGGATTGTGACTGGATTCATCCCCTGTTTCATTATCGAGACCCACGAGTCAAAGCCATAATCTGGGAGTTGAAATACAGAGAAAATATTTTGCCATTAGAGCACATTGGTAAAATTTTGTACGACGAGATTATAGGGGCTATAGCTGATATTGCTTTATTCAGTAGTGACACAGAGTTTATATTAATACCAATACCAATCACAAGCGAGAGACGAAGTGAAAGAGGCTACAACCAAAGCGAACTTATTTGCAGAGCAATAATAGAAAACGATACGGCCCACAGCCTGCTTTACGCCCCACAATGGTTCGAAAAAATAAAAGACACAGAGAGTCAAAGCCATAGTCAGTCAAAACACGAACGCATGCAAAATTTAGTCGGCTGTTTTGAGGCAAATCCACAAGTGGAGGGAAAAATCATCATTTTGATAGACGACGTCGTCACAACCGGCAGTACTCTCACGGAAGCTCGCAACACCCTACTCTCCTCCGGCGCCCGAGATGTCTTCGCCTTTACGATAGCGCACTAAGGCTTGTTAAACTGAAACCATACTACATATTGGTGTATTGAATGGTCGTGGCGGTGTTGTAGACTACGTTGTTGGGAGGCTCTATTTTAGATTTTTTCCAGAAAACACCATAAATACCAGCCGCAATAATCAAAGCCGCCACTACAAACCCTAAAATAAAATAAGAAACTTTTTGATTCATTAAATTAAGTATACTACTTTTTCCCAACTGGCGGACTGTGTCCGCTGAAGCCCGCTATGGCGGGCGAAGGCGGAAGGAGTGGGAGTCGAAACTTACAGTTTCAGTATCCCAATTGGATATTTTATTTCACTCCATTCATAAAATATCTCAATCGGGCTTCGACTTCCATAAACAAAACTTTGTTTTGTTTACTTCCTGCGGAAGGAGTGGGAGTCGAACCCACAAACCGTTTTTTACACGGTTACGGTTTAGCAAACCGCTGACTTACCATTCGTCGCACCCTTCCATTTTTTAATATTTTTTATCATACACTAAATCATCAAAATATTGTATAGTAATCAAATTGGATGAGTGAGTGAGCCTGGCTGAAACTAGCAGTTTACTAAACTGCCGTACTCGAAAGAGTACCGTGGGTCCGAATCCCACCTCATCCGCTAATGAATTTCACAAACGGGAAAGGGCGAGAGACTCTGCCCCCGCCCGTTATGCGTTCCTTTTTGAAGCGACTTGCTCACACGCCGAGAGTTTTCCCTCAGCGTATTCAATTTGTTTCTGCAAGTCGGCCAAGAGAGCACCCTTGGCAAAAGCGTGCCATGGCCCCAGTACTTCCAGAGCCTGAAGCTCTCGACGTTGCCCGAGCAGCATCTTGAGAAGTGCCTCGAGATGCCTAGAGTCCGTCACGATGAACGTTGGCATTAAACCCTCCAGTAATCTGTCCACGCTTATTAAAGCACAAGACGCTCTCCGAGTAAACAAAAAGGCGACGAGGTTATCGTCCCTTTACTCGCCACGCGGGGGTATCCCCGCGTGGTGTATCTCCGCGTCTGGCTAGGCTGATTTGTCTTCAGCCAGAAGCCAGGCCTTGGTAGCTGTGTCGAGAACGACTCCAGCCTCCACGATCTGATGGTCGATTCTAGCTAACTGCCGATTCAGCTCATCCAGTGCGAGTAGCCTGTTAATGTACAAGTCGTTTCTGGAATCGCTAGGGTGACATCCCACCTTCTCAACCCGATCCTTGCGACACCGAAGTCTCTCATGCAGATTGATGAGAGCTTGCAATCTAGCCTCAGCTTGTCCCATTGTGGTGAATGCATTCCTCTTTTCTTGCGACATCATTTTTCCTCCCACAACAACATAACATGTTTTAATATGGCCTGCAACACCACTTAACAAATAATTCATTCCATATTTATAGTATAATTGAACCTCAAAATGGTCCCGTTAGAGATTATTCAGTTTGTTATGTCACATAGATAAAGTACAATTATGGTTGATAATATATTTAAAAAGTTATATAACTTACGGAAAGGCTTTAGTAAAAGGCTTTCCTATCTCTAACGGGATGGACTACTCCGCTGCATCACTCGCCCTCCACAGAAAACTCAGAGGCAAGCTGGGTGTTTATTCCAAAACTCCGATAAAAAACAAAAAAGATTTATCACTTGCCTATACTCCGGGAGTGGCCGCGGTCTGCAAGGCTATAGCAAAAAACAAAAAACTGGCACGAGAGTACACACTGAAATCAAATTCGGTCGCTGTCATAACGGACGGTTCGGCTGTTTTGGGACTTGGAAACATTGGACCGGAAGCGGCAATGCCTGTGATGGAAGGCAAGGCTCTATTGTTCAAAGAATTCGGCGGAGTTGATGCCTACCCTATTTGCCTTGCCACACAAAACACAGAAGAAATAATCCGCACTATAAAAATAATTTCAACCGGATTTGGCGGAATAAACCTCGAAGACATTTCCGCACCGAGATGTTTTGAAATAGAAGAAAGACTGAAAGCGGAGTTGGATATACCCGTCATGCATGACGACCAACACGGCACAGCCATAGTTGTTTTGGCTGCTTTGATAAATGCATTAAAAGTTGTGGGAAAAGATGCAAAGAAAGTCAAAGTGGTTATAAACGGTGCGGGTGCGGCAGCTATGGCCATAACAAATCTACATTTACGCCACGGCGTAAATGGAAAAAATATAATTATGCTTGATAGCAAGGGTACAATCAACAAAAAACGAAAAGATCTGAACAAATATAAATTAAAAATCGCAAAACAAACTAATGGGAAAAATATAGGGGGTGGACTGAAAGAAGCGCTGGTGGGAGCAGACGTATTTATCGGTGTCTCTGTGGCAAATGCTCTGAAACCAGAATGGGTTTCGGTCATGGCAGATGACCCAATAGTTTTCGCCATGGCTAATCCAAACCCAGAAATAAGTTGGCAAGACGCGAAAAAGACAAAAATAAAAGTTTTCGGCACGGGCAGAAGTGATTATCCGAACCAAATAAACAACGTGCTTGTTTTCCCAGGAATTTTTCGAGGAGCTCTGGACTCCGGCGCCAAACACATCACAGAGAAAATGAAACTCTCCGCAGCTATGGCTATAGCCAAACTTGTTTCAAAAAAAGCTAAACCCCGCAAATCCAAATCTGGCGGGGTCGCTCGATCTGCCAAAGGCAGATTTAGAGACCTCTCGGCCGAATACATAATCCCCAGCCCTTTTGACCGCCGTGTTGCAAAAGCGGTCGCTAGTGCGGTGAAAAAACTGACATAAAGTAAAACGAAATCAGGGCGGCCACACATATGGCCACCCCGAATAAATCCCGACCATTGGCCCTCATTGCAGTGCCAGAGTGATCTCAAAGAGCGAGACCGCCCCGAACACATCGGCGAGCTTTGATTGACAGTGTTCAGGGGAAAGCGTGTGTGGCTGATCGGCTTCGATCTTTGCCACGACGACTACCTTAAACCATCCGCACTGCTCCGTCGTTGGCGCGATGCGCAACCAACGATCGCCCCCAGTGCCATACTTCCGGTCTTCATTGATCTGGAGAATCAACCCATTGATCTTCTCCCGATTTTGCTCCGGGAATCTCTCGGTTCTGACGAGTTGGATTGCCACCCCAGCCTCATCTTCCTCGGCGATAACTTCGACTTTGTACATCTTCCCCAGACGCAACTGGGCAAACCCAGTTAGTACGGTCGTGCCCTCGGGAAACATCCGATGGCCCAACCTGCTGAAGACTTCAGCTACTACTCCGAGCGCTAAATTCTTTGGCATTCGGACTCCTTCTGAAACTCAGACTATTACCGATGGGAGAAAAAGTCAACACAGGAGGAGCAACTTTTTTTGGAAAAATATCAGAGCTAAAAACTAGCAAGACATGGGCAAAGGTGTCCATGATATAATTACTAAATGGTTTCAAAACAAAAAAACTTTGCTTATATCGATGGAGCAAACTTACATAAAGGTGTGAAAGGTCTTGGTTGGAAACTAGACTACAAGCGTTTTCGTGTATGGCTCAAAGATAAATTTCATATTGAAACTGCATATTTATTTATTGGGCTTGTTCCAGAAAATAAAAACTTGTATACAAAATTACAAGAAGCAGGGTTTATACTTATCTATAAAGAGATAACATACGATGGAGAAGGACGAGTAAAAGGCAACTGTGACGCTGATTTAGTGTTAAAAGTAGTTGTAGATTATTATGAAAAACGATGCGATAAAGCAGTTATTGTTTCGAGTGATGGTGATTATGCAAGCGTTGTTCAATTTTTAAAAGAAAAAGGCGTATTTTTGTGTCTTATTGCTCCAAGCAACAAATGCTCTTACCTCTTGAGAAAATTAAATATTCCTTTAACATATTTGAGCACACAAAAAAATAATTTGAGAAAAGTTTGATAAAAAGAAAAGCCCCCGGCGAGTACGAATCTCGCAAGGGTCTTTTCCATGGTGAATGTTAGTATCTTAGCAAACTCAGTAAAATAAGTCAAATGGATTTACACACCCTAATTGAAAAAGAGTTCCGCCTGTCGGAATTTCAGAAAAAAGCCTTGAAGAAGATGGGTGTTTCTAGCATAGAAGATTTGCTGTACTACTTCCCTGTACGCTACGGTAATACCAGCCAAATGAAAAATGTGGAGGGGTTGGTCAAAGGTGAAGAAGCGACCGTTTTTGGAAAGATATCAGGGCTGAAAACTAGCAAAGCGTGGATAAAAAAGATTCCCATGTCAGAGGCCGTGGTGGAAGACGATACGGGAAAAATAAAACTAGTTTGGTTCAATCAGCCCTATATAGCCAAAATGATTCACGAGGGACAGATGGTCCGTGTGGAAGGCAGAGCGAGCGAGCACAAACGAGCGAAGTCCCGTACCGAGCTTAGCTCTGGTACTGGGATGAGCGAGAGAAAGAGCGACCTTTACATGAGCAACCCCAAAATCGAAGTGGTCAGCTCTCTTCCAAATGCAGTCGGAGAATCACTTTTTGGCGCTGGTGGTGAAAATCATAGTCTCTACCCCGTCTATCCTGAAAGCCGAGGCGTGACTTCGAACTGGCTCTACCATGCTATCCAAAAAATTATGGCAAGGGGCGTCCTTGACATAATGGTTGACCCGATACCAGAGGATATTTTGAAAAAATATAATTTGCCGAGCATCAAGACAGCGTTTATTTGGATTCACGCACCGAAAAAAGAAGGTGACGCCAAGTCAGCGCGGAAAAGATTTGCTTTTCAAGAAATATTTTTCATACAGTTACAAAAACAAAAAAAGAGAAAGCAGTGGAGAGAAAAAAGTGCCTTCAAAATAGAAACAAACAAAGAAGATGTGGCCGAGTTTGTAAAAAGATTTCCATTTGAACCCACCAAGGCTCAACTCTCGGCTATCGATGCGATGCTTGCTGATTTCAAAAGAGGCTATCCCATGTCTCGCCTTCTCGAGGGAGACGTCGGTTCCGGAAAAACAGCCGTGGCCGCGACCACAATATACGCCGTAACCAAAACTTCTCCCAAAGGAGTCTCCTTTGGGAATTTGCAAACGGCTTATATGGTACCAACAGAAATACTAGCAAAACAACATTATGAAAATTTCATTCAGTATTTTCAGCATTTACCCATCAAAATAGGTTTAATTACTGGAAGTGGTTGCCAGATTTTTCCTTCCAAAAGCAATCCATTGAAACCGACCAAAATCTCTCGAGCTCAGTTACTAAAATGGGTAGCCAATGGCGAAGTGCCAATTTTAATCGGCACACATGCACTAGTTTATAAAAGTGTGGTCTTTAAACATTTGGCTTTTACTGTAATTGACGAACAACACCGCTTCGGAACATTACAAAGACAGAAATTGACTCAGAGAAATGAGCAGAAAGATTACGCCGTACCGCATTTACTTTCCATGACAGCAACCCCTATCCCCCGAACACTCGCTCTGACAATTTACGGCGACCTCGACCTCACTCTGCTTGACCAAATGCCTCACGGTCGCAAACCGATTATTACAAAAATAATTTTACCAACCGAGAGAAACTATGCCTACGAAGCAATGAGAACGGAGTTAAAATCTGGAAGACAGCTTTATGTCATATGTCCACGCATTGATGAACCAGATCCGACGAAAGAACTGGCTGTGATAGCCAAGTCTGTAAAATTGGAAGCAAAAAGACTATCAAAAGAAATTTTTCCGGAGTATATGATTGATATTCTTCACAGCAAGATGACTCCACAAGAAAAAGAAAGCACTATGGCAGATTTTTCTTCTGGCAAAACTCAGATTTTAGTAGCAACGAGCGTTGTCGAGGTTGGGGTCAATGTCCCAAACGCCACGATGATTGTTATAGAAGGAGCAGAGAGATTTGGTCTGGCTCAGCTTCATCAACTTCGCGGCCGTGTCATACGGTCAAACCACCAAGCCTACTGTTTCGTCTTCACAGAAAGCAAAAGTGGAAAAACGAAAGATAGGTTAAAGGCCTTGATAAGCGCAAAAAACGGCTTCGAACTGGCCGAGTTCGACCTCGCCCAGCGCGGAGCCGGTGAACTTTACGGCAGAAAACAATGGGGCATATCCGACCTGGCCATGGAAGCTATAAAAAATATAAAAATGGTCGAAGCCTCGCGAGCGGAAGCTATTCGTCTCGTGGAAGAAGATGAAAATTTTGAAAAATATCCTTTAATACAGGAGTATTTTAAGCAACAAACAAATAAAATACATTTTGAGTAGTGAAAGCACCCCGAGAGCGGGATGCTTTCGGGGTGTTGATCAGGCAGCTGCTTTAAATTTCTTACTTCTCGCTCTCTTCTCCGCAGCTTTGCTCTCTCGCCTAATCTCCTCGTGAATCTTTTGCTCTTCTTCCCACGGATCGACTGGACAATCAGGATCACTATGAACTCTCTCCACAAAGAGATGTCGCTCATTGCAACGAAAAACCGTACGAGTGTAGACGTCACCGCCGAAGATATCGTAGTGACAGTTGTTACAAGTGTGGTTTTCTCGCGCGATGAAATCAGCGGACCAGAGCTCTCGCCAAGGTCGGTACTTCTTCTCTTTCTTTTTGCCAAAGGAGAGAAGTGCACCACGTTTGACTCCCATGACCATGCACCACCTCCCTCTCTCAAAAAGTTGTCTGGAGTGAATACTATAAGTTCTAGTCTAATTTTACAAGTCGATTTTTTGTCCGCGAGGAGGGACTCGAGTCTTACAGACTCAGTACCCCAATTGGATATTTTATTTCGCTTCTCTTATAAAATATCTCAATCGAGCTTCGAGTCCCTACGAAAACCATAATATGGTTCTCTCCACGCGTAAAATTCCTTTGGAATTGTCCGCGAGGAGGGACTCGAACCCCCGACAGGGCGAGTATAAGTCGCCAGCTCTACCAACTGAGCTACTCGCGGATGTTATTATATTCTTCGTTTCAAATATGATCTCCCAAAACCTGTTTTCAAAGACTTTTCTCTTTCAACCGCCTTACTATAACTCAAACATGCCTCATAGTACACCACCTTCAAAGGTCTTAGATTTTTGGTAGAAGAAACAAAACCATTATTATGTTCTTTCAAACGATTTTTTAAGTCTTTTGAGAAACCGATGTAAAGTTGATCTTTTTTTAAACTTTTCAAAACGTATGTGTAAAACATATTATTAAAAGGCCTAAACCCTACCAACTCCTGCCCGCAATGCTACGCGCATAGCGTTGCAGACGGGGAGCTACAGGCGGATATATCTATTAAATTAACACACTTTATAAAAAATTGACATGAGAAAAGGCCGCGCTGGGGGCGCGACCTTCCGGACGAGACGCGTACAGATGTCAGGAGTGGGAGTCTTCTGACTCCGACTCCACATCGGATGCACTGGGGTCGTGCACCACTACCGGCTGTTGCGGGCTATGGTGTCTGCACGTGTTGCAGACCAACTCAACCACAACTCTTCCGCCGGTTTCTTCACCCTCGACCTCAATGAGCTGTCCGTTGCAGAACGTGATCTCACCGGGCTGAAGGAGACTCTCGAGCATCCGGTTACAAACGGTCATGGGGACCTCCTGTATAAATAGTACACTATGTCACAATAAAAAGTCAAGGTCTACTATACTTGATGCTCAATATCCAGCTTCTTTTTAGGTGTAACACCGTGAGCAACAAGAATAGTCTCGAACTCAGCTCTTTCTATTGTTTCTTTTTCTATTAGTCTTTTGGCAATCGCCTCTAGAAGTGGCCGGTTATTTTCTATGGTCGTTTTAGCCTTTTCTCTTGCCTCCCTCATTATACGGGAGACTTCTGCATCTATATCAGCCCCAACTTTTTCTGAATATTCCTTTTCCTCCACACCACGTCCAAACAAAACTTTGCCGCCTTGGCCTTCGAGAGCCACTGGCCCCAACATATCCGACATTCCGTATTTTGTGACCATGTCACGCGCAAGGGCAGTGGAAACTTGTAAGTCGTTCGAAGGCCCTGTGGTCAAATCATCAAAAAGCATCTTCTCCGTAACATATCCTCCCAGAGAAACAGCGATATCGTCGAGAAATTCTTTTTTGGATTGAAGTTTTCTATCTTCGAGAGGAAGATGGAGAACATAGCCAGCAGCCCGACCTCGAGAAATTATGGAAATTTTGTGCACTGGATCGGCGTATGGCAAAATTGAGGCGAGTACTGCATGCCCCGCTTCGTGATAAGCGGTGATTTCTTTTTCTTTTTTAGAAAGGATATGGCTTCTGCGTTCAGGACCGAGCATGACTTTTTCTATCGAACGTATGAGGTCGTATTGAGAAACTTTTGTGCGATTTTCACGCGCGGCAAGTATAGCGCCCTCGTTCATAAGAGAATACAAATCAGCACCAGAGAATCCAGGAGTTCTTTCGGCAATGACTTTCAGATTGACATCTTCGGCAAATGGCTTTTCTGTACTGTGTACGGTCAAAATATCTTCACGATCCTGACGGTCCGGCAGGTCAAGTGTGACACGTCGATCAAATCTTCCTGGACGCAAAAGGGCGGGGTCCAAAACATCTGGTCTATTTGTTGCAGCCATAACAATGACTTTTTCGTTTGGCTCAAAGCCGTCCATTTCCACTAGAATCTGGTTAAGAGTCTGCTCTCTCTCGTCATTTCCCCCACCCGCACCAACTCCTCTTACTCGGCCAACAGCATCAATCTCATCTACGAAAATAATAGCCGGAGCATTTTTCTTGGCCATCATAAAAAGATCGCGCACACGCGAGGCGCCAACACCGACGAACATTTCCACGAACTCCGAACCGGAAATAGAAAAGAAGGCCACCCCTGCCTCCCCTGCAACAGCCCTTGCCAGCAAAGTTTTTCCGGTTCCCGGTGCCCCCATAAGAAGAATACCTTTTGGAATTCTCGCGCCGATATCCAAAAACTTTTTCGGATTTTTCAAAAAATCAACAATCTCGGCCAGTTCCTCCTTGGCCTCCTTGCACCCTGCAACATCTTTGAAAGTCACGCGCTGGCTTTTATCGTTTGGATCAATCATACGCGCCTTGGACTGGCCAAAAGTCATAGCTTGCATCCCGGCGCCTTTCATCTGCCGTGTGATAAACCAAATAAAAACTAAGATAAACAAAATGGGGAAAATAATCGGCGAGAGATTTATAAACCAATAACTCCAGCCGTTTTCGTCTTGAATATCAATTTTAATGGCAGAGACTTGCTCTTTTGTCACGCCATAATTCACCAGAGTTTGGGACAGTGCTTCACTCGGTTCTTTTTTTGATTGTTTGTTATCGCCGACTTTGTATTGAACTTCCAGAGCATCCCCGCGAATAACGATAGATTTGACCAAACCTGTTTTAATATCGGATGAAACTTGAGAGATGGAAACGTATTCTTCTTTTTTTGTGCTCGAATTGGAAATAAAAGAATACAAAGCAGAGAGAACGACAAAAATAACTAGGACAGACAGAATATAACTGATGATGGAACCCGTCTCCGGCTTCTTGTTGTTTTTTCTTTTTATGATGATTTTTTTGTTCTCTCCGTGCTTTTGGTCGGCCATAGTGACAACAGTATACACAAAAACACACGAAATGAAAGGGTTGTAAAATATGTTATAATCACAAAACATGAGCTTAATAACAAACAAAAAGGCCCATTTTAATTACGAAATTACAGAAAACTATGCCGCGGGCATAGAGCTTTTTGGCTTTGAGGTAAAATCCTTGCGAAAAGGAGAGGGGTCTCTTGAAGGTTCATATGTTACTATCCGCGGGAAAGAAGCCTTTCTGATAGGGAGTTTCGTTCCACCATATCAGGAGAAAAACGCGCCTAAGGACTATGATCCAAGACGCAACCGCAAACTGCTTTTGACTAAAAAAGAGATAAAGGAACTGGCCGACATTGAGAAAACCAAAGGATTGACAATAGTGCCTTTGTCGGTGTATAATAAAAACAGAGTTTTGAAGATTGATCTGGGTGTAGGTAAAGGCAAGAAAAAATACGACAAGCGCGAGTCTGTAAAGAAAGCCGAGGATTTGCGTCATATAAATCGAGAGTTCAAGGATAGGTAAGATCATTGACTATCATTCGCCTAAAGCATGGCTTATACTCTATACATCCTTTATTCATACAAAGATAAGGGATTGTATGTTGGGTGTACTTCAAATATAAAGAGTCGGGTAAAAAGACATACCGATGGTAATGTTCCTGCTACAAAATATCGCAGACCAATTAAACTAATACACACAGAGATATTTGGAGATAAAACAACAGCATTCAATAGAGAAAGATTCTTAAAAAGTTTATGGGGTTCAAGAGAAAAGAAAAAGATTAAAGAAAACTTTTTAAAATCTAATGTTTTAGTGGCTAAAACCAAAACTTAGTAAAGTTTTGGTTCGCCCGAACAAATCAAAGATTTGTTTTAGGGGGATGACAGGTATAGACAAATAAATTCTTTGACAATGTGCACGACAGAGCTCTCACAACTCTTTAAACTATGAGAAAGCATAGATGCTAAAAACACCTTTGCAAAAGCAGTTCGTTCTCCCTTTTTGGGAGTCAATGGATTCGCTCTGGCTTACGCTTAATCTTTCGAGACTAATCTAAGTCAGCGGTCACTTCCTCAAGTCTGTTCCGGAAAGTGATTGATATATCTTCGGACTCGGTTGATTTGTAGTTTCGCAAATCTTCGACACAAAGAAAACTGGAATCTTATTTATTTTTTCGATTTAAAGAATAAGATTCGAGACATTTAAATCGAATACGTCGTGTAGACCCATTATCAAATCTTATTTGCACGGGAGTTCAACTCTCCCCGTCTCCACATAGTAAAAACAAAAACTCCCGAGAGGGAGTTTTTGTTTTTACTATTTCTTAGTTAAACACGACATACGCTGGTTTAACTAGTTTGCTTTTGTCGAGTGACCATGCGTGACAGTTCCAGCCTACGCTGTTTAATCCTGAGCCCAAAATCCTGCCGCTGGTTATGTCTTCCGGTATTAGTGAAGGAAGATCTTTTATAGTTTTTGGTTGAGTTACTTTGCCTGTACTCTTTCCTTCTGTCCAAGAGTATAAGTACGAACCATCATACAGAAAGATGCTGTTTGTGCTGAGAGCAGGAGTTATTGTGCGGAATTCGCCTCGCAGTTTGCCGTTAGAAATATAAATAACGTTTGTACTTCGAGATTGCGCGCTGACCTGATCGTAGTCACATTGATAATTTCCTGTCTCATCAAATATTCCACCCAAAGTTGATTTCATACCCACCGTGCTTCCTGTTTTTGAAGTATTGCCGACAGAGCTGGTATTCGTGTCCGCCGCAGCAGTAGTGTTTTGTGATAAAGCATTTTCCATCTCGCTTCCTTTAGAGGCGTATATCAACACTCCAGCTATAATTAAAGCAGCAGCAACGAAGGCGATCCAAATCCAAGTTGATTGTTTCATGTTTGTTTATCCGCACACTAACTTTGGTATTGTCTCCCTGTTGCTATATAGCAAAGTTAAGCAAAAGTTAGAAATTATATCCAAATTGGGATGTATACCTAGGTTTTAAGACCGGATGCAACCATACCAAAGTTAGTGTGCGGATGAATTATCTTTTAAACCCTGTCACGTATTTAGCCGTATGAGGAAGCCAAATATTTCACCCAAACTTGCAAGAAAGCCGAAATAGTGCTATTTTTTATAGGATTTTATCAGCTAAATAAAGAAAATATTTCATACGTAAGAATAAATAATCAAATACAGGCGCCAGAGCTTCGTGTCATTCTAGACAATGGTGACAACTTGGGAGTTCTCTCTTTCAAAGATGCTCTTGAAAAAGCCCGTGAGATGGGTCTTGACCTTATCGAGATTTCGCCCTCTGCCACTCCTCCGGTTGCAAAAATCATGGATTATGGTAAGTTTCAGTATGCTGAAAACAAAAAGCAGAAAGTGGCAAAAACCAAGGCCCATACTGTAGAAGTGAAAAATATACAGGTGAAAGTAGGCACGGGCGAGCATGATTTGGAGCTAAAGGCTAAAAAAGCCTCAGCTTGGCTGAAAGAAGGAAACCGCATAAAAATAGATCTTTTTTTGCCGGGAAGGACAAAATACATGGATATAAAGTTCCTTAAAGAGCGCATGGATAGAGTTTTGAAGTTGATAACAGAGGAATACAAAGTGGCTGACGAAGCTAAGAAGTCACCAAAAGGGCTTTCGATAATAATCGAAAGAAGTTAGAAAAGTTGAATAAGGTAATAAGTTTAATAAGGAAATACAGAAAACTTATAGAACTTATTAACCTAAAGCGAAGCGTAACTTATACAACTAATGCCATGAGCACAAAAACAAACAAATCATTTACAAAGAGACTAAAGGTCAGTAAAAATGGCAAGATAACAGCACGCAAAACCGGCCAAAACCATTTTAATGCCAAGGAATCTCGAAGATCACAGTTGGCTAAAAATCGTGGTGTTGGTTTTACAATAAGCAATAAAGATAAAGCGAGATTTATTAGTAAATAATTTTCAATTATCAATTTTACAATTTACAACCAATTCTCAATGTTTCAATTTTGAAAATTAACTCATTGAAAATTCAATGAAAATTGAGAACTGAAAATTGTAAATTCATCAAAAATACCATGACAAGAGTTAAAAAAGGCGTAAACGCCCTTAAAGCCAGAAAGAATACCCTCCGCAGAACCAAGGGTTTTCGTCATGGCAGAAGTACAAAAGAGAGACAGGCGCAGGAAGCTATTTTCCACGCTGGTGCTTCAGCTTTTGCTCACAGAAGAGACAAAAAAGGCGACGCTCGCAACATGTGGAATGTGAAAATTTCATACGCAGCAAAAGAGGCCGGCACATCATACTCCAAACTCATGGGAGGTTTGAAGAAAAAAGGCGTTCTCCTAGACCGCAAAATCCTAGCCACCCTTGTGGAAGAAAATCCAGAGACATTTAAGAAAATACTTGAGTTGGTGAAATAAGTTAGTATAAGTCAGTCAAAATCTTTTTTTATAAGTCCTGATTGTCTGATGATAGAACTCATCGTACCTAAAGGAATTTCTTTTTTATTAGCGGGAACAATAACTGTTTTGCGTTTTATTTTATGAGTATATTTTATGTGGCTTCCTCTCTGAGAAACGAACTCAAACCCAAAGTCCATAAGGGTTTTAATTACTTCTCGCGAGGATTTCATCCTAGGCATAAGTAAAAGGAGTGTCAATCAAGGATAGTGAGGATATTTTTGAGAATTGCTTTTTACTAGTTCCATCAAAATACAAAGCAAGAGCTTCTTTAATATTTTTTATAGCTTCTATTTTTGTTCTGCCGAAAGTAGAAATGTCCACATTCAAACACTGAGCAATATAATACTTGCCTTCCTTCCAAATGACTGTTTTTAGAGTTATTTTTTTCACACTTCTATTGTATCAAAACCATATAAATTTTCCAAATTTTTACACCAAAAAACCCGTCGTAGAAAGTCTACGCCGGGGTGGAGAAATACGGGAGAGCTAACGCTGCGCTAACTTGCGAGAACAGCAGACACGTTGTGGGCGTTGAACTCGTTGTCGAGCCAGTTCACGTTCCAGTTCCACTTGCCGTCGTTCCAGTAGAGGTACAGGACGTAGCGGTTGCCGTTCGAGTTCCGAAGAAATGTATAGAGTGTCGTCCATGCCAACACCCTTTGAAATTCTTTTGGAATAATCTCAGGGTTGAATCGTATTCCGCATCATAATGCGTTAACACTCTATAACAAGTAACTTCTTTTTTTGAAGTGTCTACGTAAGTCCACCGTTTGAAACCGTAATCTAACACGCTCTCAACGTATGGATACTGGATTCGGTGGCAAGCATCCATTAGACACTTACTGATATTCACCTACTACCACAATAGAGTATACAGCAGTATAACAAAAAACCCGCTCCAGAAAATCTGGCGCGAGTGTAGGGCTAAGGTCAGAGGTTCAAGAGAACCAAGGACCTCAGCCCCAAGAGCTAACGCTTCGCTTACTTGCGGACGCCAGCGACCCACCAGTAGTCGTTCCAGCCGAAGCCGCCCTCGACGACGAACACGATGCGCCCGTCGCGCCACCGATCGAACGCGGCGAAGCACCATTTACCGTCGGTATCTTTCCAGTGCGTACCGTTCGGATGAGTGTCTGCGAAGGCGGGATCGTCCGTGTTCGCCTGCGCAAGTGAATACGGGTCGACAGGTTTGAGACCCACGAACTCGAACTCTTTTTCGAGGTTGTCGTCGCTGATGAGGCCGTTCTTGTCGTAGGCCTCCGGCCGGGGCTTGAAGAAGAGAACCTCCGTCTTCCCGCCCCTGCCTTTCGGCATGGTCGAGACAACATCAGCCGAGACGTGCTGCTTTCGGCCGGTTGCCTTGAGTGCTTCTTCCGGCGTGCAGTCGCGATTGACCCGCACGACCCGAACGATGAGGTTTGCCAGCGACTCGGCGATGCCGCAGAAGACCGCGAACATCCTCATGCCGAGATTGTCCACACCGAGGGCCTTCTGGGCCACGTCCTTGCGAACCTCCATCCGGTGCTTGCGCATCGCTGCGCGAAGCTGATCTGCGGCCTTGTCAATCTGCTCGTCGGTGATAGATGGGGTCATGGTCTTTGCCATGGCGTCATCCTTCCTTTCCGTCTTATGGTGTTCTCGCGACAGCTATATTCTAAGCCGCGAAATCCCATTCCACCCTTTACACTATCAAAAATCTATTGTGTTGTCAATAGATCAAAAGGGTCTCTAAATATGCTCGATTCTACTTCTACCTCTCCCCGATTTGTTCGCGCCACATGGCTTCGTAGAGACCGCGGGCAGCTAGGAGCTCTTGATGAGTGCCTGTTTCGGCTACTTTACCTTTTTCCAAAACATAAATCATGTCGGCGTGCATCACGGTGGAGAGGCGGTGGGCAATCAGGACTGTAATTAATCCTAACCCCATCTTCCCAGCGGTCGGACCGCTGGAACTGATCTCACGCATAGTCGCAGTAATCTCGCTCTCGGTTAGTGAATCTAGGCTTGATGTTGCTTCGTCAAAAACTATCAATTTTGGCTTGCGCAAAAGTGCGCGGGCTATCGAGAGACGCTGTTTCTC
>DATDWN010000016.1:0-131383 GCA_036517395.1 Minisyncoccota bacterium
GAAAAAACAGTGCGCACCGCCGAAGGCGGTGCTGGATTCCGAACCCAGAATTCATTGGCGAAAACGGGCGAAACAGCGTGGGCGTTGCTTCGCAACGCCCACTCCTTGTCTTCTTCAAAATCATTTAGTTCGTTTAAGGTGCAGTATTCTTGAATTAGTCCGAACGCATTTCGCCGCCTGCGGCGGCGAGGAATTCCCCTCGCGAAAATTCGGAAAGGCGGCGGAGCCGAACCACTGATAATTTCAAGTTTTTCTTTGGCGGCATTATTGGATATCTAAGGCTAACCCATAATGATCAGAAACCTGCAATTTATTCCCATTAACAAAATAAGGTTCGCAAAAAACAATTTTACCAAATGTTTTATGTCCTTCAAAACCTTTAATAAATATATGGTCGAGACGTTGGTTCAATTTCTCCAACCAGAAAAATTTTCTATTCAGATTGTCGGCGCTAAACGTATTTCCTACCACTTCTCTCAATGGATCAGTAAATCCGTAACCATTTGTAATCATAGTGTAAGAAGATGAATTAATATCAAAGTTAAAATCACCGCCAACAATTATTCGTTTTGCCTGATATAGTTCATTATTAAAGTAATCATAAATTTCAGTGAATTGCCCCATTCGTGCTAAGTGATACAAATTATAATCATGTCCATAACCAGTAGAAAGAAGATGAGTATTGATGAAAGTAATGAGTTGATTATCAAAATTTAATTCCACAACTTGATAGCCTTTTCCATAAATCCAATTAAGTAACTTATAGATATTAGGAAAAATATTATGGTCAAAATGAAGTTTAAAACGTTGATAGGTATGCGAGATAAATGGATATTTCGAAATAATCAACAAAGTATCGGAATAAAAAGAATCGGTAAAGCCGGACTGAATAAGTTTTTTGACAATATAGTTTGCATCAGATTTCCAAAAAACTTCTTGAAAAAATATGACATCTGGTTTTTCATCAATAAGTGCTTTAACAATATATGGCAACCTCTTTTTTCTTCCAGGACTCCATGGTGATAAAGCGCAATTTAGGGTTATAAGTCTCATGAAAAAATTTTCTTCCCCCAAAATTAAAATATGGTTCGAGCCGATGTTTTTCTCCGGGTTCTTTTGCGGTTTTGAGCGGTTCGGCTCCGCCGCCTTTCCGAATTTTCGCGAGGGGAATTCCTCGCCGCCGCAGGCGGCGAAATGCGTTCGGACTAATTCAAGAATACTGCACCAGAAAGTAAAAGTCAAAGAGTTTTGGTTCGCCTCGCTTCGCTCGGCGACTAATTTGTATTCAATTTTGGGGGTAAAAACGAATTCACGATTTCGCATTTTGGGGGAAGAAAATTTTTTAATCCTTAATCTAAAAACAATATGAGATACATACTTTACGCGAGAAAATCCACCGAAGAAGATGACCGACAGGTTTTAAGTATTGAAGCGCAACTCGTAGAGTTGCAAGAGTATGCCGCCAAAGAAAAACTTGAAATTGTCGCCTCGCTTTGCGAGGCCAAAACCGCAAAAGAACCCGGGCGAATGAAATTCGCTGAAATGTTGTCATTGATTGAGAGAGGAAAAGCAGATGGGATTATTTCTTGGCACCCCGACCGCCTCGCAAGAAATAGCGTTGATGGTGGCAAGATAATCCACTTTGTAGATCGCGGCTTGATTAAGTCCCTAAAATTTCCCACCTTTTGGTTTGAAGCAACACCACAAGGTTTGTTTATGCTCAATATCGCTTTCGGTCAATCAAAATATTTTGTAGATAATTTGCGAGAGAATGTGAAGCGAGGTTTGCGACAAAAAATTAGGAATGGTGTTTGGCCCGGCTGGGCTCCGGTAGGCTATCTCAATAACCCCAAGACACGCGGTATTGATGTTGATAGCGAGAAAGCTAGGAAAGTAAAGAAATTGTTTGAAATGTATACCACCGGAGCATATACATTCCATTATCTGGCAAATTGGTGCAAGGAAAAAGGTTTGCGGGGTAATCTCGGCAAAGAGATAGCGTTGAGTAATGTGCAAAGTATTCTACAAAATATTTTCTACATCGGGCTCATGAAATATGGTGGGGAAATTCATGAGGGACAGCACGAGCCGTTGATTTCAAAGAAACTTTTTGATAAATGCAAAGAAGTGATGAGCAAGCGAGGTAAATTCCACCATGTGAGAAAAAATGATTTTGCTTTTCTTGGCCTTTTAAAATGTGCTTCATGTGGGGCTAGCATTACTGCCGAGAAACAAAAAGGTCATGACTACTATCGTTGCACCAAGAAAAAAGGTTTATGCCAAGAAAAGCATTATCTCCGTGAAGAAGCACTAACCGAACAAATCACTTCTTATCTTCAAAAAGTTTCTTTGTCGAGCCAAGACACCGAGAAAGTTTTGGCGGCGTTAGATAGCGAACAGGAAAAAGCGCGAGAGAGCGCACAAGCCGAAGTTGGCGTTTTGAAAGAGCAACTAGCAAGTGTGGAAACAAGGTTAGCAAAACTACTCGATGTCTATTTAGCAGACGCTTTATCCACAGAAGAATACGCCGCCAAAAAGCAGAGCTTGCTGTCTCAAAAAATGTCGTTGAGCGAGAAAATCACCGATTTTGAGACAAAAGGATTGTCTTGGCTCGAACCGGCTCGTGAGTTCGTAAAGTCCTTAAATCAAGCCGCTAATCTGCTTTCCTCTCCCAATCTTTCCGGAATGACAACATTTCTGAAAAACATCGGCTCGAACCATATTTTGCGAAATCGTGAATTCGTTTTTACCCCCAAAATTGAATACAAATTAGTCGCCGAGCGAAGCGAGGCGAACCAAAACTCTTTGACTTTTACTTTCTGGTGCTCGGGGTGGGAATCGAACCCACACGCCTGTTTAGGGCGGGAAATTTTAAGTCTCCTGCGGCTACCAATTACGCCACCCGAGCATGGAGGTCGGGAGGGGAATCGAACCCCTGCATAGTGGTTTTGCAGACCACCGTGTTACCACTTCACCACCCGACCATTCTACCATGTCTTTTCATATTTCTTCTTCAAAATTTCTTTTTGCTGACCAGTCTTGAAGAATCTTTCCTTCAGCACCGCCTCGCTTCGTGTTTCGTATTTTTCTAGCCCAACTAATTTCCAAGGTCTGTAACCTTTTGTTGATTTGACCTTTCCTTCGTTATGTCTTTTAAGCCTTTCATCAATGCATTCACAAGAACCGACATATAAATCATTATTCTTTAAACTTTTTAGGAAATAAACATAAAACATGAATTTAAGTTTTGTCTCCCTTCGGGAGTTGTCCCGTAGGGACAAAGGGACACAGACTTTGCCTTACTACTTGTCTCCCTACGGGAGATCTGCCGTAGGCATGAGCTACCACGCCTTTATTCTAAACTTGATTGAGCAAACTATCAATTCTCTGGCGGTTTTTTTCTCCAGAATCTATTTCGAAATCCATCTGTGGAATCCGTCCTAGTTTCGAGTTTTCCTTTACAAACTCCTTGAATTCGCTCCTCTTTCTTTTGGCAAATTCCAAGGCGGTTTTCTCGAATTTCTCGGGAAAAACCGTAAAGAAAATAGTAGCACATTTTCCATCTCTTGTTAACTCTACTCGAGTTACTGTCAGGAGCGAGGAGCTGTTTCCATTTAACAACAAAAACCTCGCTCCTAGATCATGCAATATTTCTTTTACCCGCACACTAACTCTGCCATGGTTTTTTATATTCTGACTAGACATAATCTTTCAATTGGATTTTGGTAAATATGTTTTAATAATAGAAATGTTTTTTTGAAAAAACAAAATAATGGCAGGGTTAGTGTGCGGGTTTATGCGTTCATCTCTTGTGCTCATGTTCGTATTTTATCGTTCGATTATAACAAAATCTTCTATGTAGTCTCCGATGGCGATTTCAATCTTGGCTTCTATCAAAGCTCCAAACTCCGCACCCTCTTTTACTTCATTGGTTTTTATTTTCTTTTGCTGGAGTTCTCGTATCTTACCTTCTACTATCTCCACATCTCGGCGGAGAATTTTAACTTGAGATCCTAGAGTAATCATGCCCTTTTCTACTCTAGCACCGATGATTTGCCTGTCTTTGACTTTACTAAATATTTTTAACACTTTGGCTCGACCTATGGATTCCAAGATCTGAGTTTTCGGAGTGCGAGTGACGAGCGTTTCTTTCAGCCACTCACTCATTTTGTAAATAATATCAAAGAGTTTTACATCTATTCCACTCCTGTCCGCCAAGTTTTTTGCTGGTGAGTCGATTTTGGTATTGAAGCCGACTATGACGGCTTTGTCTTTGCCGTTTGCCAACCGAACATCGTTTTCAGATATTGTGCCGATGCCGCTCGATATGACTTGCGTTTCTATCTCCTGCGTGCTTAATTTTTTTATTTCCGAGAGAACTGCTTCCAAACTACTTCCGGTATCGGCTTTAACTACTAGAGGGATTTTTTTTATGACGATTGCATTTTCTTCTTGCTCTGGATTTTTTGTTACCGAATTTGATGCAAGTGAATTTAGTTGAGCTGTCTCATTTGTCTTATTGGTTCTATCTGTCATATTTTTCTCGATCTGCGCCCTTGTCTCCTCTCTTGTTTTGTGTGTTTGAAACAAGTTGCCCACTTCTGGAATGATATCCCAACCGATAATTCTAACCGGGCTAGAAAAACTAGCTCTATCGATAGGGCGGCCAAGATAGTTTTCCATCATTCGTATTGGAGCCGTTGATATTCCGCTCGTCACAAACATGCCTTTTTCCAAACTACCATTTTTAATTACACAAGTGGCAGAAATACCCTTCTTAATATCTAGATTGCTTTCTATAACTACTCCACTGGCAGGAACACTTGGATTACCAGAGAAAGCGTTTATTTCGGCAACCAGCATAATCATGTCGAAAAGTTCGGGGACACCCTCTCCAGTTTTTGCGGAAATGCAGACCGCAGGCACATCTCCACCAAAACCTTCTATATATATTCCGTTTTCTGCTAGATTTTGTTTTGTTCTCTCAATATTTGCTCCCTCCTTATCAATTTTGTTTATTGCTACGATATAAGGCGTTTTTGATTCTGTGATAACTTTCAAAGCTTCGATGGTCTGAGGTTTTACTCCATCTTCGGCCGAGACTACCAGCACGGCAATATCCGCAACAGACGCTCCTCGCGCTCTTATACCGGAAAATGCTTCGTGTCCGGGAGTGTCCAAAAAGGTTACGATTTGTTTTTTTCCTGCCTGCGCAGGCAGACCTTCTTTTGAAATATGCTCCACTTCGTAGGCTGAAATATGTTGAGTGATACCCCCTGCCTCATTCAAGGGTTTATTGCTTTTGCGTATGAAAGAAAGTAGCGTCGATTTGCCATGATCGATATGACCCATTATTGCCACAACAGGAGGACGTGATATTAGGTTGTGATTTTCTGTTTGCATTTTGATAGTAAAAGTTTGGGTTCATGTTCAAAAATTATTTTCCCAAGTTTTTCTTTGCTTCGCCGACGACTTCTTTTTCTTCATCTGTTAGTTCAAAGTCGCTTCCAAATTTTTCCAAAGGTTTTGAAAAGACGCTTACTCGGTCTCTGGAATATATGCTTGATATGACAACCCCCTCCCCGTTTTCACTGACGAATGAAGTTGAAAAGCTTTGGTTTCCACCTTCGCCCACTCCTTTGAAAGGATTGAAACGGATGGTTTCCACAGCTTGGACACTGCGATTCAAACGCTTCTCCACGTTTATGAAATGGTTTACCGCCTCTTTCTGGAATTCGTTTAGTCTTTCCAAGTTTTGATGAGCCCCAACTATGGAGGCTTCAAGCGACTTTCCATTTCCTCCTCGGAGGAGTCGCCACATTTTTATTTCAATTCGGACAATCCATCCAATAAGTATCACGATACAAGCTATTAAACCATATGTGATAAAGAGTGGATTGTTGAACATAGCCCTTTAAATATATCATGATTATTGCATTTTGCCAAACAATTAGTAAGATTGGGTCATGGGCCTTTTTGATAAAAAAAGAATATTTCTGGATTATGCTTCGATAACTCCTGTTGCTCCGGAAGTGTCAAATGAAATGCTAAAAATAGAGAAGGTAGTTTTTGCCAATCCATCCGCTATTTATACGGAAGCGTTGGCTGCAAAAGATATTGTAGATAAGTCGCGCCAAAAAATCGCCGATTTAATCCATGCCCAGAAAAGTGAAATAATTTTCACAAGCGGTGGAACGGAAGGGAACAATTTGGCAATGCTCGGGGTCTTTGAGTTTTACAAAAAAGAAAATTTTAGGCCTCATATCATAACCACAAACATTGAACACCCAGCCATTTTAGAAGTTTGTAAGGAAATCGAAAGAAGAGGAGGCGAAGTTACATATTTATCCGTTTCTCCGGAAGGTCTTGTTAATCCAAAAAATGTGCGTGAGGCTTTGAAAGAAAACACCCTATTAGTCACAGTGGCCTATGCAAACAACGAGATAGGTACCATACAGCCGATAAAAGAAATTTCTCGAATTATAAAAGATTATCGACTTAAAAACAAAACCGATCTCCCATATTTTCACACAGACGCCTGTCAGGCCGCCCTATATTTATCACTTGATGTTTTGAAACTTGGGGTAGATATTTTAACTATCGATGGTATAAAAGTTTATGGTCCGAAAGGTTGTGGAATTCTATATCTACGTCATGGCGTAGATATCATGCCGATTATTTTTGGTGGTGGGCAAGAGAGAGGACTGCGTAGTGGTACAGAAAATGTACCAGCTATTGCTGGATTGGCCAAAGCAATGGAGATCGCGGATAGCACGAGAGAAAAGGAGTCAGCTCGCCTTTCTCTAATTCGCGACTATGCCATTGAAAACATTTTGAAAACTTTTCCAAAAGCCATACTCAATGGTTCAAGAGAATACCGCTTGCCAAACAATATAAACTTTTGTTTCCCCGCCTCCTCGGCGGGCAGGCCAAGTCTGGATGCCGAGTTTGCTGTTATATCCCTAGACGTGGCTGGTATTTCCGCTTCATATTCATCATCGTGTAGAAGTCTGAAACCTGCCCGCCATAGCCTACGGCATCAGGCGCTGGCAGGCGGGGAAGACTCGTTCTCTTATGTTGTTTCTGCTTTGGACAGGAAGAATTGCTCCAATTCCAGTTTGCGATTTACACTGGGACGGGGGAGTCAAAAAAAAGACATAGACACACTTGTTATCGCTCTGAAAAATATTGTGATATAATAGGAAAATAAAAACCATGCAAATGCAGGATTTAAATAAAAATCAAGTTGTCCTATTGGTTCTTCTTGTTAGTTTTGTCACATCTATTGCTACGGGCATTATTACAGCTTCTCTCCTTCAGCAAGCTCCAGTCGAAGTAACAAGAAATATAAACAGCATAATAGAGAAAACGGTGGAAATCGTAACTACACCGGCTACTCCAACATCTGCGCCACAACAAAAAGAAGTGACGACGGTTATCGTAAAAGAAGAGGACCAGATAATCAATTCCATAAATAAAAATATAAAAAGCCTAGTTCGCATAAATGAAAAAGATGCAACAACCGGTACGCTTAGTTTCTATGGTATTGGTTTGGTTGTAACAAAAGACGGACTCATTGCCGCCGATAGGAAAAGCATAGCTGTTCTCGACACGTATACCGCAACCATGAGCGATGGAAGCGAACTGGCGCTTACTCCGCAGGGTGTGGACAAAACGACCAATTTCATTTTATTTAAAGCAAATCCCGATACAAAGGTGGCAAGTACCAATACAGGAGAAACAGCAAGCGCAAATTTATCTCAGGCGGCGAAAAATCTATATGTCTTTGTTCCGGCAACCCTATCTGATATTGAACCGCAACTCGGTCAGACTCTCATAGGTTTAGGGGGGAATGTTAGTAACGCTGTATCCGTCGGGCGTGTCACTTCTCTCGACATAAAAAGCTCTGGGGTTGGTACAACCACAACAAAATATCTTGCTGGGATTAACACAGATATTTCCTCAAAAGACCTCACGGATGGCAGTCCCGTTTTTAATCTTTCAGGCGATGTTGTTGGCGTAAAGCTCTCTTTGGATGAATTAAAATCATTCACACCCATATCTGTTTTAAAAAAGGAACTCGGTATTCTAATCGAACCTGCAAAAACCCCGTAGAATTGACCCCAGTAGTAGAGCACAGCTCACTACAGGGTTCAATCCCGTAGTGAAAATGGCATTGTTTAATTGCAAAGTTAATACTTTGCAATGCCATTTTCTACTACCGGATTGACTTGGGCCTAAAATACCATATAATAAGGGTATCGTGCCACCGTTCAATCATTTTACAACAAAGGCAAAAGAGGCTATTCGAAGGGCTCACGAGCTGGCTATTGAGCGTGGACAGAATCATGTCAACTCTCTCCATCTTTTGGCTGCCCTTATCCTGCAGGAGGAGAGCATAGTTACTTCGATACTAGACAAATTGCAGATCGATACGCTTCTGATGACTGATTCTATTTTGGAGCAAATAGAAGGTATTGATTCGGGACAGACACTCTCCGCCTCCTATCAAGTTTACCTAACTCCCGATCTTGCCCAGACCATCGAGGCTTCGGGGAAACAGACCTCGCTTTTGAATGATGAGTTTGTTTCGACGGAGCACCTCTTTATGGCTCTCATGGATGTACCTAGTCAGGCCAAGGACTTGCTTGCCAAATTCAAAATAGACAAGGACTCAGTAATGCGAGTAATTGAAGAAATAAGAAGTACAAAAACCGTAGAAACAGACGTACCGAAAAGATTTAAAGCGCTCTCAAAATATACCAGAAGTTTATCAAAACTGGCTTTACAGAATAAACTTGACCCAGTCATAGGTCGAGATGATGAGATTTCTCGAATTATCCAAATCTTGTCTCGTCGAACAAAAAATAATCCTATTTTGATAGGTGAGGCGGGTGTTGGGAAGACGGCAATAGTAGAGGGGTTGGCAATACGAATGTCAATGGCAGAAGTTCCAGAATCTCTTCGCGACAAAGAGCTGGTTTCTCTCGATCTCGGGCTTTTGGTTGCTGGTACAAAATATCGTGGCGAGTTTGAGGAGAGGCTTAAAAATATTCTGAAAGAAATAGAAAAATCAGACGGCAAAATAATTCTTTTTGTCGATGAGATACACACTATAGTTGGAGCTGGTTCGGCCGAGGGTTCGCTCGACGCCTCGAACATGCTCAAACCTGCTTTGGCCAGGGGGGAGTTGCGTGCTATCGGCGCGACTACTTTGAAAGAATATCAAAAACATATTGAAAAAGACCCCGCTCTATCGCGTCGTTTTCAACCTGTCTACGTCAACGAGCCAAGTATTGATGATGCTGTGACTATTTTGCGCGGACTGAAAGAAAAGTACGAGCTTTATCACGGTGTTCGTATCACAGACGAAGCAATAATCGCCGCGGTTAATCTTTCCAGTCGCTATATTACGGACAGATTTTTGCCCGACAAAGCTGTTGACCTTATCGACGAGTCGGCATCCTACCTCAAAATCGCTTTGGAAAACAAACCACCGATTTTGCAAAGCGCTCATTCGAAAATTGTTAAATTACAAATTGAGCATGAAGCCTTGAAAAAAGAGACAGATCCAAAATCCAAAACTCGCATAAAGGATATTGAAAAATCCATTGCTGATTTGAAAGAACAGACCAGCGAGATAGAACTAAAATGGAACAATGAAAAAGAAACGGTGGGTGATATTAAAAGTATAAAAAAAGAACTGGAAACACTTCGACGAGAAGCTGAAACGGCGGAAGCAAAAGCAAACCTCGCTTTGGCGGCAGAGATTCGTTATGGCAAGATTCCAGCTTTGGAAAAAGAGTTGGACAATAAATCCAAGCGATTGAAAAAACTTCAATCTTCAAGACGGATTTTGAAAGAAGAGATCGTCGAAAATGATATTGCCGGTATTGTTTCTAAATGGACCGGTGTTCCCGTTTCTCGTATGCTTGAAGAAGAGGCAGAAAAGCTGGGCCGTATGGAAGATGTTTTGAAACAGAGAATAGTAGGTCAGTCTGAAGCCGTTCAGAAAATATCTGATACTATAAAACGCGCTCGAGCGGGAATTTCTGACCCCAACCGACCTATCGGCTCATTCCTCTTTCTTGGACCGACGGGTGTTGGTAAAACAGAACTGACCAAAGCTCTAGCCGAGTTTATGTTTAACGATGAGAAATCTCTGATTCGTATAGATATGTCGGAGTTTATGGAGAAACATAGTGTCTCAAAAATTCTAGGAGCTCCTCCAGGATATGTTGGTCACGAAGAAGGGGGAACTATCACAGAAATGGTTCGGCACAGACCTTACTCGGTTATACTTTTCGATGAGATCGAAAAGGCACATCCGGAAGTTTTCAATGTATTGCTCCAAATTCTGGACAACGGTAAATTGACGGATGCCAAGGGTAGGGTAGTTAATTTCCGTAATGCAGTAATTATTTTGACTTCAAATATAGGGGCTAAATTTATAGATAAAATGGAGAAAATCGGTTTTGCCTCCGGAGAAGAGAAATCAAACTATACCGATGCCAAAGCCAGAGTACTGGATGCTCTGAAAGAGCATTTTCGTCCGGAATTTCTCAATCGCCTCGACGATATTATTGTTTTTGATATTTTATCAAAGGATGCTATCGCCGAGATTGTCAGAATTCAGGTTGGAGTAGTGACCGAGAGACTTGCTCAAAAAGAAATCAAACTTACTCTGTCTGATTCTGTTTTGGCCCATCTCGCAAAAGAGGGTTACAGTCCTCAGTATGGTGCAAGACCTTTGAAGCGTTTGATACAGACAAAAATACTTACTTCCATCGCCGGTCTTATGATTAGCAAAGGTCTCTCAAAAGGCGGTTCTATTTCGGTGGATATGAAGGGCGGTGAGTACGTTTTCAACATCAAAAAAGGCAAAAACGGCTCTTTCGTAACGAACCCTTTTGTTTCTGATGTTGTTCTAGCTTAAGTCTGCTAAATAACACCTCCTCAAAAACACTCGGCTTCTTCCCTGCCTACCGTAGGCAGGCTGCGGAAGCCTCGCTCTGTCCTCGACCCCTCCCTGTCAAGAGCCCTCGTTATCACTTGAGTCATTGACAGGGCCAAGCTCGGGGTCTGCGGATGTTTCTCGGAGGTGTTATTTAGCAGACTTAGACCACTCTTGGTTTTGGTGGTTTCCTGTGTTAAAGTAATTCCATTGCGCCGATCGAATAGTAGCAATTTCACGACGCTGTAAACGTCGCGGCTTCGGCCTCCGGGGGTGCAAGTCCCTCTCGGCGCACAAAATTTGCATTTTTATTGTTTATATGTTATAGTTCAAAGAGACTGTCCAACCATCTCTGCTGAACTGCAGGGGCTTGGGTAAAAACCCAAGTAATCTTCCTGAACTGGAGAGGATCATGTTCAATCGAAAAAAGCGTCCTGTGCTCACTGCGACAACTTGCAACGGAATGGAGAACCTGCGTCTAGCAATTGAGGTTCTCACGAGATAGATACAAACATGTTTCTAAGCAACCAGCTTTCCTTCGACGATCCCCAGCAAGTTTTTCAAGGAATAGGTAGACCCTATTATTATCCAGAGTCTGCTTTGAAGAAAGGTTATGCCAAGCCGAAGTCGAAAACTTATAGGATTGGGGTTTATAAAAACTATCCAAAATCTTTCGAGAAAGAAATAAAGTTAGTGGGGATAGAATAATCCTTAGGTAGTTGCATTTCTTGGTTTCTTTATGTATGCTGTCTCTACTTTTGACTTTATGACTTTATGAATTTTAACTAAATTTTTATGTCACAGGATAGATTAATACCACTAAGAAACAAGGAATCCGGAGACGTCTTCTGGACTTCGAAAAATAAGAAAAAAGTTGAGCGTAAAATTGAGCTCAAAAAATATAGTAAGACGCTTCGAAAAAGAGTGATTTTTAAAGAGGAGAAGTCACCTCTGAAAGCCTTAAAGAAGTAGAACAAAAAATCGCCAAAAGGGTGTTTTTTTGTTATATTGGTGATGTATTGGGGGATTAGTTAAGTGGTATAACAGCGCTCTCCAAAAGCACTGTCGGGAGTTCGATTCTTCCATCCCCCGCATTGTAGCGAATGAAGTCTCAAAAGCTTCTTTTTGCCTTGTAGTATAGCCACGCTTTTTAGGTTCGAGCGAAGCAAAGAGGACTTTCTGAGACCGAAGTTCATTTTCAATGAGCAAATACGGATGTATGCGTTCTATATTGAGCTTTTTATCTTTTAGAGTTAGGTTCGAGCCGATGGTAGAAAATATATTACGCTTCTTTTGAATGTCATCTGTAACAAAGTGTTTTAACGCAAATCTACAGAAATTAAATGTACGCTCTGTTGTCTCTATGGATTGGTCAAATTTTGTTTTTACTTCATTAAGTTCAGTTTCAATCGCTCCTCTCTCTTTTAACAACCCTCTTTTCTGTTCAAGATATTCGTCTGGTGTATATAACTCATGATTGATATTTTGAGGTGAAGTATATTCTCGATGAAGATTTGCGATACGAGTTTGCACATTATCATAAGTGGCTTGCAGTGAGTCACGAATTCTTTTCTCTCCACTTGTAGAGTCATTTTGTTTTTCAGAAAGATAATCAAGAGCAACTCTTAGATATTCTTCGTCAATCGTTAGACCAGAAAGAACTTCGTTGAATTGTGTATCGAGGTCTTCAAGTTTTATGGACCTCTGAGTACAGGTTTTACATGGTCTCTTCGTGCAGTGAAAATAAGTGTAGTGAAGAATGGTGGGATTAATCATCTCTGATATATCTGTTTTACATTTTGCACAAGCAGTTCTGCCTTCATACGCAAATTTGTATTTACATTTTGTACAAATAATCTGATGTTTTTCTTCTGCTGTGATAGTTCCATTACATTCTCCGCACTTAATAAGTCCTGTCGCATAGAAATTTCTAGTTTTTGGTTGAGGCTTACCTTGCCTTCCAAGAAGGACCTGTGCTCGCCAGAATTCTTTTTCCGTAATCATTGGCTGATGATTACCTTTGTATAATTCTTTTTCTCCGGTCTCATCATTCTTCCATTCAAAAGACCCATAGTAAAAAGGTTCTTTGAACATTTCATAAATCTGTGTACGACTTAATGGCTTACCACCAAGGCGTTTTCTTATTGTTGTTCTTAGCCCCCATTTGGTATTTGCTGTATCAAGGATTTTGGTCACTGAATATGTGCCTGTGAGAAACAGGTCCCACATTTTTCGGACAATTTCAAAATTTTTCTCATCGGGTACAATAATTTTTTCTCCTTTGTCGCCTTGATTTTTATAACCTATTGGAGCAAGGCTTGGTCGCCAACCCTTTGCGACTCTTGAATTCAAGCCTCGCTTAACATTCTTAGAAAGTCTGACCACATAGTCGGTAGCACGACCACCTTCAATACTCATAAGAAGACCAGCATCTTCTGGATAGAATGAGCGACTTGGAGTTTTAATTACTTTTATGACAGATTTTTGGAGCATCCATTGTAACCGCCCATTATCAATCGGATTTCGAGATAAGCGGTCAATATCCCAACACAAAAGACCGTCTGCCTCGCCATTTTGAATACGATCTAGCATTTCATTAAAGACTTTTCGCCCAGGATCCTTTGCACTCTTTTCTTCAGTGAAAGGTGCTTTTGCTAGAAACAATTCTTCACGGTCTGCAATCTGTTTAAGAGCGTCTGTTTGGTCGCCAATAGATGCAACTTGCCGTTGAGAGTCTTCAGAACTTTTACGACAGTATACGAAGTATTTTATTTTAGTATTATCTTGGGTCATAAAATATTTTACCTATGTTCAGATTATTATTGTCGTCTTCGTACCCATGAATAATTACTTGTAGACCCGCTGTTTCACCTTTCAGGACTAGTCTCTTTATTTCCATGAGTTGATTGAATTTATCCTTCCACATTTCTCCATATTGTTCACGCAAGACCCTTTTAACATTTTTTATATCGTCACTATCAACTACTGGTTTCCGACATTCAAAACATTCAATTAATCCGCTTTCATTAATTTTGTAATAATGTGTATGTTTCTGACCCTCACAATTTTTTGAAACATACACATCCACATCTTCAACTGATTTTATTATAGCTTTTTTCATATAATTTGTATTTAGTTTACTTGGTAATTTATCAATATAAGCAATATATGCTTGCCGAGTTACCACCCTTTAGCCAAGAAGAAAGAAAGCCAATTCGGCAAAACGGCAACATATTTATTAACTACTACTAAAATAATCCTTTTTCGTCTTCAACTAAGGGTTTTTCTTCTTCTCTTGGTAGAAAGTACAGATTTTGCCTGCCTTGCTTAACACAATCAATCATTCCCTCGTTCACCAACTCTATAAGAGCCATCTGAACATTTTTTGTCCCTGCTGTCTTTTTTAACATCTCAACCATCTCTCGTTTGGTTTTACTCCCATCAGGAAGAATGTCCAAAATCTTCTCTTTTGCTTCTTCTTTCTTATTCTCTTGGTCCTCAATCTCTCCACCATAAGTGAGTTCTGTTTTCACTATTTCGTCTTTAACATGGTCCCGTATAATCGTCTTAAAGGGGTTTATTTCCCTTGTGAGACGGTTTTTTCGCTGGTATACATCTATCTCTTCTCCTCCTGGTTCGCTCTTCAACATAAGCAGTATTTCCACAGAAGCAGTTTTATCTGTGCTTCCGAAGAGAAATTCTTTTTTTGGAACCTTGCCCTCAAAGTTGGATGGTTTTCTGAAATGGTCTAAGAAAACTACTGCAACACCCTTATCCTTTAAGATTTTAAGCCTATTAAAGAAGGTTCTAATTTCATCTGCTTTTTCTTCTTTTATTCCACCTGCAACTGCTCTGAATGTGTCTAGAAATACAACTTTAATATCATAGTAATCAATAACATTTAATAACCAGTCAACCCCTCTATCTTCATTGAGGTCTAACTCTGTATCACTATAGACTAAAATCTTTTTGTTAGTTTCACTAAATCCTAATTGTTTTCCTCTTCGTTGTGCTTCACTTTGCGACATCTCCATGTCGACATAGAGAACATTTCCTGCTTCAGTTTTGAAATCTTTGTTACCAAGAAAATCAATTCCTAATGCGATACAACGAGCCATCTCCATCGCAAACCAAGTTTTCTTTTCTCCTGTAACAGAAGCTAGTATGACAAAACCTTCATATGGAATGAGATTTTGGACCAACCATCTTTGTTTGGAAAATTCTTTATTATCTAGAGTTGTCCAATGCATAGGTTCAAAGAAATGTTTCTCAACTTTTCTTTCTGCTCTTTTATATCCTGCATCCAAACCTCTTTCCATAGAAAAATCTTTGAATGTTTGGTTTCTATTTTCCTCCATAATTTTTTGGGATTATTACCTCCTTTGGATTTAAGTGACTTGTTATTGTACTAACGAGGCACACTAATTTTTCAAAATACTCAAGAGCCAACTCATCTGATAGAGTCGTTTTGTTTTTAAGCTCGTATAGCTTCCTTACCCTCTGGATGTACTTCGTTTTATCGACCAAAATAAAAACCCATTCCTAGTTTTGCGGACTACTTGGAGGTTATCCGCAAAACCCGAAATAGGTTAAAGGTTCTCCAAGTACAAACACCTACAAAAACAACCGCCTAAAGCGGTGTTTTCTTGCACATTAATATCAAGTGACAAGAAGACAGTAGCTTTTTAGCTAAACTGAATTTGTCCCTAGTGAGGTGCCGGTAGCTAGTGCGATGGCGACTGGTATAGTCTTGGAGCCTGTGCTGATGCTGGTGGCTATGAGGGGTGTTTTCTAAACTGAAAATGAATTAACCAAAGTATATATCTGTCAAAAAATAAGTCAATCCTATTATCCACCACCTTGAATAAAAGTAATTACTCTGACATGATTAAATTACAACTTAATAAAAAGTTGACCTAACCCCCATAGTTTTCTGTGGGATATGGTCAAAAACCGGTAAGAGACAAAGAACCCATCATATAGGGCTACTCTTACCGGTCCCTGCGGGAAACTGCAGGTGGAGGACCTCGGTCCTCACCTATGTGGTGGGCTTTTTGTGTCCAAAATACGAATTATTTTTATTATTAAATAAATTATTATGTATAGTATAAAACTACTTCTTGCTATGACTGTTTTTACTTTTTTAAGTTACATGGTTCTTCCTACACTTGTTAAAAAATTACGATTAAAAGACAGTGAAAAAATGAAGAATAGTTTACCAGTAACCGCAAATGCCAAAGCCGGGTTATTTATTTTAGCAGGAATTATTGGATTATTTTTTATTATTTATATCTTTGGCACAATACTAGGTTGGGACTAGTATTTAGTAGATCAAAAAATATTAAAATAATTGCTAGATAAATATTGACTTGTGTTTATATATATTGAGGAGTAACATATGAATACTTGATTATTAACAAATTACTAATAAAGATACACCTATGTTTTGCGAACATTGTGGAACAAAAATAGAAGGAGGTGCTCAATTCTGCCAAAATTGTGGTAAGACAACTTCGGGGACTACCAAAACCACTCCATCAACAAACCCAATTTCTGATCCAGCTGAGGTAAAAACTGAAGCAATAGTTAAATGTGGAAATTGTGATTATGTCGGTCCTGGAGAACCAGCGAGATCACCAGGTGCGATTTTTCTAGCTTGGGTTTGTATTGTTATTGCATGGCCAATTACTGTCCTTTATTTTGCAACAACTCATAAATATCGATGCCCAAAATGTAAATCAACATTTCTGGGAATTAAGGATAAAGAAGGAAAATTTACGGCTCCAAGTGGTGGTAATAAAAGTCCAGTAATGATACTTGTTTGGGTTCTTTTAGTAATAGCCATAATCGGCATTCTTTCGTCTGTTGTACTTGCTTCATTGAATACAGCTCGTGAAAAAGGAAGGCAAGCACAAGAACAAAGTTCAGGACAATATAAGTAAAAGATTATGTACTGTAAAAACTGTGGCACTAAATCAGATGGTATAAAAAAATTCTGCACTAAATGCGGTAAAGAATTCTCTAAATCTGACAACGCAAAAGAAAATACAAATTCAGCTCAATCAGCACCAAGCTTTTCACAGACTCCAAGCGAGTCCTCATGGAGTCCGGGGAGAATAATCGGCATAATTATTGTTCTAGCTTTTATTGGATGGAGTGTATATAGCTCTCAAGATGATGCTGTTGTTGAAAAGAATAACAATGCCATAACAGCTTTCGACTCTGGAAATAGTGATCAAGCGATTACCCAATTCCAAGAAGCATCAAAAGATGCAGTGACAAATGATAATAAAATTAATACCTTAAAAAATCTTGCTTATGTATATTCTTCTAAGGGACAAAATGATTTAGCGATAAGTACATTCAAACAGGCTCTTGCGTTAACTTCAGGAGACTCCTTCGATTACTATTTGATTGCTGGAGAAATTGCCATCCTTGAAAATAAGCCGAATTCAGCACAGATATCTTATAATAAAGCATACGAAAAAAACCCTAATGATTTTCAAATCAACAATGCTCTCGCTCTTTTCTATCTTGATATAGAGGGTATTGCACCTCAATATGCTGATTATAAAAAAGCTGTTCAATATGCACTAAGAGCGACACAACTTACTGATTTACAGTTAGCCAAGCAAAATCTTGGCTTAGCTTATTACTTTAATGAAAACTATCCTCAGGCAATATCGACTTTTAGTAATCTCACTTTGGACAAAGACTCAACTACTGCATATTGGTTAGGTTTGTCATATGCGAGAAATGGCGATCCGACAAATGCGAAATTTTATCTAAGGAAAGCTATCGCTAATGGGGTAGATGTACCTCAGGAGGTTTATGATTATATAAATTCAAATTAATATGTACTGCGAACATTGTGGAACAAAAATAGATAAGTCACATAAATTCTGTACTAAATGTGGAAATGCAACTGACCCTGCACAAGTAAAGGCCACCGTGACACAACATCCTGTATTAGCACTTAATGACAAGTGGTGGCACCGACTCCTAAAAGTTTTATATATCATTGTATATTTTCCGTTGTTAGGTATTGTTCCAATGGTTTGGAGTTCAAATGTTCCATATTGCTATGCTTCTTATTCATGCTATGGCTCATATAGCGAGGCTTTTTGGTACTCAGTTCTCACTTTGGTTATTTATGTAGTGACAATTAGATTAATCAAGATTGCTGTTATATATGTGGCTTTTGGTCGAAAAGCTGAATGGAAAAAGGAGTTTAAGAAACCTTTCTAAATTTATGATCATTTTTGGTTGGGGATTTCAGACAATTAAAAACTTTGGTCCGGCTTTTAAGAACCTTTGTAGTCATTGTAATAATGAACAGTACTGGGTTCTGACGAGGATCATGACATGGTTTACATTATTTTTTATTCCGATATTTCCATATGAAATTACATATCGCCTATCATGTCCTGTATGCAAATATGGACTTACATTAAACCAGAAGCAAGTCAGTGAGATAAAACCGCTTGCTGAGTTAAATCAACTACTTGTTGAAGGCCAAATCACTCAAGAAGAATATCAAGTTCGGCTAAATCGACTCAATGATGGACCTTCTGAACCAATTGAAGCAGAAATTGTAGAAACTAAGGCTTTAACTGAAAATGTATCCAGCCTGAGCTACTGTGCAAGCTGTGGGGGCAAGGTTACAGAAGAATTAAGGTTTTGTGGAAATTGTGGAACTCCTACTACAACAAAATAATTTATGTTTTGCAAAAATTGTGGCAATGAAATAAAACAAGGAATTAAATTTTGCACTAAATGTGGAAAAGAAAGTTTGCCTATCCAAATCCCTATTAAAACTAAGTATAAAATACTGTTAAAAAACAAACTGAAGAAATTTCATCAGTTTTTAACAAAGAAAAAATTGATTATTGGGTGGGTCACACTTACCATCCTAGTTCTAGGTGCATACTTTATATATACAAAAGGAAAACATAAGATACCGACAGCTGATCAAATACAGAAAGATATTGCGTCTGTTGTTGTAAATATCTATTGCGAAGGATCCAATGGGTGGGATGACGAAACTCAAATATCTGGTGGCTCAGGTACTATTATTACTACTGATGGTCTTGTACTTACAAATGCACATATAATTCCGCAAGGTAAAGACGAAAGCCTTTACGATAAAAGTTGTTTAGTAAGCCTTCCCGATCCAACAACAGGAGCTTCAAAGGAAATATATTATGCGAGACCTATTGTGGTCCCAGATATAAGTGAGAAATATGACCTCGCTTTCCTACAAATAGATGATGTTTATTATGATGAAGCAGAAGATAAATTTTATGGTGAATACCCTAAAGTATTTCCTGCGTATGATGATGAAAAATATTGTAAGGCAGAGGATGTAAAGCTTGGTGAACCAGTTAGAATATATGGTTACCCTGCAATAAGTGGTGGATATGCACTCACTATTACTGACGGTATAGTTAGTAGTCTACTCCCAAAATCTGGATACATTATAACTTCTGCAAAAATTAGTCATGGAAATTCTGGTGGTCTTGCAGTTGATCAATATGGGTGCAGAATTGGAGTACCATCAATGGTTAGCGGTGATGATTATGAGAGTTTAGGGGTCATCATTTCAAACAATCTTATATATGATTTCACGGAGGAAATAAGAACCATATTAAATACTACAGACAACTAATGAATAATTCTAATACTAAAGAACTTGTTATAGGAATAGTTATTTTAGTCATCTCAGCTTCAAGTCTGCTTATTAAAAGTATTCCTATTATATGGATCGGAGGTTTTATTTGGGGAGGTAGCATGATAGCTAAAGCATTAAATAACAAAAAACAATATTCTTTTCGGACCACAGAAATTGAAAAAGAAATAATAACATGTGATAACTGTAAACAAAAAATAAGAGTGCCAAAAGACAGACAAAGATTTATCAATATTACTTGTCCCCATTGTAAAGAGAGTCCATTTTTGAGTTTATCTGATAGATTTCATAGAAGTCCTAGAAAAACAAAATTGCTTTGGATTGGAGGTCTAATTTTTGTAATCCTTGTATTTACATATGTGATATTCAAAAGTGGAAATTCTGTTACCACTCCACCTGTAACCCCAGTAGTCGCAACCACAATAACACCTCAAAAGACTCAACAACCCTCAATAGTTCCAACCCCAACTAATATAGTTTCTTTTTCAAACGGAGAGTTTCTTACTAAAAATTCTTACTATTTACAAGGATCAGGAAACTTAGAAATTAGAAATGGAACCAATAATAACGCAGTAGCGAAACTTGTGAGTACGGTTACAGACAAATCAGTGGCGACTGTCTATATTGGAGCAAATAACACTTACACCTTAAAAAATATTTCTAATGGAAGTTACAGATTGGTTTTTAACTTAGGTCACGATTGGGATACCATAAGTAAAAAGTTTACAAGAAATTCTAGCTACTCGGTTTTTGAGGAGAATTTCGACTATACAACAAGATCATCTAGCGATGGCTACTACTACCGAACATTTGAAGTTACCCTAAACCCAGTTATTGGTGGGACAGCTGAAACTAATGATATAAACCAAGAAGAGTTTAGTGCTTACTAGCCACACTCTCGGCCAGGACCATCCATTGGTCTAGGTAAGTCTTTAATGCTAAACTCAACTTATTACAATGAAAAAATATTTCCTAATTATTATTTTAATAATACTAGTAATTCCATCCGTCACTTTTGCTTCTTGGTGGAACCCTTTCACTTGGAAAGTCCCTGTTAAAAATAAATCTTCCCAAACAGTACCAGCTCGGCTAGCCACTACGACTCAAGCTAAAAGTGAGATTGAAGAATTAAAAAATCAACTCAAATTAGAAAGTGAAAAACGCCAAGAATTAGAAAAGAAAATTCAAACTACAAAGGAAAGTCCAAAAACTAAGACCCAGACAGTTTCTCCGCAACCATCTACATCAGTCCAAAAACCAGTAGAACAAAAAACCTTCACTACACCCAGTGGTAGTGTTATAGACTCCAGTGGAAATGTAATATCAACACCTAAAATAGACCAGACACAAACAACCGTTCAGCCCACTAGCGACCCAACCATAGGTCCTCGCTATTATGACTCTAAAAAAACTTGTATCGGTCTCTCAGGTAGTCAATACTCTGATTGTGTAAACTATGCATTTAGCCCTCAAGTGCAACAAAAAGAAACTCAGCAAAACACGCAACAAAGGACTACTCAAGGTGAGACGATGTCCTACACTGAGGGAGCTAGGGCGAGAGCACAACAGGATTTAGTTACAGAATATAATAATGCTAAAGCTTATATAGACCAACAAATTATTGATATAAAAAATAAGTATTATTTAGACCTAGAACAGAATAACAACCGAGCAGTTCCAATGTCTTTTATAGAAGGAATGGCACAAAAATTACTTACAGATGCAAATAATAAAATTAATAAACTTATACTTCAGCAACAACAATTACAGCTTGATTATCAAATAAAACTAAATAATTTATAGATACTGAATATGAAAAAATTAACTTTATTAATAGCATTATTCTGTTTCACTTTCTTTCCCTTAGTTTCTTTTGCTCACCCAGGAAGGACAGACTCATCAGGTTGCCACACCTGCAAGACTAATTGCCCTAATTGGGGGCTATCATATGGAGAGTATCATTGTCATAACTCCAAAGGCACTACCCAGCCCAAAGAGCCTATAAAGAGCACTTATGGGGCAAATGGGACCGGTTCCGTTTCTCCAGCTCCTGAGTATAAGACACCAAAGGTGGAGGCAGTTAAAACTAATACTCAAACAAGTGCGAAGACTGCAGAAAAAAGTAATTGGTTCACTCGATTATTTAGTTGGCTTTAATAATTAATATGGAAAAGATAAAACAACAAAAATATGTAATTTTAATATCACTAATAATATTAGGGTTTGTTTTTTATTGGTTTGAATTAAGACCAAATAATATTAGAAAAGAGTGTATAAAAACTTATCCTGATGCTTTTAGAATACCGACTGATGATAACGGTATTGGTCGTTTAATAAGTGTCGGTAACTATAAAGGTAGTATTGATAAAGCAGGTTATGAAAAATGTCTACGGGAAAATGGTTTAGATAGATAAAATTATATGAGAATTAATAAAATATTATCAATAGTATCTGGAGTAATGCTTCTACTGGCAATTCCATCTATGTGGCCATATGGTTATTATCAATTACTTCGATGGGTAGTCTCAATAGTCGGAATTTCTAACGCTTATCAGACTTATAAATTAAATTCAAAAGGTTGGGCAATAACAATGGTAGTTATAGCTATTCTTTTTAATCCCATAGAACCATTAATTTTCTCAAAAGGAACTTGGATTTTATTTGATTTAGCTACAGCTTTTATTATGTTTACGATGTCGTCTAAATTCAAAAATGAAGTAATAAAAAATTAATTAATATGAGAAACTTAATAGCACTTATATCTACAGAAGGAAAGTCTCCGGAACAAATTAAAAAAGAGACAGTTTTGGCATTTCAAAAATATCAGGAAGTAAAAAGCCAAGTTGAAAAGCAATTAAAAGAAACCCAAAAGGAAGTGAGATCACAGATAGTCTTTATTCCGAAGTTTGTCCCAAAAAAATAGGATTTTAGAAAGAGTCGTCATTCATAGATGTCTGTACATCAAAATGAACTTTTACCTCCTAAAAACTCTTCTAAAATGCTGTATTACTTCAAAAATGTGGATAACTTGACCTTTTTATGTATGTGGAATAGTATAATGAACCTACACGAATGTACCGTGCTCTATAATTCCTTACGGTACACATACACAAATAATTATGTTTTCTTGCCACTTTTTTCTGATAAAGAGAAAAAAGTCTGCGGTCTCCGTGAGGAGCTCTTTTTTATTATATAAAATTTCGGCGTAAGATGTGAGCTGGATAGGACTCGAACCTATATCATGACCTTAGAATGGTCAGCCCTGGGGAGGGTATAGTTTTCAAGACTACTGTTCTATCCATTGAACTACCAGCCCACATCCTACTCCAAAATTTGGAGTAGAGAAAAACCAATTAAAGTTTTTTCTTTTTATCAGAAGTGCCTTTCTTCTTTGCGGGAGGGGGCATTTTCTGTTTTTCCTCGTCAACTTCAAAACAAAACGCTCTCAGACCTTTTTCCCATGCATAAAGTATTTTTCCGTTACGCAAAGTAATAAAAGGTCTACATATGAGTGTAGCCACTTTATTTTATCTATCTGTATCCTAATAATGCCTTTGCTCTTTAGGCGAGCCGTTACGGCTGACACAATTTTCCGTTGGTATAGTTTAGATTACTTATTATATAGCTAATCTTATAAACCCAACTCGGCTTTTTGCTTTAGGAACGATTTAGTGGACAGCACTCTGGGAGTTACCCCTCAAGTTTACACCTGGGAAAGTTTCCTTCCCCAAAATGCTTTCCACCAAATCTTTCAAAAAACATCTTGTCGAGTGCTGTCCACCAATGACTTATTCATCGGTACCATAATTATACTACATACAGTTTTCATTGCAAATAAAATTTCAATATAAAGTTGTGGACAGCCCAAAAAATCAGAAAAATAAAAAATAGATTTTGACTAATCTGTTTTTATAGAAAAGCTTGGGTAGGGTATGTACCCCCCCACCCCAAAAACACCCTTTATTGCATGGGATGACCTATTGGCGGTATTTCCTCACCACCCCCTGCCAAAGTCGGGGGTAGATGCACCTCCACCCCCTGGACCATATACGAAGCTTGGAGCGTGTTATGTTAAGATTGGTACATAAAACATTGTGTTTTGGCTCTCATACCAAGTTCTAACAGCCTCAACAGTGTTCCGCATATACGACGAACCCCACGCGCTCAGCTTACGCGTGGGGACAGGCTGGTAGCTCTCAGGAGAACAGTGATACTACCAACCATCGAAGAAGGAACGGGAAACCGAAGACGATCACTATGGTCATGATGACCATGCCAAGCAGTAGGGCTTGGCCGTCATGCTCAGTGCAAGACTCGGGACTGGTCACAATTACCCTCCACTATTCTTTTTACTACAAAACCAATTTTTAATCAACCCTGTAGTGAGTTTCGCTCTACTACGGGGCAAGGAATCTCTTAATTTCTCTCTAAATCCTAGTTATTTCACCAGGTTTAAACCATTTTATTCTTTTGTCTCTCTTAAACCAGACCATTTGGCGTTTGGCATAGTGCCAGATTTCGGTTTCGAGTTTTTTGATAAAGTTTTCTTTCGTAATTTTCTTTTCCATAAAATCGGCGAGATATCTATACTCCAAACCAAGCTCTCTCATACGTTTCCAAGATAGGCCGTTTTTATGTAGATTTTTTGCCTCGGTTATCATGCCTGCTCTAATTCGCGCGAATAGGCGAACATGTATTCTCTTTTTTAATTCTTTATCAGGCAACCTCAATCCTATTTGTAAAAATTTGTAAGGATTTTCACCCATTTTTATTTCCGGAGTTCTGCCTAGTGCTGTTGCAATTTCAATGGCTCGTATTAGTCTCACAGGGTTTTTAATATCAATATTTGAAAATCGTCTTGGGTCTAATTTAACCAAGATTGTTTGTAATTCCGCCAAACCTTTTTTCTCTAATTTTTTTCGCAATACTTTATTTGGTGGTACTTCTGGTAGGATAACATTTTCAACTATTGATTGAATATAAAATCCAGTGCCCCCACAGATTATGGGCAGTTTGCCTCGAGAGATTATGTTTTTAATTATTTTTTCCGTTTTTTCCTTCCATTCGCTTACCGTAAAAACTTTTTTTGGCGATACTATGTCTAGCATATGGTGGGGAACACCTCGCATCTCTTTTTTCGTAATTTTTCCCGTACCGATATCCAAATCTTTGTAAACCTGTCTCGAATCAGCAGAAATCACCTCGCCCTTATATTTTCGAGCGAGTTTTACAGCCAAACCGCTCTTGCCCGTGGCTGTTGGGCCAAGAATTACAAGAATTTTAGAACTATTTTTGCTTGATTTTTCTCTCATTTCCGTTATTATACATTACATGTCGGAGTGGCGGAACGGTAGACGCGATGGACTCAAAATCCATTGATGGCAACATCATGAGAGTTCAAGTCTCTCCTCCGACACCAGTTTAATTAATCCAAGACTTTTATATTTGCTCCAATAGCGTTTAGTCTTTCAGCTATATTTTCATATCCGCGTTTTATGGAATACACATTGCGCAAAGTGGATTCTCCCTTAGCACCGAGCATCGCAACCAAAATCATCGTTGCTGGGCGTAGAGCGGGGGGACACACAAGATCATTTCCCTTCAGATCTGTTGGCCCCTGGACAAAAACTCTATGTTGATCAGCTAAAACAATATTTGCGCCAAGGTGATTTAACTCGGTAAAATAAATTGCCCGATTTTCCCACATCCAATCATGAATCAGTGTCGTGCCGTTAGTCGCTGTAGCAATAGGCACAAAAAACGGCAAATTATCACTGTTAATTCCAGGATATGCCGAGGCGTGGATTTTTTCGCCTAAAGCTTGGAGTAGGGAAGGGTGGATCGTGATGTCGCACAAACGAGTTCGGCCGTTTTGAGCGAAATATATTTCTGATTTTTCATAATTTAGTCCCATTTTCTCAAGTTTCAAAAGTTCAAGGGATAAAAAGTCAATCGGGCATCGTGTTATAGACAACGTGGAGCCTGTGACAATAGCGGCAGAAATAAACATCATTGATTCTGTCGGGTCTTCGCTGTTGAAATACTCTATGGGTTTGTTTATCTCCTTTATTCCATGGACTACAAGAGTCGATGTGCCAATTCCGTCAATTATTACTCCGCATTTTTCCAAGAAAAAACAAACCTCTTGGACTTGGTAGTTCGGTGGGGTAAATCGCAAAGTGGTTTGGCTGGGAATCAATGCTGAAGTCAAAAGAAGATTTTCTGTAGCGGTGTCTGAGGCTTCGTAGAGGACAATGTCCGCTGGTTTCAATTTATTACAGGAAATTTCGTAATAGGATTCTTTTGTCAAAATTTTTACACCCAATGATTCCAAACCATATTTGTGAGCGGCAATAGTTCGCTGTCCCATTTTACATCCGCCGGCGTGTGGTAGGCTAAATTTTTTCTCGAAATGTATTAAAGCTCCGATTCCCATTATTATTGAACGGATTCTACTAGATGCCTTACTGTTTATTTTTTCAATATGAAACTTTTTGGGTGGAGTAATTCTAACAGAGTTTTTTCCAATCCATTCCACTTTTACTCCTATGCTTTCAAATATTTCTATAATACGAAATATTTCCTCTATGCGAGGAATACCATGCAGTATGGTCTCTGCTTTATTCAGAAGTGATGCACAAAACAGTCCCATGGCACCGTTTTTGGAAGTGTTTGTCTGTATCGTGCCAGAAAGTTTCCTCCCTCCGACTATCTTGAAATTGTCAGTTTCGCTTGTTGTTTTTTCCATCAGGCGGATTATAGCATATCGATTATGCATTAATCATTTGAGCTCATAGTTGTTCCGTGATATTATTATTGGACTTTCACACTTTATACTTTCAACTTTTAACTAATCATCATGTCACAATTTTATAACGATTCTATTTTCTGGGTTGATGTGGACAAAATACATCCAAACCCCTTTCAGCCAAGGCGGGAGTTTGACCCCGCTCAAATGCAAAGCCTTTCTGACTCCATAAGACAGTACGGTGTGTTGCAGGCCCTTGTCGTAACTCGTGTAGAAAAGCCAAAAGAGGACGGGGGACTGGCTGTGGAGTATGAACTCATAGCAGGTGAGCGCCGTCTTCGCGCCTCTAAACTGGCTGGACTTTCACAGGTGCCTGTTCTGATAAAAGTGGGAGATGAAGGCAACGACTTGATGAAACTTGAGCTGGCTATAATAGAAAACATTCAGCGCGAGGATCTCAATCCTGTTGATCGTGCTCGTGCTTTCCAGCGTTTGATAGACGAGTTTGGTTTTACACACACGGCAATCGCCAAAAAAGTTGGAAAGAGTCGCGAGTATGTTTCCAACTCTGTCCGTCTTCTTGCTCTTCCTCCTGAAATTTTGGACGCACTATCTCAAGGTAAAATTTCCGAAGGGCACGCTAGACCTCTCATGATGCTCGGTGACAGACCAGAAGAACAGAATACGTTGTTTAAAGAAATAATGTTCAGAAAGCTTACTGTTCGCGAGGCAGAAGCCATAAGTCGTCGTATCGCTTATGACAAAATCAGGAAGAAGGGTGCAACTCTTGACCCGGAAACACAGGAAATGGAAGAGAAACTAACCGAGACACTTGGTACGCGAGTTTCCATAGAAAAGCGTGAAAACGGTGGTAAGATTTTGATAGATTTTTTCTCAACTGAAGATCTGAAGGGGATATTGGAACTTTTGAAATCAAATAAAACAAAATCCCCAACAGAACTTCTAGACAAGCACATAGGAGCCAACCCGATCCCGCCAGTAAACGAATTTGTCCCAAACTATGTTCGCGACGAAAAACTAGCTGATATGACGCTGGCTGACTTGGATGACAGAACTCCAGAGCAAAAGAAGCAAGAAGAGAATAGTGAGGATGAGATATACTCGATAAAAAATTTTAGTATATAAATGTAAAAAATAAACCTCGTCGAACCAAATCTTTTGGAAGACTCCGCAGACGATTTGGAAATTAAGAAGGTAATCCGACTATAATTTCCTAGATCGTCGAGGCTAAGCAAAATCGTACCAACGATTTATGCGGTCTGGAAAAAGGGTTGGTGAGTAAGAGATTTATTTTTTACTGTCCAAGGCGTTATTGATTCGCCTCTTTGCCATTGTTGTCTTGCAAAACGGCAACCATTTTTGATTTGGTTTGGCACTTTTTTTGGTTTCTATCTCCACCCGATCACCACTAACCAGTGTGCTTGTTATGGCTACCATCTTTCCATTGACCTTTGCTCCTGACATATGGTCACCGACGTCGGTGTGTATTGCATAGGCAAAGTCTATGGTCGAAGAACCCTTTGGCAGATCAATAACATCGCCGATGGGCGTGAAGACAAAAATACGTTCTTCAAAAAAGTCATGTTTGATTCCTTCTACGAATTCATCCCCAGCCTCTTTTTGATATTCGATCAGCTCTTTAATCCATCCCGCCACACCTTCTTCTTTATATGATAGATGCGAGGCTATTCCATGCTCGGCTTCTTTATGCATATCTTCCGTTCGTATCTGAACTTCGATAATACCTCCGTCACCGGTAAATATAGTGGTGTGGATAGATTTGTAACCATTTAACTTTGGTGAGGCAATATAGTCCTTGATCCTTCCCGGAAGAGGTCTCCATGAACCATGTATTATGCCTAGTATTTTATAGCAATCAGAAAGTTTCGAAACAATTATTCTCAAAGCCGAGATATCATAAATGTTTTCTACATTTTCCTTGTACTTCTGCATTTTCTTGTAGAGGGAATATATGCTTTTGACACGGTGGTCCATGCTGAAATCGGTGATACCGTTTTTGGCCAACTCTTTCTTTAAGGATTTTTGAAATTTGTCCAGATGCTTTTCCACTTCTCCTCTTTTCTCTTTCATTATTTTTTTTATCTCTTTTGATTTTTCCGGATAAAGATAAGCAAAAGACAAATCCTCCAACTCTCTTTGCAGTTTTTTGATTCCTAATCGGTATGCTAAAGGGGCGTATATTTCCAGAGTCTCTTGGGCGATGCTAAGTTGTTTCTCTTTTGGAAGAAACTCCAAGGTTTGCATATTGTGTAAGCGATCACAGAGCTTTATGATTAATACTCTCAAGTCTTTTGAGACCGCTAAGAAAAATTTACGTAAACTTTCATTGTATCGGTTTGTACCCCCGTATTTTATTTTTCCAAGTTTTGTCACACCCTCCACAAGAAATAAAATCTCATCACCAAACTCCTTTTTTATATCCTCTGCTGTAGTTTTCCTATCTTCTATGCAGTCATGCAAAAAGCCAGCAGCAATAGTTGAGACTCCCATACCCAGTTCGGCGATATTTTTTGCTACTGCAAAGAGGTGATCAAAATATGGCCCACCGCTTTTTCGGAGATGACCCTCATGAGCTTTTTGGCTAAAAGCATAGGCTTTTTGGATTAAATCAAGATCTTTTGGGCTTGGATTATCCAAAAAAGATGTAATTTCTTTTACATTGTTCATTCCCCAATTGTAGTCAAAATAGGATAGATTACAATTACTTTGATTTCTTTTTGAAACCACGCCTTTTTTTCTCTTCCTGCAAAATTTCTAGTGCGCGGGGAAGTTCTATTGTGTACACATCATCTTCTTTCAGAGAGCGAAAATCTTTTTGATGTACTATGTATGGCCCGAAACGTCCAATGTTTGCCGTTATCTTTTCACCGGTATCAGGATGAACCCCCAAGACTTTCGGAAGCGACAAATATTTTAGTGCATCAGCCAATGTCACCGTGCTCAAATCTTTCTCTCTCGGTATTGATGCCATTTTTGGCTTAATTGCTTTTTTCGAACCCTTGCCCTTCACCCTCTCTCCAACCTGAACATATGGCCCGTACTTTCCAATATTTACAAAAATCGGCAAACCAGATTCCGGATCAACTCCTACGGGTTCATCCTTTTTAATCTCCTCTCCCGCCATAGTCAAAGCACCTTCACAGTCAGGATAGTTAGAACAGGAAAGAAACTTGCCGTTTCGAGAAAGTTTTATAATCATATCTTTGCCACATTTTGGACATCGGAATTCGAGACCGGCGTCACCCAGGTTTGTGATCTTATCAATTTTTTCCTTGGCTTTTACATCGGCCAAAAATGGCTTATAAAAAGTAGCCAATGTTTTTACATATTCTTCCTTACCCTCGGCTATGAGGTCGAGTTTATCTTCCATGTCAGCCGTGAAGCTGTCGCTTATGTACTCGGCAAAATTTGCTTCCAAAAAACTAGATACAACATCGCCCGTGTCAGTGGGTACCAGTGCCTTGCTCACTTTCTCCACGTAACCTCTATCCTCCAAAGTTTTTATGGTTGAAGCGTATGTACTAGGCCTTCCTATGCCTCTTTTCTCAAGTTCCTTAATCAATCCTGCTTCAGAGTATCTTCCTGGTGGTTCGGTCTGCTTTTCTTCTGTATTAATTTTTTTCAAATTAAGAGCCTCACCGATTTTGACTTTTGGCAATTCAACATCATCTCCTCGCGAAGCCGGATCTCCGAGGAGCCATCCAGCAAATTTAATTTGCGAACCAGTTATAGAAAAATCCGGAATATGTGTGTCAAGGACAGTCCTTGACATTGACACATTTGCTGATATTTTGGTTCGAAGTGTCAGAGCATCTTTCATTTGCGATGACACAGTTCGTCGCCATATGAGCTTATAAAGTTTTTTCTGTTCATCATTAAAACCGACATGCTCGGCTTCAAAATGTGTTGGGCGTATAGCCTCGTGCGCCTCCTGTGCGTTTTTGGATTTAGTTGCAAATTTTCGTATTTGTAAATATTCTTTACCAAACTTTTTCTCCACCACTGCCGCAATCTGTGCTATAGCAACACCACTCAAGTTTGTCGAGTCCGTGCGCATGTATGTAATATGTCCACACTCATATAATTTCTGTGCAATACCCATTGTTCTTGATGGAGAAAATCCTAGCCGTGATGATGCTGTCTGTTGAAGTGTGGAGGTTATGAAAGGCGCACGAGGGGATTTTTTCACATCCGTCTCTTTTACATCTTTCACAAACCAGCTGTTTTCCTTTCCTCCCTTTTCTGCAATTTCCACAATCCGCTCCATTTCTTTTTTATCTGTTGGTTCTTCTTCGCAGACAACAGTAAAAATCTGTTTTCCCCTAGGCAACGCCTCGGGAGATTTATCTGAGGTATCCGAGGCGTTGCCTAGGGAAGAGATCTCTGCTGAAATAATCCAGAAAGCATGAGACTTAAAAGCCCGGATTTCTCTCTCGCACTCCATGATAATGCGCAGAGCGGGGGATTGGACGCGTCCGGCAGAGAGGCCATATCGTACTTTTTTCCATATCAAACCCGACAAGTCGTATCCCACGAGCCTATCGAGGACTCGCCTTGCTTCCTGCGCTTGTCGCAAATTCTGATCGATATCCCGTGGATTTTTCAAAGCTTCCTCTATCGCTTCCTTAGTAATTTCCTGATATGAAACCCTCTTCACTTTTTTGTTATGTACTATATGTTCTGTGCCCTTATCATTAATAAGTTCTGCCAAGTGCCATGCTATCGCCTCACCCTCGCGGTCGGGGTCAGTTGCAAGCAGAACTTCACTGGACTTTTTGGCCAAAGCTTTTATACCATTGACCACTTTCTCCTTGCCTTTGGAAATTTCATAGTGCGGCACGAAACCACCCTCGATGTCGATGGCCACTTTGTTCGACTTTGGCAAATCACGAACATGGCCGACAGAAGCAACCACTTCATATCCACTTCCAAGATATTTTGAAATAGTCTTGGCTTTGGCGGGGGACTCAACGATAAGTAACTTCATAGCTATTGATTATTACCTCAAAAAAAATATTTGTCCAATTTTATCTGCGACGAGAGAGGAGCGCGTGAATGTGTAATCACATTCACAGCGTCCGAACGAGGAGTAGCAATGGTAAAAACCCCGCCCCTCTGGGGCGGAACAGGGGTCCAGGGCTTGCCCTGGGGTTTCATACCATTGATTAAAAACAATTGAGCCTCGTGATGGAATCACGAGGCTCTCAAGAACGACGGAGTGTCTTACGGAGTTGTCTCAACTCCAGTGGCCATTTGCCCGAGCGGACGAGGTGGTCTTCCTACCCACGAATCCTCGACTCGTTTCGACCAACATCTTTCACAGAATGCTGCTCTTGTTCCTGGTGGGACGAGTGGTCCCCAGTGGTGAATGCACACATTCCCCACTTGAACACAAATTCTATTTCAAATGTATCTCACCCATCATTTCCTCAATCAGTCCCTTTATCTCCATCGTAGCAATTATAGTCTGAGCCGCGTAAACTGGTTTCCCTAGGCGGCGGATTATTTCATCTCGGGAAAGCGGCTCGTGCAAAAGCTCAATCAGCTCGCGTTCGTCCGTCGAGCAGTCGGAGTAGTCACGCATTTGGACCAGCTCGTCGCGCGGGCGCAGGCCGAGAGCTGTGACTATGTCACTTGACTGTGTTATGGGTGTTGCCCCAAGTCGCAGAAGCATGTGTGGCCCCTCGGAAGTTTTGGAAAAAATAGAGTTCGGTACGGTGAAAACATCACGGTTGTATTCGGTGGCGTATTTTGAAGTGATGAGTGTGCCTGATTTCAATTCCGCTTCGACAACTAGTGTTGCCTGACTTATTCCCGCAATGATTCGATTGCGTTGTGGAAAATTATATGGAAACGAGGGGTAGCTATCTTCAAATTCAGAAATGAGTGCGCCTCCACTTTCTACAATTTCTTCAGCAAGTTTTCTATGGCTGTGAGGATATAAAACTTTTTCCGAAAGCCCAGATCCGGGAACCGCCACAGTTGGTAAACCAGTTTTCAGAGCCGCACGATGTCCGATTGAATCAATACCCAAAGCCAGACCGGACACTATGGTAATAGAATATCCACGCAAGCCTTCAATTAATTTCTCACAAACATTTCTCCCATACTCGCTATATTTTCTTGAACCAACCACAGATAAATATTTCTCCGTCTTCGGCAACTCGCCCACGATTCGCATTTTTTCCGGCGGGTCGTGTATTTGAAGCAGGAGTGGAGGAAAATCTTTTTTCAATAAATCTCTAATTTCCATAGCTTTATTATATTGGAAATTATAAATTAAGTCATTGAAAATTGACTGAAAATTGGAAATTGTAAATTGAAAATTCCAATAGTGTTTGGTACACTATGGCTATGCTAGATATAAAATTCATAAGGGAAAACAAAGATCTTATTTCTGCTGGAGCTCTAAAAAAGCACATCCAGTTTGATGTGGAAGCACTTCTCAAACTTGATGACAAGCGTCGTGAGCTTATGACTTCTATCGAGCAGAAGAGGGCCGAACAAAATGAAGTTAGTGAGAAAATAGTCAAAATCTCTGACAAGGCTGAAAAAGAGCAAATGATAGCCGAGATGAAGTTGGTCAAGGACGAGTTGCAAAAAGAAGAAGAGGAGCTGAAAACGGTTATGCACGACTGGCAGGTACTGATGGTAGCTGTGCCAAACATACCCGATATATCCGTGCCTGATGGTGTGGACGACAAAGACAATAAAGAGCTTAAACGATGGTCTCTTTTTGGGGGCGATATTCCAAAGTTCGATTTCACACCGAAAGACCATATCGAGCTTATGCAAAATCTCGGCATACTCGACATCGAGCGTGGGGTAAAAGTGGCGGGCTTTCGAGGGTACTTTCTCAGAGGCGATGGCGCAAGACTGCAGTTTGCCTTGTGGAGATTTGTCGAGGATTTCTTTTCCAAAAAGGAAGGCTTTGTGCCGATGATTGCTCCTACGCTTTTAAAAAGAGAAACTTTTATGGGTACTGGCTATATTCCGCAGGGCGAGGAGGATTTGTATAAAACTCAAGATGGCGAATATCTGGCGGGTACGGCCGAAGTCGGAATGATGGGCTACTACATGGATGAAGTTTTGCAAAAAAAAGATTTGCCAATAAAAATGCTTGGATTCTCTTCTTCTTTTCGTCGTGAGGCCGGAAGTCATGGCAAGGACACTCGGGGTATTTTGCGTGTGCACGAGTTTTATAAATTTGAACAAGTTGTTTTGTGCGAAGCTTCACACGCCGAGTCAGTAAAATATCATGAGGAAATACAGCGCAATACAGAGGAGATTACGGAGGCTTTGGGTTTGCCATATCACGTCGTAGCGAATTGTGGAGGGGATCTCGGGTTGGGACAGGTCAAAAAATATGATATCGAAGTCTGGCTTCCATCGGAAAATACGTATCGCGAGACAGGCTCGGCTTCTTACTTTCACGATTTTCAGACTCGTCGCTTAAACATCCGCTACAAAGATGACGACGGCAAAATGAAGTTTGCTCACTCGCTAAACAATACCGCTCTTTCTGGTAGGCCACTTATTATGATTGTAGAAAACGGACAGCAGGCTGATGGTTCGATAAAAATTCCAAAAGTGCTTCAGCCGTACATGAACGGTCAAACAACTATTTCAAGGAAATAGTTGTAATTTAGACTTTTTAATTTAGAATTTAAAAATTAAGTCTAAATTCTAAATTTTAAATTAAAAATTTACTACCTTATGATTTCCTCAACTTCGTCATCACTCTCTCACGAGGTATACCTGAGAAAAAAGAGAAACAAAAAACTTTTTCGGTATGGGTTAATTATTTTTATCATCGTAGCTCTCGTCGCTCTTGTTTCTTATGTTTCTCACAGACCACAGATTCGTATATCAAAGGTTGAACTTTCTGGAGGTGTTTTGGTTACAGAGACCGATGTCGATGCCAAATCCCGAGAGTATTTGTCCGGCTCGTATCTCTGGCTTTTCCCAAAGAACAACACTTTTTGGTATTCCGAGGGAGGCCTAGCGGACTATCTCAAGGAAAGTTTTAAAAGAATTGACACCATAAGTATTCACAGAAAAGATCTGAAAACTTTGGTGGTGGAAATAAAAGAACGCAAACCAGTAGCCATGTGGTGCGAAGGTAATCCAGGAGAAGTGCGACCAAGCTTGAATGCTGGGTCAGAAGTGCAACCGAGCGGGAGCGAGGGCGTACTGAGCTCAGCAGAGCGAACGTGCTATTTCCTAGACCAGAATTCAACCATTTTTGCCAAAGCCCCAAACTTCTCGGGTGATGCCTATTTCAAATTTTATGGTTCGATTTCCGGAAACAATCCAATCGGCACGGAATATATAGCAAGTAGCACAGAGTTCGCCGAGCTTTCTGATTTTATAATAAAGACAAAACAACTTTCACTTCGGCCTCAATATATGATTGCAAAAGATGGCGGGGAATTTAGTCTAGTTATTGCCGGTGGCGGACAGATTATGTTTGATATGCGCTTGCCCTTAGCAACTGTTGCTCAAAATCTTGAAGCGCTTTTGCGTACACAAGTATTGGCTACTAGCACAAGCGGAGTTCTCCCTGTCGAGTATATTGATCTGAGATATGGAAATAAGCTATTTTACAAAATAAAATAGCAATTTAAAATTTAGACTTTAAAATTTAAAAATTAACTATAAATTCTAAAGTCTAAATTTTAAATTTATAATGTTGAACTTCTCGTCTAAGTTAAGATAATTTATAAATATGAACTTCTGGCATCAACTCAAACGCCCTATCATGGTTCTCGCGCCCATGGCTGACGTAACGGATGCGGCTTTTCGTCGCATCATTGCAAAATATGGTAAGCCGGACGTCATGTGGACAGAATTTGTTTCGGCTGACGGTCTGTTTATGGGAGGATATGAACATCTAATAAAAGATCTGGCTTTCACAGAAGCCGAGAGACCTATCGTGGCCCAATTTTTCACAAGTAAACCGGAGATGATGGAGAAAGCGGCGGAGCTGGCGTGTGATCTAGGTTTTGATGGGATAGATATAAACATGGGATGTCCCGACAAATCAGTGGAAAAGCAGGGAAGTGGTTCAGCTCATATAAAAGATTATAAAAATGCTCAAAAAATTATTCGCGCGGCCATGAGAGGTGCGGAGAAAGCATTCCAAAGGTCCGACCTTAAAAACCCAAACTCCCAAGGTCGGACCTTGGGTCCCATACCCGTTAGTGTCAAAACGCGTATTGGTTACAATAAAAATGAACTTGATACATGGCTACCGGCACTTCTTGAGACCAATCCCGCGGTGATAACAATCCATGCACGAACCAGAAAAGAAATGTCCTCTGTTCCTGCTCGTTGGGAGCATGTGAAGGAAGCTGTGGAGATAAGAAATAAATTTTTTGATTCTAGTGGCAAGAAAAGTCAGACGCTGATTTTTGGCAATGGAGATGTCGTAGGCACTGATGACGCTAGGAGAAAGTGTGAAGAAACCGGATGTGACGGTGTCATGCTCGGTCGCGCGATTTTCGGAAACCCGTGGCTTTTTAACAAACCACTCCAGATGTCAAGGACAGTCCTTGACACGAAAGATAAGGAGGTCTCGATTCCAGAAAGGTTGAGAATAATGGTTGAGCACACGAAACTTTTTGAAGAAATATTGCCATACAAAAGTTTTGCAATAATGAAAAAACACTACAAAGCCTACGTGACGGGTTGGCCTGATGCAAAAGAACTAAGATTGAAACTGATGGAAGCCAAAGATGCTGGGGAAGTGGAGGCTGTTGTGGGAGAGTATCTAGCTAGTCTGACTTGACTTATTTTTCATATAAGCAGATTCTATAAGTAGAAATCACAGGTATGGGGTAGCGGGATACTGCGGGATGTTTCCCGGCGACCCATAACTGGGTCTTAATGGCTCTCGCGTTTCTTACTGTGATTTTTAGGGCTTGACGTGCTGGGGCGTCTTGGGGGCGTCGGTATGTGCATGAAGTGCACGCCGATTTACATAGCTCCGAGACGCAGCTGGTGTCTCCCCGCATTCTCTGAAAGGAGATTGCAATCGCTAGATCAGACTTTATACCTCGGGGTCGGGACGAGACCCCGAGGTATCCAACGCCGACTCGCATACGAGCGGTGTTTTTTGTTATACTATATCCGCACACTAACTTTGCTCTCGTTGCATTCAGTCTCAAAATATAGATGTATATCTTAGATTTAGATATAATTTCTAACTTTTGCTTGATTGTTAATGTGGCAACAGGGAGACAAGAGCAAAGTTAGTGTGCGGATAAATATGTCAGAAGCTCTCTATCGAAAATACAGGCCGAAAAAGTTTGGCGATGTCATCGGTCAGGATCACATCGTCAAGGTCCTAGAAGCCGAGGTCAAGTCGGGAGACATCTCTCATGCTTATCTTTTTTCTGGTACTCGAGGAACGGGCAAGACCTCTGTAGCTAGGATTTTTGCAAGCGGAATCGGAACATCACCAAACGATATTTATGAAATCGACGCGGCTTCAAATACTTCGGTTGAGGATGTTCGGGCGTTGAACGAGTCAGTTTTCACGTTACCCTTTGAATCAAAATACAAAGTCTATATATTGGACGAGGTCCATATGCTTTCCAAGTCGGCTTCAAACGCTTTGCTTAAAACTCTGGAGGAGCCACCAACTCATGTGGTTTTTATTCTTGCCACCACGGAAACCCACAAGATTTTGGAAACTATTTTTTCTCGATGTGAGGTTTACGCTTTCAAAAAGCCTTCTCAAGAAATTTTGAAGAAAGTTGCAATGGCAACGGCCAAAAAAGAAGGATATGGAATCGACGAGCCTTCAGCCGAGATCATCGCACTTCTCGGTGACGGCTCTTTCAGGGATACACTGGGGATTGTTCAGAAGATTTTAGCATACTCCCAAAGTAAGAAAATATCCGAAGAAGAGGTTCGTCTGGTTACTGGTGCTCCGGCAATCGAACTGGTCCATGGCGTGGTCTCTGCCATTGCCGAAAAAGATTTACTCAGCGGTTTAACTGTTGTAAAAAAAGCAGTTAGTCAAAATATAGATATGTCCGTATTTCTAAAACTCATACTCCATACAACTCGCGCGGTTATGTTGGTGCGATTTGGCGCAGGAAACTCTGTCAAAGATGATTTGTCTGAAAAAGAGTTTGAGTTTGTTTCGGGTCTAGCCAAGACGGGCGATAATTTCTCGTCCCAAACCCTGGTCGAACTTTTGACGGCGTATGAACGCACGACAGGTGCGTATATTTCACAACTTCCTCTTGAACTGGCGTTAGTAACCATTTGTTCTAAATAAATGAAACAACGGCAAAAGTTTAACAAATACAGACCATCCATATCATTTATTTTTGTTATGTGTGTTTTTATTGTCTCTATTATTTTATATAAAGTTGTTAAAGTTCCAAGGCAACTAGAATTTGTTAGTTTTGCAACAACTCCATATCCAGTTCAATACTCGGATGAGCATATTACAGAAAACGCCATAGCTACGGCGCCAAAGTTTCGACAGATAACATTTGCTAATAACGTAAATCAGTTTGCAAATATCATAAGTTCCATAAATAAAAACAGTGATGTCATAAAATCCGAAGGTCCAGAAAACGGCACATGGTTGTGGACTCCGATTCTTTCTATTACTCCACAATACAGAAAAACGATAATATCTAACGCAAAAAACAGGGGAATAAAAAACATTTATATTTCTATTGATTCTTATTTGGATATATATGTTATGCCTGATGGTTCAGAGAAAATTGCTAAGAAAAAAGCTTTTGATGCTGTGCTTGCGGCGTTTATACAACTTGCAAATAAAAACGGCATAAGTGTTGACGCCGAGGCTGGTTGGCGAAACTGGGCCGAGGATGGTAATACATACAAAGCTTTTGCTACCGTTAACTATGCTATTGAGTTCAATAAAAACCACCAAACCAAACTGCGAGGTTTTCAGTATGATGTCGAGCCGTATCTGCTAGATAGGTACAAAAAAGAAAAGGCAGATGTCCTTGTAAGTTTTATAAAACTTGTTGACCAGACGGTCTCTCAGCTTTCGGATAGCGATTTGCAGTTCATGGTAGTTATTCCAGAGTTTTATGATAAATCAAGTGGCTCACCAAAATTTGTCTACAAAAATGTCTCAGGGTTTGCCATTGATCACTTGCTTTCAGTGCTAGATCAGAGAGAGGGAAGTAAAATAATTATCATGTCGTATCGCAATTGGAGTCTTGGCGAGGACAGCTCGGTGGAAATTTCTCAAGACGAGATTAGGACGGCTGATTCTCACCAGACTAAAATAGTAGTGGCTCAGGAAACGGGCGATGTTATGCCATCATACGTCACATTTCACAACACTTCTCGAGCTTATCTCAAAAGCCAGACCACCAATATCCAAAAAGCATTTGCAAAAAATAAAAGTTTTGGCGGCTTGGCTGTGCACTACATAAATGCGTTCATGGAGCTGAAATGATTAATGGAATTGAGTCAGGTGGAATTTACAAATAGGCAGATAGGGCGGTTCCTCTTGATACCCACTTAACTTACGCGGTCGCGAGATTTAAGTGGAGGTGATAATATTTCATATATGGGGAATATCGAAATTAAATCTCGCAAAAGAAAGTCAAGAAAGGATATTCAGAAAGCTATTCTCACTTCTGTCAAAATGGCGGGATTGTTAAGTATTGCGCTTGTCGCTCCAAATGCTGTTCAATGCTTAAAATCATTTGGTCTGCTTTCAGGAAGGAGACAAGAAGAAATCATGAATAGATCTAGAGAAAATCTTATTAGAGATGGTCTTTTGAAATATGAAAAAGGATTTCTCGAATTGACCAATAAAGGCCAAACTCGTCTAGACTTTTTGGAAATGAATGATTGGAAAATGAATAGACCTCGCAAATGGGATGGTAGGTGGCGGATGCTTATATTTGATATACCGGAAAGAAGAAAAGGCCTCAGGGATAAAATTCGAAACACTCTTTTAAGTATGGGATTTCTCAAACTTCAAAATAGTGCTTGGATATACCCTTATGATTGCGAAGATTTGATCAATTTACTGAAAGCGGATTTCAAAGTCGGCAAAGACCTTCTGTATCTTATTGTTGATTCCATAGAGAACGACAAGAGTTTTCGAAAATCGTTTGCTCTACCATTAGAAAAATAAATTCCAATTACACTTAAATCTCGCGACCGCTAAAGTTAAGTGTAATTGGTTATATTGATTATATACTTTATTTAAGAAAATAAATGGAAAATAAAGTCTAAATGTGTTATAAATTAGAGCGTTGATCGAATATTGCCCGATCGTCTAATGGTAGGACACTAGGTTTTGGTCCTAGGTATCGTGGTTCGAGTCCATGTCGGGCAGCCAAAGTTTAGAGAGTTCACAACTCAGACATAATACAAATTATAAGTGATATACTTTAGGTATTATTCACTAACATAATTACTACTATAGATGTATAGATATAGTAGAATGATATGAAAACATACGAGTGGTACCAAACTCTATCAAAGCCGATGTGGGCTCCGCCAACGTGGCTGTTTGCTCCAGTATGGACAGCTCTTTATACAATAATCGCAATATCATATGGATATGTCGGTTATCTATTTTTTGCCAAGAAGATTTCTTTTATCATAGTTTTGCCATTTGTTCTCAATCTAATATTCAACTTCGCTTTTACTCCGATACAATTTGGTTTGCAAAATAATTTTCTTGCGGCGCTTGATATTCTTCTAGTTCTTGGAACTTTGGTGTGGGCGCTGGTTGCTGTCTATCCACATGTAAAATGGGTTACATATGTAAACATTCCATATTTAGTTTGGGTTTTGTTTGCTACTGTACTTCAGCTCACCATAACTTTTACCAATTAACTCACACAATATGAAAGGATATATTGCAAATATTGAAAAACTAATATGGCAAAACACTTAATTCAAAAGAGTTTTTAGAAAGTTGGTCAAATAGAAAATAAAATAATTGATTACTTGACTGTTTAAGGCTTTACTCATACCTCTTGCCGTGCCCCAGCCATGGCAAATGTTCTGTAAGTACGAATGAAGAAGCCCCGTCCGTTGCCTAGCGCGTCGTCCAGAGGCTTTTTTCATATAAAAGCCCAACTGATTTGAAAAAGGTTTTATAAAATGTTAGATTAGTTTTATATGGGACTTGATGCTCCAAAAAGTAATGAAATGTTTGCTGGTAATAACTGGGAGTTGCCTACTGATATACATTTAGTTGATTCAGCCGCTGATGCATTTGTTGACAGGCTTGTTGAAGCAGGATGGGACAGAGAGTCTGACAATGTTTTTTATTTGCAAATTGCATTTCGAGAAGCTCTTGCAAATGCTATTGCTCATGGAAATTTAGGAGTTGCAATGCCCGAGAACAGTGATCAAACCATTAGCCAAATAGCAGAAGCGGAACAAGAAAGAAACCCTAGTGAAAAAAAAGTTCACGTTGATATTGAAGTTGATGATAGAAAGGTTTCTGTGACTATTACTGATGAGGGTACAGGGTTTGACTTTGAAAACCCACCAAATGTGGCGGAGGGAGAGAAAGCGCTACAGGCCAGTGGTAGAGGGATTATGGTCATGAAAGGATCATTTGATTCTGTTGCCTATAGTAAGGAGGCTGGAGGAGGAACAAGAGTGACAATGACTAAAGAGAGACAGGAGGAATCAGCAATTTCTGCATAATGACATGAAGAAAAATATTATATATGTATTAACAGCCTGTGCTCTTCTTGTCCTGTTTTTGTTCGGTATGTATTCTATATTCTTAAATGGATTTTTTACTCCTCCTAAACACCCTATCACTTACACCAACGCAACGGCTGACAATATAAAAGTCACATTTCCTATTCCGGATGCCGTCGTCGGTAAAGAATTTTTGGTAACAGGATCAGCTCGTGGAACATGGTTTTTCGAGGCATCTTTTCCAGTGGAGGTTTTGGATAAAGACGGAAAAGTACTGGTGGCAACTCCGGCTCAGGCAGAAGGCGAGTGGATGACTCCTGACTTTGTTCCTTTCAAAGCAGATATTAAAATACCGGACTCATACACAGGTCCAGCTACTCTGGTTTTGAATAGAGACAATCCATCTGATTTACCACAAAACGCCGCGTCTATTTCATTCCCTATAACCATCAAATAATATGAATGAGACCCGTACATATTATCGAAACAAAGTTGTTTCCAATTTGTACAGAAATCTTCTCAAACCAGTTTTTTTTCACAATGACCCGGAGTTTGTTCATGATTGCATGACAGGATTTGGTGCTTTTTTGGGTCGCTATACTTTGGGGCAGAGAATGACAAAAAGTTTTTTTGATTATGAAAATTCGGCTTTAATACAGGATGTGCTAGGTATTAGTTTCAGAAATCCCATTGGTCTCTCGGCGGGTTTTGATAAAAATGCAGAGCTTGTAGATATTTTGCCGTCTGTTGGGTTTGGTTTTGCTGAAATCGGCTCTATCACCGGAAACCCGTGTTTAGGAAATGCTAAACCTCGACTGTGGCGTTTGCCAAAATCCAAAAGTCTCCTCGTTTATTATGGTTTAAAAAATGACGGCTGTGTGGCTATCGCAGAAAAACTGCATGATAAGTTTTTTACCATCCCGATGGGCATGAGTATTGCCATGACGAATTGCGAGGAGAATTTGGTTCTAGAAAATGCCATAAAAGATTACGCAAAAGCTTTTGCCACTATGGAGCCTTTTGGTAACTACATAACTATAAATATTAGTTGTCCGAATGCTCTCGGTGGTCAGCCCTTTATTGCTCCAGACAAACTTGAACACTTATTGGACACTTTAGACAAGATTCCTAGTCAAAAACCAATTTTTATTAAACTCTCCCCTGATCTCAGTAATGCAGAGTTAGACGCTCTTCTTGATGTTGCTCGTCGTCACAGGGTTCACGGTATTATTTGCACAAACTTGAGCAAAAAAAGAGACAATCCAAAAATCATCGACGCTGGTATACCTTCAAAGGGTGGTTTCAGTGGCAAAGTAGTTCAACAGCTTTCTGATGACATGCTCTCTTATATTTACAAAAAAGAGGGACAGAGATTTATTCTTGTTGGCTGTGGCGGAGTTTTCACGGCGGAAGATGCTTACAAAAAAATCCGGCTTGGAGCATCTCTTGTCCAGTTGATTACCGGAATGATTTTTGAAGGCCCACAGGTCATAAGCCAGATTAATCAAGGCCTTGCGGAACTGTTAAAACGAGATGGTTTTGCCAATATTAAAGAGGCTGTTGGTGTGGATTCATCCACACACTAACTTTGGTATTGTGTATTTTCAAAACGTGGTGAAGTAATGTAAAAGTTAGTGTGTGGATAAGTATGTCTAGACTCAGGTATATAATATAGCGGTTATTATCTAACTAAAATATTATGAAACAAAAATCTCTTGCAGATTTGTTTAATCTCGTGGGCAAAACAGCTATTGTCACGGGTGGGGCAATGGGTATAGGTTTGGGGATTGTCAGACGACTTGCAGAAGCTGGGGCAAATGTAGTAATCGCTGATATAAATGAAGAGGCGGGGAATGCCGCTGTCAAAGAAATCGAGAGTTCCGGTTTTAAGGCTGTGTTTGTAAAAACCGATGTTTCGGATGAAAAAAGTGTTGGTGATGCTACTGATTTTGCTATGAAAACTCATGGTGGAGTTGACGTGCTGGTAAACAATGCCGGAATTTATCCGACTATTCCGGTTATGCAAATGAAGACCGCTGATTTTGAGAAAATAATTGCGGTTAATTTGAAAAGCGTCTTCCTCTTCACAAAAGCGGTGTCGGAGGTGATGATAAAACAGGGGCGAGGTGGCAAGATTATAAACATTACTTCCATCGACGCTCTGCATCCGTCATCCGTTGGGCTTGCAGTTTATGATGCTTCTAAACACGGTCTGTGGGGATTTACAAAAAACACAGCTTTGGAACTGGCGCCACACAACATATCTGTCAATGCTATTGCCCCAGGGGGAATTACCACTCCTGGAACTGGGGCGGATGGTCCGGTAAGCGCTGAGATGGAGGAGATTTTGAAAAAATTTATGCTTAAAATCCCAATGAAGCGCATGGGTGAGCCGGATGATATAGGTATGGTGGCCTTGTTTCTGGCTTCTGGTCTCTCGAGCTACATGACCGGCTCACAAGTTGTTGTAGATGGTGGTGTGCTTCTGTCTTAAATCCAAGTTTTTTGTTATACTCGTTTCTATTATGAAGACATCAAATAAAGTCCTTGGGTTTTTTCTTTGTCTGGCTTTTTTCGTCCCGACTCTAATTTTTGCCGCTTCGGAGGTTCATATAACAAGCGACGGCAAAGCTACAGTCTCGCAGTTAAAAGTTATGCAAATATTTGGCAGTACTCTGGCCACTCGGATGTATTGGGGTAGTGCCTACGTCAGGCTGACTGTGAAAACTGGTGATAAAACCAAGTTTTACAGAGGTACAGGAGAGGTGACTACTCTCTCTGAAATAACCGAGGGGAATATTCTTGATATAACTGGAGAGTTGGAGTCGGGAAGTGACAGTCTTTCTCTGGTTGCCTCAACGGTTAAAAACTCTTCTGTTCAAAAACAACAGACAGTCATCTCTGGTGTGGTAACTGGCGTTGATTTAGGAAACAAAAGGTTTAGTATGAAGAGTTCAAAATATGGCGTGGTGACTATAAATGCAAGCGGAGGGACGGTTTTTACAAAAGGCACACGAAGCCTCGATATCGAGCATGTTAAAGTAGGAGATATGGTGACAAAAGCCTCTGGTGATTATGACTTGAGCACAAAAACCATGACTGCTACATCTGTCACAACATTCATTGATCCAAAAACTTTTGTGGCCAAAAACTATGAGGGCTCTCTCGTCGAAGTGGGCTCTGCTACATTACCGACAACCCTGAAAGTAAAAATAGGCTCTCTCACATACATAGTAAACTTGAGTGCCAAAGCGTCAGTTTTGAGAAAAAACCGAAATGCTGTCGGACTGAATCGATTTGTTGCTGGTGACTCTGTGCGTTTGTATGGTGCCATCCGCGAAGTTGATGACCCTATAATAGATGCGGAGATAATAAGGAATCTTAGTTTATAATGGACAAAATGAATAATTATGCTTTTATAGACAGTAACAATGTGTATCTCTCAATAAGATCGCAAGGATGGAGTATTGAATGGGAGAGATTTAGAGTTTATCTTAGAGAGCATTATCGTGTCGCTATTGCCTATCTCTTCATTGGCTATATTGAAGGTAATAATGATGTTTATGTTCGACTACAAAAAGCAGGATTTATTTGCATTTGGAAACCAGTTCTTACATACAAAGACGGAACAGTAAAAGGAAATGTGGATGCGGAACTAGTTCTTCATACGATGATACAACTACCTAATTTTGACAAAGCGGTGATTGTAACAGGAGATGGCGATTTTTATTGCCTTGTTCAATATTTGTTGGAGCAAAATAAATTACAAACCGTCCTTGTACCAAATCAACATAAATACTCAGCACTTTTGAAGAAATTTGCTAAAAAGAATATCGCTTTTATGAATGACTTGAAAAATAAAATAGGCTTAAAATAGAATAGAAATAAAAAGGACCCTTGCGGGACGAACCTGCAAGGGGACTTTTCGTGGTGATGAGTATATCCTAGCAAATCACATATAAATGTCAAGTAAAGAATGAAAGTTAAGTTTTAGGTTATAATATATAGATGAAAAGAGTAATTGTTGTGCATAAGTGGTCTGGTAGTCCGAGGGATGATTGGCGGCCATGGTTGAAATCTGAGTTGGAAAAACTGGGATACGAAGTCTCAGTTCCAGAAATGCCAGAGGCGGACGCTCCTGTTATAGAAAAATGGACTGCAAAGTTGGCAGAAGTTGTTGGTACTCCAGACTCCGAGACGTATTTTGTCGGTCATAGTATTGGATGTCAGACAATTCTTCGATACTTGGAAACCATAAATACACCAGTTGGAGGTGCTGTTTTTGTGGCTGGCTGGTTTAATTTAGAAAATCTTGAAGACGAAGAAACAAAAGAAATAGCGAAACCATGGATTGAAACTCCTATCGATTTAAAAAAAGTAAGAGCAGTTCTTCCCAAATCAACCCTGATTATTTCGGACAATGATCCTTATGATTGTTTTGAAGAAAATAAAAAGAAGTTTGCTGAAGTAGGATCTAAAATAATTGTTCTGCCAAACGCAGGGCATATTACAAGCGAGGATGGATTTTTAGAGTTTCCGGAAGTATTATTTGCCTTAAATACCATATCATGAGTACTCGCATTCTTAGATTTAGAAAAGTTAATAAAGCAGACTTTGAAAGATTACGAAATGGAATTAAATCCGTGGAAACTCGTGCTGCTAGTCTCAAGTATAGATCACTTGAAGAAGGCGACATTCTGATTTTTGTTTGTGGCAAGGACAAGTTTTCTAAAATCATAAAAAAGAAATATCATTTCAAAAGTATTGACGCTATGTTCAAAAAAATACCATTTAAAAAAATCTGGCCTGAAGTAAAATCAGCAAAAGAGCCCGAGAAAATATACTACTCCTACCCAAACTATGAGGAGAAAATAAAGAATTTTGGTATACTGGCTTTTAAGTTGAAATAAAACATCAAGACCGGCGGCTTATATTTTGAGTATAGGTAAAAATGAAATATCTTTTAGTTACATTAGGAATAGTCCTCGTCGTGGGTGGAGGGGTTGCTCTGGCCTATCATTATAGGAGTCCAGCTCCGGACAACGGTGGAGTTGCCTGTACCATGGAGGCCAAGATTTGTCCTGATGGCAGTGTTGTTGGACGTACTGGGCCTAAATGTGAGTTTGCTGAGTGTCCTGCCTACTCTCCTCCAGCTTCCACAACTCCTCCAGTTTCAAAAAGCGAAGAGGGTAGCGTTTTGGGTAGAATCACTTTAGGTCCGACGTGTCCCATAGAACGCAATCCGCCCGACCCAAACTGTGCTCCAAGGCCGTACCAGACATATGTCAACATAATAAATCTTTCAAACAGTAAAGTCGTAAAAACCATCAAATCAGATTCAAACGGTCAATTTAGTACAAATCTTTCGGTTGGTTCGTACAGACTGGACGCCTTGGGAGCACAGGTCTACCCAAGGTGTAGCCCTGTGGAGGTAAAAATAATCGCCAATAAAAATACTGTGTCTGACATATCATGTGACACTGGTATTCGGTAATAAAATCCATAGACCTACGGCTTCCATAGTATGATTATACTTCTTATTCTCGGTATACTCTTGGGTGGAGCGGCTGTTGTATTTGCACTACAGAACACTACAGCTATAACGGTGACCTTTTTCGCTTGGCAACTCGGTGGGTCGCTCTCCACCATAATCATATTGGCGATTCTCTCAGGAGTTGTTGCCTCGCTTCTTATTGTCTTACCTGAAAGTGTAAGTAATTATTTCAGATATCGTAAATTGAAAAAAGAAAATGTAAAGCTTGAAGAACTATTGCGCAAACAAAAGGAACTGACAGTTTTCGCTAAAGACACCCCGCCTGATATTAAAACTATAGAAAAAATCGAAAATGGGGCAATACATCATGAGTTGTTAGACGATCGTTCTCTATAACTGTCTGTGTTATTATGGGTGAATGACATTACTAGCAAAAATCGAGGTGCAAAAACTTTTGGAAGAACACGTACAGGACCAGTACCAGCGTTATCATGCCCTGATGGTGGCTACAGCTATGGAAGGCTACGCAAAGACGCTGGGTGAGGACGAGGGTCTCTGGTATATCACAGGGCTTTTACATGATATTGATTTTGAAAAATACCCAGAGGCTCATCCTCGGGAGTCTCTGGGCTGGTTTAAGGAGTGGGGATATCCGGAAGACTTGTCACACGCTATTGAGGCGCACGCCTATGGTTTCAATGGATTTACGACCTTACCTCAAAGCAAACTGGCGGCGGGTTTGATGGCTTGTGACGAAATCAGCGGAATTTTTTACGCATACAAAAAACTCAATCCTATTTCATATGGCGAAATGAAGGTTAGTTCCATAAAAAAGCGTCTCGCCGAAAAATCCTTTGCCGCCAAAATAGACCGCCAAACCGTCTATCGTGGTTGTGAATCTTTGGGTGTTTCTGTCGACGAACACATTGCTAACCTCATCAAATTTTTCGCTGTTTTAGTTTGAAATTAAACTCTTTTTAATGAGAAAGAGATTTGGATCCCTGAAATATCTCCTAGCGAAAAGTTGTATTAGTTGTATAGTAGATAAATGAACATTCATGGCTCAGATTTTTCTGACGAAGAGTTGGCACAAAAAGTCCAAGGAGGGGACTCTGAGCTTTTTGGTATTCTAATGGAACGTTACCAAGCAAAAATATTTCGTTACGGCAAAAAATTTCTTTCCAGCGAAGAAAATATAGAAGATGTTGTCCAAGAAGTTTTTATAAAAACATATCAAAATATTCAAAGTTTTGATGTTTCTCAAAAGTTTTCCCCGTGGATTTATCGGATTGCCCACAACACATTTATAAACACCCTTAAAAAATATTCACGAGGCCCGCTTTATCTTTTTGACTTTGACACATTCCTCTCCTATACCGTCACCGATGACCCGATAGCAAAAGAGCGTGAAAATGAAGAAATGAAAGCTGTAGTGGACAAGGGTCTTAAAGAACTAGAACCGAAATACAGAGAAATATTGGTTCTATATTATCTCGAGGAACTGAGCTATAAAGAAATTGCCGATGTCTTGCATATTCCTATAGGTACTGTGGGAATACGCATCTTGCGGGCCAAAGAGGCATTGAGGAAGACATATAAAAAATTAGGAATTGAAATATAAAAGTATGGACAACAACACACAACAAAATAATATTAAGCAGGATGTTCTAGAAAAAATAAAAACCGGACAAATCCAGATGAAGTCGCGGGCTCGCTTCATTTCCGGTGTGACCGTATTAGTTTGCGTTACGATATTGGTTTTTATAATCTCAGCTTTACTCATAAGTTATATTTTCTTTAGTATTTATACGAGTGGTCATTTATTTCTTCTTGGTTTTGGGACAAGAGGTTTTTACCAGTTTATCTTATATTTTCCATGGCTTCTTCTTGCTTTAGATGCTCTCCTTCTTTTACTTCTTGATTTCTTGTTAAAGCGGTTCAAGTTTGTTTATCACCGCCCCGTTCTCATCATATTTTTAGGAACATTATTTCTAATTGCCTTCATAGGTTTTCTAGTTGACTTAACCTCTCTTCATAGAGCTATGATGTATCGTGCCGAAGAAAGAAATCTTCCGGTTTTTGGAGGTTTTTATGATGGTTTAAGAAAATCACACAGAGAAAGGGGAATTGTTCACGGGGAAGTTATTTCTATAAATGGCAGTGAGCTTGTTCTGAGGCGTGACGATTATGATGACTATGGTTTTGCCACTGCCAGTTCTACACTGAGAGTGGTCGCCCCCATTAGCCTAAAAGTCGGTACATTTTTACAGGTGGGAGATGAAGTCTTTGTGGCTGGAGATATAATAAATGGCGAGATTCATGCTTATGGAATAAGAAAAATAAATACTAACTGATAAACGAAATAAACTTCTATCCTCTATTGTATATAAGGTATGGCAAACAAAAAATATAGAAAAATGAAGAAGGTTTTATTGGCTAGTGCTAGTACGGGTATAGTGGCGGGTATGTTTCTACTCGGTTCTGCGCCGGTTTTGGCCGAGAATGTGGATTCTTTTGTGCCAGCTTACACCCAGAATACGCTCAACACGGGTATGCATATGATGCATCGTTGGAATTCCACCACAAAAGTAAACGCCTTGGCAAATCGCCTAGGTCTTGATCCGGTAGCTGTAAATTCGGAGCTTAAATCCGGTAAAACATTGAAGCAGATCTTGCAGGAAAACGGTATAGTGCCAGATCAGTTGCATAAAGTTATCACTACTAAAAAAGCTAGTAATAAAATGTGGAAGAATCACAGAAGCTCCTTGTAAACCAATTTCAAATCAAATATAATCATCTGGATTAATACTAATTAAATAATATTCATGGATGGAAAAAGAGGGAGCAGTTCTGTTCTCGTGTGGTCGGTTGTTGTGATTGTTGTAGTTGCAGGTGTTTATGGGATTTTTCGATATACACAAAAAAGCTCTAAAAGCGTAGCTCAAGTGCCAATCGATACTTCCCTAGATACTGCTACACAGACTCCACCGATAGAAAATACAGCGACCCAAACTCTGCCAGTAGTTCCGCCTGTCACACCGCCAAAACCAAAACCAACTACATTTGTATACAAAAATGCTACATACTCTGCCGACGGAAACTATTTCTCACCAGGAGGTTCAGAGCAGATTGCTGTTAGTGTTACTATAAAAGACGATGTTGTAACAGCTGCATCTGTAAATGCCAATGCTCCGTCTGGACCAACAGCAGCTAAATATCAAAGTATATTTGTAGATAATTTCAAGCAATATGTCGTTGGCAAGAAAATAGATGAGATAAATCTGACAAAAGTTTCCGGATCATCTCTCACTCCAAAGGGTTTTAATGATGCTTTAGCCAAAATAAAAGTTGAGGCCAAAGCCTAGGGTAATTTACAATTATCAATTTACAATTTCCAATCAATTCTCAATGTTCCAATGATTCAATTTGAAAATTGAGAACTGAAAATTGAAAATTATGCAATTCGATGCTATTGGTACTCACTGGCAGATAGATATAAATGAAGAGGTGGAGGAGTCAAAAGTCCATAAAGTCAGAAAGTCTATAAAGGAGAGAATAGATATTTTTGACAAAGACTACTCGCGTTTTCGTGATGACTCGCTGGTGACGAAGATGTCACATGAGTCCGGTGGTTTTGTCTTGCCAAGTGATGCGGATAAAATGGTTTCTCTTTATAAAAAAATGTACGATATCACGGGTGGGCTTGTCACGCCTCTCATAGGTCAAGCCATATCAGACGCTGGATATGATGCAAAATATTCTCTCTCACCAAAACCTATGACCAAAGCACCCAAGTGGGAGGATGTTTTAATTTGGCATAACCCCAAACTTATGCTTTCAAAACCTGTCCTTCTTGATTTTGGTGCTTGTGGCAAGGGTTATCTAGTAGATATAGTTTCTGAAATATTAGAAGGTATTGGAATCAAATCCTACTGCGTTGATGCTGGGGGTGACATGAGATGTAGAAGCGCAAAAGTTAAAAGTGAAAAGTTAAAAGTAGGGTTGGAGAATCCAAATAATAAAGAAGAGGTGATTGGTGTCATAAATCTAGGGAATCAAAGCTTATGTGGTTCCAGCGGCAACAGGAGGACGTGGGCAAATTTTCACCACATCATAAACCCAGAAACACTTACTTCACCTCGTGAAATTTCAGCTGTCTGGGTAGTGGCAGACGAAACTATCAAAGCCGACATCCTAACCACAGGACTTTTCTTTGTTTCTCCCGAAACTCTCTTAAAACATTTTGATTTTCAGTATCTTATTCTATATCCCGACTTTTCCATCAAAAAATCCGATGGATTTGATGCGAAAATATTTACGTAAAAACAAACTGAAAGTGATACCAACAAAATCTCCCCTCCTCATGTTTCGAGAAAGGCCTTTCGCAGGAGCTTAGAAAATAACGAGGTAATCCGAGATTATTTTCTTGAGCGACGAGAAGTTCGCTGGGCGAGCTCGCCCAGACAGATTGCCTTTCGAGGAATATGAGGAGGGGAGATTTTGTACTGTGATATAATTTTCATATGAAATTCATGGATAACTTTCTCAATAAGATAACAATGTACAGGCTGGTTTTGTACGGTCTTTTTGTGCTAGCTGGATTGGCAATTATTTTCGGATTTACGGGAATACTCTCATACTCGGGCCTTAGCCTTATTTATTCTCTGCTCGTTATTATCGCAGTTTGTGGTGTGGCAAACTATATCTTGGCAAAACTCTTCAAAGTTCAAACAAACGTCGAGTCGGTCTGGATTACATCTCTTATTTTATTTCTTATACTTTTTCCCATAGCATCTTGGACCGACTTCGGAACCTTTATTCTCGCCGGTGTCTTGGCAATGGGGTCAAAATATATTCTGGCTATAAATAAAAAGCACATATTTAACCCCACAGCTATATCAGTTTTCATACTCGGGCTTTTTGGTTTCGGAATATCTTGGTGGGTAGGGAGCTCGGTTATGTTTATTCCGGTCGCTGTTCTCGGTTTGCTAGTCCTTCGTAAGATTCGCCGGTTTAGTTTATTTTTCTCATTTCTTTTGGCCAGTGTGGCAAGTATTTTTGCCGTAGGTTTTTCTCAAGGGATTGGATTTTATGAAATTCTCGGCTCGACACTTATATCAGGCCCAATTATTTTTTTCGGTACGATAATGCTGACCGAGCCATCGACTACTCCGCCAACAAGAAAGTTACAGATTGTGTACGGTTTGATAGTCGGCGGAATTTTCGGATTACAGTTCCATTTTGGACCAATATACTCGTCGCCAGAGCTTGCTTTGATTCTCGGTAACTTGTTCTCATACTTTGTAAGTCCGAAAATTCGCTCGGTGTTGACACTAGTCAGAAAAGATAAATTAACGGCAGATGTTTATGACTATGTTTGGCAACCAGACAGAAAGGTATCATTTAATGCGGGACAATATTTGGAGTGGACATTGGGACACTGGCCATCCGACAGCAGGGGAAACAGGAGGTATTTTACTATTGCTTCATCTCCAACAGAGGAAAATATTCATCTAGGTGTAAAGTTTTATCCAAACGGGAGTAGTTTCAAAAATAAATTATCGCAACTTAACGCAGGGGATACTATCGTCGCCTCACAACTCTCTGGCGACTTTGTCCTGCCAGAAAACAAAAACCAAAAACTTGTTTTTATTGCTGGGGGTATTGGTGTCACGCCTTTCCGAAGCATGGTCAAATATCTTGTTGATGCCAACGAAAAAAGAGATGTCGTACTTTTTTACTCAAACAGAACTCCGGAAGATGTTGCCTACAAAGACCTGTTTGACTCGGCAGGGCAGAGTATAGGATTCAAAGTGATTTACGCTGGGCTGATAGATAAGAATATGATTATAAAAGAAGTGCCGGATTATACGCAAAGAAAGTTTTATATTTCCGGACCGCATGGCATGGTTGATGTTTTTGAAGGCGTTTTGAAGGATATTGGGGTGAAAAATAGCAATATAAAAGTGGATTTCTTCCCGGGATATGTTTAGGAATTTTCAATTATCAATTTACAATTTTCAATCAATTCTCAATGTTCCAATGATTCAATTTGAAAATTGAGAACTGAAAATTGAAAATTATCATGCATACTAAAATAGAAACAGCAATCTTGGGTGGAGGTTGCTTCTGGTGTACGGAGGCAGTTTTTCAGATGTTGAAGAGCGTGAAATCTGTCGAGCCGGGTTATGCAGGTGGAAATGTATCAAACCCAATATATGAACAAGTTTGCGGGGGAAACACTGGTCATGTTGAGTGCATAAAAATAGAGTTTAACCCAGAAGAAATTTCATATCGAGATTTATTGACCGTCTTTTTTGGAAGCCATGATCCAACAACACTAAATATGCAGGGAAATGATATTGGCACTCAATACCGCTCTGTTATTTTTTATACAACGCCAAAGCAGAAAGAAACAGCCGAAAGTTTTATACAAGAATTAAATGACTCCAGCCCAGACGGTCGACCTATTGTCACAGCGGTTGAACCGCTGGAGAGTTTTTACGTTGCTGAAAACTATCACAAGGATTATTATGAGAGAAATAAAGAAGCCCCCTATTGCCAGGTCATTATCAATCCAAAATTAGAAAAAGTACAAAAACAATTTGCAAGTCTTTTAAAAACTAATAAATAGAATAAAATCATTCCGACATTCTCAAGAATGTCGGAATGATTTACTAAAATGGATATGGATATAGACGAGGAAGAATTAAAAAATAAACTTACGCCAGAGGAGTATGCGGTTTTGAGAGAAAAGGGAACAGAAACTCCATTTAGCGGAAAGCTTTTACACGATGATAGAAATGGAATGTATAAATGCAAAGTCTGCGGCGCTTCACTTTTTTCATCCGATGCCAAGTTTGATTCTGGTACCGGTTGGCCAAGTTTTGATCAGGCCATTCCCGGAAGTGTCAAAGAAGTGAAGGATGACACCCTCGGAATGAGTCGTATAGAAGTGGTTTGCGCAAAATGTAACTCTCATCTCGGTCACTTATTTGATGACGGTCCAACTAAAACTGGAAAAAGATATTGCTTGAACTCCGTCTGCCTTGATTTATCTGCGACGAGAGAGGAGCGCGTGAATGTGTAATCACATTCACAGCGTCCGAACGAGGAGTAACAATGGTAAAAACCCCGCCCCTCTGGGGCGGAACAGGGGTCCAGGGCTTGCCATGGGGTTTCATACCATTGATCCGCACACTAATTCTGCCATGGTCCTGTTTTGAAATAATCCTAAAATAAATATCCATAAAATTTATTACAGTATATTGTTACAAATTCTGAAATTTAGTCAGGACAAAAAACAATGGCAGATTTAGTGTGCGGATGTAGGAGAGTAAATAATTCTTTGTGCATAACTCCTACCAGTCTCTCGCTTGTTTGATATAATTAAGGATATAAACTAACCCTTAATTATTATGCAATCAATAAACAATTTTCTTTTTTCAAACCCAAAACTTTCTTGGTTCTGGCTTATTGTTAGAGTTTATGTAGGATATGAATGGATTATGGCTGGATATGAAAAAATAATAAATCCGGCATGGGTAGGGAGTTCCGCTGGGGGAGCGATAACCGGTTTTGTAAATGGGGCTTTGGCAAAAACTGCGGGAGCTCATCCGGACGTCTCAGAGTGGTATGCTTGGTTTCTAACTCACGCTGTTTTGCCCAATGCAAACCTCTGGTCTCATGCTGTTGCATACGGCGAGCTCGCGGTTGGTTTGGGTTTGATTTTTGGAGTGCTCACATTCTGGGCCGCTTTCTTTGGTTTCTTTATGAACTTAAATTACCTTCTGGCCGGAACCGTAAGCACGAATCCAGTTTTGCTCGTTCTCGCTCTTCTCATAATGCTGGCACATCGCGTAGCTGGACGTATTGGATTTGATTACTATATATTTAAAAATAGATTTAGTTAGTTTATCCGCACACTAAATATGCCATCGTCCTGTTTTTAAATAATATAAAAATAAATATCTTCTAATTTATCACAGTATATTGTTACAAATTATAAAACTAAGTCAGGACAAAAAACAATGGCAGAATTAGTGTTCGGATGAATACGAAGAATGGCAGGTCGCGTTGACCTGCCATCTAGGGGATTGACCCTATCTCGGTTTTGTCCCGCCGAGTTGCGGGTGTTACTTGTCGGTGCCGGTCCGAGCCGTCAGCGCCTTGGAACGGCGCTGACGCTTCGGAGTGACCGACATGTTGAACGAGGAGCCCGTCATCGTGATCATACCGGTCGCTTCGTCCACCGTGAAGTGGGCGCCGCGATCGAACGTGATGACCCGATCGCCGATGGTGACCGTGGACCGACCCTCCGTCTCCGCTCCCGCACGAATGCGGGCGACGGCGATTGAGGGGTGGGGAAGCGCCTGAGGTGCGGGTTGAACCGGTTCCGGTGCGGGCACCGCGACGGCGCGGGCCGTGAACGTGAATCCACTGAGACCCCCGCCGTAGAAGACGGGGTTCATGCATCCCTGAAGCGACATGAGCTCAGGCTCGCTGCCGTCGGGGAAGTGGAATCGTGCCCTGTACCCGGGTTGCGGTGGGTTGATCCGGCGCGGACGGGCGCGGTCGGCGTAACCGACCATGCCCTCCCCCGAGATCATACCTTCCTCGACTGGTCCGATGCGTCGGATGTTCTGGCGAACCGTGGCGGCTTCTGCACCGGGTGTCGCGCGAATGTACTGCGCGACCGCCTGGTCCTGGAAGTGGTTCGTCAAACGCTCCGTCTCCGTCGGCGTGATGCCGCCGACAACGATTGGAGGACCAGACGTGACCGGATTCTGCTCCAGCTCACGACCCCAGTGTTCACGGGCGTTCTCCTCGCGCTCCCTCGCCATCGCCGCATCATGTCGTCTTGCGATGTAATCGCGAAGGAACCAGAGTGCGATGAATGTGACGGCGCCCAGCAGAAGCAGTAGGGAGAACCACAGATAGTTATCGTACCTGCTCGCCGATGCAGTCGCCGTGGTGCTTTCGGGCTTCTTCTCCTCGGCCGCCTTGACCACGTGGGTCTCGGGCGGGGGAGGTGTCGCCGCCTCGTTCGTGATGAACTCGTTCACCGCCATGCCGGCGGGAACACACAACACGTCACCACGCGAATCGTACAGCCATGCGATGGTGTCCTTGCCCTTGCCTGACACCCGGGCTTGAAGCCCCGGGTTCGTGGCGAGTAGCATATTCCACTTGGGTCCGTATTTCTGGTACAACACGTCGCCGTGCTGGACCGTATAGACGGTTCCGTTGTAGATCGCTTTGCAGTTGGTCGCGGTGAGCGGCGTGATGCGGTTGATCGTCTGCGCCGCGGCCGTGACGGCCGAGAGCGCGAGAACGATCGCGAGAGACGTGATACGTTTCATCGACTGGTCCTTTCAAGTAACATCGCAGGTATCTAGTCCCTAGGGGACGAGCTATACCGCGATTCTGGCGAGTACCATAGCATAGTCTATATATACTGTCAAGCACTTTATTGACCCCAGTAGTAAAGTACCCCGTAGTACAGCAGAGCTGACTACGGGGCAAAGAAGCTCACTACGGGGTAGACATCAAAGTAGATTTACTGTATAGTGGCCTTATTGAGCCTTCTCATTAAAACATGCATCCCGTTAGAAATCATTCAGTTTGTTAATGAGAATAATGTATTTTAATAAGGGTCATATTTACTAACACAATATAAATAATAACTACGGAAAGGCTTTAGCAAAAGGCTTTCCTATTTCTAACGGGATGCAAACAAGAACATTTAGAAAACCTAGCTTTGGGGGTGGGCGGAATCGACCACGATTTTCTGGAGGAGGAAGACCTGTCCGCCGTAGCTTTAGCGGAGGTGGAGGCCATGGACCTAGCAAATACATAGACCCCAACAAGTTTATAAACAAAGCGGTCATAACAGAGCAGGCGTCGCATTTTGTGCCCGAGCACAATTTTATTGATTTTGAGGTTGACGCAAAACTGAAAGCAAATATTATTTCAAAAGGATATTCAACACCGACGCCGATTCAGGATAAAGCAATTCCACATGTTTTAAAAGGACAGGATGTGGTAGGTATCGCAAACACAGGTACTGGCAAGACCGCGGCATTTCTCATACCCCTCATACACAAAGTTCTAACTGAGCACAAAGAAAATATTTTGATTGTCGTACCAACCCGAGAGCTTGCTCTACAGATCGAGGAGGAGCTGACAGGTTTTATCATGGGCATGAAATTGTATTCTACGGTTTGTGTTGGTGGTACTCCTATCGGTTCGCAAATTCGCGCTCTACGATATAGAAACGAGTTTGTCATTGGAACTCCGGGAAGGATCAAAGATTTGGTTGAAAGAAAGTGCCTTCACCTGGGGCACTTTAAAACAGTGGTTCTAGATGAAGCGGACAGAATGCTGGACATGGGTTTCATAAACGACATGCGATTTTTTATGAACCTGATGTCGAAAAATCGTCACACACTTTTCTTTTCAGCTACATGGTCACCAGAAATTGAAAAATTAGTCAAAGAGTTTCTGAAGGATCCGGTTATGATTTCAGTTAAAACACAGGACACGGCCAAAAATGTTGACCAAGATGTTGTGCGTGTGGGCAGGGGCGACAACAAGCTTGATATTCTCCACAGCATGCTTATAAAACCCGACTTCAACAAAGTTCTGATTTTCGGAAGGACAAAACATGGGGTGGAGAAACTAACCTCCCTACTAGTTGCTCGCGGTTTCAAAGCCGAATCGATTCACGGAAATAAAAATCAGTCCGGCCGACAGCGCTCTCTCAAACTTTTCAAAGAAGGCAAGGTTCAAGTGCTTGTGGCGACAGATGTAGCTGCAAGGGGTCTCGACATAAGCGATGTCTCGCATGTAATAAATTTTGATATTCCCGCAACGTACGAGGACTATGTACACAGAATAGGCCGAACGGGTCGGGCAGGTAAAAAGGGGAAGGCACTGACTTTTGTTGAATAAGAACTCAGACTCTTCGAATAATACTTTTCAAAACATTCGCAGACCCCGAGCTTGGCGTTGTCAACGACCCTGAGCGAAGCGAAGGGCTCTTGACAACGAGGGGTCGAGGACCCGAACGAGGCTTCCGCAGGAAGAAGCCGAGTGTTTTTGAAAAGTATTATTCGAAGAGTCTTGTGATACAATAGTCGGATGCCCTAGTAGTAGAGCAGAGCTCACTACAGGGCTATCCCGTAGTGAAAATGAAATTATGCACAAAAACACAAACTGGTCGGCATTATTAACATATAATCTTGAAATGATACTAGGATCATAAGGCAATTTCATTTTCTACTACTGGGATGCACTATCTGATTGATCTAATTACTACTGTCGGGTATTTCGGCTACGCAATTGTTTTTGTCATTATTTTACTTGAATCTTTTCCACCGACATTTTTTCTACCCGGAGACAGTCTGCTTTTCACGACGGGGTTTTTGGCTTCACAGGGTTATTTTAATTTTGCTTTGCTGGTGGGTGTTTTGTATATCGGCAGTGTCTTGGGTTATATGTTCAGTTATGCTATGGGTCAAAAAATTCGCGACGTCATTTTGCGAAATCCAGATAAATATTGGTTCAAGAAAAAGCATTTAGACTATACAGAGGAGTTTTTTGGCAAGTATGGTGATAAAACAGTAGTTATAGGACGGTTTATTCCCATAGTCAGGTCTTTTGCACCAACTCTGGCTGGTTCTGTCAGGATGCCATATCGTAAATTTATTCGTGATGTGCTTATCGGCGGATTTTTGTGGACAGGAGGTTTAACCAGCATAGGATTTTATCTTGGACGCATAATTCCTCACGCTGATAGATTTCTGACACCGATTATTATATGTATAATATTTGTTTCACTTTTGCCAGCTATAATTGAATACATTAATAGGTTGAGGAAGAGAAATAAAATTTCCAATGACTAATAAAGTTGTCTCTATCAGTGATTATCTCAATAAGCTAAATAGTACTCTGAGAGGGGAGAAAGCTAAAATCGTCGGTGAAGTTTCTGAGCTGAAAATGTATGAGGGCAAGAGCTATTTGTTTTTCTCTCTTCGTGATAAAAAAGATCAGAGTGTCATAAACTGTATAATGTGGAAGAGAGATTTTGTTATTTCTGGTGTGGAATTGCGAGACGGTTTGGAAGTTATCATCAGCGCCTATCCTGAGGTGTACAAACCGAGCGGTCGCATGACTTTCAAGGTGGAGGCAGTTGAGCTTGTGGGCGAAGGAGCTCTGCAGATCGCATATGAGAAACTAAAAAAGAAACTGGAAATAGAGGGACTTTTTGCTGAGGAGAGAAAAAGATTACTGCCACAATACCCGCATAAGATAGGAGTGATAACATCGAAAAGCGGAGCGGTCATAAACGATTTTCTCTCAAACATAGGCAAATTTGGCTACGAGATTTTATTTGTGGATTCTCGTGTAGAAGGCGTTGAGGCAATAAAAGATTTGTTGTCGGCGGTTGAAACTCTGAAAAAAAGTGATATAGATGTTCTGGTTATAATGCGGGGAGGCGGCTCTCTGGAATCTTTTCTTTCTTTCAACAACGAGACTCTAGTGCGGGCCGTGGCGGATTTCCCCGTACCAGTTTTAACAGGCATTGGCCATGACAAAGACATACCGCTAGTCTCTCTGGTTTCAGATAAAAATGTTTCTACGCCCACGGCCGTAGCCAATCTTTTGAACTCTAGCTGGATTGAAGCCGTGGTTGAGGTCAGGATCTCAGAAGAAAAGATCATGAGACATTTTAGTGCGCTATTGGATGTGTTCCATCGCGCCGAAGAGACCATGCTCCGGGCGATGGACAGAATAGAGTCAGGAATAAAAGGAGTTTCTGATCTTTTAAAACATTCAGAAAGAGTTATCCTCTTAGGCAGTCCAGAGCGGATTATCTCCAGTGGTTATAGTATTGTGCGTCTGGGTGGAAAAATATTGAGGAGCATAAAAAAAGTGAGAGAGGGGGACAATCTTGATATTCTGGTTTCAGACGGTATAATCAAATCACAAGTAACATGACTAAATCAAAGCCATCTCAAACAAACCCGCACACTAAAATTGGCATCGTCGGGATTACCGACAGTACAAAACATAATGCCAATATTAGTGTGCGGGTAAACATAAACGACACTTTAAAGAAACTAGCTAAAATAGTGGACTGGTTTGAATCCCAAAACGAACTGGATGTGGAAAAAGGTTTGGAATATGTAAAAGAAGGAGCCACTCTCATAAAAGCCTCACGCCAAAGACTTTCCGAAATAGAAAACGAATTCAAGGAGATAAAGAAAACGATTTAGCCTTTTTTAGTCGTACTTGATTATTCTGCCGTCTCCTGGTTCTATTACGATGCCGTGTTTTTCTAGGTCGTTATGTGAGTATGAAAACCCGATTCCGTTTCGCACAGGCGTGTTGCGGATTATTTTTAAAATTTCATCTTCATCATCTATTATTGTGTAAAGGGTTAAGTCTTCGGCGTCTATCATTCCACGGCTGAGCATCTCTTTTCTCATTAGTTCGTCTAGATGCTTCCAAAATTCCTTACCCACCAGTATGATTGGCACTTTTTCTATTTTACCGGTTTGGACTAGTGTGATAATCTCAAAAAATTCGTCAAATGTTCCAAAACCTCCTGGAAAAAATATATATGATTCGGCCGAGAAACCCAGACAGACTTTCCGGCTAAAAAAATAGTGAAAGTTCAAGTATCGGTTTATATATGGATTTTGGACTTGATGATGGGGCAGTTCAACATTGAGACCGACAGATTCTCCACCAGCCTCGAAGGCTCCACGATTTGCCGCTTCCATAATTCCCGGACCTCCACCTGTAAATATGGCATATTTTAGTTCTGTTGCTATTCGGTGCCCAAGGTTGCGGGCTTTTATATAGTAGGGATTATCTTCTTTTATTAAGTTTCCGCCAAAAATAGTAACCGATTTTGGATAATTTCGTAAAAAATTAAAACCATCCGTGAACTCTTTAGATATGAGGTGTACTCTCTCCACGGCCGTGTCGTGAATCTCCTGTTTTGTAAGAGGTTGTATTCCAAGGTCTTTTGTCGGTAGATTTATTTTTGGTTTTTCTGATTCTAGCATAATTTATCCGCACACTAACTTCTGTCTCGTTACCTGTGCAATGTATTAAAAGTTTATATAATTCTATTCCGCTAATAATTATTATACCATGACAAATCTATAACAGGTAACAAAATGCACAAGATAGAAGTTAGTGTGCGGACAGGTTATACTTTTTTGACCGAGTGTTTGCAATTTTTACAACCCAACACTTTTCAAAAATACATTCAACTCCTCTCCAACTATTTCTCGGTAAGTGTTTTGAGCGATTTTTCCCAGTTCTATATTTTGAACACGAACTCTTCGAAGATCTCGAACAGTGTACCCAAGCTTCTCGGTCATTCTTCTCAACTGGCGATTCTTGCCTTCAGTTAGCACAATGCTGAAAAAATTTTCCGACAGCTTTTTCACTATTGCCGGTTTAGTCACCCCATCTCCAATGTTCACCCCATCTTGCATGTGTTTCAGAAATGCCGGTGTAAATTTTCTATCAACTTCTACAATATATTCTTTCTCATGATCATGCGCGGGGTTGAGAAGTCGGTCGGTTATCCTACCGTCGTTTGTCATAATCAATAGCCCGTAAGACTCCTTGTCCAGTCTCCCAACAGGGAACACCCCTGCGGGGAACTTTGCGCTCTGCATTATTCCTTTCTCTTTTTCTTGAGGGTTTGTACTGACTACCCCTCTCGGTTTGTTGTAGGCCAGATAAATGAGCTTCTTTTTTGTATGCACTCCTCTGATTTCCACATTGTCGCTTTCCATAACTTTATCACCGAGGATTGCCACTCGTCCGTTTATTAGAACCTTCTTACTTTTTATAAGCTCATCCACTCCCGTGCGAGTGGCTACGCCTTTGTGGGCGAGGTATTTATTTATCCGCACACCAACTCTGGCATCGCTTTTTGTGTTCTGGCTTAGTTTTGTAGCGTATTTTTTATTTTTCATAAATTGATTTCAAGGGATAATTTTAGTTAAAAAGCAGAACAATGCTAGAGTTGGTGTGCGGGTTTATCCTCATGGGATATGCATCCATATTTACCCACACACTAAATCTGCCATTGTTTTGTCCTGGTTCTGTCTATAATCTGCTATTATACATTATAGTAGATTTGTAAGTGTTGTATAATATTATAAAAAAAGGACGATGGCAGAATTAGTGTGTGGGTTTACAATATATATTACCCATAATATAATACAAGGATGAAAACACTAAAAAAAGAAGAGTGGGTGGCGGTTATTATCGCTGTTTTTGTCGTCGGTTTTGTATTTATATTTGGTCAGGGTTTAATGTCGATATTTAATAATAAAAAATTAGGAACTAGCATGACCCAAGCACCAAAAGTTTTGATACAAGATGAGGTATTTGGCACAGGGGAAATGGCGGCAGTGGGTGATCGTGTCATTGTGAACTATGTTGGACATTTTGTTGATGGTAGAGTTTTCGATAGCTCCCTCGCTCGTAACGAGCCATTCCAGTTTGTTCTGGGTGTAGGTCAGGTCATAAAGGGATGGGATGAGGGTATAGTCGGTATGCGAGTTGGTGGAAAGAGGCTTCTCCAAATACCTTCGAGCCTTGGTTATGGGGTTAATGATTACGGTCCGATTCCGGGCGGCTCGACATTGATTTTTGAAGTGGAGCTTTTGAAAGTGGAGAAGTAAACTCTACCTGACTCTTTAAACAAAAAAGTCTTAAAATAAGGGCTTTTTTGTTGTCCACAAAATCTGCTTGACAGCATAGACATAGTATGCTAAGCTATACATCAGGAAGGGTGCCTGATCAATAGAGCATCCGAGGGGACAACGTTGCAGGGGCGAAAAAAAAGAAAGGTCCATTTTTTCAGCGTCAGTCCCGAGGAGGCCAGATTGGCTTGATGTTTCTAGGGCATCAAACGGGTGAGAAGAGCTAGACTTCTGCCCGGAGCCAGTCTGATGGTTGTGTGGCCGCCTCAATGTTTCACACTCGGCGGGGGGTTATCCCGCTTAAATACATCCAGGCAGTTACGTTCATGTTGCCTAAGTGCCATGTATGTAACACCCGTCAGAGCGGAAGCGTTTATTGCTTTCGCCGAGGACAACCTGTTTAGTTAGAGGGGTAGAGGGCCGACGAAAAACTAGCCGCCGACTCTCTCACCCAATCACGCGCCGATCCCTCTGGGCTCGGCGTTTTGCATTATAAAAATTTCTTTTTTTATGCATAAATGCTAATCTGGTTTAGTGAAATCTTTTTCTTTTGATATACATTCTGAACTTCCAAATTCTCTCGGACGAGTTGGTACAATACACACTCCACATGGTGACATACAAACACCGGCATTTGTCGCAGTTGGAACAAAAGGCACGGTAAAAAGTTTGACGCCGGAACAGGTCGCAGATACTGGCACACAAGTCATAATCGCAAATACATATCATTTATATTTAGAGCCCGGAGACGAAAAGATAAAAAATATTGGAGGGTTGCACAAAGCGATGAACTGGTCTGATCCTCTTATGACCGACTCTGGCGGCTTCCAAGTTTTTTCTCTAGGTGTCGCATATGGCAAAAAGATTAGCAAAGTTTCAAAAAAAGATGAACTAATACTATCCAAGCCTCTCCCTATGTCCGACATAGGGAGATTTGCGGAAACAAGACTTCAACAAGATGAGGCAGTACCAAAGATTGCTCGAATTGATTCCAATGGGGTAATGTTCCGCGATCATATATCGGGCAGCGCTCACTATTTTACTCCGGAAAAATCGATAGAGATTCAGCACAATCTCGGCGCAGATATTATTTTTGCCTTTGACGAATGCACCTCACCTCATGAGTCGCTTCATTATCAGAAAGAAGCGCTTGAGAGAACTCACCGCTGGGCTCGACGTTCTCTTGAACATCATTCCGACATTCTCAAGAATGTCGGAATGAATGGCCCTGCGATTTTTGGCATTGTGCAGGGCGGGCGAGATGAAACCTTGCGTAAAGAAAGTGCAAAATATATGGCAGATTTAAGGGCCGGAGGTCCTGAACGAAGCGAAGGATTCGACGGTTTCGGAATAGGCGGATCATTTGAAAAAGAAGATATGAGCAAGGCAGTAGAATGGTGCAATCAGATTTTGCCAAGAGAGAAGCCAAGGCATCTGCTTGGTATCGGCGAGCCAACCGATTTATTTATGGCGGTTGAGTTCGGGTGTGATTTGTTTGACTGTGTTTCACCCACTCGTATCGCTCGAAACGGCGGAGTTTATACAAAAGAAGGAAGAGTCAATTTACTGAATCAAGAATTTCGAGAAGATTCAAAACCTCTCGACCAAGGTTGTCTCTGCTACACATGCAAAAACTTTTCGTGCGCTTATGTTGCACATCTCTTTCATGCAAAAGAAATTTTGGCTTATACGCTGGCATCAATACACAACCTTTATTTTATAACTCACATGGTGGATGGTATGCGCGAGACTATGCAAAGCGGGGATTTTGAAAGCTACAAAAAAGATTTTTTAAGTAAATACTACAGGACTAATTTGTGATATATTAGGCGAATGCAGTTTAAAATACACAGGGAGTTCGAGCCCGCGGGGGATCAGCCCAAAGCTATTGAAGCATTAGTTGATGGAGTAAAAAAAGGTCTGAAACATCAGACACTTTTTGGTGTGACTGGATCCGGTAAAACTTTCACGGTAGCAAACGTCATACAAGAAATCCAAAAACCAACTCTGGTCATCGCCCACAACAAAACTCTAGCCGCTCAGCTGGCTCAGGAATATCGCGAATTTTTCCCGAACAACGCCGTGCATTATTTTGTTTCTTATTACGACTACTACCAACCCGAGGCCTACATGCCCGTCTCTGACACATATATAGAGAAGGAAGCAATGATAAATGAGGAGATTGAGAGACTTCGTCACGCTTCGACGCAGGCTCTTCTCACACGAAAGGATGTTATCATCGTCGCCTCAGTTTCTTGCATCTATGGCCTCGGTTCTCCCGTCGAATATGAAAAAGTAAATATGAAAATAGCCGTGGGACAGGAAATTTCTCGGGCGGAATTTATCAGAAGTTTAGTTGATGTCCATTTTGAGAGGACTAGCGCAGATCTTTCGTCGGGACAATTTCGAGCCATAGGGAACATGTTAGAAATTATGCCGATTTCAGAAAAAAATATTTACCGTATTGAAATCGAGGCCGGCAACCACAGTACCAGAGCAAAGCTCGGTACGGGGCATAGAATAAAACAAATATTGGAAATTGACTCGATTACTCGAAGTATAGTAAGAGAAGTCAGCGCATTTTTTCTTTTTCCCGCCAAACATTTCATTTCCACGAAAGAGCAAAACGAAAGAGCCTTCAAATCTATCAAAGCGGAACTGACCGAGCGACTAAAAGAATTAGAAAAAGAAGGCAAGTTGCTCGAAGCGGAAAGGCTGAAGAGACGCACGACTTATGACTTGGCTCTTATCCGCGAGATGGGATATTGCAACGGCATAGAAAACTACTCTCGGCATTTTTCTGGGAAGATGGCGGGAGAAGCGCCTGACACTTTGCTTTCATATTTTCCCCACAAGGCCGACGGTTCGGCAGATTTTTTGACGATTATCGATGAGTCTCACGTTACGGTTCCGCAAATAGGTGCTATGTATGGAGGGGATTCATCTCGAAAACAGTCGCTTGTTGATTTCGGATTTCGATTACCAAGCGCAAAAGACAACAGGCCTTTGAAATTTAAAGAGTTTGAAGAGAGGATGGGACAGTGTATATATACGAGCGCCACCCCGAATGATTATGAAAGAGAACACTCACAGCAGACCGTGGAGCAGGTTATACGACCGACGGGTCTTATTGATCCAGTTGTTGAGGTTCGACCAATAGTATCCTCCCCGAGGTCTGACCTTGGGAAATTAGATGTTAAAGGTCAGACCTCTGGAATTCCGTATCCGGGTCAAATAAAAGATTTCATACAAGAATCCGAGAAAGCCATAAAAAAAGGTGGGAGGGTTATAGCCACAACTCTAACTAAAAAGATGGCAGAAGATTTAAGCGAATATTTGAAAGAGGGGAATATTAAAGCGGAATATTTGCACAGTGATATAAAAACAATACAGCGCATTGAGATACTGACAGCTTTTCGTCGCGGTGAATTTGATATTTTAGTCGGAGTGAATTTGCTTCGAGAAGGTTTGGATTTGCCGGAGGTGACGCTTATTGGTATTTTGGAAGCGGATAAAGAAGGATTTCTACGAAGCGAAACTTCTCTTATACAAATTATAGGTCGTGCGGCGCGAAATGTAGATGGAAAAGTCATTTTGTACGCCGATCACATGACCGGTTCGATGGAGTATGCCATAAACGAGACAAACCGCAGACGCGCTCTGCAAGTGGACTACAACACAAAACACGGTATCACTCCGAAAACTATAATAAAAAAGATTCAGGACATAACCGACCAGATGAAGACAGAACATGCGAAAACTGTGAGCGATTTACTCGAAATTGATAAAAAACTATTTGAAAAAGATCCACAGAAATTGATAAAGCAAAAAGAAAAACAAATGGAGGGAGCTGTGAAAATCTTGGACTTTGAGACGGCCGCTATCTTGCGTGACGAGGTTTTGGAATTACAGAGGTTACTTGGAAAAAAATGATTTTATGATATTCTGTGTGAGGAGGGGTTATGATGCACATTCTCGCCTGGGCATTTGTGCCGGTGCTTGTGATTCTGGTTTTCGGGTCTGTGCTGAATCTCAGCACAACCAAGATCACCAAGCGCTGAATAGGTTTTGAGGCGGCGGGTCGACCAGACCCGCCGTTCGTCGTATTTGTGTGTTTGTGGTAAGATATTGTCCTCACCCAATAGGCAGTCGGGGAGTTTATTTGCATGTCCGCACACCAACTTTGGCATTGTCTCTTTGTTGCTAGGTTAGGAATTACATCAAATTTTAGATGTATATCTATATATGGATGTATGTATAAACTCTGAGACAGGGCAATGATGCCAAAGTTGGTGTGCGGATAAATATGAAAAATGAAGGTTTAATCATCGTTAAAGGGGCGCGGACCCATAACTTGAAAAATATCACAGTCGAAATGCCACGGAACAAAATGATGGTTTTTACCGGTTTGTCTGGCTCGGGCAAATCCTCTCTGGCTTTTGATACTATATTTGCCGAGGGACAGAGACGATACGTTGAGTCTTTGTCCTCATACGCTCGACAATTTTTGCGTCAGATGCAAAAGCCGGATGTGGACGAAATATCCGGCCTCTCCCCTGCCATTTCCATTGATCAGAAATCTCGTTCAAACAACCCACGATCGACCGTGGCCACTATCACAGAAATTTACGACTACTTGCGTATTTTGTATTCACGCATCGGCCATCCGCATTGTTTGGTTTGTGGCGATGAAATCACAAAGCTCTCGAACGAAGAAATTAAGAATTTTGTCTTGGAGAAAATTTCTAATTATCTTACACCAACACGAAGTGTTGGCACAGAAAGGTATAAGGCGTCAGCTACGACAGAAATATACGCTCCGGTGGTTAAGGGTCGCAAGGGTGAATATTATCAAATGCTTTATGACTTGCTAGGCAAAGGCTACTCGCATGTCCTTATAGACGGTGAGAAAAAATCACTTCGAGAGAAAATTGAACTTTCGAAAACAAAAAGACATGTTATAGATGTGCTTGTGGATAGTATTTCTCTATTAGATTTTAGGATAGATAAAAAAAGCGCAGAAGAGAGGCTGTCGGAAGATTTGGAAAAGGCGCTTGGTGAGTCGGATGGTCAGGTCAAAGTGGTTTTCCGAGATATGGCCCTTGAAAAAAACAAGGACTATAAGCCCGAAAAAGTTTTCATGTCCTCCAAGCTGTCGTGTCCCAAAGATGGCTACTCCTATCCTGAAGTCGAACCACGGCTTTTTTCTTTCAACTCTCCTTATGGTGCCTGTCAAGAATGTAATGGTTTGGGCACACGACATTTTTTCGGCAAGGAAGCTTGTCCCAAGTGTAAGGGCGCTCGTCTGCGCGAGGAAGCGCTTCACGTTTTGATTGGAAAGCGCAATATCGTCGAGCTGACTGCGATGTCCATAAAAGATGCTTATGATTTCGTAACAAATTTAAAACTGACAGAACGAGAGAAAAATATTTCCAAAGTTGTTATGCGAGAAATCGAGTCACGACTTCTTTTTATGATTAATGTCGGTATTGAATATCTTTCTCTGGACAGGCGTGCTCACACTCTTTCTGGCGGAGAAGCTCAGAGAATTCGCCTAGCATCCCAACTTGGTTCCGGACTTGTTGGCGCTCTGTATGTTCTTGACGAGCCCACTATCGGACTACACTCTCGCGATAACGATCGGCTAGTTAAAACACTTCTTAACCTGCGAGATCTAGGAAACACTATTATTGTGGTCGAGCACGATGAAGACACTATTTTCGCCTCGGATTATATTGTTGATATCGGGCCTCGTGCCGGAGTTCACGGTGGCCATGTTGTTGTGGCGGATTATCTAGACAAACTAATCACGGCAAAAACTAATCCTTCTGGATCTCTGACGCTCGACTATTTGCGCGGAGATAAAGTTCTGGAAGTGCCAGAAGAGAGACGAACATATCCAAAAGGCGATCTACAAATCCGTGGTGGAAAGATTTTTAATATAAAAAATATGAACGTCGATATTCCGCTCGGCAGATTTATTGCCGTCACAGGCGTTTCTGGCTCGGGCAAGTCTTCTTTTGTTTACGAAATTCTGCACAAAAACCTCCAAGCGCGTTTTGAGAGAAAATATCGCTCGGCAGAAATTTTTAACTGCAAATCTTTCACTGGCACAGAATATCTAGGCAGGGCGATTTTGATAGATCAATCCCCAATAGGTCGAACGCCTCGATCGAACCCAGCGACATACACAGGTTCGTGGACATTTATTCGGGATTTATTCGCCGAATCAGCCGAAGCTCGAGCTCGTGGTTGGAAAGCCAATAGATTTTCTTTCAATGTGAAGGGTGGTCGATGCGAAACATGTCAGGGTAACGGTATGATAGAAGTGGAGATGCATTTCTTGCCGACTGTTTATGTGCCGTGCGATGTCTGCAAAGGTAAAAGATTTATGAAAGAGACCTTGGAAGTGCATTATAAGAAAAAAAATATTTATGATGTGTTGAAAATGACCGTGGAGGAGGCGTTAAAGTTTTTTGAAGATATCCCGTCGATATACGATCGTCTGAAATCAATGGATGATGTTGGTCTTGGCTATCTCGAGCTCGGGCAGAGCGCCACAACTCTTTCTGGTGGCGAAGCTCAGAGAGTGAAAATATCCTCAGAGCTTTATCGTCCGCATTTACAAAAAACTATTTATCTTTTGGACGAGCCAACTATCGGTTTGCACTATGAAGATGTCAAAAAATTAATCGAGATTTTGCAAAAGCTTGTGAACAAAGGAAACACCGTTCTTGTCATCGAGCACAATATGGATATTATAAAGTCGTGTGACTATGTTTTGGACATAGGCCCAGAGGGTGGAGATGGTGGGGGGCAACTGGTGGCCAAAGGTACACCTGAGGAAGTAGCGGAGAATGAGAAGTCGTACACTGGTAAGTATTTAAAGAAAGCACTTAAACAATATAAGGCGTATAGGAAATAAACAAAACGGCGCCGAGGTTGTCCTCGGCGCCTACCAGACTCATCCAGGCTTATCGTCGCCGAAGCCGAATCGTGTCACAGATCTCGTCGATGATGCAACCAAGCATGGTCAGCCCTGCTCCCAAAGCGAGAGTATGACGAATCGTCATCATGTCCGCTGTGAGCAACACTATCGCCATCTCGAGAAGTGCAAACCACAGGTTGTTTCGTTGCCTCTCAGTCATGAGCCCTCCTACTTCGTATAATATCATATTTATAATGAATAATCGAAATATTAAAAAAGTAATATCTAAATTCCCGGATTCTCCTGGGGTGTATATTTTCCTTGGCTCGCCGAAACGTAGTGGAGGCGGCAAGTCCAAAAGTGAAATTCTTTACATAGGCAAAGCCACATCCCTCCGTGACCGAGTTAGAACTTACATGTCAAGGACAGTCCTTGACACTCGAAGTCCACTCATAGCTAAGATGCTGGAGGAGTTTGAAGATATCGAATACATAAAAACAGATTCTGTTTTGGAAGCACTTGTTTTGGAAGCCAATCTCATAAAAAAACACCAGCCGGAAGCAAATATAAAAGAAAAAGATAATAAAAGTTTTAACTTTGTTGTGATTACCAAAGAAGATTTTCCTCGTGTTTTAGTTATCCGCGGTCGTGAACTGCTGCAATCGCGCATTATGTCAAGGACGCCCCTTGCCAAAAATTCAAAAATGGCAAAGGGCGTCTTTGACATTAAAAATCAGTTCGGTCCATTTCCAAACGGCGGACAGCTGAAGGAAGCACTGAAAATAATTCGCAAGATGTTTCCGTATCGGGATAAGTGTAATTCTGCGGAAGTCCGACTTCCGCAGAAAACGTATTCAGGGAAGCGACCGAGCGGGAACGATGGGAGTACTGAGGCCAACAGGCCGAATGTAGCCTGTTTTAATCGTCAGATAGGTTTGTGTCCAGGAGTTTGTACAGGAGAAATTACAAAAGAGGATTATCAGAAACAAATCCAAAATATTATTTTGTTTTTTCGGGGTAATAAAAAGCGATTGCTGAAAAACCTTGAGAAACAAATGCGAGGTTTCGCAAAAAATCGAGAGTTTGAGAAAGCCGGCGAAGCTAAAAAAACAATTTTTCTTCTAAAACATATTCAGGATATATCGCTTATAAAAGAAGATTGCAAAGGTTCGACCTTAAAGAATGGTGCCCAAGGTCGAACCTTGGATTCAGAGACATTCCGAATCGAATCTTATGATGTCGCACACATGTCTGGACAAAATGTTGTTGGGGTTATGATTGTTGTCGAGGATGGTGAAGTGAAGAAGTCTGATTATAGGAAGTTCAAAATAAAAAACAATCCAAGTGTAAACGATACTAAAGCCTTGACAGAAGTACTGTCGAGAAGGTTGGCACATATAGAATGGCGATTTCCTGATTTGATTGTTGTCGATGGAGGGACGGCGCAAAAGAGAGTGATGGAAAAGATTTTGCGGGAGAATAAAGTGAATATTCCCGTTGTTTCTGTTGTCAAAGATGAGAGACATAAACCGAAGAATATACTAGGTGACAGACAGTGGTTAAAATATGAGAGAGAAATAATTCTAGCAAACAGCGAATCACATAGATTTGCTATTGGATATCATAGAAAGCTCAGAGGGAAGTTTGGATAATTTCAAATTTCAAAATCCAAATTTCCAATCAGTATCAAAGAATCAAATGTCAAAGTTTTGGATTTCGATATTTGGATTTGGTTTGACATTGGAAGTTTAGGTTTTGATATTATACAATATATCTATGCCAACTCTTTCTCCATCACTTCACATAGGCGTACTTCGTGGGGGACCGTCGTCGGAGTATGATGTCTCACTAAAAAGTGGTGCTAATGTCCTACGGCATCTTTCGGAAACTCACAGGCCGCTGGATATTTTTATTTCTCGTGATGGCAAATGGCATATAGCGGGTGTGGAGAGATCACCGGAAAGAATTTTGCAAAATGTCGATGTTGTTTTCAATGCTTTGCACGGTGCCTATGGTGAGGATGGTGGAGTACAGGAAGTTCTCGGCTACCTCGGCGTTCCGTATACCGGCTCCGGGCGGTATGAGTCCGCTATCGCCATGAATAAATGGATGACAAAGGAAAGGGCGACGGCGGCCGGAATAAAAACACCAGTTTTTGCCATTGTGAGAGAGACTGACAATTTGGCGCAAAAAGCCAAAGAGATTTTCAACTCCATACCGCATCCGCTCATAGTTAAACCAGCATGTGGAGGCTCGTCCCTAGGGCTTTATAAAGTGTCCTCCTATAGCGAACTCTTGTCCGCTCTGGAAAGTGTCTTGTCTGAGCATGGTTCGGCGATCGTGGAGGAGTGTATTATTGGTAAAGAAGCTACATGTGGTGTTATAAATAATTTTCGTGAGCGAGATGTGTATGCACTACCTCCTATCGAGATTATTCCGCCAAAAGGCAAACTGTTTGACTATGATTCAAAATATAATGGAGAGAGTAGGGAAATCTGCCCTGGGAATTTTAGTCAATTGGAGAAAAAAGAAATAGAAAGATTATCGGCTCTCATTCACCAAACTCTGGGCTTATCGCATTATTCTCGATCAGATTTTATTGTTTCACCACGTCGTGGGATTTATTTTCTGGAGGTCAATACTCTTCCCAGATTAACTCCAGAGTCTCTTCTACCAAAGTCTCTCAAAGCTATTGGTTCTAGTGTTCAGGAGTTTTTGCATCATGTTATCGGCCTTGCATTAAATAAAAAATAGAAGGATAGGTTACCCCAGTAGTAGAGCGTAGCTCACTACAGGGTAAACCCCGTAGTGAAAATGACATAAAATTTTATGCAAAGTTATTACTTTGCCATGTCATTTTCTACTACGGGGTTATCCACAGCGCACTTGACTTGTGATACCCCGTAGGGGTATAGTGAGTTTATGAATACAAACAAGCAAAAACTTATTCGTCGGTTGAAGATAGTGGAAGGTCAGGTTCGTGGATTGCAGGACATGCTTTCCAAAGACGCATACTGTATTGATGTTATTACTCAAACATCCGCTGTAAAACAGGCGCTCTCTGGTATTGAAGACGCTATAATGGAAAGTCACTTGAGTACATGTGTTGTGCCTCAAATAAAAAAAGGCAAAGGCGAGGCATCAGTCAAGGAAATATTAAAAGTTTATCGGCTAAAACGAAAATAGTATGGCATTCACTTCAGTATATAAAATAAATGGCATGCACTGCGCTTCGTGCGCTGGTATCATAGAAAAGATTTTTAGAAAAACAGATGGTGTCGTGTCAGTAGATGTGAATTATGGAACTGAGAGCGCCAGACTGTCATTTGATAACACAAAAACTAATCCGGCAGAACTTTCAAGGCAAATCGAAAAACTTGGCTACTCCTTGGTTTTGCCCAACAAAGAATCAAAACGGGAAAAATTATCTGAATTGAAATCTATGCGAAACAAGGTTTTTTCCGCTATGCCTCTGGCTGTTATAAGCGTTGTTATCATGGGTTGGGATATTTTTTCTAGGTTTGGTCTTGTTCCAGAGATGTCATATTTTTGGCAAAACATTTTTCAATATCTGCTTCCACTGATGGCCATCGCTACATTTGTTATCCTCGGTAAACCATATTTGCTCGGAGTATATCGTTTTCTACGTTATGGCAGGGCGAACATGGACACGCTCATAGGCATAGGCACATCCGTCGCTTTTCTCTACAGTTCTGTCGTCACGGTTTTTGGAGAAAGTCTAAAAGCATTTATAAATACTCAAAGCACATATTTTGATGTTACCATTATCGTTATTACTTTCATTGCTCTTGGAAAGTATCTTGAGGCACGGTCAAAATTGAAAACAGGAGATGCTATAGAAAAACTTTTGAACCTTCAAGCCAAAACAGCGCTAGTGGTCCGTGATGGCAAAGAAATTGAAATCTCAGTTGACCAAGTGGTGCATGGTGATTTGATTGTGGTAAAACCTGGGAGCGCTATTCCTGTTGATGGTATTTTGACCAAAGGGTCTTCGTATATAGATGAATCAATGATTACAGGTGAGCCGATGCCAGTGGCTAAAAAAGTTGGTGATGCTGTGGTTTCTGGCACGATAAATACGACGGGTTCATTTATTTTTGAAGCTACAAAAATCGGTTCGGAAACTATACTGTCTCGAATTATAAAAATGGTAGAAGAGGCGCAAGGGAGCAAGGCGCCTATCCAAGCACTGGCTGATAAAATCTCTAGTATTTTTGTGCCGGTGGTTTTAGTTTTGTCTTTTGTGGCTCTGGGATTGTGGCTTGTTATTGGCACGCAGTATCTCGGTTTTTCTCAAGCACTCTCTTTCGGTCTGGTTTCTTTTGTCGGTATTCTCGTCATCGCCTGTCCATGCGCATTGGGACTTGCAACTCCCACGGCTATTATTGTCGGTGTTGGTAAGGGAGCAAGAGAAGGTATACTAATAAAAGATGCGGGGACTCTAGAAAAACTTGGCAAAGTAAATGTGGTTGTGGTGGACAAGACGGGAACGCTAACACGAGGAAAACCCGAACTTGTCTCTATTAAAAATTTTTCTAACAAAAAAGACGCAGAATTAATTTCAATCCTTGCTTCACTTGAAAATAAATCAGAACACCCCATCGCTCACGCAGTTGTCTCTTATGCAATTGAAAATAAAATCGGTTTAACTGCTCTGGATACTTTTGAGGCGATTAAAGGCAAGGGTGTCAAAGGGGTTGTTGAAAATACGGAATATTATGCGGGCAACACTAAACTTGTAAAAGATCTCAGACTTCATTTTGATAGCACGGGGAATGAGAAAGAAACGCTAGAAGGGAAAACTCCTGTTATTTTGACAACAAAAGAAAAAGTTCTCGGGGTTTTTATGATAGCAGATAGCATTAAACCGGAGGCTGTAGAAGCGGTAAAAAATCTGCATAAACTGGGCATAAAAGTTGTCATGCTTACTGGGGATGATAGAAATACTGCCACATTTATTGCAAGGCAGGTTGATATAGACGAAGTTGTTGCGGAGGTCATGCCAGAGGACAAACTTAGGATAATAAAGGAATTACAGGAAGGAAGATTTGAAAATTGGAAATTGGAAATTGGAAATTCCAACCGAAGGTTGGTGGTGGCCATGGCTGGGGATGGAGTGAACGATGCACCAGCTCTGGCACAGGCCGATGTCGGTATTGCTATGGCTACGGGGACAGATGTGGCTATTGAGAGCGCCGGCATTACTCTGCTTCATGGTGATATTTCTAAACTAGTCAAGGCTATAAATCTGTCAAAAATAACAATGCGAGGCATAAGACAAAATCTGTTCTGGGCTTTCTTTTACAATATTATTGGTATCCCACTTGCTGGTGGCTTGTTTTATCCAATTTTTGGCTGGATGCTCTCACCCGTGTTTGCTGGGTTTGCCATGGCCATGTCTAGCGTCTCGGTGGTTAGCAATTCATTAAGGTTAAAAACTAAAAAATTATAAAACTATGAAAACATATACATTTCATGTCCAAGGTATGCATTGTCACGCTTGTATTTTATTGACGGAAAGTGAACTCGAGGAAGTATCCTATGTCACAAAGGCAAAATCTAGTTTGAGTAATCACACTGTCGAGATTCTGGGTGAGTTTGGTGACAAATCACAAGATATGATTGCAGAGGAACTGTCGCAAGTCCTTATTAAGCATGGATATTCTCTGTCGGTTGAGCGGGAGGAGAAAATAAAAAATTGGTCTGATTTTAAAATCGCTATACCTATAGCACTAGGCTTTGCGGTTTTGTTTGTAGTTTTGCAGAAAATCGGTTTAGTTAATCTGGTTGGCACAAACAGCGTCTCGTACGGCACAGCATTTGTTATTGGTATCATCGCATCGCTTTCTACATGTATGGCTGTGGTGGGAGGACTTTTGCTTTCTATGTCGGCAACATTTGCCAGAGAAGGGGATAAAGTTAAACCACAAATTCTTTTTCATGTTGGTCGTATCATTTCTTTCTTTATTCTCGGTGGAGTTATAGGCGCTCTAGGTTCTGCATTTACATTAAACACTTCAGCTACATTTATCTTGGGAATCATAATTGGGCTGGTCATGCTTGTTCTCGGTATAAATCTTCTCGACACATTCCATTGGGCAAAAAAGTTTCAGCCGTCTATGCCAAAGTTTATTGCAAAATATGCTCATGGTGTTTCCAAACTGAACCATGCATTGACGCCATTTCTTGTTGGTATCGCCACATTTTTCCTGCCATGCGGTTTTACCCAATCAATGCAACTCTATACACTAACCACTGGTAGTTTTATCAAAGGAGGTTTGACCATGCTCGCATTTGCTCTGGGCACTCTGCCTATTTTGGCCCTCATAAGTTTCAGTTCATTTAGTATAAAAAATAGTTCAAAAGCAGGAATATTTTTCAAAACAGCAGGACTTGTGGTTATCATGTTCGCTATATTTAACATATTAAATAGTTTGGTAATAGTCGGCGTAATACCACCATTATTCAATTTCTAGTACAATAATAAAAGTATGAAATTAACTATCGTATCAATCATAATATCTGTTGGTCTCATTGGAGGAGCTATTGTACTTAGCCGTGGCGCTCTGGTACCAAATGGAAATATTGTACCAGAAAATAATGTCAGCATTGTTAATGGAAAACAGATTATACAAATACAAGCGCGTGGTGGATATCAACCGAGAAGAAGTACGGCCAAGGCGGGCCTGCCGACTATTTTGAGATTTAGCACGAGCGGTACGTTTGATTGTTCGTCGTTTGTGCGTATTCCAAGTTTAGGCATGAGTAAATCACTTCCACAGACTGGTTCAACCGATATTGACATAGGGGTCAATCAGGTGGGAGTGCTCCAAGGAATGTGTGGTATGGGAATGTACCCTTTTGAAATTAATTTTCAATAAATATTTTGCCAGTTATTGCCAGCAGAGCATGTAGAATCGTCGGTATGACTAAACTGTTAGTCATAAAATAAGCAATTCCTAAAAAAAGTCCTGCAACAAAAGACATAGCTACTAATTTCCAGTTCCATTCTCTAGGTAAGAACCCCCGTGCTCCGTTTGGTATATGAACAATGCCGAAAATAATAGAGGATGAAACTATCAGCAAACTAGTATTGGATATAATGAGTTGAAGATTTTTTTGAATAAAACCTCTAAAAACTATTTCTTCCGGCAAAGCGATAAGTACAAAGGCATAAAAAAATATTAATAAAATTTGTACCAGACTTTTCTTGTTTATTGTAATTTTACCAAAATTCAAAAAATGATTAACAACGAAAAGACTGGCGAAAGCACAGATTGCAATCGGAAAAAATAATATTAAATCATTTACATTAAAATTGTAGTAAGAAAAAGGTTTTATTGTAAAGAAGAAAAAATAGACAGTAACAAAAGCCCAAATCGTAACCACTGCTATGCTATATTTTGATTTACGAAGTGAATCCATGAAGTAGGAGTAATTATATCACGCATTACTTGTGTGAAGGTGATAAATTTGATAACCTTTTGGTTATTGGGCCCTTAGCTTAGTTGGTAGAGCGCCTCATTTGCAATGAGGAGGTCACCAGTTCGAATCTGGTAGGGTCCACAATAGCAGACTCCGCACCACAAAGTGCGGATTTTGCTTTGAAAACACTAGCTATTTCAGTGGTTCCAAATATTTCTCCATTGAAAGTCAAACCTAAGGGAAATTGGAACCATTGTAATTTCAATTGCGTTTTAATTTTTGCTTTAGACCAGAACTGGGTGGAACGGATTCCGATGATTTGGACAGAGACCTTTTGTTTCTATGATGAGAGCTGATTACTGGGAGAGACTTTGTATCTGGTCGACGTAGTTGGTCATGAAAGAAGGAATGACAAACATCATAGCGATAAGAGGTAGGACAAATATGACAAGGGTGACAATCATCGTCCACTTGAAATATTTTCGTGTCTTTTCTACTGAGACGAAAATTTTATCGACTTTTTCCTCCAACAGGGCTATTTTTTGAGGTATTTCTGTTTCCATCCCGTTAGAGATAGGAAATCCCTTGTACTCAAGGCATTTCCGTAGTTTATATTTATATAATAATTATTTTAAGCTTCATCTTTGTATCCCTTAAGTGGACATAAACCAACCAAGAGATCTCTAACGGGATCCATGTGATTACATTATACATTAATAATATTTTTTTATGTTAGCTTTGTGCTGTGAATACGTCACTGAACAATGAATATTGCCTTTTTTATCATGCAAGTAAAATAGACAGCTAGTTTTTTGCGGGTTGTATGCTGCTTCGATGGCGGCCAACCCTGGGTTTGAAATAGCCGAAGGTGGCAAACCCGCGTGCAGATATGTGTTATAGGTTGAATCTATTTTTTTGTCCGCGGGAGTAACCGCTCGCCACCAGCCGTCTTCCTCGCTACCTTTGGCATACTGAAGTGTGGCGTCCATTTGTAATTTCATGCCACTAAAAATACGATTCCAAATAATTCCCGATATTAATTTCATATCGCTTTTTCCACCTGCTTCTCTCTGTATGATAGATGCCACTTTCAAAACTGTTTCGTCGTTTATCACTTTTGTAGCTTTTGGTTTTTTGATTTTTCCTGTTTGGGTGGCGAATTCGTGGAACATGGAAGCAGACACCCCCGAAGGATTCTCATCCTTGTCTATCATGTATGTTTTTGGAAAGTAGCGCCCTTCTAGATTTGTCGTATTCAAAGCAAGATGTATGTTGACGAAGTCGTCTTTCTGTCCCTCGTTCCAGTCCAGTTTGGTTGCCATTATATAGGCGATTTGTTCCTTGCGCAGACCCTCAGGAATTCTGACAATACGCACTGATGGGTTAGCTAGGCTTTCGTAGAAAGAAAGGGAAGTCAGGACGGATGAATCAAAATTATAATATTTGACCAAGCCAAACAGAGTTCCTGTTGATAGGAGAAAGAATAAGATGGTGTACCTTAACTTCATAGGAGAATTATAGCACACTTAAATAATTTTCAATTATCAATTTACAATTTTCAATCAATGACCAATGTTTCAATTTTGAAAATTAATTCATTGTAAATTCAATGAAAATTGAGAACTGAAAATTGAAAATTCTGGATAATTCTGTGGACTGTATTTTGTAATATTGCTATTATATTATTATGGTAAAAAAAATATTTGTACTATTGGGTCATCCTGATACTGAAAGCATGTGTTGTCAGTTTGCCGAAGCCTATGCCGCTGGTGCTCGCAAGGCAGGACACGAAGTCAGGCGGACAAATTTAGGGGATATGGTTTTCGATCCCATACTTCACAAAGGCTACAAGGTCATACAGGAGCTCGAACCAGATTTATTGAAATTTCAGGAAGATGTAAGGTGGTGTGAGCATTTTGTCATCATTTATCCTTCATGGTGGTCTACAATGCCAGCACTGCTGAAGGGTCTTTTCGACAGGGCGTGGCTTCCTGGATTTGCTTACAAGTTTTTGCCGAGTGGTATTGGTTGGTCTCGGCTTCTCAAGGGCCGCACTGGGCGAGTTTTTGTCACGTCAGATTCTCCACCACTTCTAGCTCGATTTCTGTTCGGCGATAACACAAACGAAATCCAAGACGGCATCCTCTGGTTTGCTGGTATCTCCACAAAAATGAAAAAATGTGGCCCTATGAAGAAAATCTCTCCAGAACGTAAGGCAAAATGGATTGAAAAGTTCGTAATGTGGGGTTCGAAAGCGTACTAAAAGCTTTCGAAGCCCGATTGAGATATTTTGTGAGCTTGTCGAGACAAAATATCCAATTGGGGTACTGTTCCTGTAAGGAGCGAAAGCGTATTAATCTCGAGAATTAAGTCTAAAAGTTATCCACTTTGACAGTGAGTGGTTGCTTTCGTGTATAATGGTTTAGTGGTTTCTAAACTATGCAATCACATTATAAATATTAAACCTAAACCAAATAACATGAAGTACACATTGAATGCGAGAAAAAGTTTTTCCGGTCTTAAAGTTTCAGTAATATCCAAAACACTTTCTCACATTCAAAAGCGTGACGGGCGTGTAGTTCCTTTTGATGCTCTAAAAATCTACACCGCTATTTTTAAGGCTTTTATAGCCGTTAGAGAGAAGGACGGTCCTGTGGTCAAACAAGTTTCCAGAAAAGCGATCGCTAACCTGAAAAGTCTTTTTATAAGAAGGATTCCAAATGTGGAGGAAATACAAGACGTCATAATCAGTACATTAAAAGATGGAGGTTTTGATGACGTTGCTAATGCTTACGAACAATATAGAAAAAAAAGACAGGAAATCAGAGAAGCGAAATATTTTCTTTTGTATCATGATGTAAAAACAGTTGTTACAGAAAACGCCATGAAAGTTTTGGAGTCTCGATATTTGCGAAAAGATCTCAACGGTAAAATCATTGAAACTCCTCAGCAACTTTTCAGGAGGATTGCCTCAAACATAGCCGCTGCTGAAAAAATATATGACACCTCTATTTCTGATGAAGATCTGATGAAAGTGGAAGAGTGTTTTTATCGCCTGATAGCTTCATTAGAATTTCTTCCAAACTCACCGACTCTGATGAATGCCGGCACACCAATGCAACAACTTTCTGGTTGTTTTGTTTTGCCTATAGAAGATTCCATGGAAAGTATTTTTGATGCGGTCAGGGCGACCGCTGTTGTTCACAAATCCGGTGGAGGTACCGGATATAATTTTGGACATCTTCGACCAAGAAACGATTTTGTTAAACAAACAGGAGGGGTTTCTTCTGGCCCAGTTTCATTTATGAAGGTCTTTGATACGGTTGCCGATGTTGTCAAGCAAGGTGGCAAGAGACGCGGAGCCATGATGGGGATTTTGAACGTTGATCACCCGGATGTTCTCGAATTTATTTCAGCAAAAACACAGGAAGGGATCTTGCAAAATTTCAATATCTCTCTGGCTATTACAGACGAATTTATGGACGCTGTAAAAAAGGGAAAGACATATAAACTCATAAACCCGCGAAGTAATCAACCGGTCTCTGAGCTCGATGCTAATCTAGTTTTTGATAAGATTGCCAATTTAGCTTGGGAAACTGGAGACCCTGGGGTTGTATTTATGGATCGCATGAACGATGCTCGTGGAAATCCAACTCCCAAATTGGGTCGCATCGAATCCACCAACCCATGTGGAGAGCAACCTCTATTACCAAATGAATCGTGTAATCTCGGCAGTATCAATGTAAATAAATTCATAATCAAAAAAGGAAAAACAAGTGATATCGACTGGAACAGACTTAGGAAAACTATTCATGACGCGGTGCATTTCCTCGACAATGTCATAGATATGAACAGATATCCTCTTCCAGAAATTGAGCTCATAACTCGTGGTAATCGTCGAATAGGCCTCGGTCTTATGGGTTGGGCCGATGCCTTGGTTAGTCTTGAAATTCCATATAATTCTAAAAAAGCACTACTTTTGGCAGACAAACTAATGAGTTTTATTGAGACTGAGTCACACACAGCCTCGGTTCAGATAGCCAAAAAACGAGGAACTTTTGCTAACTTCAAGGACTCACTTTACAACAGGCCGGGGGGAGAAAGGTTGCGAAACTGTGCCGTGACAACGATTGCTCCAACTGGCACAATAGGGGTAATCGCCGCCTGTTCTCAAGGTATTGAGCCAAAATTTGCTTTAGCCTATATTCGAAAATCAAGGATTGGTAAAAAAGAAGATGATTGGGTTGAGTTGGTCGAGGTGGATAAACAGTTTGAAAGTATTGCTCGTCGAGAGGGCTTCTTCTCTGAAGATATGATTAAAAAAGTTGCCGAGCATGGAACGCTCAAGGGGATAAAAGAAGTTCCGCTAAAGTGGCAAAAAGTTTTTGTTACTGCTCATGATTTGGATTTTCCTGATCATATCAAAATGCAAGCGGCTTTTCAGAAACACATTGATAATGCCGTATCGAAAACGATTAACTTGCCAAACAGTGCAACTGTCGAAGATGTCAAAAAGTCCTATATGCTTTCTTGGGACACCGGTTGTAAGGGTGTTACTGTTTATCGAGATGGATCAAAATCCGTTCAAGTATTAACTGTTGGCAAAGATAAAAAAATTACTCAAACAGAGGTTGTCATATCCACTACAACGGAAATCGAGGAAGAAGTGGTGGTTACGACTTCACAATCGGAAGATTTGCCTCCGGGAGTTTGTTTAACTTGTAATTAAAATATATAACATGCTTTACACCAGAAAGGGAGATACGGGAACGACGCAACTCCTTGATTGTCAGAAGGAAAAACGATTGAGCAAATCCGGTTTTGTTTTTGAAGTACTTGGTACTCTTGACGAGCTTAACTCTGCGCTCGGATATGCCAAAGTTCTTTCGGCCAAATCAAAAAACATGCTAGTTATGGGTACAGAAAAAGTCTGTTATCAGAAAATCCTAGAAACATTTCAGCAGAATTTGTTTTGTATTCAGGCTGAATTAGCTGGGTCAAAAGTATCTCTGACAGGAGATCATACTCTCTACCTTGAAGATATTATTTATGAAGTGGAGACGATATTACCTCCAATAAAATCTTTCATAATTCCTGGAGGAGATGAAACAGGAGCCTATTTGGATGTGGTGCGAACAATCACCCGCAGGGCGGAGAGGGGTTTGGTATTACTTCGAGATAAAAAAGGACGAGTGATAAGCGAGACCAGTATTGCCTATCTAAACAGGCTTGGGAGTGTTCTGTATGCCCTAGCTCGACTGGCTAACTATAAAAAAGGATATTTTGAAAAAAAGCCCGAATACAAATGATCGTGTAAATAATTGCAATTTGATTTCTATTGTTGCATACTTTAGAAACCATGAGCCCCGTTAGAAAATCTATGTGCATTGCTAACAGGTCTAATATTATTAAGTTAATTTTCTAACGGGATGAAAGTCAAACAACCACTTCCTAGAATTGCATACGAGAGAAACGCTGAGATATACAAAATATTAGCTAACCCAAAACGGCTAGAGATTTTAAACTTGCTTCGGGAGCAGGAAATGCCGGTTGAGGAATTGGTTAAAACACTTGGCATCTCCAAATCCAACATTTCTCAGCATCTGGCCTTGCTTCGTCATGCTAGGCTTGTGACCGTACGACGTAACGGCCTAAATGGCTACTACAATATAATTGATCCTCGAATCGTCGAGCCTTGCCGTATTTTGCACCAACTTTCACAGAAAAATAGGGTTTAATTTTATGTCACTTTCAATCGGCATTGTAGGTCTCCCAAACGTCGGGAAATCGACGCTGTTTAATGCGCTTACCAAAAAGTCGGTGCCGGCAGAGAATTATCCGTTTTGTACTATTGATCCCTCTGTCGGGATTGTTCCTGTGCCGGACGAGAGGCTGGAAAAACTTTCGGCCATGTCCAAATCGAAAAAAACTATTCCGGCGGTCGTGGAGTTTGTAGATATCGCGGGCTTGGTAAAGGGGGCATCGGAAGGCGCAGGGCTTGGAAATAAATTCCTATCTCATATCCGCGAGGTGGATGCCATCATAGAAGTGGTTAGAATTTTTGAAGACAAGGATATAATTCATGTCCACGAAAAAGTCGATCCGCTTTTTGATATTGAAATAATAAATATGGAACTCGAAGCGGCGGGGATAAAAAAACCAACTCTTTATGTTCTGAACACCTCCGAAGCAGCTGAAAATGTAAAACGCGATTTTGTTTCAAAACTAAAGGGTCCGTATATCGAAGTCGATCCAGTTTTTGGTACTGGACTAGATAAACTGATTACGGCCGGATACGATCTTCTCAATCTCATTACGTTTCTGACAACAGGTGAGGATGAATCGCGAGCATGGACAACTCTTCGAGGTTCAACCGCACCGGAAGCGGGGAGAGCTATTCACAATGATTTCAAAGAAAAGTTTATAAGAGCTCAAGTAATTAACTGGAAAGATTTACTTGACTCTGGTTCCTATATCAAAGCTCGCGAAAAAGGTTTGGTACGTACGGAAGGCAAAGAATACATTGTGAAAGATGGTGATGTCATCGAGTTTTTAATATAAACTTGATTATGCTACAATACACCCATGTTTAGCATATTCATGTTTGTGCCGATTATTATAACCAGCATAGTTATTATAGGCGTTTTAGGATTAGTAGTTTATGTTATTAATAAATCAAAATATATGGAACCAAATCAAAGTTTTTCAACAGGTGGAGGACAGTCAAAGACGGGCGTATTAAATTTCTTTTTTAACCTTGGAGCCATAGTTGCTCTGGGTTTTGTTCTGGGCAACCTGATAAGTTTATTGTTTACCATAATAGATAGAGCCTATCCAGTAATCAATAATTATGCGTACTATGGTTACAATGGTTCATCCATCAGTTTCCCTGTGGCCAGTCTGATCGTCGTTTTTCCTCTTTATATCCTGTTTATGTGGCTACTTGAAAGAAGCTACAAGACTGAGCCAGAAAAGAGAAATAATTGGTTTAAAAGATTTCTTAACTATGTCACTCTATTTGTGGCGGGTCTATCTTTTGTTGGTGATTTGATAATGGTCATTTACTATTTTATCGACGGTCAGGAACTAACAAGTGGTTTTATCATGAAAGCTCTGTCTATCCTCGTCATTGCTCTTGCTGTTTTCTTCTACTATGTCTCAGACCTCTTGGGTAGACTTGATTCTAAGTCAAGGAAAATTTGGACAATAGTATCGGCCATAATAATCATACTTGCCATAATCTGGGGATTTTCTGTTTTGGGTTCGCCTCGCACACAGAGACTCTACAAGTATGACCAGCAGAAAGTCAGCGATTTAGCCAATATAAGCAATCAAGTTACAAACTATTATTCTGCCAAGGGTGCTGTGCCTGTCAGTTTTGCTGAAATGTCAGCTCTCAACTATTACTTGCCTCAGACAGTAGATCAGCAGACCCAAAAACCCTATGAGTATCAGAAAACAGGAAATCTAACATACAAACTTTGCGCAGAGTTCAACAAAGCTTCGGATGATAAGTATAAACCATATTCATCAGATTCTTATCCAAATAATATGTCAAGTTGGTCACATCCAGTTGGTCGATATTGTTTTGACCAAACAATAAATCCTACACAATATCCTCCGATGAAAGTACTGCCACTGTAAGACTCCAAAAACCTCCCCAAGGGTGGCCCTTGGGGAGGTTTTGCGTATAGGTCTGTTATTATGTAATAATAAAAATATGAAAGAAAATAAGCAAACAGAATACAACCATCTCGAAATCGAAAAAAAGTGGCAAAAGGAGTGGGACAAAAAAAAGGCCTACAAAACCAAGCAAAGTGGTGGGAAAAAGTACTATTGTTTAGATATGTTCCCGTACCCTTCCGGTAAAGCCCTTCATGCTGGTCATCCAAAGGGCTATATCGCCTCGGATATTTTTGCCCGTATGAAACGGATGCAGGGATTCAATGTCTTGCATCCTATGGGTTATGATGGATTTGGTTTACCAGCTGAACAATATGCATTGGAACACAATATTCACCCCAAGAAAGCTGTCGAAGATAACATTGCAACTTTCGAAAGACAACTTTCTCTTATTGGTCTCTCTTATGATTGGTCTCGGAAAGTTAATACTAACGACCCTAATTTTTACAAGTGGACACAATGGATTTTTCTTAAACTCTATAATTCTTGGTATGGTTCGACGGGCTCACTACAGGTAACAAAGAAAGCTAGGCCGATTAGTGAGCTAATAAGAATTTTTGAGAAATCTGGAAATGCTAATATACAAGTCGTTACAGTTAATACCGAAGTCTTTTCTGCATTAGAATGGAAATCCAAGTCAGCAAAAGAAAAACAGGATATTTTGATGAAGTATCGTTTGGCGTACGAAGGCTACAGTGAAGTAAACTGGTCTCCAAAACTCGGGACGGTTCTAGCCAATGATGAAGTGGTTGATGGTCCAAACGGTCCAGTCTCCGAGCGTGGTGGTTTTCCCGTGGTAAAAAAGGAGATGCGTCAGTGGTTTATGCGTATTACTGCTTATGCTGACCGGCTACTTTCTGGTCTAAATGAACTCGATTGGTCAGATCACATAAAAGAAATACAGAGGAATTGGATTGGCAAAAGTGAGGGGGTAGAGATTCCCTTTCAAATTATTTTTAATGGTGGCCAGAAACCCGGAATTGTTCCAGTGTTTACAACTCGGCCCGATACGATATTTGGCGCCACATATATGGTGATATCACCAGAGCATCTCTGGGTGACCCTTGTCGTAGATGATAACCATATAGGCGTCTTGAAAAACAGAGAAGAAGTAAAAAAATATATTTCGGAAGTGAAGAAAAAAACAATAATTGAGAGGACTGAGATGGGTAGAGAAAAAACAGGTGTAGAGCTCCTAGGTGTTAAAGCTGTTAATCCGGCAACAGGCGAAAAAATCCCATTGTGGATTGCAAACTATGTTCTGGCTGATTATGGAACTGGAGCCATCATGGCTGTGCCAGCACATGATGAAAGAGATTTTGAATTTGCAAAGAAATACAATTTACCATTAAAGAGTGTTCTTGAATCTGAAAGTAAAGTTCCATTTACGGAAGAGGGAAAACTTATAAATTCAGGGCAATTTTCTGGAATAGACTCAAAAGAAGCCAAAAAAGAAATTACCGAATTTGTTCATGGAAAAATTGTCACAAAATACAAAATGCGTGATGCGGTTTTTGCAAGGCAGAGGTACTGGGGTGAGCCGATTCCGCTTTGGCATGATAAAGAGGGGATAATACACGAACTGCGAGAGAAAGATTTGCCCCTCAAACTTCCAGATGTGAAGTCGTACCAGCCTACAGGCACGGGAGAGTCGCCACTTGCAGGGGTTAAAAGTTGGGTCAAGAAAGGCTTGGAAACGAACACAATGCCTGGGTGGGCGGGGTCGTCATGGTATTTCTTGCGCTATATGGATCCGAAAAATAAAAAAGTTTTTGCTGACAAAAAGACTATAAAATACTGGAAAAATGTCGATATGTATGTTGGGGGAGCAGAGCACGCTACTGGACATTTGTTGTATTCCAGATTTTGGAATAAGTTTTTGAAAGATTATGATTTGGCCCTAACAGAAGAGCCTTTCAAAGCACTCCGAAATCAAGGTTTAATACTCGGGCCCGATGGTCGCAAAATGAGCAAGAGGTGGGGCAATACCATAGACCCAAGTGATGTTATTAAAACATATGGGGCCGACACTTTGCGAGTCTATGAAATGTTCATGGGACCTTTTGAAGGGTCTCTTCCTTGGAGTACTGATAATATGATTGGTTCTAGACGATTTCTGGAAAAAGTATGGCGGCTTAGAGAAAAAGTGCAACATAAAAATGTTAGACACTCAGAAAATGTTAGACACTCGGTGTCTAACATTTTAGAGACATTACTTCATAAAACCATAAAAAAAGTCGGTGAGGATATTGAGGGTTTTGCTTTTAACACAGCTGTGTCTTCAATGATGATTTTGGTAAATGAATTTGAAAAACAGGAAAAAATAAATCAAAAAGATTTTGAATTATTTCTGAAAATTCTCTCTCCTTTTGCTCCGCACATAACAGAAGACATCTGGCACTCTCTTGGACACAAGACACTTTTGGTTTTGGAAAGATGGCCAAAAGCGGACTCAAAAAAAATGCGGGAATTGGAGGTAAAATTTGTTATTCAGATCAATGGCCGAGTGCGTGCGCTTTGCATGGTTCCATTTGGAGCTAGGGGAGATGAGGTTACAGAGGTAGCCAAGGGTCTACCAGAAGTAGGAAAATGGCTTTTGGGTAAAGAAATAAAAAAAGTGGTTTTTGTACCCAATAAGCTGGTCAATTTTGTCACCCTTTAATTGGAGGAGGCTTGCCCCAGTACCAGAACAAAGCTCGGTACAGGGCTAACCCCGTAGTGAGCTCTGCTCTACTACTGGGGTTGACTTAAATTATGGGGGGTGGTACATTATAAATACAAGGAATATAATCCCGTTAGAAATCATTCAGTTTGTTTATGAGAATGATGTATTTTAATGGGATACATAATTTATAAAATCTAATTATTTATAACTATGGAAAGGCTGGAGTTACAGGCTTTCCTATTTCTAACGGGATGTCAGACAAAACACCAATCACATTTAAGCCAAAGCAGGTTGCCAAAAGGCTACTCTCTGTTTTGGGCTCTCGATCACAGGATGTTTTAACTAGTCGCTTCGGCCTTGGGAACGATACTAAACGTCTGACTTTGGAAGCCATTGGCAAGAAATACAAAATTACCCGTGAAAGAGTTAGACAGATTGAAAACTATTCAATAATTAACGTTCGCAAGTCCAAAGAGTATGCAAAGGAAAAATCTGTTTTTGATGAGTTATCCAAACTAATTAGCGACTTGGGTTCTACTGTATCCGAAGACTCACTCTTGAAACACATTTCAAAAGACAAGGCCATTCAAAACCAGATTCATTTTCTCCTTGTTGTGGGTGAAGATTTCACAAAGGAAAAAGAGGATGTGGAGTTCAAGCATCGCTGGTCTATTGACAAGGAATTGTCTAAAAAAATCCACTCGTCTCTTCGAACTCTCTACTCCACTCTCTCTGATGACGAGATCTTACTCGAGTCTGACATGATAGAAAAATTTTTGGAGCATTTGAAAGATGTTTCTGAGAAGTATAAAAATCAGGAGATTGCTAAGAGATGGCTAACCCTTTCCAAATTGATAGATAAAAACCCACTAGGTGAATGGGGTAAAACTAGTTCATCAAATATAAACGCCAAAGGTATGCGCGACTATGCATATCTCGTTATCCGACGTCACGGTTCGCCTATACATTTTCGAGAAGTGGCTAAACTTATTACAGAACTTTTCAACAAGAAAGCGCATGTCGCTACCACTCACAATGAATTGATAAAAGATCCAAGGTTTGTCCTAGTTGGCCGAGGTCTCTACGCTTTGTCTGAATGGGGATATATGTCCGGCGTTGTTAAGGATGTTATAAAGAAAATCATCGAGAAAAATGGCTCCTTAAGCAAAGACGAAATAGTCAAAAAAGTTTTGAAAGAAAGATATGTTAAAGAAAACACCATAATAGTCAATCTCCAGAACCCGAAATATTTTAAGAAATCGAAAGAAGGGAAATACTCAATTGCCTAGGAAAAATTTTGATCTCTTTATAAATATTGGCTCCTTCGTCTAGCGGTCAGGACATTGCCTTCTCAAGGCAAGAACAGGGATTCGACTTCCCTAGGAGTCACATTACCATGTTAAAAAAACATATTAGTTCTTTCAGATTTGCATGGAATGGGCTCAAAACTGTCTGGAGGGAGGAGCATAATTTTCGTGTTGAGGTTTTAGTCGCCGTCATTGTTGTTTTTTCCATATTTTATTTTGGTTTTTCTTTTTTCGAGTCGGCTTTGTGTGTTTTGGCCATTACTCTAGTTCTGTGTGCGGAAATCATAAATACAGTTGTGGAAGATTTGTGTGATAAAGTGCAGTTAAATCCTGACCCAATAATTGCTAAAATAAAAGATACAGCGGGTGCTTTTGTCTTAGTTTCCGTTCTGGGTTCCATAGTTGTCGGGCTTTTGGTTTTCTATAATCATTTTTTCTAAATGCTTAAAAAAGATTTGGACGAGGCGTTGCGCCATCTGAAAAAAGATGACAATATCTCTACGCTTATAAAAAAATTTGAAAGGCCAGATTTTGATGCTGAGGATTCTTATTTCAAAAAAGATCAAAATTATTTCAAGGTTCTGACTCGTTATATTATCCATCAGCAAATTTCAGGTATAGTGGCTAGGGTTATCGAGGGTCGATTCAACTCGCTTTTCAAAAGCGAAATGACTCCGAGAAAAGTTCTGGGTTTGAAAGACGACTCGTTCAAAAAATCTGGCATTTCTCCCCAAAAGATAAACTATCTGAAAAACCTTGCTCTAAAATTCATAGACGGAATTGTTGATCCAACTAACTTTCCCAATATGACGGACGAGGAAATCCGCACACACTTAGTTTGTGTAAAAGGTATTGGCAGATGGACGGCAGACATGTTTCTCATGTTTACCCTACACAGGCCGGATGTCTTGCCGACAGGGGATTTAGGTATTCAAAAAGGTTTCAAGAAAGTTTTCAATCTTCGCTATTTACCAGACGCTAGGAAAATGGAAAAACTCGCAATGGGTTGGCGTCCATATAGGACTCTCGCATGTATGTACCTGTGGAAAGTGGCAGACGAAGATAAATAGGATATAATATAAGTATGAGTAATCTAGAAAGTTCTCGTTTTGCCAGCCCGCAGGCAGAGATTGATTTTTTGCGTGAACAAATTTCAAACAAAGAGGCGCAACTACGCGAGGGGAAAATCGACTACAAAAAGGACGATGTGGTCAAGGAAAAAATCTCTGATTATAGAGCGACATTACCGAAGGATGTTTTGAGTGAGGATTATGCAATACCACAGGTTGACGTCGAGGCAATCATACTTAATCTCGAGCCGGAAGCCCACGACAAGAAAATAGAGGAGCTTCTGGGAATTATCCAAGAAAAAGGTATAAAAAACGCCATGTCGGTCTTAAATGGCCTAAAAGATCCGCATTTGGAAGATGATTTTGCTCGTTTTTTGGTTCAATATGTGGGCCATGGCTACAAGGTAAACGGCATAAACATTTCCGACAAGGACTTTCGAGGACTTTCAATGACTTTGTATGAAGTCGTCTTACCGGAAGATTCTGGAGCGGGGGAGAACGAAAAGAAGAATAAACCTTTGAAAGAAGTTATTTCCAGTATGGAGCAGTTTCTTTCCGGTATGCTCTCTGTAGTAAGCAAAGATGAAAGTAAAAATTATAAGGAAAACTATATCGTCTTAGAAATCGCCAACCCAAACGGCAGTGACCAGTTCGTCTTTTTTGTTGCTGTGCCAACAGTGCACAAAGAGCTTTTTCAAAAACAAATGCTCTCGGTTTTCCACAACGCTCGGCTTACAGAAATGCCATCGGACTATAATATTTTCAATTCAAGCGGAATCTCTCTCGGCTCATACCTTACCGCAAGCGAGAATCCTATTTATCAGATCAAAACATATGACAACTTTGATCATGATCCGTTAAACGTCATATTGAATAGCTTCTCAAAAATAAAAAAAGACGGCGAAGGCGCGGGGATACAGATGGTTTTTGCGCCCAAGAGTGATTATTTCAAGAAAAAATATGAGTACGCTATTGATCAGATAGAAAAAGGAGTTAAGACAAAAGAGGCCGTAGATATACCTGAATCCATAACTGGCTCTTTTGCAAAAACCATTAAATCCATTTTTAAAGCTGGACCAAAGGAGGGAGAAGAGAAAAAACCGATTGATACAGTAGCGATAGAAAAGATTCGACATAAACTGGCTAGCACTATCGTAGCCACAAACATACGTTTAATAGCATCTGCCGCTAATTCTATAGATGCCAACGAGATTCTTCAAAGCATGGAGTCCAGTTTTAACCAATTCACAGACACAAACTCCAACGGATTTGTCTCTAAGCGTTTGGAGAAAACGGCCTTGTCGAAACTCTTTCGTGACTACTCTTTTAGAAGTTATGACCCGAACCAGTTATTGCCCCTGAACCTACACGAAGTCACTACCATAATTCATTTCCACAACACAGAACTTGCACCGACGCCACAACTCAAACAAACTCAAGCTATATCCGCTCCAGCTCCGGCTGGAATAAAGACTGATGGAAATTATCTCGGAGTAAACAATTACAGAAACCAAGAAACACCAGTATACATACAAGATGAAGATAGGCTTAGACATGTATATGTTATTGGCCAAACTGGTGCGGGAAAGTCTGTATATTTGAAAAATCAAATCATACAAGATATACAGAAAGGTCATGGTTGTTGCTACATTGACCCTCATGGCATAGATGTTTTGGGTGTTTTAGAAAATATTCCTAGAGAAAGATACCAAGATGTTATATATTTTGATCCGAGCTACACAGAACGACCAATGGCTATCAATATGCTTGAGTACGATAGGTCAAAGCCTGAGCAAAAAATCTTTGTAGTTAATGAATTGTTTAGTATTTTCCAAAAACTTTACGGTGGAGTGCCAGAGTCAATGGGACCGATGTTTGAACAGTATTTTAGAAATGCAACAATGCTTGTGTTAGAAGACCCAGATACTGGCTGTACTCTGTTGGATGTTTCTCGGGTCATGTCTAACAAAGCGTTTCGTCAGATGAAATTATCACATTGTAATAATCCCGTCGTTGTCCAATTCTGGACGGAGGTTGCGGAAAAAGCCGGTGGAGAGGCTTCTCTCGCCAACATAGTTCCATATATCGTCTCAAAGTTTGATGTTTTTCTAGCAAATGATGTCATGCGTCCAATTATTGCCCAAGAAAAATCTTCTTTTAATTTTCGTGACATAATGGATAATAAAAAAATACTACTAGTTAATTTAGCTAGAGGAAAACTGGGAGAAATAAACTCTAATCTTATTGGTTTGATTTTGGTTGGTAAAATACAAATGGCCGCTCTTTCTCGTGTAGATAGTATTAAGGGGGGGTTTGCTCCATTTTATCTTTATATTGATGAATTTTGGACAATTACTACCGATTCTTTTGTTTCGATTTTCTCTGAGGCAAGAAAGTATATGCTTTCTCTTACTGTAGCCCATCAATATATTGCACAACTAGAAGATAATATTCGTGATTCAGTATTTGGTAACGTTGGTAATTTTATAACATTTAGAGTAAGCTCTGAAGATGCGGAATATATGGAGAAAATGTACGCTCCACAATTTACAGCAAAAGATATGATGAACACAGAAAACTTAACTGCATATGTTAAAATGCTAATTAAAGGTATTCCCCAAAAAGCATTTAATATAAAAGAGCCACTTCCGCCAAAAGGCAATCCTGCTATTCTCGACACACTAAAACAACTTTCGTACTTGACATATGGTGGAGATAAGGCAGAGATAGAGGAGGCGATTTTGAAGAAGTACAGGAAGGAAGTTGTATAAAATATAAACGACGATGGGCCGATCGCACTAGTGTGTGCGATGGCCCATTACGGAGTTGGAGTCCTTTCTCTCTCCCTACGTTCTCTTACCTCCCGAGCGTGGAGGGTAGAAAGTTCCGACAGAATGATCTGAGACTCGGGGTAGCGGTAGCCTTCTTCCTCGACTACCTTCTCCATGATTCTCAACCAACCCATCCTTTCAGAAGCTGATCTGTTTTGTTCGTCGCGGAATCGCGAACGCACGATCCGCAGCATTCTTGGCAAATCACGCTCTAGTAACAAAATACCCCCCTGGTTCGGTTCTGAATATATTATAGTTTGGTGGGTAGCTTTTAGTCAATCCCAGTTGCTACTGGCTCAACAGCTCATCTACTACAGACTTAACAACATCTCCGTCAGTTTTACCCTTCAATTCTTTCATTACGGCTCCCATGAGCATTCCCATTTTTGCCTGTGGTGAGCCCGTCGAACCAATTTGTCCGACTCCAAGTTCTACCATTTTCGCTTTTGCTACTACCACAACTTCATTTCTCGACATTTGTGCTGGCAGGTATGTTTCTAGCACTGCTAGTTCGGCTTTTTCATTATCCGCTAGGTCTACTCGCCCTCCTTTCGTAAATTGTTCAATCGAATCTTTTCTCTGTTTAACAGCTCTAGAGATGACACTCAAGACTTCGTCATCGGAAAGTTCGCTTTGTGGTGTGCGTTTTGTGGCCACGAGTTCGTTCATGAACCCAGTCACAAGACCTCGAACAACTCCGAGACGAACAGCATCCTTGGCCTTCATAGCTTCCTTTATTTCCTCTTTTATTTCTTGATGTAAAGTCATATGACTAGTCAAATAAGGTGTATAAGTCAAAAAAGTTTAATGAGTTAAGACTAACACAACTTTCAATTTTTTGATAGAATAGATTTATGGATATAAGTATTATCTCGGCTGTTATAGCTATTATTATCTCTATATTTACCGTGGGTGGAATAATTTCTTATTTTATTCGACCAAAGCAGGATAGTAATGACACAGGCCTGAAACTGATCCTCCAGCAAATTAACGAGCTGAACAGGGTGGTGGATACAAAAATCGGCGAAAGTACAAAACACATGAACGAGTCTGTACGGGCTCAGCTTGGCGAGTCGGCAAACCTCATACGCGAAGTAACAAAGGGACTGACAAAACTGGATGAGACAAACCGCCAAGTGGTTTCTTTTGCTGACCAGCTTCAGAATTTGCAGGATATTTTGAAGAACCCGAAACAGCGCGGTATTCTGGGGGAGTATTACCTTGAAACTCTTTTGAAAAATGTTTTAGCTCCCAGTCAGTATCAAATGCAATATCCTTTCGGAAACGGGGAAATAGTCGACGCCGTGGTTTTTGTTAAAGATAAAATTATCCCTGTTGATTCTAAGTTTTCGCTTGAGAACTATAACCGTCTCTCGGAAACAAAAGACCCAAGCGAAAAAGAGAGACTGGAAAAACTTTTCGTAAACGACCTCAAACTGCGCATCACAGAAACAGCCAAATATATCAGACCCACCGAGGGCACTATGGATTTTGCTTTCATGTTCATCCCTCACGAAGCCATTTATTATGACTTGCTTATAAATAAAATCGGGGCGGTGACAGAGGATACGGAAAATCTCATACAGCGTGCAGCAGGGAAATACAAAGTCATTATTGTCTCACCGACTTCTTTCCTCGCTTATCTTCAAACCGTTTTACAAGGACTTAAAGCTATGCAGATCGAAGAAACTACGAAAGATATTATAAAAAGGGTGGGAGAAATAGGCACGCATTTGAAAAAATATGAGGATTATCATGCCAAACTTGGGAATGCTCTCGGCACGGTTGTAAACCATTACAACAGCTCTTCAAAAGAATTCAAGAAGATAGATAAAGACGTGGTCAGAATAACAGGCCAGTCCATAGAAATAGACACACTGCTTATAGATAAACCAGAATCAGAGAGTTGATTCCACTTGGCGGCTAAGCCGCCAAGTGGATTGCAATCTTTGGTTGTTTTGTGTATAGTCTTAGGACTTATATGAACGAATTCGCGGTTATAAAAACAGGTGGGAAGCAATACAAAGTCTCCAAGGGGGATGTGGTCAAAATTGAGAAAATCAAAGGTGATTTCAAAGTGGGGGATAAGATAGTCTTTGGCGAGGTTTTACTTACAGTAGATGGTAAAGATACGATAGTCGGTATGCCACTTGTTACAGGTTCTAAAGTCGAGGCAACTCTCGGCGAGATAGGGCGAAACAAGACGGTTGAGGTTATAAAATATAAACAAAAGTCTCGCTACTTCAAAAAGAATGGACATAGGCAACCTTGGTTCAAAGTTAAAATCAGTGCTATTAAATAAATAAAAACATTCCGACATTATTGAGAATGTCGGAATGTTTTTATTGGCGGTTTTTCAAGGCGTTTTTGATTGTGTCGCTATCAGAATATTCTAGTTCTGTTCCAGTCGAGAGGCCGCGGCCGAGGGTGGAGATTTTAATACCATGCTTGTCAGTAATAGGCTTTAAGATCTGAGAAAGGTACGACAGAGTGTTTTCGCCTTCGGGGTTGTAGTTTAGTGCCATTATGATTTCTGAAAGCCCATCATTAGATTGTTTTTCTATGATTTCAATCAGATCTTTTTGGCGGATTCTTTTCTCTGGATTTTTTTCGAGGATTGGCACAGTGCCACCGAGTATAAAATAGTAGCCGTTGTAAAAATGTGTCTTCTCTATATTTTCAAAATCGACATCGTGCGAGATGATCATGAGTAACTTTTTATCTCTATTCCCATCTCTACATATTGAACAAATGTTAGACACCGAGTGTCTAACATTTTCTATTGAAAAGAATCTGAAACATGTATTGCATGAGTGGACGGTTCCTCGTACTTCTCCTATCAGTTTAGCCAAATCATTTGCATATGCTGGATTTCTATTAAGCAAAAAATAAACAAATCTCTTGGCTTGTCTCGGGCCTATTCCTGGGAATTCCTTGAATAATTCTATTAGCCTATCGGTAGGATTCATTTCGCTATTATAGCAAAAATATCAAGTTTCGTGATAATATATGGGAGGAAAGGTCTCACGGGAGGTGAGCATGGAGACACAAGTAGCTGGACTCAGTGCTCACTACGATGACGGATTTGTGGTGGGTGCTCGGGTTCAGAACAAAAAGACTGGCAGAATCGGTCTCATTGTTGGTCGTCAGCCAGGGTCAGCCTTTGTCAGGGTAGTGACGGAGAAGTTGGTTCCGAGAAAAGGAGCTATCACTAATCGTGACATTGTTCATTGGTCTATCTTTAACCTTGTGGTTTTCAAGGATTGAGAGGTATGATGGCGAAAAAGGGAAAGTCGAAGCCGCGAAGAAAGGCACGGATCAACGCGGGGAAGCCCAATCTGAAGTACCTCGGGCTCGTACGTGGGCGGATGGTGTACAATGAGAAACGTGGGGAGAGGCCCACCGCCATCATCGTGCGCCGACTTCTGACAAGAAGAGCTGTCGAAGTATGCGTCCAGGGCGTACATGGACCATACCTCACGTTCTGGCGGATGGAGAACACACACCTCCACTCGCGCAGAATCCACATCCGCTGAAATCTTCAGTGCGACTCATGCACAGGTCGACGGAATTGGCCGTCGACTAAGGACTATGCAAGTAGTCCTTTTTCAATTTCAAAATCCCGTTTTCAAAATAAACTCGTCGAAGCAAAATCTTTTTAGGTAGTTTGCAGGAGTTTAGGAAATAAAGGAGGTAATCCGACTATTATTTCCTTGAACGACGAGACAAGCAAAATTGCACCAGCAATTTATGCGCTGCCTAGAAAGGTTTTGAGGAGAAAGAGATTATTTTGAAATTGGAAGCTAGAAATCAGAGAACTCCTTCTCCATCCCACCATGCTGTTTGTCCACACTCTGGAAAGTGGCTTTTTTATCATTAAAAAATAAATCGATTTTACCCGTTTCGCCATTTCTGTGTTTCTCTATCAAAATCTCAACCATGTTGGTTTTTTCCGACTCTTCCTTGTATTTGTCTTCGCGATGAATAAACATGACCACATCTGCGTCTTGTTCAATAGAGCCAGAGTCACGCAAGTCAGACAGACGAGGGCGGCCACCACGGGCTTCTATGGCACGAGAAAGCTGGGACAGAGCAATGACGGGAATATTTAGTTCGCGAGCCAGATTTTTCAGCGATCTTGATATCTCGGTGATTTGCTGAACGACATTATCATTCTTAGTCTGTGTTGGAACCATTAGCTGGAGGTAGTCTACAACAATGAGGTCTAGGCCCTTTTCACTTTTCAGTCGACGAGCGATGGAGCGCATTTTGAGGATGTTGTTTCCCGGTTGGTCGTCTATATAAATGGGTGCTTTAGAAAGTTTATCAAGTCCTTCGCGAATTGATTCAAAGTCATCCTGTCGCGAAAGTTTTCCCGTACGCATTTTCCAAGCATCGACGTTGGACTGGGCTGCCAGCATTCTATCAACCAGCTGTTGACTACTCATTTCCAGAGAGAAAATTCCAACTTTTGTGCCGTAGTTGACGGCTGTTTGACGAACGATGTCCAGAGCGAGTGCTGTTTTTCCAACAGAAGGTCTAGCGGCCAAAATAATCAAATCCGAGTTCTGGAATCCGGCCAGTTTGAAATCGAGGTCGGGAAAACCAGAGGGGATTCCGCGCATACCTTGACCCTCTGTGTGAAGTCTGTCCAGTCTCTCCCATGCCTCAGTCAGTTCATCTTTGAGATGAGTAAATTTGTGAGCGGTGTTAAAGTTTGTAACATCAAAAAGTTTTTTCTCGGCGTTATCGAGCATCTCCTCAAGCTCTTTGTTCTCGTCATAACCGATTTGGGAGATATGATCCGAGGCTTCGATTAGGCGTCTCATCATGTATTTCTTCTGAACGATTTCAGCGTAGTAGCTGATGTTGGCGGAAGATGGCACGACATTCACTACTTCTGTAAGATATGTGTTTCCTCCAATCTGGTCAAGCCAACCTTTTTCTTTCAATTTAGCCGAGACAGATAACAAATCAATAGGGGCACGTTTCGCAAAAAGATCCATCATCGTTTCAAAAATGATGCGATGTTTTTCGGAATAAAAAGAATCAGCCGTGACAACTTCTGTAATATCGTAAAGTGCTTCTGGCCGAAGCATGATAGAACCGAGGAGGGCCATTTCCGCTTCGAGATTTTGTGGAGGTATTCGAAGGCGGTTGGGAAATGTTTGAGCTATGACGGTCTGAGGCATACGGCTATTTTAGCATGACGAAAACAAGTCATCACAATTTAAAACTGGATAAGCTGTGGACAGGGCAAAAAGGCTAGGTTTTTGTCACTTTTGAGCCAGAATCAGTGTCTTTTACATCAAAACCCAGAGATTCTATCTCTTTTCGTAACTCGTCACTTTTAGTGAAATCTTTTCCCCCACGCGCTTTCTCTCTTTCATCCACAAGTTTTTGTACATTTTCAGGTATTTCTATTTTTTCTATTTTATCCAGCTCAAGTCCCAGGACTTTATCAAAATCCATGAGGGTTGCTCTTTTGTCTTCATTAGATATGGATTTGTCTTTTAGTATTTCCCAGACGAGACCAACGGCACCAGGAATATTGAAGTCATCATTTATCAGGTTGAGGAAGGATTGTTTATACGTTTCGTGTATTTTCCCAGTATTTGTAGTTTCATTCACAATACTCCTCAGTCTTTTTAATGTCGTTTCTGCCGCCTCGAGAGATTCCCATGTAAAGTTTTGTTTTGAGCGATAGTGTGCCTGTAAAAAAAGATAACGCAGAGATATAGGAGAGAAATTCCTTTGCAAAATATCTTTCAAAATATAAGCATTGCCTTCGGATTTGCCCATGCGTTTACTGTCAACAAGTAGATGCTCATTATGAAGCCAATAATGTACAAAAGTTTGTCCATTAGCACTTTCCGACTGGGCTATTTCATTTGTATGATGGATAGATATATGCTCAACGCCTCCCATATGAATATCGAGAGTATTTCCTAGATAGTGTTTACTCATTGCTGAACATTCTATATGCCATCCAGGAAAGCCTTCGCCATCTTTTACAAGAGGGGAATCAAATGGCGATTTCCATGTCTGTAAAGCGTTCGCATGAGGTCCGGTCTTGAAAAACCATAAAGAAAAGTCTTGAGGATTTTTCTTGTTCTCATCACTAGCAGTACCATGGCCCTTGCCCTTTTCTAGTTCATCCAAATTTTGTCTCGAGAGTTTTGTATATTTTGGAAATTTGTGAACATCAAAATATACAGCATGAGGGGTTTTATAGGCATATCCCTTGTCTATCAAAGTTTGCACCATTGCTATGATATCAGGAATAAAGTGTGTCGCGCGTGGATCAAAGGTAGGATAAATAACATTGAGAGAAGCAATGTCCTCCTTAAAACCTTGAATATATTTATCAGCTATTATGTCGGGCGATAAGTGCTCTCTTTTTGCCGCTTTTTCCATCCGATCCTCACCACTGTCTGCATCTCCTATGTTATCACCAGTTAAATGTCCAACATCTGTATAATTTCGTACAAAAATTACTTCATAGTTATTATAAATAAATGTGCGACGAACCAAGTCCGCCATAACCATTGCACGCATGTTACCTATCTGCTGGTCCCAATACACTGTTGGGCCACAGTGATAGATTGAAACTATGCCTTCTTTTAGAGGTACAAACTTTTCCTTTTCCCCAGAGAGTGTATTGTTTAAGAAAATATCCATTCGAGATTTTTATAGAAGATTATTATTGTTATTATAATACTTAGTATAAGTAGTGCTGAGCCTATTATAGTAAACTTTTTAATAGTCTCATTTTGCTTGGCGGTGAGGAGTGAGTCGTCTGTCTCACGCAATTCTCGGAGCATTTCCATGTTGGACTTGATTGTGGTGTTTATTTTTGAGTAGTCGAGAATGGTTGACTCCATCTCGCGATAGAAATCTTCACCAAATATATCCTTGCCACGGCTTTGCAAAGTTTTCAGTATCTCCTGGTGCAAGTCGGTCACTCTCTTGAAATCCAGAAGTGTTCGTGTTAATTCCGAGATGGAAACGACCATTTGTCTTTCTTTGTTTTGGAAAATTTTTCCTTTAATACCTTCTATGGTGTCGTCAATGTACTCCAACTCTTCAAACACTCCGGCGTATAGAGCGCGAAGCATTTTGACAAATATGACGTGTGAACGTTTTTCTTCGACATTTTCTTTATCTAAAATTTCTTGCACCTCAAGATCTTTGGCCATTTTGTGCAAAGCGTCAATCGTGTCATATCTAGCCGTGATAAGCACGTCTTTACCTATGATGAAATCAACTTCTTGATTCCTGCCAGAAGAGTGGGTGTGCTTCCAAACAGGGAAGTGCAAAATACAGTATATATAATGATCGTGAAACTCTATGCGGGGTTTGGGGGTCACTGTCGAAAGCTCTTTTGCCACAAAAGGGTGTATTCCGTATGTGTCCATCACTTTGTGAATCTCCTCCGGTGTACCGGAGTCAATATCAACCCAAGTTTCACCTCTGTATTTATAAGTAATTAACATTCACTAAGTATAACAAGGCAATTTTCAATTATCAATTTTACAATTTTCAATTGATTTGAGATAATTAATCCGCACACTAACTCTCATTTCATTATGTTCTATGTCTATGTGCTAAACAGTGATAAGTACAAGGAACTGTATGTGGGTTCTACTAATGATCTAAAGAGAAGAATCATAGAACATAATAGAGGGAAAGTAGAATCCACAAAATTGTACAGACCATATAAATTGATATATTATGAGGCTTATAGCATGGAATCAGATGCGCGAAGGAGAGAAAAAATGTTAAAGTTAAGAGGTCAAGCCAGAAATCAATTAAAATTAAGATTAAAAGACACACTAGCGCAAAATGAGAGTTAGTGTGCGGATAAAATGATTAATTTTTCTAAATATCGTATCTATATCGGAGTGGCTTTGGTCGTGGGAATATTGTCACTAGTCTCCGGATTTTATTATGGTAAACACACACAAGCACAGTATGATCAACTAGCCAATGTCTTAAATAAAAAAGCGGATGCTCCGGCAACCGTGGACTTTGGGCCGTTTTGGAAAGCGTGGGGTATTATAAATGAAAAATATGTTCCAACGAATAGTACCACGGCTTCGACAAGCTCACCGCAGGCCAACGAAAAAGTAGATGACCAAACTCGCGTTTACGGAGCCATAGACGGCATGGTCAAATCCCTCGGCGACCCATACACCATGTTTTTTCCACCAGCAGAGTCAAAAAGTTTTAATGATGAAATCAGTGGGAACTTTGAAGGTGTTGGTATGGAGGTTGGGATAAAAGACGGCGTTTTGACTGTTATTTCGCCCCTGAAAGGCACACCGGCATACAGAGCGGGCATAAAAACTGGAGACAAAATTGTTAAAATTAATGATACTTTGACAAATGCTCTGACAACAGAAGAGGCAATACGACTTATCAAGGGCAAGAAAGGAACGGAGGTGAAACTGACTCTTATGCGTGACAAGGTCAAGGATTCATTTGTTATCTCAGTCATACGAGATATAATCGACATACCAACGATTGACACGGAAGTAAGGGCTGATGTTTTTATTATTCACTTGTATAGTTTTGCCGCCACTTCACCAGATTCTTTTAGGGGTGCTTTGCGACAGTTTGTGCAATCCGACAAATATAAATTAATTATCGACCTACGTGGCAACCCAGGAGGTTATCTCGAAGCGGCAATTGATATGGCCTCGTGGTTCCTACCTGCCGGCAAAGTGGTGGTCAAGGAGGATTTCAGAAATGCCCAAGACGCGCAGGTTTACAGGAGCAAAGGATACAACATTTTCAACGAAAGTCTGAAACTGGTTGTCATGATTGACGGCGGTTCGGCTAGTGCCTCGGAGATTTTGGCTGGCGCTCTACACGAACAGGGTGTGGCAACTCTTGTTGGCACACAATCATTTGGCAAGGGCTCAGTTCAGGAGCTTGTGGATGTTACTTCGGATACTAGCCTCAAAGTAACTATCGCAAAATGGCTGACACCAAACGGCACATCTATTTCTCATAACGGTCTGACTCCGGACGTTGTAGTAAAACTAGACGAAGCTGAGTTTTTGAAGGGGAACGATACACAAGTGGCAAAAGCTTTGGAAATTTTGAATAAATAATTTCGGCTCGAAAAAACTGCACTTTCGTGTGGCTTGTCAGCCGGTGTTCTACGAAACGGTAGTGCCTTGAAACTCTGATCAGACGATAGCACGATTATTTATATTGTCAAATGATTTTGAACATCAAAATTTTTATGCTAAAATAGCTAGTCATGAGCGATCAAGATGAAATAAAAAATAATGAACCGGAGATTGATACTGATCGAGGAGATGAGGATGTTGATGAATTTGTATTCGAGGACAACACAGAAGTCACTGGTGGCGACTACAAGCAAAAAGTCGATAAACTAAAAGCTCGGATAAAGGAGCTGGAAAAGAAAAATGCAGAACTACTCGATAGTTGGCAGAGGGATAAGGCTGATTTTATAAACACTAGAAAACGAGATGAGGAGGCTAAAGCAGAATTTTTGAAATTCTCTAAGGCAGATATTATTTCTGAAATTATTCCTGTTTTGGATTCTTTTGATTCGGCTTTTAAAAATAAGGATGCTTGGGAGAAGGTGGATAAGACTTGGCGTACGGGGGTAGAGTATATCCACTCGCAACTGCTCAATATCCTGACAGGACATGGCCTCACAGTTGTTAATCCCACAGGTCTTGCCTATGTGGCTAGTCGAGATGAAGCGGTGGAAAATATAAAAGTTGACAAGCCAGAGGATGACGGTAAAATACTCGAGGTAGTTCAAGTGGGGTATGAGTTAAATGGGAGAGAAATCCGGGCTCCAAAGGTCAAAGTTGGACACCATAATATGGAGTAGTATAATCAATATAATGACAAAGGAAATCGAAAAAATTATAAAAAAAGTAGTAATCGAATCTGATAAAAGATTTGAAAAAAGATTAAAGCATCACACGGAGGCTTTGGTTGAAGTGTTGGATGATAAGTTTAAAATAGTGTCAGAACAGTTTAAGGGCGTTTATGAAAAGTTTGATAATATTAATGAGAGTTTTGACTCACTAGAAAAAACATTAGATTCTCACACGAGTATCCTGAACTCTCATACAGATACGCTCGATTCTCATACTGAAAGAGTTGGTAATATAATGATGGATATGACAGAAGTAAAGAGAGATGTTAAAGAAATAAAGTACGAGATTGTAGTGAGATTAAATAATAAAGTAGATAAAAAGCACCTTATTGGTTTAGATCAAAGAGTTCGCAGATTGGAAAAGAAATAAAACATGCAAATAATTCCATCAAAAGGAAATATTATAGAAAAAGTCCTCCGAGACAAGGAGGGAAGAATTGTTTGTGCTAGATTTTTTGTTTATGAAAGTCAAGGAAGGATAAAAGCCCGACTTGTTGATTTTAAATATCTCGAAGAAAGTATCGCTAATAATGAAGTCCTCGTTCTTTCATGTTACATACCTGAAGATTCTTATTTTATAAAAGTATTTGAAAAAGGCATCGTTTCTCCGTTTGTACAAGGTCTCACCTTGTACTTGTCGGGTTCTAAACCAAGAGCTCCAACATTTTTATAAATGAGAACGCCGAGAACGGTGGCGTTCTCGGCGGGGCTACCTGTGAGTTCTCTTCGATGGTTTCCGTCGCTCGTCAGGGGAATACCTGAGTCGAGTGACATCAAAGATGAACTTGTCTCCGACCAGCTGTCCTTGAGCACTTAGAAGCGCGAAAGACCCCAAAGGCCCAACCATCTGCATTCTCTTGAGGGTTTTCTGGTCACCTTCTGTGGTCGCTGTCAGAAGGAGATCGTTGTTACTGTCAAGCCTAACATCCATTGGGAACCTCCTGGTAACACTCTATCGGAATTACAAATTAAGTCAATTATAAATTATTACACAACCACACGCTTTCAAATTTGGAAGCTCGGTAAAATAACTCACCAAAATTAAAATGTCAAAAACTATAGGAATCGATTTGGGAACAACAAACTCGGCTGTGGCAATAATGGAAGCAGGCCAGCCGAAGATATTAGAAAATGCAGAAGGGGCGAGAACGACGCCTTCGATTGTTGCTGTGTCCAAAACGGGTGAACGGCTCGTGGGTCTTCTGGCAAAAAGGCAGGCGGTAACAAATCCGAAAAATACTGTTTTCGGTATAAAGCGGTTCATCGGTCATACATTTGACGATGAGGCAGTTCAGAAAGACAAAAAAATCGTGCCCTTCGAGGTTTTAAAATCTGGCACAGGAGGAGTGAAACTAAAACTAGGCGACAAAGAATCGACACCGGAAGAAGTTTCGGCAATGATTCTTTCCAAAATGAAAGCTGATGTTGAAGCCAAAATTGGCGAGAAAGTAACACAGGCAATCATTACAGTGCCTGCCTACTTTAACGATGCTCAGAGACAGGCCACAAAAGATGCAGGGGCTATTGCCGGACTAGAAGTTCTGAGAATTATAAACGAGCCGACAGCGGCAGCTCTAGCCTATGGATTCGACAAGGGTAAGAAAGAGGAGAAAATAGTTGTCTTCGACTTTGGTGGCGGAACATTTGATGTTTCTGTTTTGGAAGTAGGGGATGCGGTGATAGAAGTAAAGTCGACTGATGGGGATTCGCATCTCGGTGGAAAAGATATCGACCAAAAAATAATTAATTTTCTAGCTGATGAGTTTAAAAAAGAGTCTGGAATCGACCTGCGATCTGATACACTGGCGCTCCAAAGACTGGATGAGGCGGCGGAGAAAGCCAAAATTGAACTCTCGACTGCTATGGAGTCTGAAGTAAATATTCCGTTCATCACATCGGATTCATCAGGCCCTCGACATCTCTTGATTAAAATCACTCGAGCCAAACTTGAGGAGCTGACAGCAGAGTTTATTGACCGCGCTATGTCCATTACAAAGCGAGCTATGGAGGCATCGGGATTCAAAACCTCTGATATAAACGAAGTCATTCTCGTGGGAGGCCAAACTCGTATGCCGAAAATGGCAGAAAAAGTCAAAGAGTATTTTGGCAAGGAGCCAAATAAGTCAATCAACCCAGATGAGGTTGTGGCCCTCGGAGCAGCTATTCAGGGCGGAATTCTCTCAGGGGACGTGAAGGACGTTTTGCTTCTTGATGTTATACCCCTATCTCTCGGTATAGAAACAATGGGAGGCGTTGCCACAAAGCTCGTGGAGCGAAATACGACCATCCCCGCATCGCGTTCACAAGTTTTCTCCACCGCAGCGGATAATCAAACCTCTGTTGAGATTCATATTGTTCAAGGGGAGAGAGCTATGGCTTCTGACAATAAAAGTCTTGGGAGATTTATTTTGGATGGAATTCCTCCAGCCCCTCGTGGTATGCCACAGGTTGAAGTGATGTTTGATGTTGATGCAAATGGTATTTTGTCGGTCAAGGCCAAGGACAAAGCTACAAACAAAGAACAGTCGATAAGGATAGAGGCTCGCTCAAGCTTGTCCAAGGAAGAAATCGAGAAAATGCAAAAAGATGCAGAAGTACACGCCCAAGACGACTTGAAAAAGAAAGATGTAGTGGAGGCAAAAAATATTGCCGAGCAACTCATATACACAGCCGAGAAATCACTTCGTGATGCGGGTGAGAAAGTTCCAGCCGATTTGCGCCAGTCGATCGAACACAAAATCACAGATGTAAAAACTACAACCTCGAACACTTCGCCTAACATGGAAGCAATCAAAAAAGCTACGACTGAACTTTCGACTGAATTGTCAAAAATAGGGGAGATTTTGAATAAGGCGGCACAGGAAGCCGCAGGCCGAAGCGAGAGCGGTGGTACTGACGCCTCAAGTGGAAGTAAAGAAGAGGAGAAGGTCAGAGATGCTGATTTTGAGGAAAAGAAGCCAGATGGGCAGCAGTAAGTAGCTAGGGTATAGTAGTTAGATATTAAAAATATACATACACTTAAATCTCGCGGTCGCGTAATTTAAGTGTATCCAGATTGGCATGTCAAAAATTACGATGTCAAAAGGCGTGAGAGGTTGCGGTAAATATTAGACACCGAGTGTTTAATATTAGTATCTTGGAAATACATTAAACTTAGCTATAGCTAATATTTAATGTATGGGAAATTAGTACGTCAAAAGGCGTGAGAGGTTGAGAGACAATTCTCACAACATCACGCCCTGCTATGCGTCCCTTGAGAGTTCGCGTAGTCTCATCGGTATCACGCTTTTGGGCAGTGATCCGATCGGTTCGCCCTTTCTGTGGCTGTTGAAGATCAAGACTCGGCCTAGCACCGAGCTATACGAAGCCCAGTACATCCGACCGTTGATCTTGACCGTCAAACGACGGCAGTGACCCAAGGCGCAGGGTCGCCAATCAGAGTAGATCGTCCTGCTCTTTCTGGTCGGCTTGAACCGTCGAACAGCATCTTCAAATCCGAGTCCGCAGAAAGGGCATCTGTACTCATAACAGCCGATGGTGCCTTCCCAGTCGTCCCGACCCCAAGCTAGGTGGTGATTTCCGTTGATCCAGAAACTCCAGAAGTACTGACCTTTCCAGATCAGCTCTTCCCCCCGCCACCCCTTCCGGCATTTTACCCACTTCAGTGGTTTTGCTTTCATCGATGAACCTCCGATTCCCAGATTACTCCTTGGTATGAATTAGTCAACAGAGAAACCGCGCCGAGACGAAGCGCGGGTTCGTCTGTTTGCGCGGTTGTGTGGCGCCACCTTCCTTATCCGTTTACGGAAAGGGAACACCTGATTCCTCGACATGCTGTTCTGGGTGTCGCTTCTTTTTGGGACGCGATTTTCGGGCGATCTCCATCACTTTCAGGTCGAGCTCGACCCGAGTGAGGATTCCAACCGTGCCACCCTTGTGGCTGGCGAATCTGAACATCCGACGGGCCTTGTTGTCCCACCGGGCCCAGAAACGCAGACCCCTGAAGCAGACTGTGAATCTGCTGCAGTTTCCGCACGGGCAGAGATGCCACGATAGCCGTGGAACCTTGGGGTAGTATCTGTACTCATCCCGCACCCCCTGGCTGACGGCCACGAGGGATTTGTAGTGGAACTTGCCCACATGGAATCCCCAGCCGCCGTGCTTACTGAACAGATAGTGTCCACCGACGGTGTGGCCCTTCCAGAAGTACCGGCCACGGTAGATCGTTTCCTGACCGCAACACCCACAGTGGCACGAGTGCCACTTGACTTCATCGACTTGCCTCCGCTCTGTCATGGTGCCTCCATTTCTTCCTATACAATAGAGGATATTTATAAAATAATCAACACTACTCTCTTAATAAAAAAATTAACCTACACTTAAATCTCGCGACCGCGTAATTTAAGTGTATGTACTATAATGCGACGACCGTTGTAACATAGTACATGTGAGTAGAAAGAAAAGTTGTTAGATAAATATTTAATATATAAATTTTATACAGAAAATCGCGCCTCGTTCGAGAGGCGCGATTGTTCACGGTGTGCGTGGGTGCGGCGGTGTTGTTGGCTTAGACGGTTTCATCGCCGGTTCGCTGAGCGAGGGAGGGGAACTTGCTCAGTTCTTGGTGCGTGAGGATCTCGGCGGTTGCGCCGTCCTCTCGATACCAAGAATCACAGCTTGCTCGCTCTTGAAATCCTTGAGCAGTGAGAAATCCCCTGATCGTGACGATGTTTGTCTCTTCACCGAAAGTGCCCCTCTTCGTGCCACCTCGCTCAATGAAGTTGACGATGTACTTCAACATAGGAGGCAAAGTCTAACAAACATGCTACATTATTTCTCACTTACGTCAAGTATACAACAATCCGAAAAACCTTATAATAACTAGCATAAAATCATGTCAAAAGACTATTATTCTATTCTCGGTGTAGACAAAAAAGCTCCAAAGGAGGAAATCAAGAAAGCTTTTCGCAGTCTTGCCCACAAATATCACCCGGATAAAAAGTCGGGCGATGATGTAAAATTTAAGGAAATAAACGAGGCATATTCTATTTTGTCGGACGACCAGAAGAGAGCTCAATACGACCAGTTCGGAAGTGGTTTCAATGGAGCCGGACCTTCTGGGTACGGAGGCAACGCCTCCGGATTTGGACAGGGCTTTGATGGATTTGATTTTTCTCAGTTTACACAGGGTGGTAATGGGGGATTCGAATTTGATTTCGGTGATTTGTTTGGAAACGCTTTTGGTGGAAATTCTCGACGAGCTCAGGCCAAGCGTGGCCGAGATATCTCCATAGACATAGAGCTTTCATTTGAGGATTCTGTTTTTGGAGTTGAGCGTACAGTGCTTTTAAACAAAGTTTCAAAATGTGACGTCTGTGGGGGAAGTGGAGCAGAGGTGGGAAGTGAACTCATCACTTGTAACACCTGTAACGGCAAAGGCCAGATACGCGAGGTCAAGAAAACATTTTTTGGTCAGTTTGAAACGACGGCCACATGTGAGGTTTGTCGCGGCACAGGTAAAACCCCAAAGGTTAGGTGTCACGCCTGCCGTGGCGCCGGAATATTGAAAAAAGAAAGCGAGATAAAAGTCAAAATCCCAGCCGGCATAGACAACGGCGAGATGATGAGACTGACTGGTGGAGGCGAAGCCGTTTCCCTAGGCACGACGGGGGATCTGTATATCAAAATTTATATTAAAAAACATGCTGTATTTCGAAAGGAGGGACACAACCTCGTCATGGATATGAGTGTCAAGCTGACGGATGCGCTCCTAGGTGGTGAACAAACAGTGCCCACTCTCGATGGTGATATAAAAGTCAGAATTCCAGAAGGCATCACCCACGGCGAGATTTTGCGCATAAAAGGCAGGGGAGTGCCAATGGAGCGCGGTCACAGAGGTGATATTTTGATAAAACTTCACATAACAATACCCAAAAAACTCTCCAAAGAAGCCAAAAAGGCTGTCGAAGCGCTAAAGAAGGAGGGAGTTTAGTAAACTTGATAAATTAATCTAATTGGGTTCTGTTATGATATAGGATTACAGGCTTTTGTTGAGCCATATTTTAGCCTTTACAAACTCTATTTTTATGGTTTAACCATTGACAGGTGGTGGGTGGGTATGATATAGTATACAGGACTCAGTAGATCTGAGTTTTTCCGTTATAACTAACAAAATCAATTCATCTGAACCGATTTGTGTTAGTTCTAACCCCGACAGAATTACAATATAATAATACTTGTTATTTTAAATTTCACAGCTATTAGTTTGTTTATGGTTATTTCTACTGTTACGGGTGTAAACAGCCCAGTTCAGCCGAAAGAAATTCCAAAAGTGGAAAGTTCAATAACAGAGTCTCAGCTTGTCAAAAGAGTTTCAAGAGAGGAGATAGGAAACATAATGAGTACAGAGAGTTATATACGAAAGTATTTCTCTGATATTCCTATTATGGTTCAGGTCGCCAAATGCGAGTCTCGATTCAGACAGCTTGACTCTGATGGTGACATCCACAGAGGAAGGGTAAACAACCTCGATGTAGGTGTGATGCAAATCAACGAGCATTATCACTTGGATAAATCGGTTGAGGAAAACTACGACATCTACACTATCGAAGGTAACACCGCTTATGCCCGCGAGCTTTATGAAAAATATGGCACACAGCCATGGAGTTCATCAAAGGCCTGTTGGGGTAAGTATGACAATAGTAAATCTTTGAAAGATCTAGCCGTTAAATAAACTTTATCCACAAAAGCCCCGCAAGGGGCTTTTGTGTTGTCTGATAGTGTTACAATGGTTTGATGAACGTTATCGATATGATGAAAAGAGTCGGGGCAATAGTGACTGACGGCCATTTTGTTGGTACGAATGGAAGACACATGGCGACTTATATTAACAAGGATAGATTAATTTCTCATCCAAAGTATAGCTCACAAATAGGTAGATTATTTGCAAATAAATACAAGAATAAAAAAATTGAAGTTGTTGTTGCTCCGTCAGTAGCAGGGATACCGCTATCACAATGGACTGCATATCATTTAAGTAAGGTTTCAAAAAAAGAAGTTCTGAGTATCTATACAGAAAAGACATCAAATAATAATCAGATATTGAAACGTGGTTACGATTTTTTAGTAAAAAAGAAGCGTGTACTTATTGTGGAAGATGTTACTACTACCGGTAGCTCAGTAAAAAAAGTAATCGCTAGTGTAAAGATGGCAGGAGGGAAGGTGGTTGGGGTAATAGTCATAATTAATCGGGACCCGAAACTTGTAAGTTCTAAATCAGTTGGAGTGCCTTTTTCCGCACTGGAAGTTCTCAGAGTGGCATCATACGAGGCCAAGAATTGTCCATTGTGTAAAAGAAGTATTCCTATAAATACGTCCCTAGGCCACGGTAAAAAATTCCTAGAAAAATGATTACGAGTCGTGTAGGGGAGTATAGTATAGTATGTCGCACAATATATCTTATAGTACACTGTTTTGGTCGAATCAAAGCAGTGTACTATAAGATAGCGTAGATTATGCAACATGATTACACATCGCACAATCTACTAAAAAACTCTTGTCCTGAATGTGAAGCATCAAGGTTGCCCCCAATGCCCCACATTCAACACAAGAATTCTTATGCAGATAATTCTCTCACCCACTTTGTGAGGTGTCAACAAAGATGTCCACAGCCCAAAGTTTTCTATCCTAGTAGGGGAGTCCCCTACCCTTATTTATGGATTATACCTCTAACAAAATTATCTAACCAATCATAAATATTTTTTAGTATAGTAACAAAAGGTTTAATCGTTTCTTGAACCTTTGGTGATTTTATCCACTCAATAATATCAAAATGAAAAAAATATTTTAGGGCTATTATAGCTACTATCAATAAAATTATTTTAATTATGAACCCTCGCTGGTTATTGTTTGTTTTCATAAATAAATTATAACAATATTTATATACTTGGTAAACCCACACAACTAATATTAATTAGTATGCGGGTAAATATGCTAATGGGTCTAGATAGGCCTTGATATCGGCTAAAGGTATGATAGCTTGTTTGCATCCCTTGCTGTTTACATATTGTTCTATCCTGACGCCCTGAGTTGCGTAAACGCTTATGTGTAAGTGCGGTCCTGTAGAGTATCCTGTGTTACCGCTGTAGCCTATCGTATCTCCTGTGTCTAATCTTTGCCCTTTAGAGGTACTAATAACCGACAAATGTCCATATATAGTAGATAGGCCGTTGTCATGCTTTACCATAACCCATTTACCAAATGAATAGCACCCAGCATAAGCATCAGTGTTACCAGTACCAACAACAGTACCGACAAGCACATTTTTCACTTTTGTTCCAATGCTTGCCCTGAAGTCGACCCCGTTGTGGCTTCCTGAAGTATAAAGTTTTTCTGCACCAACCGTCTTACCAAATTTTTGGGTAATAAAAACACTATCAAGTGGCCAGGAAAGTATTCCATTTCTCGGCGGAGGATAACTTTCGCGATCGACTGTGAGATTAAGCTGTGATTCATAATCATAAACTTCTTTTTCAAACTGGGCCTTCAGTTCTTCTGTTGTTTTGACCAGTTGCTTAAAAACCTGCTCTTTATTCTGGGTTTGCTTCAAGAGGAGAGCTTTTTGTTGTGTGGTGGACAAGACAGCTTGTTTTTTATCATCCAAATCTTGTTTAAGGCTGACTAGGCTTTTTTTCTGACCTTGAAATGCGGCTTGTTTCCCTTCCATATCCGTTTTCAAAGCCACAAGCTCTTTCGATTTATCTCTTATTACGCTCTGGATTTGTTTTCCGTTATCTATATCATTCCATATATCACCAAGGCTTCGGCTCGATAATAAAGTTTCGATAAGACCAGCGTCCTCGAGGTATTGGGCGTTCCGTATTGCTAGTATGACAGCTTTTTTGTTGAGGTCGATACTCTTTTGTGTTTTGTCTATTTCATCACCAAGCTGTTCTATGGTCAGATTGGTTTTGCCAATCTTATTTTCTGTTAGGTTTATGTCTGTAGTGATTTTCTTTTTTGTCAGATCAAGGGTTTTCAGAGTGCTTTGTAGGGTTACTCCTTGTTTATTTGCAGTATCTACTTCTTTATTATATTGATCAATCTCTGCTTCAAGTTGTTTGATCTGGTTGTTCCTTTCTTCAATTTTATTTTTTAGCTCATCAGTTGATTGGGCATAAGTAATAGAAAAAGCCACACCCGATAGGAAAAGTGAGAGAAAGAGTTTTGTTAAAAAGTTATGATAATTTTTTGATAGCATTATTTATTCTAAAGAGGGTCTCGTCTTTGCCAAGTATGTATATTAAAGTAAATGGATCTGGACTCTTGTCTCGACCGGACAAGGCCACGCGAAGCGGCCACAATACTTGCCCCTTGCCGTTTTCTGTTGCATAATTAAAAATTAACGACTTGATCTTCTCCATATCTGAAAATATTTCTTCTGGTGCATTTTTTAATATACTAATAACATATTCTAAATGTTTTTTGGTTTCTTCTACGGCGGGTGTTCCCTTCCAGTAGATTAGGATAGTATCATATTCCGGCGCTTTGAAATAATAATCCAACTCCCCTGCCCTAGCCATCGTATCAATATCTGACCACTTGAAAATATGATCAAAAATAATTTGATAAACTTTTTCCGAAACTTTTTCTCCAAGACCGAGCGATTCCAACCTTTCTCTTATTGCTGAATTACGTTCGTTCCCCTTCAGTTGTTTCAGGTATTCTTTATTGAGCCAGTCGAGTTTCTTTTCATCTAAAATAGCACCGCTTTTGCCGATTCGCTCAAGTTGGAACTCTTTTATAAGATCGGCAATCGTAAACAGCTCTCTGTCGTCTTTTGGATGCCAGGCCATAAGTATTATGAAGTTCACAATAGCTTCCGGTAGATAGCCAAGTCTCATATACTCCTGCAGACTTTTCGCTCCATTACGCTTTGCCATTTTTGTGCGATCTGGCAATATTATGAACGGATAGTGCGCGTATATTGGTCTTTTCGCTCCTATGGCTTCTTGGATAAGAATCTGTCTTGGGGTGTTGGCCAGACCGTCTTCTCCTCGAATCACGTGCGTTACGCCCGTTTCGTGATCATCAACAACAACCGTAAGATGATACAGAGGAGAATTAATGTCTCTGGCGATTATGAAGTCTTTCAAATCAGTTGTGTCAACGGAAATATCACCACGTGAAGAATCGTGGAACGTTATAACCTTGTTTGGATTTTTGAATCGCACCACGTCTCGGGTCTCGCCTTTTTCATTTGTGTCGGCTGAAACATAAGCCGTTCCATCTGCAATCATTTTGGCAATATATTTTTTGTATATATCGAGTCTGTCTGTTTGCCTGTAAAAATCATCAGCTTTTATACCAAGCCACGCTAGACCATCGATAATTTGTTTTTCATGTTCTGGTTTTGACCTGACAGGATCTGTGTCTTCCGAACGCATGAGAACCGTACCATTATTTTGGCGAGCGTATAGATAATTAAGCAAAGCATACATCGCCGTGCCTAAATGAGGCAAACCTGTCGGGCTCGGAGCAAATCGTGTTATTACTTTTTGATTTGTGTTTTCCTGCATTTACTTTATGGTCTTTATGACTTTATAGACTTTTAACTTCCTTATTTTTCATGCTCCAATCCAATAGCCAGTATCTCCTCCGCTATCAGTTTGGCCGAGTCTTTACGAGCAAAATTTGTAGCAGCCACAACCATCCTCTCTTTCTCTACTTTGTTGGCTAAGATTCTATCAATTTCTGAAATGAGAACGTGTGAGGCCAGGTTCTTCTCTTCTATCACTATTGCCGCGCCGCTTCTGGCGTATGAGTAGGCGTTGCTTCTTTGGTCATGAGAAGTTGGCTCTGGTATTGGAATGATTATAGAAGGTTTTCCCCAAGCAGCAATCTCAAAAATAGTCGAACCTCCTCTGGAGACAACAAGGTCTGCCACTCCACTGGCCGCTCGAAGCTGTAGGACGTTTAAATAGCCTATAGGTTTATACCTGTCTTTTTTTGGGTTGTTGCTCAAAACCACGCTACTTGTTTCTTCTATCACTTTTATGTTGGCTTTACCTGTTTGGTGCACGACCTGATATTTGGAAATCAGATCTACTAGGGCATCCATGACAGTGGTGTTTATTGTGACCGATCCCTGAGAACCACATGTTATGAAAATAGTAGGCACCCCTTCGCTTAAGCCTAGTAGTTTATGACTACCTTCGGTCATTGGGTTCTGAATTTCTTTGCGTATGGGGTTACCGGTGTATGCCGTTTTCTCTTCTTTAAAATATTTGACGGCTTCCGGATATGATATGGCCACTTTTTTGGCAAACTTGCCCGCCCATAGATTTACTTTTCCCGGGACGCTATCTGATTCGTGTATGACAACTGGTATTCGCAGGATTCTGGCTGCTAGGAGAGCTGGAAAAGAAGTGTAACCCCCTTTACCAAAAACTACGTCGGGATAAATAATAAAAATTCTCCAAAGCGCTGAGAGAGAGCCAAGAGCAATTTTAAATAAATCTACAAAATTCAGCAGGATATTTCCAAAGGATTTACTTCCTCGTATTTTCCCAGCAGTTACTTTTTCAAAAAGAATATTATTTTCAAAGAGTAGGCCTTCGTTATATGGTTCCGTAGACATGTAAAAAAGTTCCGGTTTAAGTAGCCGGTTTTCTTTTGCGATTTCGTTTAGTTGTTCTGCGATGGCGATGATGGGGTAAAAATGTCCGCCAGTCCCACCGCCTGTAAGCAATATTTTCATAGTTCGTAAAGTTAGAAACCTCTTTTCTCCCCAAAATCTTTTTAGAGAGCGCATAAATCGCTGGTGCGATTTTGCTTATCTCGTCGTTCAAGAAAATAATAGTCGCATTAACTCCTTTATTTTCTAAACTCCTGTGAACTCTCTAAAAAGATTTTGGCTCGAAGAGGTTTCTAGCCTTTCTTCATATTTTTCGAAATGTTTAATACAATCCCCACTTCCACAAGAGTCATAAACAAGGCGGTACCGCCGTGGCTTATAAATGGCAGGGTGATGCCGGAAAGGGGCAGGACACCTACCATCGCACCTATATTTACAAACGCTTGGGACACTATCAGTATAACAATTCCAACGACCACAAGTCTACCGAAGGTATCGCTTGAATGTGAGGCGATTTTGAGGCCCCTAAAAGCGAAAAAGATAAAGAGAAGTATTATTCCCACTCCGCCAACAAATCCGAATTCCTCACAAGCCACGGCAAAAATCGAGTCTCCTATCGGTTCCGGCAGAACGTTGAATTTCTGTATGCTTTGACCAAAACCACGGCCGAATATTCCACCGGAACCGATGGCGATGAGAGATTGCTGAATCTGGTAGCCACTGCTAAGGGCGTTTGCCGACGGGTGCATGAACGTGTTTATTCGAGACATGACGTAGGGTTTCTGATAAGCCAATCCTGCCAAAAGAGCCATGCCTATTAGGCCCGATATTATTATGTATCTCCACTTCCCTCCCCCCGCTAAGAATATTGCTAATCCCGAGAAGACAATAATAATAAAGGTGTCGGTGTCCGGCTGTTTCAGTAAAATAGCGCCGATGATTACGAGGAGAACTATCAAAGGCAGGAAACCGTATTTGAAAGCTCTGGCCTTCTCTTTGTACTTTGCCATCCATGCCGAGAAGAAAATTATAAAGCCTATTTTCAAAAGTTCAGAGGGTTGAAAAGAAACAAATCTCAAATCAATCCAGCGACTGGCTCCGCCGTGAGAGAGACCAATGTGTGGAATGAAAACAAGCAGTGTGGCTAAAAGAGAAGCGACGAAAAGCACAAGTGAATATTTTCTGTATATTTTGTAGTCGACTCTGGATGCAATAAAACAAAACAGAGAACCAAGGATAAGGCCGAAAACAGTTTGGTTCACGGCTACATTGCCATATTTAGTGGTCTGTGTTGAGAGAAGGCCGAATGATGCAGATGTAAAAATCAAATAACCGGCAACAACGAGCACACATATAGAAATCAAAAACGGTATGTCAACTTTTATACGCTTCATTCATTTAACTAATTAAAGCTACAATTACGCCGACAATGGCAAAAACAACTCCAATAACCCAATACCTCATAACAATCTTTTCTCTCGACCAACCCATTGCTTCAAAGTGGTGATGAAGTGGCGCGACAAGAAAAACTCTACGCTTACCGAAATATTTGTAGGAGATTATTTGAATAATATCCGAGATGGAAGTGGCCACGAGTGGTATGGCGATTATTGGTAAAACGAGCACAGAGTTTGTCAGAAATGCAATAACCGAAAGTGTGACTGTCAGCCCCAGCATGCCGGTTTCACCCATGTAAAAGCGTGCAGGTGGAATGTTAAACCACAGGAAGGCCAGTATGCCTCCGGCGATAACGGCGCAGAGGGCGGAAATATCTATCTGATTGTGAACAAAAGCGATGACAGAATATGCTGTGAAAATAGTAGCCATGACGCCTCCCGCGAGGCCGTCCATGCCGTCTATAACCGAGCTCGAAAAAACTCCAAGCATGACAAGTACGAAAAAAGGTATAAACCACACGCCTAGCTCCAAGTCGCGCCAGAAGAGGATGTGGATGGCTGTGTGTTGTAATTTATCGTAAAACCAAAAACCGATTACTAGACCAATCAGGCACACGCAGATTATCTTTATTTTTCTGTAGACTAGTGGGTCTTTGGCGTAGTCTCCCCTTCCGAATATTTGTAGGAGGTCATCAGTTAATCCAATAAGCGCGGCAAAAACCAGCGTGGCAAGCGGGATAAGTGTCTGGCTTCTGCTGAAAAAGTTCAATTTTTCTGTGAGATCTGTGGGAAAAAATAGAGATAACAAGTAAATCAGAAAAACACAAAGTAAAACAGAAACCCAAATAATAACTCCTCCCACTCGCGGCGTGGATAATTCCGATGAGGTATTGTGCAGTTTAGAAAATGTATCGTTTGTGATGCCGTCGTTCTCCGATCGCGAAACCCTTTTCCACATCCTGTGTTTATAAAAGAGATTTGTAAAAAATGGAGTTATCAAAATACCCAAAAAAAATGTTAAGACGGAAGGAATTACAACTTTTAGGACGTTAATATCGATCATCCCAGTACTAGAAAATGACATTACTGATTTTGGTAATGTATTCCATATTATTTTTTAATATTTTCGGCCACTTCATAAATTATATTTATTTAAATGTCATTTTCAGTACGGGATAGCCCCGTAGTGAGCTTCGCTCTACTACTGGGGCATTGCATCTTTTATAAACACATTATACCACAGAGCCAACATGAGAAGCAGGTAAATTTTTCTGGAGTTATCTTCAAATTTAGATGTATGTTGGTCGATAAGATTTTGAATATAATTAGTATCCATGTGTGTCTTTATGTAATCATTTTCCAGTATGGTTTTATAGGCATCTTCTCTATCTTTTGTCAGCCATTCTCGTATAGGAACAGGAAATCCTAATTTTTTTCTATTACGGGTGGACTCCGGTATGATTTTTTTGAAGGCTTCGCGAAGCAGGTATTTGGTCATTCCATTTCTCCATTTCAAACCGTCAGGCAGACTCGCCGCCAGTTTTGCCACTTTTGTATCAAGGAAAGGCACTCGAAGCTCTAAGGAGTGGGCCATGGTCATCTTGTCAGCTTTGGCCAGTATATCCCCCACCAACCATGTGTTTATGTCTACGTATTGCATCTGTGTAGACTCCGACAAATCTACCCCTTTTTTATATAGTGAGCTGGTGCCAAAGTATATCTTTGACATGTACTTCTCTCCCTTCGGGAGATCTCCCATAGGGAGACATAATTTTTCTATCTCCTTTCTTTGGAAAACAGAGTCATTAAAATATTTCTGACCAAAATACCAATCTTCCAGTTTCATATTGACCCTGCGTAAGTAGTTTGTTCCCCAGAAGTTTAGATCTAATGAATCAAAAGTCCTTACAATCGTATTCAAAATCCATTTTGGAATCCATTTCAATCTGGCACTAGCAAATGGAGCGAGATAAATATTGTATCCTCCAAAAAGCTCATCTGCTCCTTCGCCAGAGAGAACAACTTTGACATGTTTTCTGGCTTCACGAGCAATAAAATAAAGCCCAATGGCCGACGGATCTCCAATCGGTTCATCAAAATGATAGACGGCTTTTGACAGTTCCTTAAAATACTCATCCTGCCCAATTTTTATCTCGGTATGATCTGTGTCAAGAAAATCCGAAGTCTCTTTGGACTCCATCCCTTCTGTTAATGTATCAAATCCAACTGTAAATGTTTTAATCCTGTACAAGGTCTCACCTTGTACAGGATTTTTTCGAACCTCTTGCATGAGTGCTGTAATAATACTGCTGTCTATCCCACCGGAGAGAAAAGCTCCAACAGGTACATCTGCTATCATGTGATGTTCGACCGAATCTTTTACCGTGTCAAGGACTGTCCTTGACACCACTTCTTCGTCAAGATTTTCGTTCTGGTTGAACTCAAAAGACCAATATTTTTTTATTTCTGTTTCTCCAGTTTTTGCGTTTATTTTGAGAAAATGCGCTGGAGGAAGTTTGTAAACATTTTTGAAAAAAGATTCCTCAAGCGGATTGTACTGAAAAGAAAGATAGTTTATGATGGCTTTGTCATTGACTTCAGGTATGAAACCAGGAAAAGACAAAAAACTTTTTATCTCAGAAGAAAAAGCTACAATATTATTCTGCGGAAGCAAAGCTTCCGCAGAACTTGGATCGACTAAATAGTACAGCGGTTTTATGCCAAAAAAATCACGAGCCAGAAAAACCTCCTTTGTTTCAATATTGTAAATACAAAAAACAAACATCCCACGAAGCATCGGTAGCATTTTCTCACCATATTCTTGGAACATCAGCAAAATGACTTCTGTATCAGAATGGGTTTTGAATTTATAACCTTTTACCACAAGTTCTGGTATGAGTTCTTTGTAGTTATAAATCTCACCGTTGAAAAATATGATCAGCTTTCCATCATCCGTGGTTATGGGTTGTCTGCCCGTGTTTAGATCAATAATAGCCAGTCGCCTCATGCCTAGCGCCACAGAACCATCAACAAAAAACCCATCATCGTCCGGTCCACGATGAAAAATCTTCTCAACCATTTGGCCAATGGTTTTCTCTTTATTCTGTATTTCCTGTCCTATTATTCCAACTATTCCACACATTTATCCGCACACTAACATTGGCATTGTGTTTTTGTTGCTTGTTAAATGTTAATCATTAGATTTTGTTCCTCGCCAAAACATGACAAAGTAACAAATTTTATAAAAAACACCCTGCAACCATGCCAATGTTAGTGTGCGGATTTAGTATACCCCCACACCAAGCTTTTTCCAAACTATCTTTATTTTTTATAATATGTAATCCAGTAAGCATCTCGCTAAATTGTTTTTTAACTTGGTGTAGGGATAAATCTAAAACCCAAAATATGTCCAAAAATAAGGGTTGCTTTGGGACTTGACAGCATTATGTGAATATGTTAGTCTATACACAGAAATTCCTGTATGTATGTACAGGTCGCCCGAGAAGGGTAGGACGGAAAAAGGACGTGATGTATGTCACTCAGCGATAAGCTCTACAACATCGTGGCGGGTCCGAACAAGTGGGATCTCATTACCGCTTTCGGAAACGCCTACGGAGGCATCAACCCCTGTCTGACCATCGAGTTCCAGTACTTCACCGATAACTCGAGGATCAAGTTCCACCTCAAGACCACGATCTACGGTCTCGAGCACGAGAGTGGCTCCGGAGAGAGCTGGAACTTCAAGGGCATCGCCGAGATGCCCAACGGTAAGAAGGAACGCATCAAGGGCTACTACAGCACCCAGAGCCGCAACGGTCACTTCAAGATCTTCGTATAGTCGACAATAACGCCGTCGCTGAGAAGCCGTCCATCGGACGCCCTTCTCGGTGGCGGCTTTCTCATTATAAAATAAACTCGAATATGGCACTAAGCCCAATCTCGTCGAGACAAAATCTTTTCAGAGACTCCGCAGGCCACAAGCATGGTCTTGTCAAGGTACCCTGCCTTGACAAGTTGTGGCCGAGGACTAAGAGAGCTTTTCGCTGGAAAAGCGAGCGGTCTCTGAAAAGGTTTTGGTGAGAAAGAGATTGGGCGCACACTAGCTACTCACTAATATATTTCAAACTCGCATTCACTAATTTCGAAACATCACTAAATCTTCCCTGTTCGCTTGATCCTAGTACAACCACAATAATAGGCCGGCCGATTGAGGCGTCAAATGCCACGACGAGATTTCCTCCGGCCATGTCAGTATATCCAGTTTTAGAAGCTATAAGATTTGGGATTTCGTTTATTACCATATCCGTGTTTTTTGCCGTGTGAGTTTTATTAAATGATTTAATACTAATGCTCTGATATTTTGTGGCCTCGACGATTTCAGGCTTATTTTCTAAAATATATTGCATTAGTTTCGCAACATCTATAGCCGAGCCATACCCACCAGAGGATCCGTTTTCATCAAGACCACTCTCGTTTATAAAATATGTTTCTTTCAGGCCCAGCACCTTGGCTTTATCATTCATTCTTGACACAAAGTTTTTCCGACCCAAAACATAGTCGTCGGTTTTCAAATCAAAAGCTCCGACAGTGGAGGCGATCGAAATAGCGCCGTCGTTTGAAGAAGAGACGAGAGAGAAATCCAAGAGGTCTTTCATTCTCCATGTCTCATCGACAAACAAACCCGAATCCCCTTCCCCGGCTAGAAATTCCCTTTTTATTATTACATGAGCATCTTTTGAATATAAGTCCGTGGCAACTAAAGCTGTCATCAGTTTTGTGATGGATGCCAGAGGAAGCTGTAAAAACTCATTTTTCTTAAATAAAACTTTGTTTGCAGTCACATCGAAAACGTAAGCTGACTTTCCTTGAAGAGAGATGCTGTCGAAGGCATTTGGCGAAAGGGCTTGCTCTACATCAGCCAGTAGTTTTTGCGCAGGCTTATTCATTTGACCGTAGATAGCAAAAACCATAACAATAATTGAGACCACCAGAAATGCATCCAGCGCTATCAGTTTATTTGATATAGTTTGTGAGTCGTTGTTCATTGGTAAATTTCTAATTGACCTAATTATTCTAAAATTGGTCATTCTTTAGGTCAATTAGAATAATTAGAAATTAGGTTAATTCTTCTTCTACTATCTCCTTAACCTCTAATTCTGCTTTTACATTATCATATTCAGGTAAATCAGTAATGTTCGTCAGTCCAAGAAAACGCAATGTATCGGCAGTAATACTATACACTACAGAACGCCCGTCGTCTCGGCTGTCTTTTTTCTCTATTAAGCCTCGAAGCAGGAGGCTTCGCAAGGCGTATTGTGAGTTCACACCTCTTATATATTCTATATCTTTTTTACTAACTGGACCTCTGTAAGCGATAACAGACAAGGTTTCTATCCCAGCTCTGCCCAAATCCCTCTCCCTTTCCTCTTTTATTATTTTTTCAATAAGTCCACTAAACTCTGGCGCTGTAACTAAACTGACTTCCCCATCATGCTCAACAAGCTTAACACCACGAGCGGAAAGTGTTTGTGTCAATTCTTCCACGGCGGACAAAACCTCCTTTTTTGAAACCTCAAGCATCTTAGCTAAAAAATCCACACTAATCGGCTCAGCAAGGTAGAAAAGTGCAGCCTCTATTTTTTGGACTAAATCATTATTCATAATTCTATATTCATTATTCTATTTCAGTATCTCGGCACCCCGACTGTATCCGCCTCGATACGTATATCTTGAAACTCCTTACTCTGCTCCACTCGTATTATCCCCTGCTTGACTAATTCTAGCATAGCCAAGAAACTGACGATGATATTCAATTTTTCAGCCTTGCCTACTTTTGCAAAATCCTTAAAACTCATTTTCATACTCTCTTTGATACGGAGAGTTAAGTTTTCTATCATTTCTTCCAGTGAAATTATTTTCTTGACTACCGCTTTTGGTACAATTTCTTCCTTTGGTATTTGCTGAATAATTCTCCAAATCGTCTCCTGTATCCGAGTGACAGAAATATTTTCATCGGGAGTAAAAACCACCACTTTTTCTTTCGATGGTAATCGTAAATACTCCGTGTGGATTCCAAACCTCTCCCGCAGGTGTAGGCTCAAGGCCTTATATTTTTGGTATTCTCGCAAACGCACTTCCAGATCATCTATGCTGTGCTCTTCTTCCTCGGAAATAGCGAGGTTTGGTAAAAGCGACTTTGATTTTATTAGAACAAGAGTTGAAGCGATCAATATGAAATGAGCTAAATCAGAAACAGTATTATGTTTCTGATCGCCCGACGCGCCCCCATGCGCGTTTAGGGCTGAATCAGTGCCCAAGCTTTTTATATAAGCGATATAGTCATCTGCCACTTGGGCAAGTGAAATGTCGTTTATAAAAAGTTTTCTTTTCTCAATAAGCGAAAGTAATGTATCCAAAGGCCCCTCGAAAATATGAGTTTTGACATTATATACTGAATCCATTAGGCCCATTATATCAAATGGATTTATTTTTTGCTTTAAGGTAATATGAAAAGATGTTGGAAGAAACTGCTTATTCCCCCGATGAACACATACCGAAACACACACCACTTGGTTTAGGTGCGGAAAAGCTTAGCGAAAATAAGGATTTCCTTCCTATGGTTCGTGTTAACAATGTGGTTGAGTGGACAGATGAAGAAGTTAGCTTCCCTTTTCAATTTAAAACTGGAGAGTCTAGCCCCCTTGGAATGTTTCTTTCTCCCAAACCAGAGGATGAACCTACTTTTGGACTTGAGGTTGAGCCTGATCATGGTCGGAGCGGTGTTATAGCTAGAGTTATTTTCAAGGACAAAGAAGGTAGAATATACAGAGACGTTGATCTTAAAGGCATGGGTTATTTTTCCTATCCAGAGGATGGTAAACCTCCCATCGTTGATAAAGTGGCTATTACAAGTCCTATTCGTGGAAGAGTTGAAGGTATCCAACCAATAAACAAAGCCCTGTATGACCTTCGCCGAAATAAGTTGTTTCTTGATCTTGGCATAAGAACCCAGCGAATACTGGCCCTGATTCGTCTGAAAGAAATTATTGATGAAAATGGAAATCCCATTTCAATTGCTGATGCTAGGCGAAAAAAAATTATAAATGCTTTAGACGAGGATGAACCAGTAGTAACTGTTCGTGCATATGGCACAAGAAGTAGAATTTCGGAGATATCAAAGAAGCCTACAGAGATCAATATGAAATGACTAAATCTAATATTTAAATAATACTATAATGTACTATAATGATACGGTCGTAGTATTATAGTACATTATAAATAAATCGATATTGAACTATTCAAGGCCAAATATCTTTCTCAATCTAGCGTCATATTCTAGAGAATCTACAATAAGATATAGTACATCTTTGCCAATTCCGAAATCTGCTTTTAATAGATTTATTAAATCCTCGCAGTCATAGGGATAAATCCATACACTGTTTTGCAGTTTGATAAAACCAATAGTAAAAAGGGTTTTACGGACGTTATCTCGTAACCATCGTTTGGATTCTGGAATATCAAAAATGAGAACTCGCCATTTCTTATCCCATTTCCTAGGTTTTTTCAATGAGAAATCAGAAAGTTCAATATGTCGCAATTCCCTCTCGCCTTTTTGGGTCAGCTTTAAATATTTTCCCTCGTATTTAAGCAATCCTTTTTGCACCAGGTGGTCTCTGGATCTGTTTGCATTAATACGTCTATTTGGTATAAGACCGAACTTATTCATTGCGTCTATTACATTTGGTGCGATCAGTGCCGCGCTGACAAGACCTGCCCCGGCTATAGTTTGTAGTATTATTTTTTTGATATTGGCTTTTCTTGACCTTTTCCTGCTCTCTTTTTCCAAATTTCCCATGTTGCTATAATACTACGATCGTAGCAGAATAGTACACTTGACGTACATAATATTGTTATGTTATTGTGTACGGCAGATTTTCCCCTGAAATTGTTGGGGAGAAGATAATTTAATTTTGGCTCTTTTTCTAAGATGAAAGAAGAGCATGTACTTTGTTCCTAGAGTTCGAGTTAGTTTAACCAACAATTCACTCACGGAGACAAGACATGCGACACAGACAACGACTGCAGGTAATACCCTTAGAAGAGAAGATCGATTTCGTCATGCGGGTGTTTGGTTTTGACAAGGTACGCCAAGTCATGGAGCATCTCCATTGGACTTGGCACTTTGATAGTCAGCCCCGTACGCCAACAGTCGACGAACTTAGGGAATGTGCAATGCGTCACATTCTTGCGGTAACCTCCAGACCCCTGTCGTCAAAAGGGTTCAATTATCAAAAGTCTGGTGGCTTCAAGGCGTTTTGGGATGGTGATCTGTTAGAACTCACCTTCGAACTCCATGACGCCTGGTACTGCAACCAGAGAGTCGACTAGTAACACTCACGGGCCTCGGCCAGCTTAGCATGCTGCGTCCGAGGCCTTTCTCATTTCCAAAACTTTCAAATCTGAGACAAGGTCGCGTATAAATTATGAAACTGAATCGGAGGTGTACATCTAGTACATTGACGAGACAGTTTTACAATTTAGACGATGAGTGAGAAGTCATGCTATGACTTCGTAAAACCTTTTCAGAGCTTTTGTAATCAAAAGATCGAAAAGGTGTACTGATCCTGTAAGGATTGGCCAGATTTGGAAGTTTTTATGGATTCAATCGCTTAACATCGCGTGGTAAGTAAGTTGCTTCTCGCACATTTGGTAGGTCGAGCATTTTCATGATGAAGCGGCCGGGGCCTATGCCTGCGCCGCCGTGCGGAGGACAACCATATCTGAAAAAGTCTATAAAGAATTTATGAGACTCAAGCGACATACTTTTTTCTTCCAGCTGTTTTTTCAAAATATCAGGTCTGTGTTCGCGTTGAGCCAAAGTGGTAACTTCAAGACCGCGATAAAGCAAATCAGCTCTTCGCGAGTAGTCACTTCCCTCTTCCAGCCTCATATGGTAAAAAGCACTTTTTGATTTATGGTATTCGGTTATGAAAACAAATTCGTGATTGTGCTCTTTCTTGACATATTCTGAAATAGCTCTCTCTTCCTCGGGCGACAAATCATGCTCTTCACCGCTTTCAACACTGAGACCAGCCAAAATTTTCTTAGCATCTAACATGGTTATACGAGGAAAAGGCCGCGTAGGAACTGTAATAGCGATGTCAGGGAATTTGGCTAGCACAGATTTGAATCCTTCAACAATCATCCCCTCTTCTTGATCCATCACATCATTGTGGGACTCTATGAAAGACATTTCAAAATCCCAACCAGTGAACTCTGTCAGATGACGAGTTGTAAATGACGGTTCGGCACGGAAAACAGGTGCAACCATGAAAACTTTTTCCAAACCAGAAGCCATAGCCATTTGTTTATAAAACTGTGGTGATTGTGGTAGATATGCTTTGCGATCAAAATAGTTTACCGTGAAAACTTCTGCTCCTGATTCTGATTGGGTTTGTAGAAAGTTTGGTGGGTAAAGTTGGATAAAATTATTTTCACTCCAATATTTTCTCCAACCCTTTTCAAACTCCGTCCAAACTTGAAATATTTTTGCCTTTTCTGGCTTTCTCAAATCAATCCAACGATAGTCAAACCGCGTCGGTGCTTCTGTTTCTTCGTCACTGCCTTTTGTCACAACCGGTATCGGCAACTCTGGATCAGCAACTGACAACACCTCGATATCGGAAACACTGATTTCAAACCCGCCCATGGCCTGTTTAGCTTCTTTAACTGTGCCTGTTATCTTGACCACCGACTCATGAGACAAGTCTTTTGTTATATCGAAGGCTGGACTTGAAGCCTCGATAACCGTCTGAATCACGCCTGTCACGTCCCGTAATATGAGAAAAATAATCTTGCTTTGCACACGCAAGATATGAACAAACCCCACAACCATGATTTCCCTTCCTACATGCCCACCAATATCTTTATTATAAACTCGATTTATCATTATATTAAAATCCTAGCATAAATTCATTACTTTTTAAATCTCTTGGCCTGGAGGTTATAGAGCTCAGCATACAAGGCCTTATTTTACATTAGTATAATTTTACTCCAACTGCATCCCGCACCGCTTCCATTTTTTTCTCTGCTTTTAGTTTTGCTCTTTTGCCACCTTCCTTTAGAACATCTAGTACATATTCGGTGTCGCTTGCCAGTTGGGCACGTTTTTCGCGAAGTGGAGTGATAAATGCTTTCAGATCAGCAATTAAAGCTTCTTTCAGGGCTTTGTACTGTCCTTTGTTTTGGTCATAAAGCGGAGCAAGTTCTGCTTCGGTTTTGAAAAGTCTGTGAATAGCGTAGACATTCTCCGGTCTCTCTCCGCTGGAATCCGTAACAATTGACATCACCGCTTTTTCAATTTCCTCATCAGTTGCAAAAAGCGGTATGGTATTTCCATAACTCTTACTCATCTTGCGCCCATCAGTCCCGGGAACGACAGCTACTTCTGGCATGATTTTCACATCAGGCAATTTGAAAATATCCTTTTTGAAAACATTATTGAATTTTTGTGCAATATCACGAGTATATTCCACATGCTGTTTCTGATCTTGACCGACGGGAACGACGTCAACATCATACAACAAAATATCTGCCGCCATCAGCACCGGATAATTAAATTTACCCACGCTTATCTCTTTGTTGTTTGCTTCCGCGTCTTTGAAGGCGTGAGCTCGCATAAGAAATGGCATTGTGACGATAGTATCGAAAATCCAACAAAGCTCGGTGTGTTCTGACACGTCTGATTGTTTGAAAATAATAGACTTCTGTGGATCTAGTCCAAGTGCGAGGTAGTCGATGGCCAGATTTAAAATATTTTGAGAAAGGGTTTCCCTATCCTGAACGGAATTCAGAGCATGATAATCAACAATCATATAAATAGCGTTGTGGGCATCCTGCATATCAATAAACTGCCTTATTGCCCCAAAATAGTTTCCAACATGCAGACTACCACTCGGCTGTATTCCCGAAAGTAAGGTTTTTTTAGACATAAAGATATTGTAACATATCTATTTTATCCTACAAAAACCCACCAATCTGCAAATCCCAAAGTTTTTTGTACAATCCACTCTCTACGTTCGATAGCTCATCATGAGTTCCCTCTTCCACAATCCTTCCATCGTTCATAGAGATTATCCTGTCCATTTTTTTGACCGTTGATAGTCTGTGGGCGATTACTATAGTTGTACACTCTTTCATCAGTTTTTCCAAAGCATCCTGAATAAGAGACTCAGAGTATGAGTCGAGACTAGATGTCGCTTCGTCAAAAATAAGTATTAGCGCTTTTTTCAAAATGGCTCTGGCGATGGCAATACGCTGTCGTTCTCCACCAGAAAGTTTTATTCCTCTTTCACCGACAAATGTTTCGTATTTCAAAGGCAAGTTTTCTATGAACTCAGCGCAGTGGGCCAATCGAGCAGCCTCCACTACCTCTGCGTCGCTTGCATCCCGACGACCATAGCGGATGTTATCCATGAGAGTTCTGTGGAAAAGTATCGGATCTTGTGGCACGAAACTTATATTTTCTCGCAAACTATCTTGAGTCACTTTACTTATGTCCTGCCCATCAATACTTATCGAACCCTTTGTCACGTTATACATACGCATAATGAGCCTAACAAACGTGGTTTTACCTGCCCCCGACGGCCCTATAACGGCCACTTTTTCTCCAGCTTTTATATTTACGCTCAAATTTTTTATGGCGTGACTATTACCACCAAAACTAAAAGATACATCGTCAAATACTATCTCGCCTCTAGTCACATTCAGTTTTTTTGCGTCTGGTACATCCTGTATCTCATGTGGGGTGAGCATGATCTCAACCATCTCTTTTGAATCAGCAATGTGCTGATAGAAATTTCGAACTATCCTGTTTAGACCCCAGAGCTGTTGAGCCAGACCAATGATATAAGTCTGTGCCAAAACAAATGTACCTATCGTCACCAAGCCAAGAGACCAGTATCTGATCATGTAATAGAAAATAAAAAACTCAACGAGCATGATTAGAAGAGATTGGACTGCGTCGACAATCTCCCCAAGACGCCAAGAGAAAAGAGTTTTCTTGGCTTGATCATCAGAAACACCTTGAAAACCACTTGATTCATACTCGTGTCCTGTAAAAAAGCTAACCGCGCTGTTGTTTGTTATTGAATCAGATAGATATCCGGTAGTTCTGGAGTCGGCGGCAGAGGATTCGGTATCGTATTTTAGTTTCCATGTAGAAAATAGAAAACTAAATATTACGGTAATAACAACCCAAATGACCATGACCAAGGAAATTATAGGAGCAATAAGATATGTCACCCATATAGAACCAACCACAGTAATAACCAAGGGCATTAGGTTGAAAGAGATGGTGTCGGTCAAGCCCTCAAAAGCCCGACTCAAGCGTCCAACTTTTTGGACAAGGCCTCCACTGAAACTGTTGGCAAAAAATGTGTGAGAATGTTTAATAGTGTAGTTAAAAGCATTCTGCCTTAGATTGGACATGACTTTAGATTGCATAAAATCGTACATGTACATACCCACTCGCCAAAATAGCCAGTTTATAATGTGCAACAAGAGGATAATAGTGATTATCTTTACCAATAATGGAGCTGTGAGATTCAAGCTGGTTGATTTGCCTAAGGCGTCAAAAAACTGTTTGTAGTAGAGAGGGACAATGACATTTACTATTTGAGCGATGAAAAATAATACATATATAGAAAAAAACTGACCTTTGATAGGGCCGACAGCAATGGAAAACTGTTTAATTATCTGGCCGACTTTAATATTCTGGCCTTTCTTCTTTTCTTGCATAGAAAAATATTCTACAACAATTTCTCTTTTATCTCCAGCGCTCGTTCCACTATTCTATCTCCTATTGCACCCCAGTCGAAGTACTTCTTATAGTCTTTTGGATCAATTAGTTTGATTTCTGTGATTTCTCCATCATCCGGGTCAGAGACAAAATCACCATACGGCTCCACAACACAAAACGAGCGAGTTTGTCGGATGGTTCTATCCGTTTCATACACATCAATAAAACCAATAAGTTCTTGATGTAGTACTTTCATATTAGTTTCTTCCTTCACTTCACGAATTAAGGCCTCTACGTAGGTTTCTCCTTTTTCTATTCCCCCACCAGGTGGAGTCCAATATTTTTTCTTTTCAGCATAAACTACAACCATTTTTTCTTTACAAAAACAAAAACCGTGAACACCGTGTAGTATTTTACCTTCCAAATCTTGCATTGGGTCTACATTTTCATAATAAACATAATCCAGCACCTGACCTTTTCTGTTTGTCAGTTTTGATTTTATTTGCATAACAAATTTTATTGAGTTTTTGGTAACTCCAAATAGAAGATGGAGCCCTTTTCGTGTCCATCTGACTCAACCCAAACTCGTCCCTTGTGAGCCAGAACTACATTCTTTACAAACACTAGACCGTAGCCAGTAGCATTCACATTTACTTTTAGAGAATGAATCCCCCTGCCACCAGCCTTGAACAAACGTTCCCTATCTTCTGGTGTTATACCAACCCCTGTATCTGTTACTTTAAACAAAATATTTTTGTCGGTCTGTGACAGTCCCACCTCAACACTTCCAGAGGGTGTGTAGTTGATAGCGTTATCAATTAGATTTTTGATAGCTTCGCCCAGTTGGACTGGGTCACCAGATACATTGTAGTCACCCGAAATAATATCTAGATTAAATTTCAAACCTTTTTTCTCCGCATTTTCTTTTTGTTTTTTTGCCACCTCTTCAACCACAGTCTTCAAATCCATAGCTTTCATTTCGTATTGCAAAGTTCCACTCTCTGCACTAGCTCCTTTCAAAATACTAGTAACATAATTTATACCGACGTTTGCCTCATCAGCACCTTTTTGTATTAGGGGTGTAGTTGCCGGAGGCATTGTTCCATAGTCATCAGTCAAAAGTTCAGCAAAAATATTTTTAATATTACCAAAGCGCCCCTTAATCTGATGATTCATAAAGTGTATTAGGCTTGATTGACCCTGATTTACTTCCTTCAATTTTTCATTTGTGACAGCCAATTCTCCTGCTAACTTTTCCTTTTGTTCACGCAACTCAACTTCCCTTTTCACGCTACGAATTAAATTAATTCCAACAATACCAAGAATTATGAGGGTAATTCCAGTTAATATTCTGTTCGTATCTGTTTGAATAAAAAAGAATTGTGAACCAACTAAGGCAACGATAGTAACAATTAGTGCTTGTGCTCCGATAAGTTTAATGTTAAACGCCCGAAAACGAACAATTACATATGCCATTGAACCCAGGAAAATAACCATCCCAATCGGACCAACTAGGTTAATGTCATAAATTTTTGTTATTTCTCCAAGTATATTTGTTAATGTAAACAAACTTAGTAATATAAATGAAACAATACCAATAATAATGGCTTGAGTCTTTTGCATTTGATCGTTTTTACTCTCTTTAAATTTTTTATAACAAAGATAAATAACAACAAAAATTGAAATAATTTCTATCGCATAAATATACACCCATAAATTACCCAAGACTCCACCACAATCATCTTCGGTTAAATAAAATTGTTTTACATTATATTTGGTTGGTAATAACAATATTACTGGTATCAAAGACAGTGCAGCAAACTGATAAATCTTTTGTGAAACCGTTTTGATATCTAAGAATTCATATATAAAACAAATAACAGATAGACTTATCATTACTTCAAGTATTGCGTTTAACTGCCAAGAAAACATTTGAAAAAATGGGTCATTACTTGTCCACTGAAAAATTGCATTCAAAATAAAGCCTGTGAATAGAAGAGAAATGAGTAATAATAATTTACTTTTAAGCGAATATTTATCTTTTATCAACACAAAGAAAGCAAACAGTAACGATATCAAAATAATCGGTATATATGCATAATATAATAATTGTGGTATCCCTGAGTCAAGAGAATAAAAAAGGAATTGTGGTGCCTCCCAAGGACAAAGTATTTGTTCCATATTTATTTGGTATTTTTACTTTTAATAAACTTCTTCAATTTTGGTGAAAAATACTTAAACTTATTTTTATCCTTCATCAACATCATCCAATCATTTCCGGTTATTATTTGCCTACAGTTATTAGATCCACAAACACACTTCATTTTGAACCTTGAATTATTTTCATCATACCCATAATCCCAAAACAACTCTTCACCTTTCTTTATGTTTTTTATGGCAATAAAATCATATCCATCGTTAAACCCAACATTTGGTTCACAACTATGGTTCATATACCATGCGTTTGAAATATAATTCAAATCTGGGGGTACCTCAAAACCCTTAGGGGTAGATGGACAGAAACCAAGCACTTTTCCTTTTGTTACGACATCTAGTGCATCAAACTTAGTTATGGGTAATATTTTAATGTCAGAATAATATTTTGCCTCAACAATAACACTACCTTTACTTACTGCACGAGTTGAAAAAAGACCCACCTCTCCGTCTAGTATTTTGGTAGGTTTAATTTCTATTCTAACCAATGGAAATTGTTTTATAACGTTATTCGGGGACATAGTCAATAATTTCAAAATTATTTTGCATAACAGTTCTATAGAAAACTACTCCCACAGACAGAAAAATTCCTATACATATAATAGTCAACAAAATTTTTGATTTTTTATCCATATTTTTATATATCACTTATTATATACCCTCTTGAGGATTTTGGAAGACAATAGGTAGCCTTTGTGGTAATTCTAGACTTAATGAGTAATTCTTTCCATTTCCAATTCAAACTCATCCATTAGGGGTATTGCACTATTAAGAAAACCTATTTCTTCTTGCATTCTATCAAAATAATGCCTTTCTTGTGTAGAGATATATTTCTCAAATTGCCACATACACTCACGAAACGGTTGAATAATAACTGAACCACATAACGAGCCAGAAATTATTTTGTTTTTATTCTCTTCGGTTTGAAAATACCCATTCATAAAGTTTTCTGCTCTATTCAACCAATCCTTCTCAGTAGGCCACCCCCACACATAACGTGCTATTCGAGCAAAATCCATTTCTCTAATTTCATATCTAGAATTATCTAAATCTATGCAATTTATTTTATCATTACTAACAACAAGATTATCAGGTTTAAAATCACCATGAATATAAATTTTTTGGCTTTTA